>CAZIRP010000007.1:0-123870 GCA_964541665.1 uncultured Caldilineaceae bacterium | reverse complement strand
CTTTTCTACCACAAATCGTCACCAGTATGAAATATTTACCTAGATGTCAATAACAGCACGTACGCCAGCCTTGCCAGAAAATTCTGGGGCAGCATAGGCCCTCACCCCTGAAATCGATTAGGCGCTGCGTAAGGCGTGATGAATTGTTCACCCATCGACCATCAAGGAATCTTGCTGATGACCACCGATGTCCGTTCGATACCAACCGGAGAAGCGCCCTCTTCTCCAGCAACGCTTCCCGAGCCGGAAAGCCGGGTTTCTGTTGCCTCCCAGTGGAAGCTGATGTGGTGGAAATTTCGCAAACATAAGCTGGCCGTTGCTGGCGGCGTCATCACCATTTTGATCTATCTGGTGGCCGCGTTTGCTGAATTTCTGGCCCCCTTTCCCACCGATATGTTCAGCGCCACATACACCTACGCGCCACCCCAGCCGCTCAATTTGTTCGAAGAGAGCGCCGAAGGTCGCCGCTTCAATCCCCATGTCAATGGCTATACGGTGGAGATCGATCCCGCGGCCTTACGCCGTACCTTTGTTGTGGATGAAAGCGCCAAACATGAGGTCGGCTTTTTTGTCGAAGGCCCGGCCTACCATCTATGGGGTCTGTTTGAAACCAACATTCATCTGATTGGGCCCAAAGACCCCGACGCGCCGATGTATCTGCTCGGGGCCGACCGTCTGGGCCGCGATGTGCTGAGCCGGCTGATCTATGGCACGCGCATTTCGATGTCGATCGGCCTGGTCGGCGTGGCGATCAGCTTTGTGCTGGGCATTTTGCTCGGCGGCATCTCCGGCTTTTATGGCGGCGCCATCGACAACGTCATTCAGCGGGTGATCGAGTTTATCCGCTCCTTGCCCACCATTCCGTTGTGGATGGGGTTGGCCGCGGCCTTGCCCACGGATTGGCCACCGACGTACATCTATTTTGGCATCACGCTGATTCTGGCTTTTGTCAACTGGACGGGGTTGGCCCGGGTGGTGCGCGGGCGTTTTCTGGCCTTACGCACCGAGGATTTTGTCACCGCGGCCCGCTTGGATGGTTCCAGCGAGATGCGCATCATCTGGAAACATATGGTGCCCTCCTTCACGAGCCATATCATCGCCTCGTTGACGTTGGCTATTCCCGGCACAATCCTCGCCGAGACCGCGCTCAGCTTTCTGGGCCTGGGCTTGCGCGCGCCGGTGGTCAGTTGGGGCGTGTTGCTGCAGGAAGCGCAGAATATTCGCGCCGTAGCCACCGCGCCCTGGCTGCTGATCCCCGGTCTGGTGGTGGTGATCACGGTGCTGGCGCTCAATTTCCTGGGCGATGGTCTGCGCGATGCGGCTGATCCCTACCGTTGATGGACGACGGACGGGGGACGATGGGACTCTTACTCCAAAATTTGAGTATTCAAGATTGCCTATGATGAATTCAAACCAACCACTGATCGAAATCAGAAATCTGAAGACCTATTTTTTCACCGATGAAGGGGTCGTGAGGGCGGTCGATGGAGTCGATTTTGACATTTATCGGAACCGTACGCTCTGCGTGGTGGGCGAGAGCGGTTGTGGCAAGAGCATCACCGCCCGCTCGATCCTGCAGATTGTCGACCCGCCAGGCCGTCTGGTGGAGGGCGAAATCCGCTTTCACCGCACCCAGGGCCAGAATGGCAGCAGCCGCAGCGAAGTGATCGACCTCGCCAGGCTGCCGCCGCGCAGCCGCGCCATGCGCACCATCCGCGGCAAGGATATTTCGATGATCTTCCAGGAGCCGATGACCTCGCTCAGCCCGATCCACACCGTGGGTGACCAGATCACCGAGAATATTCTGCTGCATTTGCCAGTCACGAAAGAGGAAGCGCGCGAACGGGCGATCGAGCTGTTGCGCCGCGTCGGCATCCCGCGCCCGGCCGATCGGGTCGATGGCTATCCCTTTCAGATGAGCGGTGGGATGCGCCAGCGGGTGATGATTGCCATGGCTTTGGCCTGCAATCCCAGTTTGCTGATCGCCGACGAGCCGACCACCGCGGTCGATGTGACGACGCAAGCCCAGATTCTCGAATTGCTGCTCGAATTGCAGCAGGAATATGGCATGGGCATCATGCTGATCACGCACGATCTGGGCGTCGTAGCCGAGATGGCCGATGACGTGGTCGTGATGTATCTGGGCAAGGTGGCCGAGCAAGGCAGCGTGGATGAAATTTTCCACGACCCCAAACATCCCTACACACAGGCGCTGCTGCGCTCGATCCCGCAGGTGGGGGTGCGTCGCCAACAGGGGCGGCTGAACTCGATCCGCGGCATGGTGCCCGACCCGCTCAATCGTCCGCCGGGCTGCCCATTCAGCACACGGTGCGATCTGGTCATGCCGGGCCGCTGTGATCGGATCGTGCCGCCGCCAATCGATTTGGGGCCGGGGCGATCCGTGCGTTGTCTCTTATATGATGAGCCGGGGAAAGGCAATGGCTGAATTGAACCACGGAGCAGATCGGATGGGGCGAGCAAGCAATGGTGGGCAGCCAGAGACGCTGCTCGAAGTCAAAAATCTGCAAATGTATTTCCCGGTCAAACGGGGCTTCTTTTCGCGTACCATTGGTCATGTCAAAGCGGTGGACGGGGTTTCGTTTGCCATTCAGCAAGGCGAGACATTGGGGCTGGTGGGCGAGTCGGGCTGTGGCAAAACCACCGCGGGGCGCTGCATTCTGCGCGCTTATGACCCCACTGGCGGTGAATTGATCTACCGCACGCCCAATGGCCAGGCTGTTGATCTGCGTCAGCTTTCGAACAGCCAGCTCAAACCCTACCGCCAGCAGATCCGCATGATCTTCCAGGATCCCTTCTCCTCGCTCAACCCGCGCATGCCCGTGCTGGAATTGATCGGCGACCCGCTCAAGGTGAACAAGATTGCTCAGGGTGAAGAGCTGGAAGATCGTGTGGCCGCGCTGCTGCGCAAAGTCGGCTTGCGCCCGGAGTATATGCGGCGCTATCCCCATGCGTTTAGCGGCGGCGAACGCCAGCGGATTGGCATTGCGCGCGCGCTGGCGCTGGATCCACGCTTGATCGTGGCCGACGAAGCCGTCTCCGCGCTGGATGTTTCGGTGCGTGCCCAGATCCTCAACCTGCTGCAAGATTTGCAAGCCGAGATGGGCCTCACCTATCTCTTTGTGTCGCACGACCTCAGCGTGATCGAATATCTGTGTGATCGTGTAGCGGTGATGTATGTGGGCAAATTGGTCGAGTTGGCCAGCACCGAAGCCCTCTTCGAGAAGCCTTTGCATCCCTACACCGAAGCGCTGCTTTCCGCTGTCCCCAAGCCCGATCCACGCTTGCGGCGGCGCAAACAGCGGATTGTGCTCGAGGGCGATGTGGCCGACCCGGCCAACCCGCCGAGTGGTTGTTATTTCCACCCCCGCTGTCGGTATGCCCAGGATCGCTGCAAGCAAGAAACCCCAGCTCTGCGCGCCATTACTCCGGGCCATTTTGCCGCCTGTCACTTTGCCGAAGAATTAAGTTTGCAGGGTGTCGCTGATAAGTGAAACCAAAAACTCATCCGCAGATTGCGCAGATTACACAGATGTCCATAAAAAATCTGTATAATCCGTGAAATCTGTGGATCTCTAAGTTTTTTTGCTGCTTGTTGATTACCCCAAAATAGCCGATTGGGCCTACAATCGAGCTATACGGTTGAAGCTGACCCCATTGCGTGGTCGCTTACCCTACGCCCAACAACCCTTAATACAACAGGAAAGGTGACGGTATGTCAGCCCGCTCGATTGGTCTGAACGACGAATTACATACCTATTTGCTGTCGGTTTCGCTGCGCGACCAGGAAATTCTGCGCGAATTGCGCGCGGAAACGGCCAAACTCGAAAATGGCGGGATGCAGATCTCGCCCGAACAGGGTCAGTTTATGCAATGGCTGATCAAAACGCTGGGTGCCAAACGCACGCTCGAAGTCGGTGTGTTTACCGGGTACAGCTCGTTGAACGTGGCCCTGGCCCTGCCCGCGGATGGGCAGATCGTCGCCTGTGATGTCAGCGACGAATATACGCAGGTGGCACGGCGATATTGGCAGAAAGCTGGCGTCGCCCATAAAGTCACGCTGCATTTGGGGCCGGGGGTCGAAACGTTGCGCCGCCTGCTGGCTGAAGGGCAACGGCATCAATTCGACTTTGCCTTTATCGATGCCAACAAAAGCGATTATGATCAATATTACGAGACCGTGTTGGCGTTGGTCCGCCCGGGCGGGGTGATCGCCATTGACAATGTGTTGTGGGGGGGCGACGCCGCTGACCCAACCAGGCAGGATGCCGATACTGTTGCCATCCGCACCTTGAACCAGAAGATTCATGCTGATGAGCGGGTGGATATGAGCCTGCTCCCCATTGGCGATGGCTTAACCCTCGTCTGCAAACGCTGAGCAATGTGATATACTAATTGGTTGAAGCAAGTTTTTTCTTTTGAACCCAAGTAGAAAAGAGTTTGATCCATGCAACCATTGCAACTTGACCTCTCTGGCCGCATCGCGGTCGTGACTGGGGCAACCGGCCAGCTGGGCCGAGTGATGACGCGCACCCTGGCCCGTTGCGGGGCTGACATTGCGGTGCATTACAACCAAAACGCGGCCAAGGCCGAAGAACTATGCGCCGAAGTGCGCGCACTCGGGCGCCGCGCGCTCGCTGTCACCGGCGATGTGGGCGACAAAGATGCCATTTTCGCGCTGCGCGATGCGGTGCAGGCGAACTTGGGCGCGGCGGATATTGTGGTCACCAACGCGGTCTCGCAGATCTCACCGTGGCAGACCGTGCTCGAAGAGTCGCTGGAAGATTATCACGATCAATTCCGCACGTGTGTGCTGCAAAATGTGCTGATGGCCAAAGCCTTCATCCCCGCGATGATCGAAAAGGGCAAGGGGCGCTACATCGGCATCAACACCGAATGCTCGATGCAATTGTTCAAGAATCAATCGGCCTATGGCGGGGCCAAACGCAATATGGATGGTGTGCTGCGCGTCCTGGCCAAAGAAGTCGGGGCCCATCAGATCACCGTCAACCAGGTCGCGCCGGGCTGGACGATCAGCGACAAGGATCGCGAGCGCGGTACCGAACGCAGCGAACGCTACGAAAGCACCGTGCCGCTGGCTCGCCGTGGCACCGACCAGGAGATCGCCAACGTGGTTGCGTTCCTGGCCTCCGACCTGGCCAGCTTCATCACCGGCGCTTACATTCCGGTCAGCGGCGGCAATGTCATGCCGACAATCTAGTCGGCAAGGCGAAAAGCTCATCCACAGATTGCGCAGATAAAAAACAATAAGTAGACCACAGAAACTGCTTGAGAATCCACAGATTTTAAAGATTACACAGATTTTTGGTTAGTCGTCTGGAGGATCTGCGCAACTATGCGTACTCTGTGGATGGGATTTTAAAAGAGTTTTTGGATTTTACGTAAGTGATGCCAATCAGGATTTTAGAAAATGTAACCCCGGATTTTACAGCGTACACGGATAGGAAAATAAAAATCTGCGCAATCTGTGTAATCTGCGGTTTCTACAAGCTGTTCATTTTGTCTTGAACTCTCAATCATTCTGGAAGGAAGAATCATGGTACAAACACCCGATATTCAGCGTCCTGACCGCTCGTTGATCGATGGCCTGGCCCAGATTGGCAGTGCCACCGCGGCGGGTGAATTGAGCCGCCTCGGCATCCGCGATTCGCAGATCCGCGGCCCCCAAAGTTGGACGCCGGGCAAGAGTGTGGTCGGCCCCGCGCTCACGCTGCAATTTATGCCCAAGCGCGAAGATCTCTACGGCGTGGACGAATACGCCGATCCCGAGCGCCAGTTGCACCGCCATGTGCTCTATCACACGCAGCCGGGCGACATTGTGGTGGTCGATGCGCGGGGCGATTTGGGCAGCGGCATCTTCGGCGAGATGATGCTCACCTATTTCACCGGGCGCGGCGGCGCGGGCGTGGTGATCAACGGCTGCATCCGCGATTATCCTCATGCCAAGGATCTGGGTATCGGCCTGTGGTTGCAAGGGGTGACGCCAAACTTCCACACCCAAACCAACCTGATGCCGTTTGCGGTCAATGGGCCAATTGCCTGCAACAATGTGCTGGTCATGCCCGGCGACATCATTGTGGCGGATGATGATGGTGTGGTGGTCGTGCCGATCAAGCTCGCGCCGCAGTTGTTGGCCAAAGCCAGCGAGCATGTGGAATGGGAGGATTTCTCGCGTCTGCGTCTCGCACAAGGGGGGGATCTGCGCAAGTATTATCCGCTCTCAGAGGAAGCCCGCGCCGAATATGAAGCCTGGCGCAAAGAACAGGAACAAGGCAAATAACCGCTGAAATATCGCTACGCCGACCTGACCTGGCCCGAATGCAAGGCGGCGGCGGATAGCGGTCGCGTAGCCGTGCTCCCTGTGGGAACCTACGAGGATCACGGCTACTATCTGCCCATTGATGTGGATGTGCGGCTGGCAACGATTAAAAATCGTGCAGGACGGAGAGAAAAGCCAGCGCTTCCTTCGGATAGTCACTGGTGATATGGTCGACATCCCAATCGATCAAGTGGGCGATGGCTGCGGGGCCATTGCCCGGCCAACCGGTGATCGCAAACCCGTGCTCGTGCGCCAAATCCACCACCTCATCGGTGCCCGTGGTGTGGGGAATGCAGACCCCATCGCACCCCAAAGCCAGCGCTTTGTCGATCCACTGTGGGCTGTCGAATTTGCCAATCAGCGCCCGAGGTAACTCCGGCGCAATTTGGCCCATGACCTCAAGCGCGTCAGGTTCAAACGAGCTGATCTGCACCCGTTCCTGGAGCCCAAATTCGCTGATCAACGCTGCTAATTCCGTGCTGATGATCGGCAAATCCTGGGGCGGCGCGCATTTGATCTCGATCTGATAGGCGTCCAAATCGGGAAAGTTCGTCAGCACCTCGCGCAAGGTTGGGATCGGGGCCGGCTCCGGCCAGGCAGGGTGCAACAGGCGAGTATCGATCTCCTGTAGCTGCTTAACGGTCAGCTCCCGCACCCGCTGCCCAACGCCCCCAACCCGGGCCGGTGATTCATCATGCAGCACCACCAGTTGATGATCCGCGCTCAGCCGCACATCCAATTCAAAGGCCCGCACCCCAACTCGCACAGCATGAGCAAATCCGGTAAGTGTATTTTCTGGGGCTTCGCCCGCTGCTCCTCGATGACCAAAAATTAACACAGCTTTTCCCCTCGTCAGTAAAGCCCAACATATGATTGGCATCCACAGCGAATCCAACAATGCGTGGTCGTTTGCCGCAATCCTAAAATACTCCGCCAGTTTCAGCCAAAAACAGACTGTTCCTGCTTGCTTTGCAGCATAGACGCAACCCATTAACAAATTATCAGCAGCTAGTTAAGGGTTGGTTAACGGCAAAATAAACCGTGAAGCGAGGTTGTGCTCATGCCTTACCCGTTGTATACTTTCACTACGAGATTGACAAACCCCTTGTGCGGCTATCCCAAAATTTTGGACAAAGTTCGTGATGTTTGAACCATTGCGAGTTATTGGAATATCCAAGGATACCGGATGCACGACTGACGCAGCGCCAAAGCAGGAAATATTCTGAATTTTCGGGCCGGGCTTGCGGACGTCCTTGGATCGTTGTGGGCTGAATTCGCCAAATATTTGGGTACCTTCATTCAATTTAACCAGCAGAACCTGTAGGAGTTAGCAACTATGGCAAACAAATTGCGTGCCGGAATCATCGGTTGTGGCGGCATTAGCAGAAACCATGTGGGTGGCTACATCGACTCGGAGCGGTATGAGGTGGTCGCACTGGCCGACCTCAACGAGAGTGCGATGGACGATATGGATGCGCGCTTTGGCCTCAAGACCAAACATTACACCGATGCGCGCAAAATGATGGAGGAAGAAGGGCTGGACGTGGTTTCGATCTGCACGTGGCACACCGGTCACGCCACCTGGACGATTGCCGCCGCAGCCTACAAGCCCAAGGGCATCATCTGCGAGAAGCCGATGGCCGACAATCTGGGGCGCGCCGAACAGATGCTCATCGCCTGTCAGCGCAACGGCGTCAAACTGGTGATCGGTCACCAACGGCGCTTCCTGCCTGCCTACACCATGGCGAAAGATCTAATCGCCCAGGGCGCGATTGGCAAAGTGCAGCAGATCACCAGTTATGGCTGGCAGGGCCTGCCCAATTATAGCTCGCACCAGACCGACATGTATCGCTATCTGCTCAGCGATGAAGAGTGCGAATGGGTGATGGGCAATATCGAGCGCAAAACCGACATGTACGAGCGCGGCACACGCATCGAGGACTGCGCGATCGGCACCTTCCGCTTCCGCAATGGCACGCAGGCTTTGCTGCTCAGCGATGTGACCGACACCGTCTACCAGGGCGCGTTGATCTATGGCAGCGAAGGGATGCTCAATATGACCACTGAGCAGCTGCATGTGCTCAACAAAGATACGGGTGGCCGCTGGGAGACCCACGAACCCGCCGGTAAATTTTTCACCGTGGCCGAATTGAAAGATCGCTTTGAATGGCGCGAAGGTGGCGCAGGCCAGGCAGACGAACTGGCCGATTGGATCGAAGGCAAGGTCGATACCCATCGCGGGCGCGGCGAAAATGGCTACAAGGCGTTGGAGATGATCCATGGGGTGTACGAGTCGGCCCGGATGCACGAGAAGGTGATCTTGCCGGTGCGCACCAAAGTCAACCCGCTGGAGTTGATGGTCGAATCTGGCCATTTGGTGCCAGAGCGCCCCGGTCGCTACGACATCCGCGCGTTTTTGCTGCGCGGCGAACGCATGGCTACCGACGATTCGGCAGCCCGCGAAGCATAAGCTGGCCTGTGTACTCCCTCATTGAGTCGATATCAAACTGAGCTCTTTAGCAAGTAGTTGGGCAACTATTTTGGAGGAAACCAATGGCATTTTTGACTGAGGAACAGGTAACCCAGTTCCGTGATGAGGGCTATTTGGTGGTCGAAGATTTATTCGACCCAGTTGCAGATTTGGACCCCATCATTGAAGAATATAAAGGCGTGTTGGACAAGCTGGCGGATGAACTATATGCCGCTGGCGAGATCTCATCGACTTACCGCGAGTTGCCTTTTGGGCCGCGCCTGATCGAGATCTGCAAAGAGAGCGGCAAAGTCCACGCCCAGTACTTCGATTTTTCGCTCCCCCAGGCAAATGTCAAGGAAGATACGCCATTCTGGGCCGGCCCCGCTGTCTTTCGCTCGCTGACCAACGCAAAGTTGCTCGACGCGGTCGAATCGATCATCGGCTCGGAGATCTACTCCAATCCGGTGCAGCATGTTCGCCTGAAACCACCGGAACACCTCACGCCCAAAGGGGAAAATGGTCGTGTTCAGTTGGGGAAAACGCCGGTTCACCAAGACAATGGCGTGGTTTTGCCCGAAGCCGACCAGACTGAAATGCTCACGGTGTGGTTCCCGCTGTGGGATGCAACGGTCGAGAATGGCTGCCTCTGTGTGTGGCCGGGCAGCCATCGCCGCGGCCTGTTGGATCACTGCCCCAGCCCCATTGGTTTGCGCGTCCCCGGCAAATTGCTGGAGGGCAAAGCCAGGTCGATCCCGCTCAAGCGCGGCAGTGCACTCTTTTTGGACAAGTTGACCCTGCACGCTTCCCACTCCAACCATAGCGACAACATCCGCTGGAGCTTTGATCTGCGCTACAACCCGATCGGTCAGCCCACCGGGCGTGGCTATTTCCCGGGCTTCGTGGCGCGCAGCCGCCAAAACCCGGCTAGCGAATTGACCGACCCGGCAGCGTGGCATCAATTGTGGGTACAGGCTCGCCACAACCTGGCCACGGAGGGCGCGGGGGCTTTCAACCGCTGGGCCGCAGAAAATCCAGTCTGTGCGTAGGCCGAGGTGGGTAGAATTGTCCGAGGAATTCGATACATAGAGCGATGGCTCTTCCAGAGAGACCAGACTTCTGTCAGGAGCCTGGTCTCTCTGATGCTTGCCGTTTGTGCTGTGCGCGGCACTGGGTGGGCTGGGCAAAGGGGAAGCCCTGCGCAAGCCGCATGATTCTGGACACACTCGCTGGGTCAGTTTGCACGAATAACAATGCGTGGCATAGACTACAGTCTGTCCATAAAACTGAAGTAGTCAGGAGTTTGTATGTCCAAAATTCGCATGGCACAGTATGGCACAAAGCATGGCCACGCTGTGTCCTGGGTTGCCTCGATGTTGAACAATCCGACTGTGGAACTGGCTGGCGTTTATGAACCAGACCCGGTGCGCCGTCAGCAAGTCGCCGAGGGCGATCCCCATTTTGCCGGTGTACACTGGTTTGACAGCGCTGAAGAGATGCTGGACGATCCCTCGATCGTTGCTGTGACTTCCGAAGGCTTGAACGCGGAGAGTCTGGATTTCACCGAGGCGATTGTTGCCGCGGGGAAACATGTGCTCTATGACAAACCCGCTGGTGACAATTGGGCCCAGTGGCAAAAAGTGGTGCAACAAGCAAAAGAGAAGCAGCTCGTCTTGCAGATGGGCTACATGTTCCGCCACCATCTTGGTTTTCAGCAAGTAGCGGAATGGGCCAGATCCGGCCTGCTGGGGGATATCTTCTCGGTGCGCGCCCACATGTCAACCTGGATCCCGCCGGAGCGGGTTGCGCTCGGTTACAACACCCGCGACACGATCAGCAAACACGCTGGCGGCATCTTTTACGATCTCGGTGGGCATATGCTCGACCAGGTGGTTTGGCTCCTGGGCCGCCCCAACAAGGTTACGGCCTTTTTGCGCAACGACACCGGGGTTGTGCCCGCTTTCAAAGACAATACGCTTGGCGTCTTTGAATTTGAACGAGCAATTGCCTTTATCGACATTGCAGCCATGGAGCCCCGCCCAATGGCGCGACGCTTTGAAGTCTATGGCACCAAAGGCAGCGCGATCATTGTCGAACCCTTCGAGCCCGCGCACACCTTGCGCCTGGTGCTTGAAGAGGCGGCAGGTGGCTATGAGCAGGGCTTAACCATGATCCCCGTGCCCCACCAGGGGCGCCAGGATACGCACGATCTCTCCCTGGCCGACTTTGTCGCCGCGGTCAAAGGCGAGAAAGCACCCGTGCGCAGCTACGAGCATGATCTGCTGGTGCAAGAGAGCTTGTTGCGCGCCACTGGCGGCATCAAAGAGTCGGCTGGGTAATAGCCAGCTTGTGGTTGCAATCAATCTCTGGAAGACATCAATTTGTTGTACAGAATCAGTTTTGCAGAACCAAGAGGAAAGAATCAATGGAGAAAATTCCACTAGCAATTGTCGGCTGTGGGGGTATGGGACATCGTCACCTGTATGGCCTCAATGAGTTGGAACGAGTCGGGCTGAATCGTTTTGAAATCATCGGCGCTTGTGACCCGGTGACCGAAAATGCCGAGTCACTGGCCAACACCGCGGCAGAATATTTTGGCCGCAAACCCACGGTCGTCAGCAAGATCGAAGAATTGGCCCCGTTGGGTGTGGCTGCCGTGGACATCACCACCACGCCGCGCTTCCACCATTCGTTGGCCGTGCAAGCCCTGCATCATGGCATGCACATGATGATCGAGAAGCCCGTTGGCTTGACTGTGCGCGCTGCCACGGTGATCAAGCAGGCCGCGGAAGCAAAGAATCTGGTGGTCAGCACCGCCGAAAATTATCGCCGCGACCCGATCAATCGCCTGGGCAAAGCATTGCTCGACGCCGGGGTGATCGGTCAACCCCGCTTTATGTTGCACCAGACCGCGGGCGGCGGCAACCGGATGTTGATCTCGGTCTGGCGTCACCAGAAGGACCAGAGCGGCGTGTTGCTGGATGTGGGCGTGCATTATGCCGACATCATGGAATATTACCTGGGGCCAGCCACCACCGTCTATGCGCAGACTCGCCTCCACGAGCCGATCCGCCACAACCCAGTAGCAGAGGGGGCCAAAGCCTCGGCCCCGAACCCGATCTACGAACGTTTCCAGCGCCAAATGCCGGCTCGCTTCACGGCCACCGCTGAAGATGCTACTTACGCGACCATCACGTTTGCCAACGGCGCAGTTGCCCAATATGTGGAAGACCACGCCGCGCACGGCAAGGGCTTTTGGAATCGGGAAATTCATGGCTCGAAGGGTTCGATGGATCTGCCCAACGACCGCAGCGGTAAGCATATTGTGCTGCACCTGGCCGGGGAAGAGGGCAAAACGATCATCGATGATGAGCGGGTGCTCGACTTTGTGCCCGATCTGCGCCTGGACAAAGCCACCGCGACGCTTTTTGGCGGCGAACGACTCTGGCGCTATGAATTCCCCTTCGAGCAGATCGACCGCAAGTTGCTGGCCGTCGAATATGACGATCTGGCCGGTGCAATCCTCGGTGAGCACCCTGCTGAAGTTGATATTGTCCAGGGCACGCGCTCTGTCGGCATCTCCTACGCCATGCTCGAATCCGGTGTGGTCGGTCGCGTTGTGACCATGGACGAGATCCTGAATCTGGAATTGGAAGCGTACCAGAAGGACATCAACGACAGTTTGGATCTGTAGCATCAAACGTCATGCGTCAACGCGACTCTGGATGACGCATGACGTTTGACATATCACGGCTTACACCTGCTCAATTATCACTCGGAAAAGGTTAGAAACGATGATCAAAATTGCTGAAGTGCTGCCGCCCCGCCCCTCCCCACTCTGGCGGATGGTGAAACAGTGTGGTGTTGATTATGTGGTTGGTGGGATGGATTTTCGCCCCGGTTGGGAAAACGTAACCAACAAGGACGATCTGCCCTGGGGCTACATGTCGCTGGTGCGCACCAAAAACGCCTACGAAGATGCAGGTTTCGAGTTTGACACGCTGGAAAGCCGCCCGCCGATGAACAAACTCAAGCTGGGTTTGCCGGGCCGCGAGGAAGAGCTGGAAACGGTTATCGATCTGGTGAAGAACCTCGGCGCGATCGGTGTGCCAGTCTGGTGCTACGAGTGGATGCCAATCTTCAACTGGATGCGCACGTCGACGACGATCCAAACACGTGGCGGGGCGCTGGTCACCGGTTTTGACTATGAAGATGTCAAGAACGCGCCGCAGACTGAACATGGGGAAGTGGCCGAAGAGCGTTTGTGGGAGAACCTGAAATGGTTCCTCGAACGCATTATTCCCGTGGCCGAGAAAGCCAATGTCAAGCTGGCCATGCACCCGGATGATCCGCCGCTCTCGCCGATTCGGGGGCTGCCGCGCATCATGCGCAGTGTGGAAAACTATCAGCGCCTGATCGATCTGGTGCCGAGTGAAGTCAACGGCATCTGTCTCTGTCAGGGCAACTTTACCCTGATGACCGATGATCTGCCCAACGTGATCCGCCATTTTGGCAAGCAGGGCAAGATCTTCTTTGTCCACTTCCGCGATGTGGCAGGCACGCCGGTCAAGTTCCACGAGACCTTCCACGACGATGGCAAGACCAACATGCTCGAGTGCATGAAGGCCTACAAAGACATTGGCTTCGAGGGTGTGCTGCGCCCCGATCATGTGCCGACAATGGAAGGCGACAGCAACGAACATGCTGGCTACTCAGCCATTGGGCGCCTCTTTGCGATTGGCTACATCAAAGGCTTGCGCGAAGCTGTCTACGCAGAGTAATGAATGGTAAATGCTCAATGGTAAACGGTAAATTGTTAATGAAAAGCCATCTCGTCGTCAATGGTGAAGCCCCATTCACCATTGCGCATTAACCATTGAGCATTTACCATTATCGGAAGGTCGTCCATGAACTTGCTCATCCTCGGTGGGACCCGGTTTGTCGGGCGTCACATTACCGAAACTGCGCTCGCTGGCGGGCACACAGTTACGCTCTTTAATCGCGGCCAGAGTAACCCAGGCCTCTTTCCCGATGTGGAAAAGCTGGTGGGGGATCGCGGCGCAGATCTGAGCGCCCTGCACGGTCGGCGTTGGGACGCGGTGATCGACGTCAATGGCTATCTGCCGCGACCGGTGCGCGCCGTGGTGGAGCTCCTGGCCGATCAGGTAGATCATTACACCTTTATCTCGACGATTTCGGTCTATGCGCGCATGGATGTGCCCAACCAGGCGGAGGATGCGCCGCTCGGCACGCTGGACGACCCGACCACTGAAGAGATCACCGGCGAGACGTACGGCCCACTCAAAGCGCGCTGTGAACAGGTGGTGCAACAGGGGTTTGGCGAGCGCGCCACCATCATCCGCCCGGGCTATGTTGTCGGCCCGTATGACACGACCGACCGCTTTACGTCGTGGCTGCGGCGCATCAATCAAGGCGGGCAAATGCTCGCCCCGGGTGATCCGGGCGCGCCGCTCCAGTTTATCGACGGGCGCGATTTGGCCGGATTTACCGTGCGCCAGACCGAAGCTCGCCAGCCTGGCGTCTACAACGCGACCGGCCCGGCTCAGCCCCTCACCTGGGGCGAAACCTTTGCCGAGGCGCGGCGTCTCTACAATGCCGACACCGCCTTCTTGTGGCTGAGCGAAGCCTTTCTGCAGACGCAGGAGATTGCCGGGCACGAATTGCCGATGTGGGCCCCAGCCGCGTATCAGGGATTGCTGCAAACCAACATCGAGCGCGCCCTGGCTGCTGGCCTGACCTTTCGCCCGCTGGCCGAAACGCTGGCCGATACCCTTGCCTGGGATCAACAGGAAGGCACGCCAAAGGCCGGCCTCTCGCCCGAACGCGAAGCCGCCTTGTTGCAGGCGTGGCGATTAGACGGTGGACGATAGACGGTGGACGTTTGACGCATCACAGTAGTTCTCTCGTCTACCGTCCGCCGTCAAACACAAAAGGAAGAACAATGCCCAAAATCACCCTGATCGGCGCGGGTAGCATGGTCTTTACGCGCCGATTGTGTAGCGATATTTTATTGACGCCCGCCCTGGCCGACAGCACCATCACGTTGATGGATATTGATGCCACCCGTTTGCGCCAGGCCCAGGAGATCGTCCAGGCGATTGTGGAGCGCCGCGGGTTGCGGGCGCGGGTCGAAGCCACCACGGATCGGCTGGCAGCGGTGCGCGATGCGGATTATGTGATCACCACCTTTCAGGCCGGGGGATTGGACGCCTACAAGTACGACATCGAGATTCCCGCCAAATATGGCGTTGGCCAGTGCGTGGGCGATACGCTGGGGCCGGGCGGTGTCTTTCGGGGCCTGCGCACCATTCCGGTCCTGCTCGATCTCTGTCAGGATATGGACGAGGTTGCGCCGGAAGCCCTGTTGCTGAATTATGTCAACCCGATGGCGATCAATTGCTGGGCGATCGATGCTGCCGCCGGTCGGCCCCACGTTGGGCTTTGCCATAGCGTGCAGGGCACCAGCCAAATGCTCGCCCGCTGGATCGATGTGCCCTACGAAGAGGTCAATTTCCTCTGCGCGGGGATCAATCATCAAGCCTTTTTCCTGGAATTTCGTCGCGGCAACGAGGATCTCTATCCGCTGATCTGGGAAGCGATTGAAAACGAACAGATCCGCGGCACGGAACCGGTGCGCATCGAATTGATGAAATATTTCGGCTACTTTGTCACCGAGTCGAGCGGCCACGCCAGCGAATATTCACCCTATTTCCGCAAAAGCGCCCAGATGATCGAACAGGAACTGGTGCCAACCTTTACCAGTGAACGCGATGCCTGGTTCGATTTTGGCAACACGGGCGGCTATTACCGCCACTGCATCGAGCGCCTGGACAAATTCCAAAGCGACTACGACGAGATCAAGCAACAAGATCCCTTCAGCGAGCGCAGCCATGAATATGGCTCGTGGATCATCGAAGCGGTCGAGACCAATCACCCGATCCGCATCAATGGCAATGTGCCAAATTACGATTTGATCGACAATCTGCCTTACGGCTGCTGTGTTGAGGTGCCCTGTCTGGTCGACGCGAATGGGATTCAACCGACCAAAGTCGGGATGTTGCCCGGACAATTGGCCGCGCTCAACCGCACCAATATCAACGTGCAGGAATTGACCGTCCAGGCCGCGCTGCATGGTGACCGGGATGCCGTCCACCACGCCGTGATGCTGGACCCGCTGACCGCGGCGGTCTGCACGCTGCCGCAGATCCACGCGATGGTGGATGAGCTGTTGGACGCGCAAGCCGAATGGCTGCCGATGTTTTCTTGATCGACCATAGACGAAAGACGGAGGACGGCTGACTCCCGTCCATCGTCCACCGTCTTTCGTCATATCTATCACCCAAGGAGATTCCATGTTCTACGAATTACGCGAATACCATTGCCAACCCGGCAAACGCGACGAGTGGGTCGCGTTGATGGAAACCGAGGTCATTCCCTATCAAATCGGCAAGGGGATGGTGGTGGTGGGTTCGTTTGTGGCCGAACAAGATGACGACACTTATATCTGGATCCGCCGTTTTGCCAGCGAAGAAGAGCGAGTGGCACTCTACGCCGCGGTCTACGAAAATGATTATTGGCAGAATGATCTGTCCCCGCGCATCGGCAAATTGCTGGATCGCAGCAAGACCAAAGTGACCCGCCTCGTGGCCACGCCTAAATCCGTACTATAACGTAGCAAGCAAGGGGCGTTGGATGGGGCGTTTGCCGTGGAGAGTGACCAGTGAACGACTACTGATTCTGCTCTATTTGTTGCTCTTCGTGCCCCTCTTTCGCCCCGAAGTCGGCGTGAGTGATCCGACCGGCTATTACAGTTGGGCGCGTTCGCTGCTGCTCGACGGTGACCTGGCGCTGAGCAACGAATTCAGCCACTATGGCATGAGCCAAAGCGCACCGCTCACCCCCACCGGTTACCTTCACAATCAATGGGCCGCGGGCAGCGCCTGGATCTGGCTGCCGCTGATGGCGCTGGTGCATGGGTTTCTCCTCGCCGGTGGCTCTGCGCTGCTGGATGTTGCGGCTGATGGGTACAGTTGGCCCTACGTATGGGCGGCCAGCTTCACAACGACGCTGACGGGGTTAGCCGCGCTGCTGATCCTCTTTCGCCTGGCGCGGCAATTGTTTTGCGATCGGGCCGCCTTGCTGGCGACCCTGGGGATCTGGTTAGCGACACCGCTGCTCTTTTACCAGTATCATCAGCCACTGTTGGCGCACGCGAATGATGCGCTGCTGAATGCCGCGTTTGTCTGGTTATGGTGGCGAGCGCGCCGGGCGAACTTTCCCGCTCGTGCGCTCTTCTGGCTCGGTGTGGTGATCGGGGCTGCCGTGTGGGTACGTACCCAAAATGGCATCTTGCTGGTCGCTGCATCCGTGGATTGTTGCGCCGAGCCGTTGATGCAATTTCTGCGCGGGCGGGGCGGGATCGATTGGCCACAACAGATCCGGCGCATGGTTGCGCTGCTGGCTGGCTTTGCCCTCCTGGGATTGCCGCTGATGCTCTTTTGGCGCGTGATCTATGGTGCCTGGCTCGTCAATACCTACGCGGCTACCGAGGGCGGCGAGCTGCAATGGTGGGCCCCCCATTGGCTGGACGTGCTGATCTCCAGTGATCGCGGCCTGTGGACGTGGGCCCCAATCACGCTGCTTTCGCTGCTGGGGTTGCGCTGGCTATTTGTGGCGGATGCACGGTTGGCGCGGCTGCTGAGCTTGGTCGCCCTGTTACAATGGTATGTGATCAGCAGCTGGTCGTACTGGTCTGGCGGGCACGCGTTTGGCCCACGCTTTTGGCTGGCGCTGACCCCATTCTGGCTGCTGACGTTGGCGGCATTGGTGGCGCAAGCCAACCGCACCGCGCGCTGGGTGGGCCAATCGCTCGCGGTGTTGATCGTGGCGCTGATTGGCTGGAATATCCTGCTGATGTTGCAATATTCCATTGGCCTGGTGGCCCCGACCGGCGAAGTGGATTTGGGCTTGATGGTCAGGAACCAGTTTACAGTGTTGCCCCAGTTGTTTGCACGGGTGTGGGAACGCATTCAACAGCTGGCGCCTGTTTTGGCGGCATCGTGAGTCATGGAATTGGGATTTCATTTTCAAGGAGGAAACTGCCATGTTGAGCAAAGAGGCTGTGGAGTTTTATCACGAACAAGGCTATTTACATATTCCCGAAGTATTTTCCGCAAGCGAGATCAGCGAACTTTCCGACGAAATGGATCGGCTTGTCGAGGAATGGTCGTTCACCAGCCCCGGCTGGAGTGGCCCCTGGCGGCAGGCCTACATGGACCCGGAGACCGAGAAAAAGTCCAAGCTGACCGCCATGCATGATCTGCACTTTTATTCGGCGGCCTGGATGCGCGCGGTGACCCATCCGCGCCTGGTCGCGGCGATGAGCGATCTGCTGGGCGAGAATGTGGAATTACACCACTCGACCATGCACATCAAACCGCCACAGACGGGGCATCCTTTCCCCATGCACCAGGACAATCCCTTCTATCACCATGCCAACGAGCGATATGCCGACGTGTTGGTGCATCTGGATGATACCAGCCACGCCAATGGCGAGATTCGTTTCCTGGCCGGTTCGCACAAAGCCGGCCCGTTGCCGCATATCGTCCAGACTGAGAATGGACCCTGCACGCCGCATCTGCCGTTTGAGGTCTTCAAGCTGGAAGAGACAGTGCCGGTGCCGGCCAAACGGGGCGATGTCGTGGTCTTCAACATCTTCACCATTCACGGCTCGTACATCAACACGACAAAACATCCGCGCCGCTTGGTGCGTGTTGGCTATCGCGACCCACAAAATCTCCAATTCGGCGGGCAGAGCGCAGGCCGACCGAGCATTATGGTCAAAGGCTATCGCGAGCGCCGCCCCGGCCAACCTTTATTCAACCAGGCGGATTAACTGACTAAAAACTGCCTGGAAACCATAGATTACGCAGATTTCACAGATTTTAATTTTCTATCTGCGGATCAGATGAGCCTTCTAATCACCTGATTATTTCTCTTCCTGGGTATTGGGCATTCTAACGTTATCTCAAATACCAAATAATGGCACTACCTCAACCAACGCCAGAGGCTGATCGGGCGTTCGTACCGACGGCCTCTGCGGCTACATGGACAGGCTGGTTTGTGGCCTTAGCGGCCTCGTTTTCGTTTAGCTTTGCCGCGCCGATTGCCCGTGGCACGATCACCAGCGGCATGGACCCGACCACGCTTGTGGCGTTGCGTCTGCTGCTCAGTACCGTGTTGTCCGGGGTGACGGTCTTTCTGCTCAAACGGAGCTCGCTGCGCATGGATCGCCGTGGCTTGCTCGTAACGGCACTCGCCGGGGGGCTCAATGGCTTCGGCATGATGCTGATGTTCTGGTCGCTGGCGCGGGTGGCCGCGTCCCTGGCCTCGATGATCCTCTCGTTGCTGCCCTTGGTGGTGCTGACGCTGCTGGCTTTGCGCGGCGAACGCTTTACCTACCGCCATACGATCCGGCTGATGCTGGGCTTGACCGGTGCCTACTTTTTGATTGGCCCCGGCGGCAATGCGGATCTGATCGGGGTTGGCCTGCTGGTGATTGCGATCTTCTGCTTTTCAGGCCACATGACCTTGTTGCAATGGTATCTGCGCCCTTACGATGCGCTCGCGGTGTCGTTTTACATTTCGCTGGCGATGGCCAGTGTCGTTGGGCTTGTTTGGGTGCTCGAAGGTGCGCACTGGCAAGCGCCAAGCTGGCAGGGGTGGCTGGCCGTGGCCGCGCTGGTTTTGATCAGCACCTACCTGGCCCGCCTCTTGATGATCGTCGCCATCAACCAGATCGGCAGCGGGCAAATGGCCTTGTTGACGCCGCTCGAAACGCTGCTCACCGTCACCTGGTCGATCCTCTTTTTGGGCGAGCGCCTCACCGTGGTGCAATGGATCGGCGGCGTCCTAATCCTTGCGAGCGCGCTGTTGGCGATCCAACGATTGGGGCAGGCTCGCTGGCCGCCGCGCTGGCGTCTCTGGGCGCGGACCTGATCAATGTCGGAGGTGATATGATGCTGGACGAATTGGCGCGGTACAACAAAGAGCGTTGGGAAGCGTTGGCGCAAGCAGATGTGGCCTTTTCGCGGCCCTTTTTGGATCTGACACCGAGCAGCGCCCGCCGGTTGATCGACCCGCACAAGTTGATCGGCCCGGTGGATGGCAAGTCGATCCTCTGCCTGGCTGGCGGCGGCGGCCAACAATCCGCGGCGTTTTCCTTGCTGGGCGCTCAGGTTACGGTGCTGGATCTCTCCGAGACCCAACTGGCGCGCGATCAACAAGCCGCTGATCATTATGGCTATCGCTTGCGCACCGAGCAGGGCGATATGCGCGACCTTTCACGTTTTGCCGAGCACGAGTTCGATGGTGTGTGGCACGCACACTCGATCAACTTTATTCCTGATCCGCTTGTTGTCTTTGCCGAGGTTGCGCGGGTATTACGGCCCGGCGGCTTTTATCTGCTTTCATTTCATAACCCTTTCACCATGGGCGTGGATGATGCGCAATGGGACGGCGTGGGCTATCCCTTGAAGCTGCCTTATGGCGACGGTGAGTTGAATTTGGCAGAAGTTTACGCGCAATCAGACTGGACAGTGACCAATGCGCAAGGAGAGACGCAACTTATCGCTGGCCCGCGTGAATTTCGCCATACATTCAGCACCCTGTTCAACGGCTTGGTCAAACACGGTTTTGTCTTGCGCCATTTTCAGGAAGATGACGAGGGGGACAGCAACGCCGAACCCGGTTCCTGGGCGCATTACATGAGCGTCACTGTCCCTTATCTGACCATCTGGCTCAGCTATCAACCAACGTAAAATTATCGCTACCATGCAGGGCACGAAGAACACAAAGAAAAACGCGTGCCCTGCGTGTTTTAACAAAAAGAAATCGAGCTAACCCATGAAGCAACCCACCTTTCAGACCGAAGTGATTCACGGACGGCAAGCGTACGTCCTGGAAAATGACAAGATTCGGCTCAGCGCCTTGCAGGGAGGCGGCCACCTCGCCGAGATCCGCCTGCTGGTCGAAGATCCGCTGCTGGGTATCAATCCCTTTTATGTGCCACGCTATCAGACCATCGAACCCTTTGTCTATGATCCAGCCGAACACGACGCCCTCTATGGCGGCGGCCCCCACACGCGCTTGAGCTCGGGCTATATGGGCCATCTGCTCTGTTTCCCTTCGTTTGGTCCACCCTCGCCGGATGAGGCAGCCAGTGACTTGGGCGTGCATGGCGAGGCAGTCGAAGTGGCCTGGTTGATCAACAAACCGCCGCAGATTACGGATGACGCAATCACCTTTTATTATGCGGCGGATCTGCCTAACACCCAGTATCGGGTCGAGCGGGCGATCACCGTACGAACGGGCGAGGCCGTGGTGCGCGTCGAGGAATGGGTCGAGAACCTGGCTCGCTTTGATCGTCCCTTCAACCGCGATCAACATGCCACCTTTGGCCCCCCTTTTGTGGCAGCGGGCAAAACCATGCTCGACCTCTCGGGTGGGCAAGGCATTGTGGCTGGCCGCCGCACCGCCGGAGGCCGCTTGAAGGAGCATGGCGCGATCCAGTGGCCGAACGCCGAGGGTGGAGATGGGCAACCGGTCAGCTTGCGCCCTTTCCACGATGTCCTCGAAAGCACGACCTATTGCGCCATTGCCACCGACGCCACGCGTGAGACGAATTATTTCACACTCTACAACCCCGACCATCGCCTGCTGGTTGGCTACCTCTTCCCCACGGTGGACAACCCGTGGATCGTCGATTGGCAAGAGCATCTGAGCAACAAAAGACCCCCGGCCAACGGCGTTATGATTGCGCGCGGTATTGAGTGGGGCACGTCGCCGATCGATGAAGGGTTGCGCAGAAGTGTCGAACGGGGGACGATGTTTGGCCAACCCACCTTCCAGTGGATCGGCGCACGGCAGCGGCTCAAGACCGAGTTCACGCTCTTCCTGGCAGAGATTCCGGCCGATTTTGCCGGTGTGGCCGATGTGCAAAGCCGCGCCGGGCAGATTGTGATCCACGAACAGGGCAGCGAGCGGACCGTCAGCTTGCCACACGGGGCAGCCAGCGATTCTGCCTAGATTCCACGACTTGTAAGTAAAGCACAAAAAGCGCCTGGAAACCGCAGATTACACAGATTCGCGCAGATTTTTATTTTCATCTGGGAAATTTGCGCAATCTGTGGATTCTATTGATTTTTGTTTCATAAGAGAGGAGCCCATGACCAACAAACGTTTCCTCGGCATCACGGTGATGAGCCCCTTCTTTCAGACAGAAGGCATCGCCCAGACGCTGGACAATATTGTGGGGCGAGCAGGTGCAACCGCGGTGGCGACCAATACGTCGGTGACCGCGCCCGCGCCCGACGGGATTGGTTCTTTCCAGCCACCGGATGATGCCGGGGCCAGTGTCCGCCTTTTCGACCGGCCGATTTGGGGCCAGCAAGCGCTCTGGTTGCGCAGCGCGCCGGGTCATCAAGCCAATCTCACCTATTTTGCCAATTCGCCCTACAAGCCGCGCCCGGCGGACGATCTCACCGCGGCAGCCGGGCACCAGATCCACGATTTTATTGACGCTGCCAAAGCGCGGGGCCTGGCGGTCTATGTACAAACAGGCGCCACTCAGCCGCCCGGTTTGCAGGAGGCGGATCTGCCGCGCCTGCCCGATGGGCGCATCCCCGAGGCGCGCATGGCCAATACGGGCAGCCTGGCTAGCCCCGCCATCCGTGCCTGGAATCGCGCATGGACGCAGGACATCTTTGCCCGCTATCCGCAGCTCGACGGCATCCGCCCCGATTGGCCGGAATACCCCTGTTACAAACTCGATGAAGCTTTTCAGGATTTCGGGCCGCATGTCGCTGCATGGGCCACCGAGCATGGTTTTGATTTTGCGCGGATTCACCAGGAAGTCGGACGCTTTTACGCCTATCTGCACGGCGGCTTGAGCAACGCAGATCTGCGCGACTTTGCCAGCCCCGATCGCGGCAAGCTCAGCATTGCGCGCCTATTTGCCCAATTTCCCGGCGTATTGGATTGGTTACGGCTCAAAGCCGCGCTTTCGACCGATCTGCTGCGCGATTGGCGCATGGTCATCAGCCAATATGGCGGGCCAGAGAAGGAGCTCTCGGCCAACGCGTTTATGCCCCCCTTCAGCAGCATCACCGGGCTGGACTTTGCCGCCGCCACCGCCTATTGCGAATCGATCTCGCCCAAGCTCTACACCATGCACTGGTCGCTGATCATCAAATTCTGGGGCGATGTCCTGCTGGCTGCCAATCCTGGCCTGGAGGAGCGCCTGCTGGTGCGCGCGCTGGTCAATCTGCTCGATCTGGCCGATGACCTGGTCGATGCCAGCATCGATGATTACGGCTATCCCGAGCCGGATGAGCCCCACCCGATCCCCGATGGCCCGCAGATCCGCAAGATCGAACAGGCGCAGGTTGCCACTGGTGGCCGCGCCAAAATCTACGCGTTGGTGCACGGGTATGGCCCGCTCGATGACTTTCGCCGCCGCCTGCAACTCGTGGCAGACAGCGCCGCGGATGGGGTGTGGATTAACCGGTATGGGTATTTAAGCGATGAAAAGCTGGATGTGATCGGTGCCATCTGGCAATAAAAGGAGAAACTTATGCCAAGCATGAAAGCCGCGCTCTACAGTGGCCTGCGTCAGATTGGGCTGCATGAAATCGAGCGGCAGCCCCCGCCGCCGGGCTATGTTTTGATCAAAACCCGCCAGGTCGGCATCTGTGGCAGCGATCTGCACAATTATTATGGCGAGTGGCCGCCTTCGCATAGTCTTGCGCAGGGTCATGAAACCTGTGGCGATGTCGTGGAACTGGGCGCAGGCGTGACGGGCTTGCAGATTGGCGACAAAGTGGCGATTGAATGTTTTTCGCACTGTGGCGACTGCATCTATTGCCGCACCGGCCATTATGTTCATTGCCTGAAACGCAAATGGGTTTCGGACAATACTCACGGTGGATTTGCCGAATATACTACCGCGCACGCCTCCGCGCTCTTCAAATTGCCCCCCGGCATGAGCGATGAAGAGGGCGCGCTGGTGGAACCGTTGGCGGTCGGCGTGCGTGCGCTGGCTCAAGCCAAAGCCACCCATCAGGATCGTGTGGCCGTGATTGGGGGCGGCACAATCGGCCTGCTCTGCCTGGCGGTGGCCGTTGCCAACGGGGTCAAAGAAACGCTGATCACCGTCAAATATCCGCAGCAGGCAGAGATGGCCAAAGCGCTCGGCGCAACGCATGTGGTGAACATCACCGAGACGAATGTGCGCGATGTGGTCAAGGAATTGATGGACGGTATCGGCGTGGATGTGGTGGTGGAAACTGTGGGCGGCGCGCGCGATTTTGACGATTCGCTAGCCATTGCCCGCAAGCGCGGCACCGTGGTATTGGTATCTGGCTATCACAAACCGCTGACCGTGGATCTGAGTCGTCTGGTCTGGTCCGAGGTGAATGTGGTTGGTTCCAATTGTTATGGCTACAGCGGCATGACCAATGATTTTGAGCGGGCGATTGAGCTGATAGCCAGCGGCAAAATTGACGCCACCAGGATCGTCACCCACCGCTTCCCGCTGGATGACATTGTCCACGCCTTCGAGATCGCAGCCGACAAAGAGTCTGGCTCGGTCAAGGTGCATGTGCTGATGGGCGAGCGATGAATTCTCTGGTCCCAACCGAGCATAACCGGCAGACGATTTTACGCCTCTACATTGTGGCGGTCTTTCTTTATTGGGCTGGTCTTTACCTTTATGTGCCGACACTGCCCGTTTATGTCAAGAGCAAGAGCGACGATCTGGCCTTGGTTGGCCTTGTGCTTTCGATGTACGGGCTTTGGCAAGCACTTGTGCGGCTACCACTGGGCATTGTGGCGGATTGGCTGGGGCAGCGCAAACCTTTCATCGTGATCGGCTTCGTCTTTGTCGGGCTGGGGGCCTGGCTGATGGGCGTTGCCGAGGGCATTCCTGGGCTGATCCTCGGGCGGAGCATCAGCGGGCTGGCCGCGGCGACCTGGGTGCCGCTGGTGGTTGTCTTTAGCGGGCTCTTTCCGCCGGAAGATGCCGTGCGCGCCACGGCTATTCTGACGCTCGTGAGTTCAGTCGCACGCCTGCTGGCAACAAGTGTGACCGGTATGCTCAACGAATGGGGCGGCTACAGCCTGCCCTTTTTTCTGGCTGCAGCCGTAGCGGTGATCTCGCTATTGGTGATCCTGCCCGTTGCCGACCCGCGCCACCCACCGCGGCGGCCATCGCTGGGCTCGCTGGCAACCCTGATCACCCGGCGCGATGTGCTGCTGCCCGCGCTGCTCAGCGCGGTGGGGCAATATGTCAACTGGGCCGCGATCTTTGGCTTTCTGCCAATCCTGGCGCAGCAGCTGGGCGCTTCGGATCTGCTTCTGGGCCTGATGACCAGCCTGAGTGTGGTGATGGTGGCGCTGGGCAATTGGGCCACCACCTATATGGTCAGGCGGCTAGGGGCTCGTCATTTGAGTTATCTCAGCTTTGGCCTGCTCTGTGTTGGCATTGGCTGCGCGGCGCTGGCAAACTCGCTCTGGATCGTCTTTGTGGTGCAGATCTTTGTCGGGTTTGGGCAGGGCATTGGCTACCCAGTGTGGATGGGGATGAGCATCCGCCACGTGAATCGGGAGCAGCGCAACACCGCGATGGGGCTGCACCAGGCTGTCTACGCCATCGGCATGTTTACAGGCCCATGGCTCAGCGGGATCATTGCCGCGGCTTGGGGGTTGCCGATCATGTTTGGGGTGACCGCGGGGTTGTGTCTGGTCTTGGGCTGGCTGGGGACAAGCCGGTTGCGTGAGACCTATTGACGGTGGACGACAGACGCATGACGTTTGACGAATGACGTTTGACGGTAGAATCAGCCACCGTTCACCGTCCACCGTCCACCGTCTCTCTTCTACCGCTCAATCAACGTGATCGCGGCTTTGAGCCAACCAAGCGCATAGGCCATGCCCGCGTGCCAGGGGGCATCGCATTCGAGCAAGGGCGTATGGTCAGGGATCAACACACCGTCGAAGCCATTCTTGTGTAAGATTTGCAGCACGCGCATCATGTCGGTGTCGCCATCATCCACGAACATTTCGTGATAGTTCGGGGCCTTGCCCTGCACATTGCGAAAATGCACATACGCGATCTTCCCGGCCCGACTGTAACGCTCCACCGTGTCGTAGACGTCGGTGTTGGGCATCTCCGAGACCGTGCCCACGCATAGTTCGATCAGGTTCGCCGGGCTGGGGTTGAGATCCAGCACGCGCTGAAAGTGATCGCCATGCGTCACAAGGCGCGCGGTATTGCGCAACGTGGGCAGCGGCGGATCATCGGGGTGGAAGGCGAATTTCACTCCCGCTTCCTCGGCGACCGGCAACATTTCCGCCAGAAAACGCTCGTAGCGATCCCAGATTTCGGCGCGGCTCACCGGTGACAGCACATCGTCCGGATCGGCCCGGTTGAAGCGCTCGACATCATAAACCATGTTCCAGACCATGCCGCCGGGAATTGGCGTTTGCTCGGGATTCTGGAAACCCACCGAACGTGCCTCGCCGCGTGCTGAATGGCTCTCACTGCGTCCCCATACTCCAGCCAGCGTGAAACAATAGCCCATGGTTGGGATGCCCAACCGCCCGACATTGCGCACAACCTCTTTGATGTAGGCCATTTGCTCATCGCGTTTGGGCCCATCGAGCAGCACATCATACCAGTGGCTGGGCATGAAATTCTCTAACGCTTCAAGCTCCAGCCCCGCATCATTGACCATTTGCTTGAGATCGCGCAGCCCCTCGTAGGTCCAGATCGGATCATCCGCTTCGGAGATGCCAAAACCCGCCTTGGCATTGTCCGAGGTGATAAATTTTGACCCGCCGCGATTGAATTGCCCGGGCAGATGGGCGACAATATGGGTGCAACCGGCCTGTTTGGCAAAACGCAGATTTTCCGGCGTCAATAAAGTGCGATACAGCCCCAATCCGATTTTCATAGGGTTCTTTCTGTAATTTGGATAACGAGAGACGACAGACGATGGACGAATAATGAATAGTGAACGGTGAAGAATGAACGACATTCCGTACTATGGAATATACAAACTACCGTCCATCGTCTCCCGTCCACCCTCCTTATCACGCTACCGGCAGGCGACAAACCTCGCGTGTATGCGCGTCGCAATACCAGAATTCACCATGCCAGAGTGTCATCCCGTGCGGCTCGGGGTTGGGTTCGGGAATCTCGATCTTCCCCAGGTGCTCGCCAGTTCGCGGATTGAGCCGGTAGAACGCGCGGAAATTGGTCTCCACACAGAAAAGATCATCGCCATCCCAGGCCAAACCGTGCGGACGATTGCCCGGCGCGGGGATCTGATGGATCACCGTGAAGCCGCCGTCGCTCACATCCACCTGGTAAATCGTTGCCGAGGGCGGATTGGCGATCCACAAGGTGCCATCGCGCCATTCCAGCCCGTGCGAACCAGTCTTCGAAGGGTCGGGCGAGCGCCAGCGCCCCAGGGTGGCCCCACTCTCGCGGTCGATCTTGAGAATTTCGCAACTGTAGGTCGAGGCTAACCAGAGCGCGTCCCCGCTATCGGTAACGCCGCTGCCCTTGTCCGCTTCGGTTGCCAGTGTTTTGAGCACTTCGCCGCTGTACGAAACCAGATGCAACTCGTTGGTGATCTGGTCGAGGATCCATAAACCTTCGGCGGTGGCCTGCATCCCATTCGGTTGCGGGCCAGGGGTCAGAAACAAACTTTCAATTGTGCGCGTCATTGGGCAATTCCTTTGTGTGTGCTTGATAAGGGAACAGTATATCTCACAGATCCGCGGCAACTGCTGTCCAACCCTGGCCGCGGCGGGCAATATCGATCACTTCCTGGTAGATCCAGCCGTCGCGGAAGGTTTGATAGCCGGCATTGCCGTCGCCTTGAATATCCGTCACGAATTCGCGGGCCAGTTGATCCCAGTTCCGTTGGCTGTGGTCGGGTTCGGGGGGGAGCGATTGCTGAATCCGCTCTGGAATGGCGAGCTCATCCCACTGATCGCCGCTGGTGCGCAGCCACAGGCTGCCCTGCACATAAGCGCCGTCAATGTGCAACACGCCCTTGTCTCCATAAAAGGCTACATAATCTTTATGTTTGCCAAAGGGCAGGGCCGAATGGCGAAAAGTTGCGGAGACGGCCTGTTCCAGCCCCGCGGCGCGCGCGCCAATCCGCACGAGCACGGTGTAAGACCAATCGCTATCGACCTCGGCCCACTCGTGTTGCGCGGCCTCTTCGGCAGTCAACGCCTGTTTGCTATAGTTGCGAAAATCGTGAATTTTTTCGCCAATGGGCACCCGTTTGAGATCGTTGCGCGTTTCGCCCATGGCCGCCAGGATCTCGCCGCCGACCACGCGCTGCACGATGGCCAATTTATGCGTGAAATTGTTGTTGAGCCGCCCACCACCTTGATCCAGGCGATGGGGCCAGCCAAAGGGCATATGGCGCGGCCAGTGATAATGCGAAATACACTCAACTTCGTGGAGCTCGCCCAGCGTGCCGGCCTGGATCAGCTCTTGCGCATAAATTGCCTGGGGTTGATAGCGATAACTGGCGGCATAAGCTGTCTTGACACCGCGCGCCCGTGCCGCAGCATAAATTTGGCGCGCCGCGTCCGCGGTGGTGGCGAGTGGCTTATCGCACAGCACATGGCAACCAGCTTCGATGGCACCCAAACATTGTTCCACATGGGCACCGCCGGGGGTGGCGACGGCCACAATCTCGGGTTGCAGATCGGCCAGGATCTGTCGCCACTCGGTGCTGGTGTGGGGAATCTCCAGGCGTTGCGCGGTCGCTTGCACAGCCGAAGCGGTGCGGCCCGCCATGGCGATCACCTCGACGCCCGCGCGGCGCAGCGCCAGTGTATGGCCTTCGCCCGCGTATCCAGAGCCCAAAATCAATGCTCGTAAAGGCTTTGTCATGAACAGCTTCCTTCAGCTTCTCTCAAACGATCAGTAAGTAGGGATGCAGGCGCAGATGATCATCGAGCCAGGGGCAGCGTAAAGTGCTGCCATTCGGCACGCCCGGCCCGCCAATCAATTTCCCCACTTTGGCGGCTGCTTTCGGCCAGTTCGGGCAAGGGCAGGCGCTGCATTGTGACCTTCAATTCAGCAGCGGTCAACTGCAATTCCAGCCAGGCCATTGGGTATTCGATGATCGCGGGCAGGACGATGAAGTGTGTGCTGTGGCTCCCCAATTGAAGCTGTTGCACATCCAGGCGGTGAGCGTGGGCCTGAAAGACGGCCGCGACATTGTCTGCCTGGGCGAGCAGGCTCAGCACCGCGTCTGCATTTTCGATGCCGTAGAGGTCGGCCCAGGGTTGATCGCCCTGCCACGGCTGCAGCAATTGATGGACAAAGAGCAGCACCGGCCGCGCTCCGGCCCCGGCCAGATCGCGCTCCAGGCGCGCCAATTCGGCGGGCGCGACAAAGCCAATCGTCGGGTCAAACGGGAGCGCGGCCTCAATATGGTGCTGATTGTGCCCCTGAGCGTTGAGCAAAATCAGGCGGGCGTGCGGCGTGTCGATGGTACGGCCCTGGCCCGGCGGCAAGCCCAGATATTGCTCAGCGGTATGATAAAGCTCCCCCAGCGGTGCATCATGATTGCCGGGCAGCCCGTAAAAGTCGCCGGGAAGTTGCCGAAAGGCCTCGATGATCTGGCGGAAGTTGGGCAAAAAGTCATCGGCAGGCATAAAAAAACTGCCGCCCCCGCAAGTAAAATCCCCCAGATGCAATACCAGGTTGGGATCGCTGGCTCGGATCGCTGTGGTGAGCTGGGCCAAGATCTCTTTGGAGGCGGGTTGTTGCTGGGAGCCCAAGTTGCCAAAGCGTTGGGGCGTATCGGGCCAGTAATGCGTGTCGGAACAAAGCGCAATGCGGATCGTAGTCATGAGCTATTTTGATCGTGGTCTGTTTTTTAGCTTTAAGGGGGATATAGACTCTTTGAAGCTGTTGACACAAAGAGCTTGAGCGGTGGTGGTATTCTGTTCGCTAACAGGTGACATCTTTACCCTCGGACCCGAAGAGTGCCAACCGTTCTTCTTTGGCAGTGGGTTTGGCATTGGCGGGTGCATAGTGGAATTGCACGGCCCGTCGACGATGCGCCGAGTGATTGGCGGGCGTGCCATGGTGCAGCAAGCTATGGAAAAAGAGCGCGCCACCTGGCTTGAGCGGCACAGCCATTGGCCCCGCGGGGCGCTCATGCGTATCGCAGATCTGCCAATCGCGGCGCTGAAAGTGGAGCACCGGCCCCTGGAGATGCGAACCAGGGTAAATGACCATGCAGCCGTTGTCGATGGTCGCTTCGTCCAGGGCAATCCAGACGCCCACCACGGTGGCAGTCAGCGGCAAGTCAAAATAAGCATGGTCTTGATGCCAGGGTTTTTCGCGGCCAATGCGCGGCGGCTTGATCAAGGCCATGTCCTGGTAAAGCGCCGGGTCATCGCCAATCAACGTGGTCAGCAGATCCAGCATGTCCAGATGATAGGCCATGGCCGCCAATCGCTGGTCGTGCTTGACGAACCACATAAATTTGCGCACATAATCTTGGCGCTCTTCGGCAGAAAGCTGCTCAATACCCGCTAACTCGGCGCGCTTTTCATACATAATCCCCGTAAAGGTAGGGTCGTCGCCTCTCAACAAAGAGAGTAACCCCGCCAATGCACCCTGCACCGCGTGGGCATCAAACGCTTGATGAACGACTAAATAGCCTTGTTCGCGAAAATGGGCAAGCGCCTGTTCGTCAATATCGGCAAAACTGTGGATGCCCGTTGCTACCTGCTGACAGTGATAGATCTCTGGTGCATAATCGGCCGCATGGCCCTCGTCGACCAGTTGCGCCTTGGGGGCAACACGATCAGGGGGCGCTGTCGCGACCGCAGTGGGTGGTGAGGTGCTGTGCATGGTATTTTCCTTCATTGTCCAGCTTGCTAGGCGTAAGCTTGTTGAATGCTGCTTGTTGGGAGCGCAGGGTGATCGTAACAATTGTCGCAAGGTGGCTTGCGGCCAGATGTGGCGTCAGTATATCATGAGCTGAGAGGATGACCAATCCTCTCAGGAAATTCTAAGCTAACTTTGTTGACCATATCAACAAAGTTTTTTATAATGGAAAACACTTTCGTAGGGAAATCAGTGGTTAGCCGACAAAATTTTACCCGCAACAATTCCAAAAGCAATCTGGAAAAGAAGTTTGGAGCGATTTTGATCAGCGCTCTCACTCGCCAGTAATGGTCCCTTTGTAGCGAAACGTAAGTGCGCAGACGTTGCGCGCTCCATTCTTTTTGTTGGTTGGCATTGCGCGGTCGGATCTTGTATGCAGGTGACGATACACGTACAATGGTAACCCTACTATCCATCGAACGTTTTGTTGTTTCAGCCCTGAGGAGTAAAAAAGTTGATTCGCCGACACGCCATTCATTTTGCGCTACCGGTATTGCTGGTGGCCGTCATCCTGAGCGGTTGTGCTTTATTGCCAGCCGGGCGCTCTCAAAGCGTCGCCGATGAGGCGCCGACCCCGACCCCGATCCCAACCGCAATCGTGCCACGCAAGCCAACTTATACTGTTGAGCAGGGTGAAGTGGTAAAAGAGCTTACCTTTAGCGGTCGCGTCTCTCCTGTGGTCGAGGAGGCGTTGTATTTCCGCAACAGTGGTCGAGTGCGCGCGGTCTTTGTGCGCCGTAACGACATCGTCGAAGAGGGTACACTCATCGCCGAACTGGAGATCGATGTACTCGAGCGCGAGCTGGAATCCGCTGAGTTGGCGCTGGAACAAGCAACGATCTTGCTTGACGCCGCTGAACGCGAACTGGAATTTGACTTGCGCGTTGCCCAAATCAACGTAGATATGGCGCAGATCTCGCTTAACGAATTGCGTTCTAAAACACCGCCCGATCCGCAAGCCATTGCTTTGCAAGAGAAGCAGGTGGAGCTGGCGCGCATTGCCTTCGAGCGGATGAATCAGGGGGTCGCGGTTAATCTCGTTACCAACTATGAGCGTGCCCGCCTGGATGTGCAAAAGTTAGAAGCGTCAATTGCCGACGCGCAGATTCGAGCACCATTCTCGGGCCAGCTACTTTCCGTCTCGCTGACGCCCGGTCAGGCAGTCGAAGGCTTCCAGAAAGTGGTCTCCATCGCTGATGTCTCCGAGTTGGAAGTCAGCGCGGATCTGCTGAGCGACCAGATGACCTCTCTGGTCGAAGGAATGCCGGTACAGGTGACGCTGGTGAGCCGCCCGGGTGAGATCATCACCGGCCAGATTCGCCAATTGCCTTACCCATACGGCAGTGGTGGCCGCGGCCTCAGCCTGGAAGATCAGGATAAATCGACCCGCTTCACGTTAGATCAGCCAGCGCAGGAGTTGGGCTTTAACATGGGTGATCTGGTTCGCGTGACCGCCGAACTAGAGCGCAAGCAAGATGTGCTGTGGCTACCCCCACAAGCCTTGCGCGCCTTCGATGGTCGCCGCTTTGCGGTTGTGCAAGATGGGGATGTCCAGCGTCGTGTGGATGTGATTGTCGGCATCCAAACCGAAGAGCGTGTCGAGATCGAAGAAGGGTTAACACTAGGGCAAGTCGTTGTTGGGCAATAAATTGAGCAAGACACAACTGCACAACAACGGTAGGCTGCGGAACCGCTGAACCAAAAGATGATGATATTTTTACAACGTACTCTCGCAATTTTTGCGGTGGCCACTCGGCGTCTGTTCTCACAGCGTGGTTTGGCCCTGGCGACTGCCGCTGGATTGGTCGCCTCCATCGCGCTAGTGATGAGTGTCCCGCTCTATACGGATGCTGTTTATTATGAGATCCTGAAGAATGAGTTAAGTCAGGCGACTAATGAATCAGCTTCGCTCAGACGACCGCCTTTCGCGTTTATGTTCCGGTACGTCGGCTCGCTTTATGGGCTGAAAGAATGGGATGATATTGAGGCGGTTGACAGTTACCTGATGGGTGAAGGCACGGAAGAGCTCGGCTTACCCCATAACTTTACGGTACGCTATGCCAAAACCGATAACTTTCGCCTCTTCCCTACCGATCAGATCGCCTATGCTGATGTGCGCGACCCCCTTGCCTGGGTAAACTTTGCCTTCATTAGCCAGTTTGAAGATCATGTTACCTTTTTAGAAGGCGGAATGCCCGCGGTTGCCAGTGAGGATCTGACAGAGCCCTTACAGGTCGCGGTGACGCAGACCATGGCTGATCAACTGGGCTTCCAAATTGGTGAGCCCTTTATGACCTTTCGTCGCATCACCACAGAGACTGGTGAGCGCGTGGTTCAGATCCCAATTGTCATTAGTGGCATTTGGACCGCAGCCGACCCCAATAGTGAGTTCTGGTTCTATCGACTGAGTGTCTTTGATAACCAGTTGTTTGTGCCCGAAGCTAGCTTCCAGGGTCGGGTTTCGCCGCTACTGCCCGATGAAATCGCCCAGGCCCTCTGGTATGTGGTGATGAATGGCGACGAGATTCATGCGAATGATGTCGGTTGGCTGGTCGCGCGCATCGAAGTGGTGCAACAACGAGCCGCTACCTTATTGGCCAATACTCGTCTGGAAATCTCCCCTTACGACGCCCTCAATCGCTACCGTGTACAATCTCGCCTGCTCAATGTTCTGCTCTACGCCTTCAGCATTCCGATCATCGGCCTGTTGATTGCCTTCATTGGCCTGGTGGTTGGGTTGGCCGTGAGTCGCCAACGCAATGAGATCGCGGTTTTGCGCAGTCGGGGGGCAACAGCCCTGCAGATTCTCGGGATTGCGGTTTTAGAATCTGCCTTGTTGGGGGCGGTTGCCCTGGCCACAGGCATCCCGGTCAGTGAATATATTTCCCGCATGATTGGGGCAACCAAGAGCTTTCTCAACTTTACGCTCGAATCCAATCTGCGCGTTGATATGACCAGCGCGACCTTGCGCTTCGGGTTGGCCGCGCTCGGGGTTACGCTGGTGGCCCAGGTGTTACCGTCGCTGAGCGCTGCCCGTCATACGATCATCTCGTATAAACAAGAGTCGGCGCGTACCGTGCGTGCGCCGTGGTGGCAGCGGGCCTGGTTGGATGTTCTGTTGCTGGTCCCGGCCGGGTATGGGGCTTATCTCCTGCAACAACAGGGCAGTATTGTCATGCCCGGTGCCCAAACCGGCGGCGGCGTCTTCGACAATCCGCTGCTCTTCCTTGTCCCCGCCCTGGGTGCCCTGGCGCTGACCTTGCTGGTTTTGCGCCTGCTGCCCTTGCTGATGATGATCGTCGCTTGGATCGCAGCACGCACCAATAGCGTTGGTTTCCTTTTGGCAACTCGCTATCTTGCCCGCGACCCCGGCTTTTATACAGCACCCTTGATCTTGTTGATCTTGACGCTCAGCCTCTCGGCCTTCACTGCTTCATTGGCCCAAACGCTCGATAACCATCTGTACGATCAAAGTTATTACCGAACTGGTGCAGACGTGCGCTTGATCGAACTTGGGCAGAGCGGCTCAGCATCTGGTATCGGCAGCATGGGGGGCGGTGGTGCCAGCGCAGAAGGAACCGGCACTGGGCAAACGGCCTCGACCGCGCAGCAGAATGAAACGATCACCGGCCCGCGCTGGGTCTTCGTGCCTGTCTCCGAGCATCTCAAGGTGCCGGAAATCGAAGCCGCCGCACGGATCGGGCGCTACACCGCCAGCCTGCAAGTCCAGGGGGGATGGCAGGAGGCCACCCTCTACGGCGTCGACCGGATTGACTTTCCCAAGGCTGCTTACTGGCGTCGTGATTTTGCCCCGGCCAGCCTGGGCGCGTTGATGAATGCGTTGGCTGTTGCGCCCGAGGGGATCATCCTGCGGCGTGACTTTATGTTGCAAAATCGCATCCGTGTTGGTGATGAAGTTCAGATGCGCATCAGCAACTTTGGCCAGCGGGCCGAGTTGACTGCCCAGGTGGTCGGTGAGCTTGAATATTTCCCCACGTGGTACCCGGACACCACGCCGAACAATTACTCGCCGATTATTCTTGGCAATCTCGACTACATATTTGAGATCGCCGGTGGGGAAATGCCTTACGATGTCTGGGCCAAGGTTCAACCTGGTACCGACTATACCAAAATGACGCGTGAGCTCGCCCAGCATGATATTGTGGTAGTCGACTATATGTCCGCCACAAACCGGATCGCCGCCGAACAACGCCGTCCGGAACGTCAGGGCTTGTTTGGTGTGCTCTCGGTCGGCTTCCTGGCTGCGGCCTTCCTGACCGTGCTTGGCTTCTTTCTCTACGCGCTCTTTTCATTCCGCCGTCGCTTTATTGAACTTGGTACTCTGCGGGCGATTGGGCTTTCATCCATCCAGATGACAGTCTTCCTGGCCTGCGAACTAGCCTTCCTGATCTTACTGGGGCTAGGGGCGGGCACCTATTTGGGCGCGTTGATCAGCAATCTCTTTATTCCGTATTTGCAGATCGGCACCGATATTCAATCGATGACACCGCCCTTCCAGGTTGAAATTGCCTGGACAGCAATCTCGCGCATCTACGCACTCTTCATCCTGCTCTTTATCGTCGCGCTCAGCGTGTTGGTAGGGCTGTTGATGCGGATGAAGATCTTCCAGGCGATCAAGCTGGGCGAGACGGTCTAGCGATAGAAGTTACGCAGTGGCTCGTGTATGTACATCCTGCCCAGATGCCGAGCGCTTCCTGAAAGGTGTGGGCCAACGTGCGTAACTTCTAAGCAACTATGTATGGTGAGTTAAAGGACTTTTGATGAGCGAACCTTTTATCCTGTGTGATGGTCTGGTCAAGATCTATCAGGTTGCAGATCTGGAAATGGTGGCCCTGCGCGAGTTAAATCTGACGATTGAGAAGGGCGAGCTGGTCTCCATTGTTGGGTCGAGCGGTAGCGGCAAAAGCACCTTGATGAATATTCTCGGTGGGTTGGATCGCCCCTCTGCCGGGCGCGTTCAGGTGGATGGTCATGATCTGCTCAAGCTGTCGGATCGCCAACTGAATAAATATCGCCGTGAAAAAGTCGGCTTTGTCTGGCAACAGAGCGCCCGCAACCTGGTGCCGTACCTCAATGCCATTGACAACGTTATGTTGCCGATGACGCTGGCCGGTACAACAGGGAAGATCAAACAGATACGCGCGGAAGAGTTGCTGGATCTGGTTGGCCTCAAAGAGCGGATGAAACATCACCTGCCGGAACTCTCCGGTGGTGAACAACAACGTGTGGCCATTGCCGTGGGCCTGGCGAATAATCCTTCCCTGTTGTTGGCCGATGAGCCCACTGGTGAGGTCGATTCAGCTACGGCAGAAACCATCTACAATACCTTCCGCACCCTGACCGGCGAAATGGGCATCACCACAGTGATCGTGAGCCATGATCCGGGTGTGGCCAAACAGGTACAACGCGTGGTTGCAATCCGCGATGGGATGTTGGCGAGTGAAACAATTCGCCAGACGCGCACCACCTATGAGCAGACGAATGGTACCGGTGCCCATGGTGAAGATAAATCAGTCGAAGAAGTACATACCGATCACTTCCAGGAGCTGGTCGTGGTGGATCGGGCCGGGCGTCTGCATGTGCCGCAAGAGTTCTTGCAGCAATTTAACATCAAGGGACGCGCCCAGTTGGAAATCACCGATGATGGCATCCTGATTCGGGCGACAGATTCTGGCCGCTTTGAACAGGAGATCCCCCGGAAGATTGGCGTTGAAGGTGGTGGCCAACCAACCGGTGGTGTGGGTAACCTGCTGGGTAAATTCGGCCTGAAACGAAAGAAAAATTGATCGTTGTCTAATTGTTCATGGGGTAAGCAAAATTGTCCACAACCAATGGTAGCAGTGGCAACTACGTCATTCAGACGATCGATCTGAAGCGTATCTATAAATTGGGCGATCAGGAAGTTCACGCCCTGCGGGGAGTGAATTTGCAGATCGCCCCTGGCCAGTTTGTCGCCTTGAAAGGGAGATCAGGTAGTGGCAAAACTACCTTGTTGAATTGCATCGGCGGGTTGGACCAACCCACCTCGGGCAAAGTGGTGATCTTTGGCGAAGAAATTGGGGGCTGGCGCGAGAGTAAACTGACCACCTGGCGGCGCCAACAAGTCGGTTTTATCTTTCAATCACTCGGTTTGTTGCCAGCACTTTCAGCCTATGAAAATGTTGAACTGATTTTACGCATGAATAAGGTTCCGGCGAAAGATCGTCATCAAGCCGTCGTGGAATGTCTCGAATTGGTTGGGATTGACAAGTGGATGGATCACCGGCCGTATGAGCTGTCCGGTGGCCAGCAGCAGCGTGTGGCCATTGCGCGGGCACTGGTCAACCGCCCGAAGGTGATCATTGCCGACGAGCCGACCGGGGACCTGGACAGCAAAACCGGGCGCGAGATCCTGAAACTCTTCCGGAATATTATCCACGAGCGCCAGATTGCTATGCTCATGGCCACGCATGATAGCCTGGTGGGGGATTATGTGGACCAAATTCTGCATCTGCAGGATGGTCAGATCATGCGGGTGGAAATTCCCGAACCCGAAAGCGAGTCTGAAGCAGCATTGATCGCGGCCGATTAAGCGCCTCATCCAGCCATAGTTCCCAATCCACCACACTAGAAACAGGTTATATGCGCACTCCGATCGGTATTATTGGTTGTGGCAATATCAGTGGGATTTACCTGAAGTCTGACCGTGTCTTCGACAATCTCCAGGTGGTAGCCTGTGCGGATGCCGACCACGCCAAGGCGCAGGCTCGGGCCGCCGAATTTAACATCGAAGCGTTGTCCGTTGCGGATCTGTTGGCCGACCCCCGCATCGAAATCGTCGTCAATCTGACGATCCCCGCGGCCCACGCCGAGGTGGCAACGGCAGCATTGCAGGCTGGCAAGGCCACATACAGCGAAAAACCCTTTGCCCTCAACCGCGCAGATGGGCAACGGTTGCTGGCCCTGGCCCAAACACGCGGATTGCGCATTGGCTGTGCTCCCGACACCTTTCTCGGTGGCGGTCTGCAAACCTGCCGCAAATTGATCGACGATGGTGTCATTGGCGAGCCAGTAGCCGCCACAGCCTTTATGACCACACCTGGTCACGAACGCTGGCATCCCAGCCCGGAATTTTACTATCAGCACGGCGGTGGTCCCATGTTCGATATGGGCCCCTATTATTTGACCGCTTTGGTGATGATTCTGGGACCAGTAAGAGCTGTGACCGGCATGACGCGCATTACTTTCCCAGAGCGCACCATCACCAGCGAGCCCAAATTTGGCCAGAAGATCGCCGTGGAGGTGCCTACGCACGTCACCGGCCTGCTGGAGTTTTCCTCTGGCGTACAGGGGACGATCATGCAGAGTTTTGATATTCAAGCGGCCAATCTTCCCCGTTTGGAGATCTACGGGAGCGAGGGCACGTTGAGCTTGCCCGACCCCAACACTTTTGGTGGGCCTGTCCGTGTGCGCCTGAAGAATCAGACGGAATGGGAAGAGGTGCCGCTGACCCATGGCTATCAGGAAAATAGCCGCGGGTTGGGGGTCGCTGATATGGCTGCCGCGATCCGCCTGGGGCGACCACATCGTGCCAGCGGTGAATTGGCATTCCATGTTTTAGATATTATGCAGACGATCCACGAAGCTGCCGAGCAAGGTCGGCAGATCGTGCTGACCAGCCAGTGCGAACGGCCTGCCCTGCTCCCAATCGGCTTACGGCCCGGCGCTGTGGATCTTGCCTGATCTTCTCTTTTGCTCGTAAACTCTGCGTTGTGACATGGCTACAAAAAACGATTTGACATTTTTTTGTAGCCATGTTTAACTGTATCTGTCCCAGGTAGCAATCAATAAATTGGCCGTCACTGGTCTCTTTGTGCGTGAATCCTCTATCACCTGAAGTTTGGGTGAACTGTACGATTGTAAACTTAAGAGATTACTCCCCAGTGGCATTGGGCCATCTGAACTTAGAACCTATCTGTAAAATGATCGCGACTCCCGAAACCGGGCTTGCCAGCATGGATTGGCGCAGAATTTACGGATAAAGCTTAGCGTTACCGCCGTTTCCACCCTTATCGCCTGAAGTGTGTGACGGCTTAACCGTGGTAGCAAATCCGGTTGATGTTTGTCTCCTGCCTTCTCGTGACCTGAACTTGTACCCCGGTGACCAGGTGCATACCCTGAGCATTTCTATCGTTTGATTTACGCAATCGACAATTAGTCAATATCTGGAGGAAAGGTATGTTGAAGAACCAACTATCCCGTCGGGATTTTCTGCGCGGTTCAGCCTTTGCAAGCGCTGGCCTGTTATTGGTCGCGTGTGCACCCGCAGCGCCCAGTGGGAGCGCCCCTGCTGCCGACAGTGGTGAAGCCGCTGCCCCCAGCTCGGAACAAGTCATCATCCGCTGGATGTCACGTGCCGGTGCTGATAACGACCCCAACGCACAAGCTGTGCTAGACGAAGACTTCACTGGGGAGAACCCCGGGATTAAAGTCCAACTCGAGCCTGTGCCCGACCAGTTTATCGAAAAATTGCTGGCCCAAATGGTGGCTGGCACTGCGCCCGACCTCTTCGAGGCGTGGGGCAATATCTTCTTTAACTGGACACAGCGCGATCTGATCCTGGATGTGCAGCCTTTTGTGGATCGCGACATGACCGAAGAGCAGATCAGCGATTACAACGAATTCCAGTGGGAAGGTCTGTCGATGTTGGGCAACCGCGTCGGTATGCCCAAATATATCAACGTGATGACGGTTACGGTCAACGTTGACAAGTTTGAAGAGTATGGCGTCGAATTGCCGCCCGAAGATGGTAATTGGACACACGACGACTACGCTGACATTGCCCGTCGCCTGACTGAAGCCGCCCGCGCCGCTGGCAATGATGGCTTCTGGGGTGGCTGGAAACCGGCCTGGAGCTGGGACCGCTTCTGGAATACCGTCTACATGTTTGGTGGCCAGATTGTCAACGAGAAGTATGGCACCGAGTGTATGATGGGTACCGAAGAATCCCAAGCCGGCTTCCAGTGGATGTATGACCGCATCTGGACCGACAACACCTTCGCCCAGCCCTCCCAGGTGGAAAACCGTTTTGGTGATGATGCCCTGAGCCCCGGCTTCGTTGGCATGATCGAAGATGGTACCTACCCGATCAACCGCGACCGTCGCTTAGGGGAGGAAGGCGCAGGGATCCGCTACGATATCCGCCACGTACCTACCGGCCCAACCGGCATCCGCAGCGTACTCGGTACCACCGATGCCTGGTCGATCACCAAGGGGACGCAACATCCCGAAGAGGCCTGGAAAGTGTTGTCCTTTATGTCTGGCCCGGTCTACCAGGACAAGCAGATCGTTGCTCAGGAAGGTTTGATTCCTGCCCTCAAGTCGCGCATTGCCAACTTCATCGACACCGTGCGCACGGTGCGGCCATCGTTGGAAAATGTCCGCCTGGAGACGATCAGCGAATTGCTGGAGTGGGGCTATGCTGAAGATGGCTTCTGGTTCAAGGATCAGCAGGCCGCCAACGAATTGATCGCCCCTGCGTTGGAGCGAGTCTTTATGGTGGGTGAGGTTGGCCCCGAGTATCTGATCGAGATTGCTGATCAGGTGAATGCGTCGCAAGTGTAAGAAATAGAATAATGGGATACGGGAAACAGGTGCAGAACATCTGAATTCCGTATCCTGATTTCTGGATTCAGAAGGGATGTTGATATGGCCGTACAGACGAGTGTGGGTACGGGAAGGCCAGCCCGACCGCGACGGAGCAAACAGCGGATTCGCGATAATATTGCCGGCTTTTTGTTTATCTCCCCTTGGCTGCTCCACTTTTTTGGTTTGATCGCCTTTGCAATGGTATTTTCACTGGGTATTAGCCTGACCGAGACTGATCTACTCACCGGCTTTCGGTTTGTCGGCTTCGCAAACTTCACCCGCATGTGGGATGACCCTCTCTTCTGGAAATCACTGCAAGTCACTGCCTATTACACTTTCGCCCTGGTTCCCGTTAGCATTTTGATCTCGCTGATCATCGCCTTGCTGATGAACCAAAAGATCACAGGAATTGGCATCTGGCGCACGGTTTATTATCTGCCCTCGATTGTGCAGGGTGTGGCCGTGGCTGTGTTGTGGGGCTTTGTCTTAAACCCCCGCTTTGGTCTGATCAATGCCGGTCTCAAGATGATTGGGATTGATGGCCCGCAGTGGCTGTTCTCTGAACAATGGGCGGTACCAGGGTTGATCATCATGGGGTTGTGGGGCGCTGGTGGGGCCATGTTGCTCTATCTGGCCGGTCTACAGGGGATTCCTACGACGCTCTATGAAGCTGCTGAGATCGATGGCGCCAATGGGTTTCGTCGCTTTTGGCATATTACTATCCCCATGCTCACCCCAACCATCTACTTCAATTTGCTGATCAATATCATTGCTTCGTTCCAGATTTTTACCCAATCTTACGTTATGACCGGCGGTGGCCCGAATAACGCTACACTCACGCAAGTACTCTATCTCTATCGCAAAGGCTTTATCAACTTCGAGTTTGGTTATGCCTCGGCCTTGGCGTGGGCACTCTTCTTGCTGATCATGGTCTTCACTGTGTTGGTTATTCGTTCATCCGAGTCTTGGGTCTATTATGAAGGGGAGTTGAAGAGATGACCACACAGAGTAAAGCCTATGCTACCCCGACGGCACAAGCTCATTCTGACTCGGCCGCGCGTATCGCAAAAATTGGCTATGTGGTTGGGCGCATTCTCCTCTACATCGTCCTGGCGCTTGGCGCGGTGATCTTCTTGGCCCCCCTGGTTTGGATGATCTCGACTTCGCTCAAGCCAGAAGGGTTGGTGTATCAGATTCCCATTGTGTGGATTCCGCCCGAGCCGCGCTGGGATACCTACGTGCGTGGCTGGAATGTGTTGCCCTTCGGCACCTTCTACGCCAACACCATCTACATTACCACCGTCAATATTATTGGGCTGACACTTTCAAGCTCTTTGGTGGCCTTTGGCTTTGCCCGCATCCGCTTTTGGATGCGAGATACGATCTTTATCGTGCTGCTCGCTACCATGATGTTGCCCAGCCAGGTGACGCTAATCCCTATCTATCTCTTTTGGGCGAATCTGGGGCTGGTCAACACCTTTTGGCCGCTGATCGTGCCGCAATGGATGACCAACGCTTACAATGTCTTTTTGTTGCGTCAGTTTTTCATGAGTATCAACATCGAACTGGATGACGCCGCGCGCATTGATGGCGCAGGCTGGTTCCGCATTTATTGGAACATACTCATGCCGCTGTCCAAACCAGCCCTCGGGGTGATCGCGATTCAGGCCTTTGCCTGGAACTGGAACAATTTCTTCGACCCGTTGATCTATCTCAACGAGCCACGCAAGTATACGATTGCCATCGGTCTGCGGTTGTTCCAGACCCAACAGTCACAGCGCATCCCCGAAACAATGGCCATGACAGTCGTCGCCCTGATCCCCGTGCTGATCGTCTTCTACATTGCCCAGGCCCGATTTATTCAAGGGATCGTGATCTCCGGCGTCAAAGGCTGATCAATGGTGAATGGTCAACGGTTTATTGTCAATTGTTAATGAGTTTCGCCGAGTAACTAGCCTGTATTCGCCATTGTCAATTGGGCGTTGATAGTTGACCAGTGACAATTTTCAGGGGCATTCGCATGAATATCGGTCTCAATTTTGGTATCTTTCCGGCAACTTGGTCTCCGGCAGAAAAGATCGAGGCGACGGCCCGGGCTGGGGCCACTGGGTTGGAAGTGAACGTCGACGCCAACGCCCTGTGGACGCAACGGCTCGACAAATCTGCTCGGGCCGCGCTGCGCCAACAAGCCGCTGATGCTGGGGTTGCCCTGACTTCGCTCTGCTTAAATGCCCACTGGATCTTCAACCTGGCCAGCCCAGATGGGCGCATTCGCGACCTCGGCGTCGGTTTGATCCTCGCTGGGATCGAGCTTGCTGCCGATCTCGGCGCGACCGCTGTCCTGATCCCTGGCTGCGACCAGGAAGAATCACCCGACAACAAGTGGGAACTCTTCCGCGATGGCATCATGCAGGGGGTGGCTCATGCCGAAAAGGCCGGCGTAACCCTGGCGCTCGAAGCGGTGGGCAAACCTTTTCTGCTCGATACCGCTACATTGTTGGCGATGATCGATGATTGTGGCGGATCTTCAGCATTGGGCATCTATTTGGATGTTGGCAATTCGGTTGGCAGCAATTTGGACGTGACCACCGAAGTGCAGGCCGCCAAAGGCCGCGCCACACTCTGCCATGTGAAAGATTGGAATCCTGCTGATCGGAATGAACGCCGGTTGGGCGCAGGTGCTGTTGATTTTGCCCGCTCCTTCGCGGCGTTGCAGGCAATTGAGTATGATGGTCCCTTGATCGTCGAATTACCACCCGATCCTCTGAATCCTGAGGCTGTTGCCCGCTATTCAGTCCAATTTCTGAGAAACCATCTCTAAGTAAACTCTGCGATCTCCAAGTGTTTTTTGTCCCTTGCTGAACACCGTCGAAAAACAGTCACAACTTTTGTGACCCAGGGTTTCAGCGCCTCGAATCCGCACTCTGCCTGCGGGTATTCGGTAACGGGTCGCGCCTGTTGTGGCTGCTCGCTCCCCATTACCCAATACCGAATACCCGATCCTTCTCTCCAGCAACTGTTCGAACTCGACCCTTTCTTGGTATCATCTTGACATTTTCTTGAGATTTGTGCGCGATGATTGGCGTGCATCGACAAGTTTGATTGGATGGGGCGAAATAAAGATAATAAGAGCCTATTCTGAATCTGGCTGCGGTGTCCGAATTTTGCCTTACGAACGAAAAACAGCGCAGCATTTCAGGATCAAGACGAGACCAATGAGCAAACAACGGATCTTGGTTGTAGACGATGATCGAGACATCGTTAAAGTGGTGCGTAGTTACCTTGAGCAGGCCGGGTATGTTGTCCAGACGGCGTTTGATGGCGAATCAGCGTTGCATACCCTGCGTAGCAGCAGGCCCGATCTGCTCGTGCTGGATTTGATGCTGCCCGACCGCGATGGCTGGGAAATTACGCGCATCATTCGGGCAGATGCGGTTTTGGGTGCATTGCCGATCATCATGTTGACGGCCCGGGTGGAAGACACCGACAAAATCATCGGGCTGGAACTGGGCGCTGATGATTATGTGACCAAGCCCTTTAATGCGCGCGAGATCGTCGCCCGCGTGCGTTCATTATTACGACGCGCCCACCTGGGGCAAGCCGCGATCCCGCAAATTCTGCACATCGGCAGCCTCACGCTTGATCTCAATCAGCATATGGTGATGGTGGACGAAAAGCCGGTGGACTTGACCCGCACCGAGTTCACGCTGCTACAATTGTTGATGATGAATCCTGGCCATACGTTTACGCGCGATGAACTGCTCGAAAAGAGCATGGGGTACGCCTACGAAGGCATGGGGCGCACGCTCGATACCCACATCAGCAATCTGCGCAAAAAGATCGAGCCCGACCCGAGCAATCCGGCTTATATCCAGACGGTCTACGGGGTTGGGTATCGGATGTACAAGGGAAACTGATGAACCGGCTTTGGGTTCGCCTGAGTTTGGTCATTTCCGGCTTTATCTTGCTTTCCACGTTGATCCCATTGCTGACGTTTTGGGTCTTCGTGAGCACGCGCGACCCGCTTGATGAAGCAGTCCCATCACCGCGTCCGGGGATTGAGCGGCCCGTGCCAAACTTCTGGCGCGATATCCGGCGCGATCTGCCGCGTGCATTTTTCGGTGCGGCTGTCTTTGGGATTGTTGGCGGCATCGTGGCCAGCCGCATCCTGGCCGCGCCCATCACCAAACTGGCCGCGGCAGCCCAATCGATCGGTGCGGGTGATCTGACTACCCGAGTGTCGTTGCCCGCCAACAGCCGCGAGATTGACGAGTTGGCCAGTGCATTCAATAAAATGGCGGCAGATCTGCAACACGCCGCGGCGTTGCGCAATAGCCTGATGGCCGATGTCTCGCATGAATTGCGCACGCCGCTCACCGTGCTGGAAGGCAATTTGCGTGCTGCGTTGGATCATGTGTACGAATTGGATGATGAGCAGATCGCCAATTTGTACGAGCAGACACGCCACTTGATCCGTCTGGTCAATGAGCTGCGCGAGTTGGCCTTGGCCGAGGCCGCTCAGTTGCCGCTCAATCAGGATCCGCTCGACCTGACCCGGCTGGTGCAGGAGACGATTGCGATCTTCGAGCCCCTGGCTGAAGAAAAGTCAGTAAAATTGGTGGCAGAACTGGACCCATCCCTGCCTTCCATTATTGGAGACCGCTCTCGGATCCGCCAGGTGTTGCACAATTTGCTCGCCAATGCCCTGCGCCACACTCCGGCAGAAGGGCAGATTCGCATTGTCGGGCAAACGGACAACGCTCGGGTTAGCTTACGCGTGGAAGATAGCGGCGATGGGATCGATCCGCAACAGCTTTCGCATGTCTTTGACCGTTTCTACCGCACCGACCCGTCCCGGAGCCGCGAAAGCGGTGGTAGTGGTTTGGGGTTGGCCATTGTCAAAGCCATTGTGGAAGCCCATGGCGGTGTGGTCAAAGCGAGTAGCGCGGGGGTGGGGCGCGGTAGTGCCTTCACCATTATGTTTCCGTAAGGGAAATCAAAGGAGTTCCTATGCAACTGACTGGATTGCACCACCTCACCGCTGTGACGGGTCAAGCCCCGGCGAATCTGACTTTTTATACGGGCGTGCTTGGGCTGCGGCTGGTTAAAAAGACAGTCAACCAGGATGATGTTTCGGCTTATCATCTCTTTTATGCCGATGGCCTTGGCAGCGCTGGTACCGAAGTCACCTTTTTTGATTGGCCGCACGCAGCTCGCAATCAAAATGGGATCGGCAGCATTGCCGCTACGGCCTTGCGTGTTCCCAGCGAGGCTGCCCTGGCCTGGTGGGCCACGCGGCTGAGCGAAACAGGGATCGCCCATTCCGGCGTGATCGAAGAAGATGGCCAAACGTTGATCCGGTTTGCCGACCCCGAAGGCATGGCGCTGGCCCTGGTGAATGATCACGGGGCAGCCGGGGGAACGCCGTGGGCGCGCAGCCCGGTGCCTGTCGAGATGGGCATCCGCGGGTTGCACGCGGTCACCCTGTGGGTGCGTCAGCTTGAGCCAACCGCCCGGGTACTGACCGATCTGCTCGGCTTTCAACCGGTGCGCACCTACAACGCCGAGGGCAAGGCCAATCGCACGGTGGTGGTCTTCGCGACTGGCGCTGGTGGCCCCGGCACCGAGGTCCACGTCGAAGCGGGTTCTCATCTGCCATATGGGCGGCTTGGGCGGGGTGGGGTGCATCATGTGGCCTTTCGGACGCCGAATGATAGCGAACATGCCGCCTGGCAGGAGCGGATCGCGGATGCTGGTTTTGGCGTCTCACCGGTGATTGATCGATACTATTTCAAGTCGATCTACTTCCGCGAGCCAGGGGGCATCCTGTTCGAGATCGCCACCGACGGGCCGGGCTTTGCCACTGACGAGGAACTCGCCCATTTGGGGGAGCGCCTGGCTTTGCCCCCCTTTCTGGAGCCGCGTCGCGCCCAGATCGAAGCGCAGCTACGCCCATTGCCCTCGCCATAAACAAAAGGAACTGCACGCCGGGCCAGCAGCTTGCCGTATCGCTGGTGCCGATTGTGCGAACTTTGGCTATGTCGTCTCTTCCTATAGACTTGACTGGGTTACGGTCGGATGGATAGCTTGCTACGCAACCGCACTCGCTCGGGCTGGTGCGGTTCTTCTATTGGTTCAAAAATGATGGGAAATTTCATGTATGGTTGCAACTCGCAAGCTCGGTAAATTTTTGCGCCCATATTGGCGCTGGGCCCTGTTGGCCCCCCTATTGATGGTGCTCGAAGTGGCGATGGACTTGCTCCAGCCGCGCCTGATCGAGCATATCATCGATGCTGGTGTCACGCCGCGCGACCTCTCTGTTGTGATCCAAACCGGTGCCTGGATGATGATCGTTGCCCTGATTGGTCTGCTGGGCGGTGTGGGCTGCACGATCTATGCCATTCGGGCTGGGCAGGCCTTTGGCGCGGATCTGCGGGCAGCGCTCTTTGCTACAGTGCAGACCTTTTCGTTTGGCAATTTGGACAAACTGCAAACCGGTGGGTTGATCACCCGGCTGACGACCGATGTGACGCAGGTCACCGAAATGGTGATGATGCTCTTGCGCGTCATGGTGCGTGTGCCGCTCTTGCTGGTTGGCAGTCTGTTCATGGGCATCCTGACCAGCCCCCAATTGTCGCTGTTGTTTGTCGGGCTCATCCCAATCGTCCTGGGGCTGCTGGTTTGGATCATCAATCGGTCGTACCCGCTTTTTAGTGGTGTGCAGGCCCGGCTGGATGCGCTCAACACGGTTCTGCAGGAAAATCTGGCTGGTGTGCGATTGGTCAAAGCGTTTGTGCGCGCAGCCCACGAGATTGGACGTTTTCGGCGCACCAATGAGGGCCTGATGACCCAAAACCTGCAGGCCGTGCGCACCGTCATCATCACGATGCCGCTCAACATGCTGATTTTGAATGTCGGTGTGGTCGCGGCGCTGTGGTTTGGCGGTGGCCAGGTCTTCGCCGGTACGGCCCAGGTGGGGCAAGTGATCGCGTTCGTCAACTACCTGATGCAATCGTTGATGAGCCTGGTCATGGTCAGCATGTTGACGATGCGTTTCTCGCGGGCCGAGGCTTCAGCGCAGCGAATTTTAGAGGTGCTGGAAACCGAGCCCGACGTGAAAGCCAAACCCGATGCCCTGACCGAAGTGCAGGCACAAGGCCGGGTCGCCTTTGAGCAGGTGGGCTTTCGCTACAACAGTGCTGAACCAACCCCAGTCTTACAAAACATTAACTTTACGGTCGAACCTGGCGAGACTCTCGCCATCCTGGGCGCGACCGGCTCGGGCAAATCTACCTTGGTTGGGCTGATCCCGCGCTTTTACGATGTGACAAATGGGCGAATCACGCTGGACGGCGTTGATGTACGGGCGATTGACCAGGAAACCTTACGCAGCGAGGTGGTCATCGCCTTACAGGAACCGATCCTCTTCAGCGGCACGATCCGCGACAATATCCGCTTTGGTCGGCCCACGGCTCCGGATGAAGAAGTGGTGGCCGCTGCCAGGATCGCCCAGGCCGACGAGTTTATTCAACGTTTGCCCGCAGGCTATGATTCCCTGGTTGGCCAGCGCGGCGTCAACCTCTCTGGTGGCCAGAAACAGCGCCTCGCCATTGCGCGTGCACTGCTCACCCAGCCAAGCGTCTTGATCCTGGACGACAGCACCAGCGCGGTAGATGTCGAGACCGAGGCCAAATTACAGGCGGGTTTACGGCAGGTTCGCCAGGACCGTACCACGCTGATCGTTGCTCAGCGGATCAGCACCGTCCTGAGCGCCGACAAGATTTTGGTCCTGGAGAACGGACAGATCGCCGCTGCGGGTACCCACGCCGAATTGCTGGCTACCAGCAAAATCTATCGCGAGATCTATGCCTCACAACTGGCTGATGATGCGGCAGAATCGGAGCCAGCATCGGCCCCGGTGGTTGCTTTATCCGATCCGCAGCCATCAGGCCCGAAGACCAATGGCATTACATCAAGCACTGAGAGCCTGAAGAATGACCAACAATAACTCGAATACTGCCGGAAATCGCGAATCAGCGCCGGTCGAGCTGCCGCCGATCATGGGGCGCGGCGGTCCAATGGGTGGGCGGATGCACGGCGAAGTCAAACGGGCGGCTGATGCGCAAGGTACATTACGCCGCTTGTGGGGCTACTTACGGCGTTACCGCTCAACTTTGTGGCTGGCCTCGATCTTTGTGGCGATCAACACCCTTTTGACCATGCTGGGGCCTTACCTGCTCGGTTTGGCGATTGATAACTATATTATCCCTGGCGACTTGCCCGGCCTGGCTCGCCTCTGTCTGCTGATGATCGGCGTCTATGCCACCACTTCCCTGGCAACCTGGGCGCAAACTTACCTGATGGCCGGCGTGGCCCAGAACACCGTGCGCGATCTGCGCAATGATCTCTTTGAACACTTACAGACGCTCTCATTGCGCTTTTTTGACACCCGCGCTCATGGTGATCTGATGAGCCGCCTGACCAACGACATCGAAAACGTCAATACGGTCCTCTCAGAAAGCGCCACGCAACTGGTCTCAGGCGCGTTGAGCCTGGTTGGCATCGCGGCCATTATGCTCTGGCTGAATCCCCAGATGGCCGCGGCGAGCCTCGTTCTTTTGCCGCTGCTGACCTTTGGCCTGATGCGCTGGATCGGCCACCGTACCCGCGTCGGGTTCCGGCAACAGCAGGCAGACTTGGGCAAACTCAACGGGCTGATCGAAGAGACGATCACCGGGCAGCGCGTGATCAAAGCCTATAACCGGGAAACGACCGTTTTGGGCGAATTTGATGAGACGAATCGGGCTCTGCAAAAGAGTGCCACAAATGCACAAATTTTTGCCGGTTACATCGGCCCGACAATGAATGTGATCTACAACCTGGGGCTGGCGTTGATCGCCGGGCTGGGGGGCTGGCTGGCGATTCAAGGGCTGGCCACGGTGGGCACCATTGCCAGTTTCATCAACTATTCGCGCCAATTTAGTCGCCCGCTCAATGAAATCGCCAATCTGTACAACTCGATCCAATCCGCCATTGCGGGCGCGGAGCGGGTCTTTGCGCTATTGGATGAAACGCCCGAAATCGTGGATGTTCCCAACGCCATCGCGTTGCCCCAACTGCGTGGCGACGTGCAATTTCGCGCCGTCTCCTTTGGCTACGATGCTGCTCAGCCCATTCTGAAAGGGATTGATCTGGCGGCCAAGCCCGGCGAAACCATTGCGCTGGTCGGCCCAACCGGTGCGGGTAAGACCACCATTGTCAATCTGCTGACCCGTTTTTACGACATCGACCAGGGGTTGATCACCATTGATGGTCACGATCTGCGGCAGATTCAGCAAGATGAATTGCGCCGTCAGCTTGGGATTGTGCTGCAAGATACCTTTCTCTTTTCCGACACGGTGCTGGAGAATATCCGCTACGGGCGCTTAACCGCCAGTGATGAAGAAGTGATCGCCGCTGCCACCCTGGCCAATGCGGATCCCTTCATCCGCCGCTTACCCAATGGCTATGCCACGCAGCTTTCGGAACGCGCCAGCAACCTGAGCCAAGGGCAGCGTCAATTGTTGGCGATCGCCCGCGCGATCCTCGCTGATCCCCGAATCCTGATTTTGGATGAGGCGACGAGCAGTGTGGATACACGTACCGAAAAGCAAATTCAAGAGGCGATGTTACGGCTGATGAGCGGGCGTACCAGCTTTGTGATCGCGCACCGGCTCAGCACCATTCGCAATGCCGACCAGATTTTGGTGATCAATCATGGGGAAGTGGTTGAACGGGGCACACACGAGCAGCTATTGGCGCAGCACGGTTTCTACGAGCATCTCTATCGGAGTCAGTTTCAGGCTCAGGGGCGCTTAGCCGCGATCTAGATTTTTGCTCGGCCCGCGGTATTGATTCAAGCGATCCTGATGCAAGAGGCCAGGCTTCTCGCAGAGCCTGGCCTCTGTTCACCTATGGGGGGTAGCGCCTAGCTGTAGGCCATCACTTCGAGGGTGCGCAACAGCGCGGTGCGCCAATGGCCTTCCTCATCGACCGGCAAATAGATCGCGCGGCGAGCAACGCGCGCCATCTCGTCCGGGCTCAGGTGGCTCTCGGGCAACTGGCCGAGCCCCTGGCGGATGCGATGCTGGATCGCTTGCCGGTTCATATTTTCCAGCGCCTCGCTGTGTAAAACCAGTTGATCCAATTCCCGCCCGATCTTCTCGACCCCAGCCCGCAAGGCAACAATCTTCACCTTGATCTGGAAGAGCAGATTTTCGACCTCTTCGGGCACGCTGTCGGTCTCTTCATCTTCGCCAAACCGGTCGATCAACTCCTGGCGGATCTCGTCGATATCTTCCAACTGGGTGATCCCAGCAATGCGGCGATACATCTGCAGGCGCAACCCATCATCCGCAATATAGAGCTGCGGGATCTTGGCGTCGATGGGCAGATCCAGCGTGACCGGCGGGGCCAGCGGATCGTTGACGTCGAACGCGGTCGGTGCCGAACGATGCTTGGGCTCGCTGCCATTGTGGGCCCCCATTTCGGGCTCGACGATTGGGCTCTCCAGTGTCAGCTCTTCGCTGGCTGCTTCAACAGAAATCGGCTCGCCCAGCTCGTCTTGTTCCTGTACGGCTTTCTCAAAGCGCTCTTTTTTGCGTTTGGCATCATTGATCGCCTGCGCCAGCAGACGTGTGTAGAGATCAAACCCCACACTATCGATATGCCCGTGCTGGCGTGCGCCCAGCAGATCGCCCGCGCCACGGATTTCCAGGTCGCGCATGGCGATGCGAAAGCCAGCCCCCAATTCCTCGCTGCTCTCCATGATCGCTGCCAGGCGACGGCGTGAATCATAGCTTAGCGCGCTACCTTTTTCGTATAGCAAGTAGCAGTGGCCACGCTGAGCGCTTCGCCCGACACGCCCGCGCAACTGGTAAAGCTGCGCCAGCCCAAAATGATCCGCCCGATTGATGATGATCGTGTTGGCGTTGGGGATATCCAACCCATTTTCGATGATCGTGGTGGCGACCAGCACATCATATTCACCTTCGGCAAAGGCGATCATAATGTCTTCCAATTCACGTTCGGGCATTTGGCCGTGCGCGACCGCAATCGACGCCTCGGGCACCAGATGTTGGATGCGATCGGCCAGATATTGCAGGCCGCGAATTCGGTCATTCACCACAAACACTTGCCCCTTGCGGTTGATCTCACGCTGGACCGCTTGTTGCACCAACACATCGTCGAACTCCGAGAGCACGGTATGAATCGGCAGCCGATCTTTGGGCGGGGTGTTGATCGTGCTCATATCGCGGATGCCGCTCAGGCTCATGTGCAGCGTGCGGGGGATGGGGGTAGCACTCAAGGTGAGGACATCCACCTGGGCGCGCAACTGTTTGATCTTCTCTTTGTGGCCCACGCCAAAACGCTGCTCCTCATCGACAATCAACACGCCCAAATCTTTGAAGGCAATATCGTTGCTAAGCAGGCGATGAGTTCCGACCACAAAGTCAATGGAACCATCTTGCAGGCCACGGATGATCTGTTCTTGTTGGGCCGGGGTGCGGAAGCGGCTGAGCATTTCCACACGGACGGGAAAATGGCTCAGACGGCTGCTGATGGTGCGATAATGTTGCTGGGCCAAGACCGTCGTGGGCACCAACATGGCCACCTGTTTGCCATCGACAATCGCCTTGAACGCGGCCCGTACGGCCACCTCGGTTTTGCCATAGCCCACATCCCCCACCACCAGCCGATCCATCGGCTTGTCCGACTCCATATCCTGCTTGATCGCCTCGATCGCGCGCAGTTGGTCATCGGTCTCCATGAAGGGAAAACTGGCTTCCATCTCTTCCTGCCAGGGGCCATCGGGGCTATAGACATGACGGCGCACCAATTCCCGCTCGGCGTACAATTGCAACAGATCATCGGCAATGTCGGCCACCGCGCGGCGGGCACGCTCTTTCACCAATTGCCAATCCGCGGTGCCTAAGCGGTTGACCGGCGGCGTTTTCTCTCCGGCCCCAACATAACGGCTCAGCCGATCCGCCTGGTGGACGGGTACGTAAAGCTTGTCGCCCCGCGCATAGCTGACTTGCAGATATTCACGCTGCACCCCAGCGACATCCAGCTTGATCAGCCCGTCGTATTGGCCGATGCCATGTTCAAGATGAACGACAAAATCGCCAGCTTTGACATCGGCGAAAAAGATTTCGGGAGCAACACTGCTTTGCGCTTGCGAGCGGCGGCGCGCCTGGGGCTTGCTCCAGCCAAACAGTTCGGTGTCGGTATAGAAGTAGAGATTGGCGCCAGCGGCAGGATCATCGCTTTGCAGCCCGCGCATCACAAACCCTTCGCCCATCACCCCTTGCAGCAATGTCAGGCTGCGGGGCCGCGGCGGGTCGCTCAGGTCGCTCTGCACGTGGGTGATCAAATCGGCTTCTTGCAGCAATTCCTGCAGGCGGGCTGCCTGACGGCTGACCAACACGGTGCGATGCCCTTCGCCGCGTTGCTGGGCAATATCGACCACCACCTGTTTGGTCTTGCCACTGTGGCGTGGACCGGGCGCAAAGCTGCGAGCCAGCGGGGTATTAGCGCTGCTGGTTTTGCCGTGCAGGTCCCCATAGCCCAATAAAATGGGATGATGTTCGAGTAACTTGGCGCGGATCTCTTCACTGGTGAAGTAATTTGGCGCAAAGGTGTGCGGTAATTCGCTGCTGCGGATCAGCTCCTGGCGTAAATTCTCGGCCTGGCCTTCCAACTCGTGGAGGGTGGCAAACAATTCGCTGGCATCATCGACCACCAGGGTAGTCTCCCCGGTCATATAGTCCAGCAGCGACGCTGGCTGATCGTAAAAATAGGGGACGTACCACTCGATGCCATGAAAGCTGTGGCCCTGGGCCAATTGCTCGACTTCCACGCGGATTTGCTCACGCACGGCCAACAGCAGCGACGGATCATTCAGAGGCGAAGTGGCTTCCGGCTGATTGCTGAGATTTTCCGCCGCGAGCAGTTGTCCCCCTTGGATGCCGAGCCGGGCCAGGGTATTCGGGCCATACTTGCTCAGGAGTTCGCTCCCCGGCCCAATTTCGACCGCATCGATCCGCTGTTGCGAACGTTGGCTGGCGGGGTCGAACAAGCGCAGACTTTCCACCTCGTCGCCGAAAAGATCGATGCGCACGGGGCGGGGCAAATTGGGCGGCCAGATATCGACAATACCACCACGCCGCGCAAAGGTGCCTGGCTCTTCGACCACATCGGTGGGGTTGTACCCCGTCTGTACCCAATTGGTGGCCATCTGCTCAAGGCGGACCACGCTGCCCGTCTTGACTGGCCGCAGCGCCAGCCGCAACTCGCGCGCGGGCAAGGTCTTTTGCATCAGCGCCCGCGCACTGGCAATGACCAGGGGGCGTAAGCCGCTGCGACTTTGCAGGGCAGCCAGCGCGGTCAGCCGCTGTTGCCGGGTTTGCCCACTCCAGGCGATACGTTCGTAGGGCAAAGCATCTGGCTCGGCAAAGAGATAGACCGGTGGGCCACCCTCTTCGACGCTCGGCAGCCAGTTGAGCAGCTGATCGGCCAATTGTTGTGCCACTTCGCTGCGCGCGGTCAACAGGATCAACGAACCAGGACGATGGCTCTTCAAACCGGCGATCAAGTACGGACGGGCGGATTGGAGCAGAGCTTGCGGTTCGGTGGTTGCGTGGTCGAGCAGCGTTTGGTAAGCAGGTAATGCTTTCAGAAGATCTAACAGACCTGACAGTTGCATGCTTGGGCTTTATTCCATCATCGGTTCACTGACGGGATTGCTGCGGGTTCCTGCGGCCCCAATGCTGCGCCATTGAACCGATTCATAGCCGCAGTGATGCCTTCAAAGAGCCAACAGGTTAACGCCTCGTTCACGCGCTGGCGCAAGGGCGTGAAGATCTGCTCTTCGTCGGCGGAGAAATTTTGGAGCACAAAGGCTGCCGGGTCCATCCGACCGGGAGGACGGCCGATACCGACCCGTACGCGGGCAAATTCCTGGCTGCCCAATTGCTGAATAATCGACTTGATGCCATTCTGGCCACCAGCACTGCCAGTGGGCCGCAAACGCAGCGTGCCCGCGGCCAAATCCAGATCATCATGCACGACGATCAGGTTGTCGAGTTCAATCTGGTAGTAGCGCATCAGTTGTCCGACTGCTTGCCCACTCAGATTCATATAGGTCAATGGTTTGGCAAGCAGGACCTTTTGACGCTGGCCGCCTTGTTCGACCCACCCTTCGCCAGTGTGAGCCTGCATTTGCAGCTTGCTCAGCTCCAGGTTGTGCTGGCGCGCAAAGATATCCACACATTGAAAGCCAATGTTGTGGCGGTTCGCTTGATATTTCGGCCCAGGATTGCCCAGACCCACGATCAACTTAAGCGGTGCCATCGGTTTCTCTTTGCTTACGAACGGAATTGCGACCAGACCCAATCAAAGATCCGCTTGCCCCCAAACAGCGCGATGATCCCGATGCAGAGCACGGCGCTGTATCGGACGCCGCTCCAGAAGCGGTCGCGTAGCGTGTCAAAAGCAAGCGCCTGGCCCAGTTCGCGTGTGAGATTGCCCTCATCGCTGGCAGAGCTGACGCTATTGCCGCTGGGGGGCGGACTGGTCGGGGTTGGCAGGAGGCCCGCGTTTGGGTCACTTGGGGGAACAGCGGCAACCTCCGCCGCGGGAGGAGCGGTCGGGGTGGGTGGTTGCTCACCCTCAATTTGTGGCTGCTCGACTGCCCCAACCGCTACCGTGGGCTGCGGTGCCGGGGTAAAGGTCGCGGTGGGGATGGGCGTCATTGTCGGTTCGCTGGAGATTTCGGTTGGCGTGGGCTCCTCACTCTCACTGCTCTCCGGCCCCAGATTGACCCCAATATTGGGCGCAAAAAATTCGGCGTAATTGCCATCTGCTTTGACCACGCGCAGCCGTAAACTGTAGGTCCCCGCGGGAAGCCCACCCGCCTGCCAAATGCCCAATTGCCCATTCATCACCGGGGATGTGTTGCCATCAAAGTAGATGTAAGCATCATCGCCGCTTGGTTCCTGCTTGTAATGGAGCTCATATTTCTGGAATGGGTCGATCACAGCGGTGCCAAAAACTGGCACTGAACCACTCACTTGTGAGCCTGCGGCGGGAGAGGTAATGCCGGATTGATCCTGGGCATAGAGCGGCCTGGCCGGGCCAAAGTTGATCAGCAACACCAGCAGCAAGAGGCCAGTGAGCCACCCTGATCGATAACGTGGTCGATTGTGTTGCACTTGCATAGCGTTCGGTCCCTCGGTTGATGCCTCATCGCATCAAATATTCGGCGCACCTTGATTCAAAGCTGGCACACGCTGCCAATCGGCCATCTCTATCTGGCCCCCTGCTTTGATGATGCCCAGGCATTGCCGTACCCCCACCCGCCACAGATCCAGCATCGGTCAAGGCGTAGTGATGGTGCGCAAAAACTGAATAATCGCAAGCAATTGGTCATCTGTCAAATCAGGGCGACCACCACTTGGCGGCATGGCAAGCCCAGTTTGCGTGGCTGGATCATTCGCCGCGCGACCTGCCCGAATAAAGGCCAGCAGTTCGGCATCGCTCTGGCTGGCCATCAATTGCGACCCTGTCAATGGAGTGCCCGATGCCGGGACCCCCTCTGCTTGCAGGCCATGACAGGCCGCACAGGTTTCGCCGTAGAGACGTTCGCCTGTTGCCAGGGGTTCCGTACCCGCGGTTGGCGAGGTGGGCAAACTTTGCTCCAGCACAGATGATGTCTGCATCACGCTAAAGGGCGCTGCACTCACCGGCTCGGGCCAGTTGACCCAAGCCAGCGTGCCAAAAACAACCACCACCAGCGCGATGATCGCACTGACGAGCGGCCAAACGCGCGTTGTCTCAGGATCATCCGCTGGCTCCCCGGCGTTGAAGGCAATTGCCATCAACACCGAGATGAGCAAGAAGCCGCTCAACGACAGAAACGGGATCGTGATAAACCCGAGCCAGTTGATCCAGACCGTGGTACACGAGACACCCGCCTGACAGACCGTGGCATTGCTGAATAGATCGGTCTTTTCGAGCATGTAGTGATAGGTGGCAATACCTACACCAAGCAGCGAAAAAGGCAAAACGAGCACGGGCAGGTGGGGATCAAGCCGTAGCAGGCCGATCGCCAACAATCCCGCCAAGGGATACATCAGGATTCGCTGGTACCAACAGAGCGTACACGGTTGGTAGCCAGCGACCTCGCTAAAATAAAGGCTGCCCGCCATCGCCACCCAGGCGACCAGCAATGCCAGGTAGAGACTGCGTCGTTCTAGCCAGTATGAGACTGTCTGCATGAAAGCTCGCGCGCCTGGAATTTATGAGCCACTGGCCAAAAGCGCATCGATCTCGGCTTGAATCAACGAGAAGTTGAAGGGATCCGGGATGATCTTACCATTGATCAACATGGTGGGTGTCGAGCTGATCTGCAATTCGTTGGCTTGTTGCGCCAGGCTGCCCAACGTGCTGGCATGGCGTTGGCTGCTCATGCAGGATTGGAAATCGGTCGTATCCAAGCCAAGTTCTGTGGCCATTTGCAACAGCGCGTTGTAGGTAAACCCAGTTTGGCCCCGCGTGCGCCCCGCATCAAACAGTGCATCGTGATAGGGCCAGAATTGCCCCTGATCAGCCGCGCAAAGCCCAGCCTGGGCCCCCATTCCCGAACCGGGCTGGAAACCGGGCAAGGGGAGGTTGCGGAATTCAAAACGGGCCAATCCTGTGTCCACATATTGTGAAACAAGCTGCGGCTTGACCTGCGCTGTCCAATTTTGGCAGTGCGGGCAGAGAAAATCTTCCCAAACCTGGACAGTGACCGCTGCGTTGGGATCACCCAGGGATGTACCTTCAATCCATTCAGTCGGTACATTGAGCTCGGTTACCGGAATGACCGTCGAACGACTGTTCAAGTAGACGACGAGCCCAATTAAGATCACAAAGAAGACACCAGCCCCGATGATCCACCCGGTGAGTGATGAGCTGCTGCCTGGTTTGCCCCGTCGGGCGGTACGCGCCCTGCGGCTTGCCGAAGTTGTCATGAATGTCCTTTCTGAAACGACTCTATATCCCTATACGAGATCAACTATCACCAGTGCGAGAGGGGATCTCGTAACTGGCGAAGTATACCATTAATCGACAAAAGACGGAAAATGATGGGGCGTATACAGGAGGAGGAGCGGGCCATTTATGTGGCATGATCCAGAACTATACGAACCCTACCAGTGTTATTCATGAACTATTAATCAAGCTCTTAGTATTCCCAATAACTAGCGGCAAAGACCCGTTGCAGCAAGGCCTGGCGTTCTTGCGGCGTCGTCCAGCGCGGTTGCCCATAATCATAAACCAAGGTAGTCAAAATCTGCGTGCTGAGGTGGCGGCCCCGATAAAAGGTATGTTTGACAATCAACCCTTCGCGCGTGGCCTGGCTGGCCATCTGGTCGAAGAAGAGATTGCCCAGCCCAAAAAGAATGAGCTTGCCATCGGTGAATTCGATGGCTTGGGGAACATGGCTTTGCACGCCAATTACAATATCGGCCCCGGCCTCCGAGAGCGCGTTAAAGTCGATGCGTTGCTCGATGAAGGGCTCAACGTGATAGCGTTCGTGATATTGCAACTCGACCAAAATCAGATCGGCCTGATTGCTGGCCCGCAGTTCTCGGATCGTTGCGGAGAGTTGCGCCACATCCAGCCTGGCACTGCCTGGCGCATCTTCCTTGGCCCAGGCAAGCGCCGGGCCGTAGCTGTTCGCGCCCAAAAAGGCGAAGCGATTGCCATGATCCTCAAGCAAATAGGGTGCACTGGCCGCGGCCTGATCAACCCCGCCCCCATAAACGGGTAGCCCTTCGGCTTCGTAAAAGGCCAGTGACTTGAGCGCGTTCTCGCGGCCATAATCATTCTGATGATTCCCGGTCAGCCCGATCAGATCGACCCCGACCGCCCGCAGCGCCTCCAGATATTCCGGCTTGCTGCAGAAATTAAAATTATCCATGCGCACATCAGTTTCGCAGCCTTCCACAAAAGGGACTTCATTGCTGATGTGGGTGAGGTCAGCCGCGGCCAATTCCGGGCCAATCACCTCGGCGGGCCAGGCATTGCCCAATTTGTCCATCTGCTGCGCGGTCAGGCGGGTCATCGCGGTGACGCCCGTCATTGCCAGCACGGTGATGCGGTTGCTGTCGCGATTGCCCGGCGGAATGGCCGCCAGGAGATCCGCCTCGTAAACCTGTTCTTCCTCGCTGGTTGGCTGGGCGCGCTGGAGATAGAGCGTGGCCACAAGTGGGTAGAGTGTGGGATCAAACCGGTTGGTATTTTCTACTGGATTTTGCCCATCAACCGCAAAGACCATCAGCGAGGGCACCAAGTGGTCAAATGGCAAGAGGGTGATGCTCTGACTATCACCAAAGAGGACCGGCAGCAGCTCGTCGACCGTGCCATAGCCGCGGACAGTCTCCCCGGGTGACCCCAAGAGTTGCTCAAGCGCGGGCAAGGTCTCGGTCAGGACGGCTACCATCGAAAAATCGCTGGTTTCCCCAGTCCAGACGCCCTGCACCGCGCTGATGGTTGTCGTCGGAAAGATCGTGTTAAAGCGCGCGGCTACCGCAAACGTCTGCTCATAGATGGGGGTTCCGCCCTCGGGCGACCAATCAAAGCGGAGCGTGTAGGTCGGCGCGTGACTGCTGGTGATCACCAGGCCGGGCTGCACAGCTTCGGTGCGGCTGATCGCGGTGCGCAACTCTGCCGGCAGATCATCCCCAATCGCCACAACCAGGGGATCCGTGATCACCGGGGTGGGGACGGTTTCGACTAAGCTTTGACTTTCACCACCTACCGAAAGGGCGCGGGTAGACCCGGGGCGATTGTCGATTAACCAGAGTGTCAGCCAAATCCCGCCGATAATCATCAGGGCGCTGGCTAATACGATTATTTTGCGTGACAAAGGCTCTCGCTTCATGGCTGATAGGTGCTGTCTGGGCTCGATTCAACAGGGTCAGCGGATTACCGCCCGCTCTCCGCCGCTGAGTATACTCGACTTGGCCCAATTTCGAAAGTGGTAAGTGAATTACCTGCGAGATTTCTGTCAGTACCCCAGTTTCTCGCACGTGTGAACGCCTAGTAGTATAATTGGGAAATCCCCGCCTGAAGGTTTGGGTTCTAAGGAAGCTGGCTGAATGCAGCCCCAGGGTCGGCACGCCCAGCTGGATTGTACGTGCTCTGAATCCATACAAGCAGGTGATTCTGGCCGATTTGTTGAGAATTGATGTTATGGCTATGACTGATTTGCCGTCACTGACTGAAATTATTCGCCAGGCGCTACGTTTGGAACCGGCGATCTACGCCGCAATTCAGCGCGCACCCGAAGGGATCTGGCTGGCCCTGATCGTCGTGGTGTTGGCTGCGCTCTCCGAATCCATTGGCCAGAGCATCATTCTATTCGTCAACCGGGTGCGCCCTCGGCGTTTTATTTTGGCCTTGCTGATCGCCACGCTGAGCCGCTTTGCCGGCTTTGGGATGTGGGCTGCCAGCGTTTGGCTGGTCGTCAGCTATCTGTTCGACCGTACGCTCTCCCTGCAAATGGTGGCCAGCGCCGTGGGGTTGGCTTATGCCCCGCAACTCTTTGCCTTCTTTGTTTTGACCCCCTTCCTGGGCAATGCCTTCTCGATTTTGCTCTCCTTGTGGAGCATGATCGCCATCATCGTCGCGGTGCGGGTTGGGATGGGCCTGGAGATGTGGCAGGCAATCGTGGCCAGCGCCCTCGGCTGGTTATTGATCCAAATCTGGCAGCGCACGTTGGGGCGGCCACTCTATGCGCTGGATCGCTGGCTGGCCCGGCTGGCTGCGGGTGTATCGCTCGAATTGACCGCACAGGATCTGAGCCGCTTGCGCCATCGCCCCCAGTGGCTGCAACGCTTGCCCGATTGGCACGAATGGCACGAACGGGCCGAAAGTTATCTGCGCACCATCAACATCGCCGGGGGGGATGGCTCACGTGGCAACGACCTTCGCTGATCTGCTGACTTATCTGGGGCTCTTTATTGTCGGCATTCTGGCCTGGGCCGCGATCTCGCCGCTTGAGACATTGGGCTGGTGGGCAGGCTGGTTTGGGGATGAGATCTACCATGCGGAGCTGCCCTCGGAGGATGGATTGGTGCGTTCGGTGCGCCCCAATGCCAGCAGCTATATCCTCTTTGTCTCGGGCGTGGGCCGGGTATCGGGCGAAACCATCAGCTACCGCGAACGGGAATTCCTGCGCCGTCTGGCCGTCAAACTGCCCCAGGCCGTGGTGATCGACGATATTTTTCCCTATTCGGTGAACAATATGCCGCTCACCGGTCAGCCCTTTTTTGCGCGGATCTGGCAATGGGCCTTTCGGCGCAAATTGCATGGCCCCAAACTGGCCGGTTATCTGATCAACCTGCGCAACATCTGGCAAGTGCTGATCTCGGTCGATAAACGGTATGGCCCGATCTTCAACCAGGCAGTCGCCCAGATCTTTCTCCACGCACTCATGCGCTATCAGTATGATTCGGCCCACGCGCCACCCATCTACATTATTGGCTATAGTGGCGGCGGTCAACTGGCTGTGGGCGCGGCTGGCTACCTGCGCGAATGGGTGCCGGGTCCTGTCTATGTCATCTCCCTGGGGGGCGTTTTTGGCAGCGAGCCAAGTTTGCTCTCCATTTCCCATCTCTATCACCTCTATGGCACGAGTGACCGCTCTCACCATTTGGGGCTGCTGGCCCCAGGGCGCTGGCCCGTTCTGGCAACCTCGCCATGGAATCGCGCCCGGCGCCAGGGGCTGGTGAGCGAAATCTGCATCGGGCCGATGGGGCACACAGGGCGCCGTGGCTATCTGGACATGCGCGACACCTTGCCGGATGGCCGTGCCTATGTGGACCATACCGTGGCGCGCATCGCCGAGATCGTCAAACAGACGTCGGCTCCTGCGCCAGCCACGCCGGGGGAAAGTTCATAACGGCTCCACAAAGGAAAGCCGCCTACTTGACCGCAATCCCTGCCCTGGTTATACTATTTAGTGGTTGAATGGCATTAGCTTTCAACCATGACAATTTATTACAGACCTTCGGGGCAGGGTGAGGGGCGCATTGCAACCCCAATTCCCGATCGGCGGTAAACTTGTTGCGGCAATGCTGCTTCACTCAGCATCTAGTGATAAGGAGCCCGCGAGCCATGTTGTTTCACACAACAGGCAGGAGTTCGGTAGGCCAGTGCTGGCGATTCCGACGCCGACGGTATAGTCCGGATAGGAGAAGGTGTAAGCAAAATTGTACTGTTGTCTCTGCTCAGCCTGAGAGACAATAGTCTGTTTGCTTTGGCTGTCTGTACCTGGTCCAGACACAGAACCTGAACGACATTGCTCCGGAGTCATGCGTCCATGGCTCCGGTTTTTGTCAATAAAGGGCTGTGGGTGGGGGCTTGGTTACGGACTGCCCACTCCTACTTTGGGCCCACCAGCCCCGATGCATGTCTCTCATGCGGCGGGGCTTTTTTGTTGGATGCTCAAAGGCTCGCCGCACCACCAACCGCATCCGGCTCAACCCAAAGGATGCGGAAAAGGAGTGATCGATGACTGTACAGGTCGAGCAAAGTAGCCCTGCTTTTCAGCCGGTGTCACCGAGCGAGCCGCTGGGCCGGTTGCGCCAGGGCTGGCATTACGCATTCTTGCCCGTGGGCTTCCTGGTGATGCTTGGGCTTTGGGAAGGCCTGGTGCGCTGGCAGGAATTGCCGCCCTTTATCTTGCCGGGCCCAGGGGTTGTCTGGCGAAAATTCTGGCTTGTCGTGAATGATGGCACCTTGGCCCGCCATACCATCGTTACCCTGACCGAAATTGGCTGGGGGCTGGCTATGGGCCTGAGCACCGCGCTGGTGTTGGGCTATCTATTGGGCAAAAACCGGCTGATCGAGCGCCTGGTCGCCCCCTACATCGTCGCCAGCCAAAGTGTGCCAATTGTCGCCATTGCCCCGCTGTTGGTGATCTGGCTGGGCAGCGGGTTGGCGAGCAAAGTCCTGGTCTGCGCGCTGATCACATTTTTCCCAACGCTGATCAGCACGATCATCGGCATCCGCAATGTGGACCCGGATCTGCACGACCTGATGCTGAGCCTGCGCGCCAGCCGCTGGCAGATCTTTCGGCTGCTGGAATTGCCCGCGGCTCTGCCCGTGCTCTTTGGCGGGCTCAAACTGAGCATGATCCTGGCCGTGGTCGGGGCCGTGGTGGGCGAGTTTTCCGGGGCCAATGTCGGGCTCGGTTTCTTGATCAACCTGGCGCGTGGGGTGCTGGACACACCGCTGATGTTTGTCGCGGTCTTTTGCCTGGTGCTGATTTCCCAAGCACTTTATCTGTCGATCTCGCTACTCGAATGGCGTCTTTTGCGCTGGCGCACTGTATAACTGCCTGGTAACCAAAAGTCTGCTCAAAATCAGGTGTGACTCGTGGCAATTTTGTTAGCGCAGCAGTGCGAGCACAAAAGATTTTGAGATCATTAGAACATAGAGAGGATAGCAATGCGTAAGTGGTTTGTAGGGCTGAGCCTGGTGATTTTGTTGTTGGCCGCTTGCACGCCGATCTCCCCAGCTGCATCCGACCCCGCGCCCGCGGCCGAGGATGCGCTGACACCGGTGACCCTGGGCGTGGGGTATATTCCCAATGTGCAATTTACCACCTTTTATGTGGGCATCGCCAAAGGATTTTTTGCCGCCGAAGGCATCGACCTCAGCCTGGATTATGGCTTTGAGAATGATTATCTGGCCTTGGTTGGGGCCAATCAATTTCAATTTATGATCGGCAGCGGCGATCAGGCTGTGCTGGGGCAGGCGCAAGGGTTGCCCGTGCGCTATGTGATGAGCTGGTACACGCGCTATCCGGTGGTGGTCTTTGCCAAAGAAGAGCTGGGCATCACTGAACCCGCGGATCTGGCCGGGCGCAAGATCGGGTTGCCCGGGCCATTTGGCGCGAATTATGTGGCATTGCGCGTCCTGCTGGAAGCGGCGGATCTGCAAGAGAGTGACGTCACGCTGGAGAGCATCGGCTTCACGCAGGCCGCGGCGGTCAGCGAAGATACGGTCGAGGCCGCGGTCGATTATGCGGTCAACGGGCCGGTGGTCCTGGCGCAAGCGGGCATCCCGACCACGCAGATTGCCATCGACCCCTACCTGCGCATTCCCGCGAATGGGCTGATCACCAACGAGACCATCATCGCGCAGCAACCCGAACTGGTGCGCGGCATGACGCGGGCGCTGGATCAGGCAATGCGTTACACGCTCGATAATCCCGATGAAGCCTTTGCGATTGCCTTGCAATTTGTGCCCGAGGCTGGCGGCGATAACGAGGCGGCCAATCGGGCCGTCTTTGATGCAGTCCTCAGCTATTGGAGCCCGTTGCCCAACCGCAAGCTCGGGGAGACGACCTTGGCCGAATGGCAAGATACCGCGGCCCTGATGCAGCGCATTGGGTTGGTCGAGCCCCTGGTGCCCGCGGAAAATCTTTATACCAACGAATTTCTGCCATGAGCCAACCAGCAACCCCGTTGGTACGCGTCCACGCGGTGAGCAAAGGCTACCAGACTGGTGCCAATGCCCTGTTGGCGCTGCAATCGATCTCGTTTTCAGTGGCGGATGGCGAATTTGTCTGCCTGCTTGGCCCCAGCGGCAGTGGCAAAAGCACGCTGCTGCGGATGCTCGGGGGATTGCTAAAACCTGACAGCGGAACCATTCAATTTCAGGGAGAGCCACTCCAGCAGCCCCACCCGGCGATTGGCTTTGTCTTGCAAAAGATGAACCTGATGCCGTGGCGGACAGTCTGGCAAAATGTGCTGCTTGGGGTGGAGGTCGCGCAGGGCAGCATCGGCCCAGCGGATGAGCAAGCAGCCCAGCAGATGATCCGCCTGGTCGGGCTGACCGGTTTTGAGCAGGCCTATCCCAGCCAGCTTTCCGGCGGGATGAATCAGCGGGTGGCCCTGGCGCGCGCGCTCTTAACGCAGCCCAGGCTCTTGCTGATGGATGAACCATTTGGCGCGCTGGATGCGCTGACGCGTGAGCGGTTGAATTTGGAGTTGCTGCGCCTTCACGCTGCGCAAACTTCGACCATCATCATGGTCACCCATAATATTGCCGAAGCGGTCTTGCTGGCTGACCGGGTGTTGGTGATGAGCGAGCGGCCCGGGCGGATCGTCGCGGACATTGCCATTGATCTGCCTCGCCCCCGCCAGATCGAACAATCGACTACGCCCAGATTTGCCGAATTGAGCATGGCAGTTCGGCGCTCCATTGGGGAAATGGCAGTGTAATGGGTGCGCCGGTCGATAATGAATGGTAGATCGTTTCGGGGTAGAGTTAACCCTCTGGCCCCGAAACGTCAGCCGTTCTGGCTGGGTCACGCATTCGCTTCCGAAGAAGCGTTCTCATCCGCTGTGGTTTCTGGCTGGGGATTGCGGGGGGCGCGTTTGACTTTGCGGCGCTTTTGCTTCTTCCACCATTCGAGCATCTCGCGCTCTTTTTCCCGGCGGAACTGGATCGCATCCGCCAGCGCTTCTTCTTCGCTCGGGTAGCTGTTGATAAAGAACTTCTTGCATCCCCGTACCCCGCGGTCGCTGTAGCCAACCGAAAAGACCGGCTGCTTGACGCTGCGGTCATAGCGGGCATAGTCATGAGTGCGGGAAATCCCCATGATGCCAGTATTGCTACGCACCTTTTGGCGCTGAAAGGGGGCTAATTCATCCGCGCTGGGACGGGCAGGGTAGAGACGGCGCTGTTCTTCTAACCAAAGTCTGGCTGCTTTTAAGGCTTTGGCTTTGGAACCGTGGACACGGTCGGAGAACTGTTTGGTGATGATGCGATCTTTGGTGTAGTGACGGGCTAACCAGCTGTGTTGTCGTTTAGCGATTGAGTCGATCCGACTAATTCCTTTGTACATTGTTCTTCATTTCTGCGGCTAGTCGGGGGATCTCAGGTTCATAATTACGGTTGACCTTTTGTTCGGAAAAACTTTACCATTCCGTTCGGCGGATTTCTCCTGTTATTCTCTTCAAAATGGCGGCCGTTGTCAAAACTTTTAGGATGCGATTGAACCATTCAATATTTGTCATACGCTGGAACAGGCTTTTGCTTATAGTCGTACAAAGCCCCCCGTCCACTGGACGAACTCACCCAGGCTTTGGTAGAATTCTACTAAAGCTTGTATTACAACCCCAGCAGCCAGGTTGATTGTCTTCAGCCTGGGTTGCCGCCATCTGGCCCGCTGATAGTGATCGCTGTGCATTGCAAAGGATGGATGTTCACCAGGCTCTCTCAAACTTGCTTGTGATTTGTGTCTGCGGGATCAGGATCACCACTAGACGCAGCACCTTTGAGATGCCCTCTGGCTGAGCACTGTCTGTTTGTCATGCGGATTTTTGGTTTTATCAAAAAACGGAGTTTGTGGGAATGAAGTACATCTCGCGGATCAACCGCCCGCGCAGTGGTTATGGGTGGCTTGTCCGTTATCAGGGGCAGGGCAAATGGTTTGCCGACAGTAAGTATGGGGATTCGGAAAAAGCACTGGTTGCCGCTCGTTTTTATCTGATCGAACGCAAACGAAAAAATCCGCTGCCACCGGGCAGTGGTGTACCAGGGGTGATTAAATCGTACATCCGAGTGGGAGATAAGAAAGTACCCTGTTTTGTCGTGCAGTTTAAACAGGCGGGCATCTTTAAGCGTTTTTACCCGCACCATTATGCCAGCGAGCAGGAGGCATTGGTCGAGGCCGCAAAGTTCCGCCACGAAACCCAACAGGAATTGCTGCGCATCGAACGTCGCCAACAAGAGACCAATACCAAATCCGCAGCCTCTATGTTCGCCTACGAATAGGCCGCACAAGACGCCGGAGGCCCCGAGCAGCCCCTAAAGGGTCGATCAGGGCCTCCGCACGTGTGGCTGGCAGTCTTGCCGCTAGAACCACTGGGTTTTGTCAACGACATTACGTAATGGTTGCCCCGCGGCAAAGCGCCGGGCATTGTCCACCAAAATCTCAAATTGCCGTTCAGGAATGTTGGCCGCATCTTTGACAGCAATGTGGGGCGTCAGCAACACATTGGGCATGGTCCACAATCTGTGGTCGGCAGGTAGTGGCTCTACTTCGAATACGTCCAGCCCACAACCGGCGATCAACCCCCTTTCCAGCGCAGTCACCAGGTCGTCGAGCCTGGTGGTCAGGCCGCGGCCAATGTTGATGAAATAGGCGCTCGGTTTCATGCGGCCAAAGCGAGCCAGATTCCACATTCCTTCGGTTTGGGGCGTATGAGGCATGGCGACGATCACAAAATCGGCGTTGGGCAAGAGCTCGTCCAACGCGTCGGGCCCATGTTTTTCGATATAGGGGGCTTCGTGCTCCCAGCGTGGATCTACCCCGATGACGCGCATCCCAAACGCGTGGCAGAGCCGCGCCGCCTCGTGGCCGATACCGCCGACCCCGGCAATCAACGCGGTGCTGCTGGCCAGATCCACATAGGGGGTGGTGCGCGCGTCTGGGTTCCATTGCCGATTCTGCTGCGCTGCCAGATAATCGGGCAGACCGCGCGCCAGGGCCAGGACAAACATCATAATGTGTTGCCCAATGTGGTCATCAAAGACGCCGCGCGGGTTGCAGACCACCACTGGATGCTCGATCAGCGCCGGGTAATAATAACCCACGTGTGGGCCCACATTCGGGTTTTGCAACCAGCGCAGTTGCCGCGCCACTGGTAATAGCTCGGGGGGAACCCACCCAAAAGCTGCGTCCGCATCGGTCAGCGCTTGCGCTGCTTCCCGCTCATCTTCGGGCACTGCCACAACATACTCGGGTAATGCAGCTGCAAACCGCTCGGCCCATTCGCGATTGCGTTGATTTTGCGGTGGTAAAAAGACAAACTTCGGCATGAATCTTTCCCTTCCCGAATTCCGTTTGCTGTATCCTGGTGCCCATCGCCCGCTCACACACTTTGGGCGCGGCCCGGCCAAATCGCCCCATCGAGCAAAAATGTGGGCTGCTCACCCTGGGTTAACTGGATGATCTGATCCACCACGCTATTGGACATTCGCCCATTGCCCTGCGGGGTGTTGCTGGCGACATGGGGCGTGTTGACGACATTCTCCATCTGGAGCAATGGATTGTCCGGCGCGGGCGGCTCAGGATCATAGACATCCAACCCGGCCCCGGCCAGATGACCGTCTTGCAGCGCACGAATCAACGCTGCCTCGTCCACAACCGGGCCACGGCTGGCGTTGATCAGGTACGAGCCTGGTTTCATCAGGCGCAATTCTCGCTCGCCGATCAGGTGGTGCGTCTCCGGCACCAACGGGGTGTGTAAGGTCAGGAAATCGGCCTGGCTCAACACTTCATCCAGGCTGCCAACCACCGTGACCCCTTCGTAGAGGTTGGGAATTTCGCGCAAATAGGGATCATAGACGATCACCGGCATCTTGAGGCCCAGCGCACAGATTTCGGTCACGCGGCGGCCAATTCGCCCGAAACCGAGCACCCCCAACACCTGGTCGCGCACTTCGATCCCAACCAGATCGGGCCGTTTGTAGGGGCGATTGGTGCGCATGTAGAGGTCCGACTTGACGACGCGTTTGGCAACAGCCAGGAGGAGCGCAACTGCATGTTCCGCCGTGCTTTCGGTGGGCGCGTCTGGCGTGTTGGCAGTCAGGACACCGCGCGCTGAACAGGCAGGTACATCAACCGTGTTGTAGCCAATGCCATGACGCACGACAAATTTAAGATTCGGGCCGGCCTGGTCCAAAAAAGCATCGTCTACTGTGCTGCCGCCGATGACTGCGATATCGGCCCCGGGCAGGTCCGCCCATTTCGCCTGGGTGATGACGGTGGCAACGGCCTGGAGCCGCTCTAATGCATCCGGCGCGAGTAGTACTTCCGTCCAAACAGTTGGTTTCATGGTTCTTCAAGTTGATCCGTGGTATTTGTGATCTGGTCGAACTGGCATTCAGGATACGGGAAAGGGAGGACTCTTTCCCGAGTTGCTGGAAGAACGTTTCGTCACGAGGACGAGTGTGCGTCACACTGACCGGCCATGCTGCGGCTTGATCATCTGTGTTCCGCTCTGGGCAACGCACGCGCCGCTTTTGATAGTTCTCAGAGGCCAAAGACGCGGGTCGCCACACCGCCAAAGATCAGCGCGCGGTCGGCTGCGGGTCTGTCGGCAAAATATTCCAGCGGCAAGCTGAGCGACTTCGCATAGCCTTCGCGGCCACTGACCGGCGGAAAGTCGCTGCCCCACATCATACGGTCGGCCCCAAAAGCCTCATACCCGGCCTGCAACAAGCTCAGCCCGGCAGGATCAAAGGGAAAAGGCATGGTTACTGGCAGATTGCGCTGACAGAATTCGCCCAATCCGTGGATTTTGAGATAGGTGTTGGGGAAACGCGCCAGCGCCAGGATCGCCTGGGTGATCGGCGCACCCACTTGGTGATCCGGCGCTTTGAGGCCGCCCAAATGCTCGATGATGATCGGCAATTCGGGCACTGCTGCCACCAATGTCGCAAACGCTGGGTCGGCAAATTGGGCTGCCGAGCCGCCGCAACTTACTGGCAGCCCCAACGCCGCAGCTTTACGCCAGATCGCCAGCGGATCTTCGCCCGGTGAGCGGGTGTCGGGTGCCAGGCGCACGCCCTTGGCCCCGCGCATGGCTAACGCCGTCAGTTGATCCAACGCCGCTGGATCGGTGGCATCGACCGCAACTATCGAGGCAAAACGGCCAGGGTAGCGCCGCTCGCACTCGAATTGATAGTCGTTGTCGAACTGCCCTTTGATCTGAACCAAAAGTGTCCGCGCCACCCCGTTACGATCCATCTGAAAGATCAAGCTCTCGACGGGCTCATACCAGGCTGGGCTGGAGTGGCAATGGGTGTCGATGATGATCAATAGAGCGTCCCTTTTGCTTCTGCCGAGGCGGGTTGCGCTGCCCCGCTGAAATCGATCGCGTCGTAGGCCGCGCGGGCAGCTTGTGCCATCAGCGCACCATCGCTCATCAAGGCCAGGAATTGGAAGCCCTGGCTGATCCGCAATCCGATTTCTGCGGCGCTAAAACAGTGTTTGCCCGCGGCTTTGCCGGTCTTTTTGCACGCGGCCAGGACTTCCAGCATCGCGGCTTCGTGCGCGGTGCCCGGCCCCATATCTTTGGCCGTGAGCCCCATTGACAGGGCAAGATCGTTCGGCCCGATGAAGCAGCCCACCACCCCATCAACGGCCATGATCTCCTCCACATTCTCGACCGCCTGCGCAGTCTCGATCATCACGATCACCGCCAGGTGTTTGTCGGCCCAGGTGCGATAATCCCCATCAATGTAGGGCGCGACCCGGCTGCCGCCAAAGCTGCGTTGCCCGCGGGTCGCATATTTCATGTTGCTGACGACCGTCCTGGCATCCGCCGCGGTGTTGACCATCGGTACCACCAACCCCAGCGCGCCGGCATCCAGCGTGCGTTGGATCCAAATGGTGTCGTTCCAGGGGACACGGGCCATCGGGGCGGCCCCACCGAGTTGAGCTGCACGGAAACAATTCACCATGGTCTCAAACCCGACCGGGCTGTGTTCAGCATCCACCACCAGCCAATCCCAACCGATGTGGGCAATGCTTTCGGCCGCGACCGGCGAGCAGAGCGTCAGCCATGTGCCGACGGCTGGCTGGCCGCTGCGCAATTTGTCGGTGACCGGGTTGGTCTTGAATTTGGTGATGCTCAATCCACTCATGATTGGTTTACTCCTTAACGCTTAGACGGTTGTTGACGGACGGTTGACGATGGATAATTGACGAGGGGCGGGTTGATAATGGCGGTTGATGACTCACGCATCACGACGCATGGCACAACTCACAGGGGAATGGGTAATTGCTGCTCACTCCTGATCGAGCGGTTGACCGTTTCGAGGATCAACACGTCGCGCAGGGCTTTTTCGGCGCTATAGGCGGGTTCGCTGCCAGTTTGCAGCGCCTGCACAATCGCTTGCCAGAGATTGTAGCGAGCATTCTCGGTCGGGGTTTCGATCACCCGGGGGGCTTGGCCACTCTTCTCGATCACCAATCGATCCGATTCAACGACGATGACACCAGCGCGGCCATGCAAATGAAAATGATTTTGGTGGCGCGGTAAGCAACTTGAATGGCTTACCACACCCGTCGCGCCATTCGGGTAGCGAAAATGCATCGTGACTTGATCATATTCGCCATAATCGGGGCGCAACTTTTGGCCGGTAGCAAAAACACTGCTGGGCGGGCCAAAGATCTCGTTCAGGCTGGCCAGCAGGTGGATGCCGCCATCAAAGAGGGTGCCAAGCGGGAAATCCGCCTCTTTGCGCCAGGGGGTTGTCGCATACCGCAATGGTGCTGGCGCGCTGTCCGCCTCGGCGTGCTGGATGCGATTCCACAATACCAGATCGCCAATTTCCCCAGAGGCGATCACCTGGGCCAACTGCACATCGGCCTGGCGATAGGCCGATTGCTCCAGGACAAAGAGGCGGCGATTGGCCTTGCGCGCAGCATCGATCAACGCCCGGCCTTCGGCCACCGAGCGCGCAATCGGCTTCTCCATGATCACATCCTTGCCCGCGTTCAGCGCGGCTAAGGCTGTCGGTGCATTGAACGCAATCGGCGTGAGCACCAGGACGACATCCACCTCGTCCGAAGCCAGGAGGTCGTTCGGGTCGGCAAAGAGGGTGGCATTCGGGAAGTGCTGGGCCGCGGCCTGGCGAGCATTTTCATTGAGATCACACAAGGCGACGGGGGTAAAGACAGCTTGCAATTGGCTCAGCATGGGCTGATGTTCGCGAATCCAAATCAGGCCCAAGCCGATCACGCCCAGGCGGATCGGGTGCATTGAATTTTCCTTATTCCTGGAACGTACGCAGGCCCTGACTCCGATCCATCTGCTCCGGACGGGATTGGCTTCTGAAATCGTTTTGGCGCGGCGTATGTTCTGATTCTGTGAGTTTTCAGTTAATGGGTATCAAAGTTAATGGGTATCAAAGATCGTATCCAACGATGGTTGGTTTGGCCTAAAAGATGTAAAGCTTTTCATGGCTTTTGTCAAACTGATGACGTACGCCGCGCCTGATGGTGATGGATCCTGGCTCATCTTTGCTCGAACGAATCCAGCCAGACCTGGTCGTCGATCGGTGTACCCGCGGCGTCGATCACGGGTACACGCACCCCATTCGCCTCGTTGTACAAACCGACCCGCACTTGATAACGCCCCGGTGGCAGTGGCGTTGACCAGGCTAATTCGTAGGGATCGAGCACGATCTGGCCGGGCAACCAGCGATTGGTGTGGCTGGCATAGCGCAGCGGTCGACTATCGGCTTGCGCCCACAACGTTCCTTGATCGTCGATGATGTGGACAAAAACCTTGTACGAATCAGCCATGCTTTGCCGCGCCAGCCACACCAGTTCGAGCCGGACGCCATGGCTGGCTGGCTGCAAACCATACCCCGCCAGTGCGATCTGCCCGCCAAACTCGTGGGCCGTATTGATCAGCGGTGGTGGCTCGGCAGCTTGTGTCGCCACCGCCCACGGCGCGCCGATCAACAAAACCACGCCGAGGATCAATGCGGTGGCCAGGCCGCGCTGGAAGCGACTCGCCAACCCCAGCAAGCCCAATCCGCCCAGCGCCGCGAGCCCCAACAGGATCCGCCGCAGCGGCGAGCGGCCATATTCCAGCGTGATGTGATGCTCGCCCGCGGGTACGGGCAGGCTGATCACCCCGAGCGGGCCGCTAGCTGTGGGCTCGACCGACTGCGCATCGATCTGCGCGCGCCAGCCGGGCAAGGCAAAGGCGTGGAGCGATGCCGACCAGGGCTCCTCGGCGGTCACTCGCGCCACCAGGCGATTGGCGTCAAGGGCCTGGATCTGGAGGGTGGCCGCTGTGGCGGGCAAATTGCTCGGCTGCGCAGATTGATTGAGGATCAGGTCGCGCCACTCGGGGCACCTGTGCAGCGGTGTTGTGCGTGGCACATATTCATAAGCCCAGACCCAACAATCAGGGCGCAGGTTGTCGGCTTGATCAAACTCAAAGGCGCGCAGGCCATTGTGGTTGATCTGCTCGTTGGTGACGGCAGCTATGCCCATCGAGCGCAGCATCGCCGAGTCGGTTGGCAGGTGTACCAGGCCACTGACCAGATACCAGCCGAGCAGGATCAACAGGCCGGGCTGGCTGACTGCGCGCCAACGGCCTTGGGGCAGATTGGTGGTTTGCAGCGCACCAGCGATGAAGATGGCAAACGCCAATGCAGCAGGCCCCAACCAGCGAAAGGGAAATTGCAAAAGCGCGATTCCGGGAATCCAGGCCCAGACTGGGGCAAAGAGATGGCTCGCGGCGCAGAGGCTGAGCAGCGCACTCCCGGCCCAGACCAGCATCCGGCCGCGCTGATCGAGTTGCCCGCGCTGCCCCGGGCGGATCACCCCGATCAGCGCGCAACCGAGCAACAGCCAGAGTGCCAATCCCAATTCGGGTATATCATGCGTATTCGCATAGCCAATAAGAGGCGATGGATTGAGCAGGGCAAGCAGGGGAATCGCTTCCGCTTGATAAGCCGCCAATGCCGCTTGGGGATCGACCTGGTTGAGGCCGCTGGTTTCGAGCAGCGCGGGTAGCCAATAAAAGCTGCTGAGGAGCGCGCCCCCCAGCGCCGCGGCGATCAACCAGCCCCCGCGGGCGAGGCGGGTATGAGGCGACTGCCGCGCCATCAGCCAGATCGTGTAGATTGCGGTGATTGGCAGAAAGAGCAGCGCGGAGACAAAGTGACTCAGATTCAACAGCGCAATCGCGGTCGTGGCCCCCAGCCAGGTGCGCATGGTTGGCTGCCTGGCCAGCTGATCGATGCTCAGGATCACGAGTGGGCCGACAGCTAAGCCAAGTTGCTCGGCCAATGCCCCGCGGATATGAAGATTGGCCAGCAGGTAGGGATGGAAGAGATAGAGCGCGGCCATCCACAAGCCGCCGCGCAGACCAAACCAGGAGCGGCCCAGCCAGCCGCTGCTCAACCCCGCCGCAATGGTGATCAGCGTAAAGCCCAGCTTGAAGGCCAGCACATAATCCGCCACCACCAGTTGGATCAATTCGAGCAGCGCATAGGGCAGCGGCGGGTAATAGGCCAGGACCGCGTACCCATACCCCAAACCATGATCGGGAAAACGCAGCGGAAAGGCCTCGCCGTTGTGGATTTGTTGATCCAGCGCAAACAAGTTAAAGATGTGCGTCAGGCTGTCGTCGCTGTTGGGCAGGCCGGGCGTGAGCCAGAGTGGCAGCGTGGCGAGGGTGCCTAAGCTGATCACGCATAGGAACCAGAAAGGCCAGCGTAAAGAACGGATCATGCTTGGTCGTGGCGAGCAGAATTGGTCATGGTAGCTATATACTCAGCAGTTTACCAGAAGATCGACCTCAACCGCGCATTCATGGCTTCGCGAGATCGGATTGACAGCCCCCAAACCGCCACGTATAATGCGCAAGCCATTCGACCGTTTGCCGAATCCCAACGCCGCACAGCAGCCCCACGTCTTTGGATGGTATGAAAAATGGTCGATGATTGATTTTATTTTTTACCACGAAGGATGCGAAGGTTTTCTTCAGGTTCTCGGTGATCTTCGTGGTTCAATCAAGATAAACCTTTCTGAAAGTTGCCTGGTAGGTCGTTTATGGATGCAGTACACTCGTCCCACACCGGCGGTTTAACGTCACTGGCATTCACCCCCTTGCCCCTGGGCAAGATTCGCCCGCTGGGCTGGCTGCAGCGTCAATTGCAGGTCCAGGCCGCGGGCATGAGCGGTCATCTCGACGAATTTTGGCCCGATGTTGGCCCCAATAGCGCGTGGCTGGGTGGGGATGGTGAAGCCTGGGAGCGCGGCCCCTACTTTTGCGATGGCCTGGTGCCGCTGGCCTACTTGCTGGATGATCCACGGTTGCGCGCCAAGGCCGAACGCTGGATGCACGCGCTGATCGCCAGCCAGCAGCCAGATGGCTTTTTTGGCCCGCCGCAAAACCGTGATCCCTGGCCGCGTATGGTGGCGCTCAAGGCACTCAGCCAATATCACGAAGCCACGGGCGATCAACGCGTCGTGGAGCTGATGACTCGATATTTCCATTACCAGGCAGCGCAGCCACCCGATCTGCCCCATCACGAATGGCGGGGAGTGCGCTACGCGGAAAATCTGCTCAGCATTGCCTGGCTCTATCGCCGTACCGGGGAAGCCTCGCTGTTGGCCCTGGCCGAGCAGCAATTGGCCGCTGGCTTTGATTGGAGCACCTACTTTCTGCGTTTTCCCTGGCGAGAAAAGATCGCCCAGCCTTTTCGCTTTCGCCATGAACATCACGTGGTCAATGTGGCGATGGGGCTAAAAACCCCGGCGATCCACTATCTGTTCCGGCAGGATCGGCAACAACAAGCCGTGGTAGAAGCGGCATTGCGCCAACTGGATGCCTATCACGGCCAGGTGACCGGCATCTTTACAGGTGATGAACATCTGGCTGGCACTCACCCCACGCAGGGCACCGAATTGTGCGCGGTGGTCGAAACCATGTTCTCGCTGGAGCAACTGTTGGCCATCTTCGGTGACGCAGCTTTTGCCGACCGGCTCGAACAGATTGCCTATAACGCCTTGCCCGCCACCTTTACCGCTGATATGTGGGCCCACCAATACGACCAGCAAGTCAACCAGGTGCTCTGTTCGGTCGCGCCTCGAGCCTGGACCAACAACAGCGCCACGGCCAATATTTTTGGTTTAGAACCCCATTTTGGCTGTTGTACGGCCAATTTCCACCAGGGTTGGCCCAAATTGATCAGCCATTTGTGGCTGACAACGCCCGACCACGGATTGGCGGTTGCCGCGTATGGCCCCTGTGTGGTGCAGGCGCAGGTCGGGGCCAACGAGACACCGATCACGCTGCGGGTGGAGACCGATTACCCCTTTACCGAAACCATCCAGTTGCAGATTGATGTAGCCGCGCCGGTCGAGTTTCCTTTTTGGCTGCGCGTGCCTGCCTGGGCCACAGACGGGATGATTGTGCAGATCAACGATGAGGCCCCGGCCACCTGGCGCTCGCCAGGGTACCGCGCGTTGCTGCGCTGCTGGCAGCCCGGTGACCGCATCCAGTTGACGGTGCCGATGCCGGTGCGCGCCATAACACGCAATCGCAACGCGGTCTCCGTGTTGCGCGGGCCGCTCGTCTTTGGGCTCAAAATCGACGAAGCCTTTGAGCAGATCGCCGGTGAGTTGCCCCACGCCGATTGGGCCATTCACCCCCAATCGCCCTGGAACTATGGCCTGCTGCTCGATCGGGCAGACCCGGATCGTTCGGTCACGGTCGAAACACGCACGGTTGGCCACGTGCCTTTTGCCCCCGACCAGGCGCCAGTGGTGATCACGGTGCAGGGGCGACGGTTGCCAGAGTGGACATTGGAGAACGATTCCGCGGGCTTGATTCCCCCCAGCCCGGTGAATTCGGAACAGCCCATTGAAACCGTGACGCTGATCCCCTTTGGTTGCACCCATTTGCGGATTGCCGAATTCCCCACCGTGACAGAAGGATAAACCATCGTGACGCTCGATCCGCTTGTTCGCGACCTCTATCAGACACCCCAGGCCGCGGACGAACAGCAACTTGCCGCACGCTACGCGCCGCTTCTCTGTTTTGATGCCAACGAACCCTTTCTGCCCCTGGCCGCGGGCTACACGATCTTCCGCACTGATCAGCCGTCGCCATCCTTCAACCGCCCGATCACGCTGCAGGCCGCTGATCGCCCTCCGGCCAATTTGGTGATCGAATATGCCATCTGGTGGGATTGGGACATCGGTCATTTGTACGAGTTGGAGCATGTTTGGGTCTATGTGGATGCTGGCGGCCGCGTGATCCATTGTGAGGCGAGTGCGCATGGTGGGTTTTCGGCCATGGTCGTGGATGGGCAACCGCCGCGCCAGGGCGACCGGGTGGTCCTCTATTCTGAGCCGGGTAAACATGCTTTTGCCGCAACGCCCGCATGGCCTGCGGATGTTCATCGGCCTCATCCGCGCGCAACAACGCGCGAACTCGCGGGGGTGGGTGGGCTACTGGTAAATGATCTTTTCCGGGGGCGCATTCATGCCCGGAACCCGTTGACCAACACACTGGTGCGCACCTATCTGCACACCCAGGGCTTTGTGCCCAGTTGGACATTTCCCAAACAATTCAGCTTTGCCCCGGAGCAATTGATGCCCTGGCCCGCGCTCTACGAGTGGATCCCGCGGCGGATCGATTGGTGTGTGGCTGAATTGCAGCGGACGATTCCGCCAGCGGATTATCGCTTTGTATCGGTGGGCCATCGCGGGGCGAGCGCTCATGCACCAGACAACACGCTGGCTGGCATCCGCAAAGCCGCGGCACTCGGGGCCGACATGGTGGAGGTGGATGTGCAATGCACGGCGGATGGCGAAGTGGTGCTCGTTCACGATCACGCGCTGCGCACGGCAAAGGGTGCTTGGTTGCTGGTCAGCCACAGTACCCTGGCCGAATTGCAAGCCGTGGATTTGGGTGGTGGCGAGCGTGTGCCCACCTTGGCCGAAGCAATTGCCTGCTGCAAAGAGGCGCGGCTTGGGCTCTACATCGAACTTAAAGATGGCCGCACGATCCCCACGGTACTCGAATTGCTGCACACCAATCGGCGCACTGAATCGAGCATCATCGGCTCGTTTCGCCCCGACTGGCTGGCCGATGTCAAGCTGCACAGCCCACAGGTTGCCACTTCCGTGCTGTTTGGCGCGCCCACGGTGGATCCGGTGGCGTTGGCGCGCTCAGTGGCCGCGGATTATGTGCATCCCTGCTGGGAGCGCCGTTCTGCCCGCCCCGATCAGCTGTTGACCCCGGCCTGGGTTGAGGCAGTGCGGGCAGCAAACCTGGGCATTGTCTGCTGGCACGAAGAACGCCCCGAGGTGATCGCCGGTTTGCGCACAGTGGGCGTCGACGCGATCTGTAGCGACCGCCCCGAATTGTTGCGCGGGCCTGGCAGTTGACTTTCGAACCTGCAAAGAGCCTTCTGATATTCCACGATGCGATTGCCAAATGAAGTTGATCAGCTGGAATGATCATCAGCCGATGGCGCAGCTCGTGAATCACCCACGCCGTGCGGATCGACCTCGCCGTCGCCGCGAACGATTGCTCTGCTGGGGTTTTGCCACTGCCTCGCCGGTTGGGGAAGGTAAGGGCGCGTGCAGAACCTGCTGATAATAATCGTCCAATAACATGGTGATGATCGACGATTCTTCTTCGTTTTCGGCCAAATTGCGCGCTAATGGCAAAAAGCGCAGGCTGCGTTCGCTCTGGAGCTTATCACGTGAACGTAAGCGCGCTTCGAGCAAGGCGGTCAGCCGTTCGGCCACCACATCGGCCACATCCGTGTCGGTCGGCAACGGACGTTCTTGTAAGGGAACACCATAGCGTTTGGCAATGCGGTCGAGGATCGGCTTTTCGCTGCGGCTTACCAGCGAGATCGCCACACCAGTTGCCCCGGCTCGGCCTGTACGGCCAGCCCGGTGGAGATAACTTTCCTGATCTTCCGGGGGTTCGTACTGAAACACATGCGAGAGATCGGGAATATCCAGCCCACGGGCCGCGACATCGGTTGCCACCAGGAAGCGCAAAGTCCCCTGGCGGACGCGTGCCAGAACACGTTCTCGATCCGGCTGGGGCAAGTCGGCGCTCAATTCGTCGGCATCATAGCCAAAGCGTTGCAAAACCACGGTCACAAAATGCACGTGCGCTTTGGTATTGCAAAAGATGATCGCCGAGGCTGGGTTTTCGATCTCCAACAGGCGGACCAGAGCCCGTTCGCGCCCCATGTCCGGCACCATATAGAAAATATGCTCGGTCTCGGCCACATAAAACTGATCGCGGCTGAGCGAAAGAAATTCGGGCTCGGCGATAAATTCATACGCGGTGCGGAGCACATACGCGGGAAACGTGGCCGAAAACATCGCTGTGTTCACAGCTCGGCTGGGCAAATAGCGCTGCACCTGCTTCATATCGGGGTAAAAACCCATCGATAACATGCGGTCGGCTTCGTCAAAAATCAGCATCGCCAGGTGTTCAAGCGTCAAAGTGCGTTTCAGCAGATGATCCAAAACACGACCAGGCGTGCCCACAACAATGTGTGCCCCCCGGTTCAACGCCTCGATCTGCTGGCGATACCCCACGCCGCCATAGACGGCGACCGCCCGCAGGCCGGTCTCTTGACAAAGGCGTTGCGCCTCTTGCCAGACTTGTTGGGCCAATTCACGCGTTGGCACCAGGATCAATGCCTGGCACTGGGCGAGGGTTGGATCCAACCGTTCGAGCATTGGCAGAAGAAATGCCCCGGTCTTGCCGCTGCCCGTGCGTGCCTGGATCAGCAGATTGCGCGAAGCCAGGAGATAGGGGATCGCCCGGGCCTGGACAAGCATCAGGTTGGACCACCCGGCTCGCTGCGCGGCTGCTTGTATGCGTTCGGGCAGGGCGTCGAGGGTCACTTCTGGCAAGGGATTACTGGGTTCTTGAGGTAAGGTAGGATAAGGTATAGTCAAAAGGTACTCAGTTTCTTCGATAGAAAATCACGGACGATACGGAATTAACACATACTGTCTGCGGCTGGTTGCGTAACTTCTGTCCGGCTTGCAGCGTAGTATTTATGGACCACAGGGATAGCGGAGAACGGATCCTGAACGGATCCTCAACCACAAATCATTCGGCAATGAAACCCAACAAGGTGCGTACAAATGACGTACCTGAATTTAGGACTTAAGACCGGTGTAATTTTACAAAAAATCCTGTATAATGCTTTCATTCTCGTAAGTTACAATGTTTGGGAGGACAGCATGGACAATATAGATCATTCACAGGATTGTGAAGTTACAGTCCTTATCGCCGAACCCCCTGGACCGTGTCGTTGGGCTTTGCATCATCTGCTTCAGGATGCAGCCATTCATACTCGTGTTGTTGACAGCGGGGTTGAGGCCATCTGGTATGCTCGCCAATACCAGCCAGCCATTGTTGTGCTCAGCCAATCCTTAACCGATATGCCCCTGGCCCAAATCACCGAGTATGTGTTACGCGCTTCGCCAGCCAGCAAAATTTTTCTCCTGGCTGAAACCCCCGAGGATCTGAATGTGACCAATGCAATCGAGCATGCACGCCGCTTGGTGATGGAAGGCTCCCTGCGCAAAGTCTCATTCTGAATCGACTGTCTAAACGTTCGTCAGACCTCGATTACTCCCACTCTCCAAAAGAAAACCCTCTTGTGCCGCCATCAGGCTCGACACAAGAGGGTTTTTTGCCGCACATTACATTTGGCTCCTCGGGCTGGACTTGAACCAACAACCATTCGGTTAACAGCCGAACGCTCTGCCGATTGAGCTACCGAGGATTATTGGCGGCAATATGTCTATACTATACACCGTTGGCGTCGATCAGTCAAATTTCAACCTGTAGAGATCCAACGATGTGGCGGGACAGCAGCCGTATGCTGCCCCGCTGACCTCACTTTAGCCGAGATAATCGCGCAATTTGCGGCTGCGCAATGGGTGGCGTAACTTACGCAGTGCCTTCGCTTCAATCTGCCGCACCCGCTCGCGCGTGACATTGAATTGCCGCCCCACATCTTCGAGCGTGCGCGTAATGCCATCCTTCAGCCCGAAGCGCATGATCAACACGTCGCGCTCGCGCTCGCCCAACTGGTCGAGAATCTCGCCCATTTGCTCTTGCAGCAGACGGATCGTCGCCGAGCTTTCGGGCGCGGGAATGGTGTCATCTTCGATGAAGTCGCCGAGCGAGCTATTTTCTTCTGTCCCCACTGGCGTGTTCAGGCTCAACGGATCTTGGCTCAGTCGCTGAATCTTCTGCACCTTTGCCGCGGCTCGCTCCAACCGGCGCCGCAGATCGGGGTCCAGCACTGTGCCCATTCGCATCGAGCGGCGCACCTTGTTGGCCTCATCCGGTTCTAGAAAATCCATTTCCAGGGCAATCTCTTCAAACGTCGGCTCGCGCCCCAACTCTTGTTGTAAATTGCGTTGGACGCGCGCCTGACGGTTGATCGTCTCGACCATGTGCACAGGAATGCGGATCGTGCGCGCCTGGTCGGCGATTGCCCGGCTGATGGCCTGGCGGATCCACCAGGTGGCGTAGGTGCTAAATTTGAAGCCCAGCGTGTGGTCAAATTTGTCTACCGCGCGTAGCAGCCCCAAATTCCCTTCCTGGATCAGATCCAGAAAGTTGAGCCCACGACCGATATAGCGTTTTGCCACGCTGACGACCAGCCGCAGATTGCTCTGCGTCAGGCGCTGATGGGCGATTTTGCCATCCAGCAGCTTTTCTTCGAGCTCGTCGATCACTTGCGGATCGTCCAGCCGATCCAATTCTTGAAGAGCACGGTTGAAGCGCGAAACCGTATTCTCGCTGGTGGGGAAGTGCAGGCCCGTCAATTTTTCAAACTCGTTGAGCGCCTTGTTCCCCGCCTCGATCCGCTGGGCCAGCTCCATCTCCTCTTCGGCGGTCAGCAGCGGGTCGCGGCCAATATCGCGCAGATACATGCGCACTGGGTCGAGGCTCGTTGCTGACTCCGCGACATCGGCGATCAATGTCTCCAGCGGCACATACTTTTCTTGCTCGATCTCTTCTTCGAGCTTGGTATCGCGCTCTATATTGGGGAGGGCCGCGCTCTCATCTTCGGGTTCTTCGCCCTCAGGAATATCCGAGAAGAGATCGTCCTCTTCTTGCGGCTTTTCCCCCATATTGATGTATTCATCTAACTCGCTTTCCGAAGTGCCATTGGCTCGCAACGAAGGAGTGAGCGGCGAGCGAGGGGTTCCTTCTTCCGGCGGTGTTCGTCTTCTTCTACCCATGGTTGTGTCCTGCGCTACTCAGCCGTTTAACTGACCTGAAGACCCTGTTCAGGCTGATTGCGGCTGAATAAGAGTCGTCCAGTCTGCTGGCGAGATTGTTGAAGATGAAAGAGCTCTCGTACATGATGATTCTTGATGTTGCTCCATTGCTTGGACCCTTCCAAGTCACCTTGGCGTACTGCATCATCTTCGAGAAACTTGATATTTTTGCTTTCTAAACTAAGCCGCTCAATGCGCAGCCGGATCAGCGTACGTACAAGGTCTTCGCGCAATTCTGTGCCATCACGCGGCGGCAATTGTGCCCCATAGGCCATCAATTCGGCAAGTTGCCCATGTAAATGCGCTGTTAACGACTCCTGAAAAAGCTCAATATCCCACTGTTCATCGCTGCTGATAAATTGTTTTAAGGCCCGGAAAATCTCCTGATTCTCCACATTTTGTAGATCGCTACTCTGGAGCGGGCTAATCTCCAGGGTGGCTGTGGCCCCGGCCAGCCAGATCAATAAGTTCGGATCGCCCAACAAGGAGGCGAGGAGATAATCTTCCCGATCATAGACCGGCTGGCTGGTCGGGCTGGGGCTGGCTGGTGCTGCCTTGCCCTCTGGCACCACGGCCATTTCCTGTGGCTCAGCCGAGGGTGATGATTGGTGTCGCGGCCCAAACTGGATGGTTGGCCGTCTACGGTTGGAACTGGGACGCCCCTGTACCAACTGATTTGTCCGCGCGACAGCCCGAACCCGTTCCCAGATCGTCTGTTCATCCAGCCGTACCCAGCGGCTCAGTTGATCGACATAATGTTTCTGCTCGATCTCATCTTGCAATTCGGCGATCAACGGGGCCAGGTCGGCCACCGCCCGCCCCTTACCCTGAACCGTGGTTAAATCCTGCTGGCGGGCAACCAGCTCAAAATAAAAATCGACCAACGGCTGAGCATGCTCGATCCGTTGTTGCCATTGCTCTGGCTGCTGGCGGATCACATCGTCGGGATCCTGCCCCTCGGGCATGGCACAGATGAACAGATTGGCACCCAGCCGCTCTTCCATCTGAATACCGCTGGCCGTCACGGTGGGTTTTTGCACTCGTCCCAGGGCTTGCCGAGCTTGATTCAAGCTGCGCAGCGTGGCCTGCTGGCCGGCCGCGTCAGCATCAAGCGCCAGCACATAATTGGTGGTAAAGCGCTGCAATTGTTGAAGCTGGTCAGTCGTGAGTGACGTGCCCATGCAAGCCACCACATTGGCAAAGCCATGTTGGTGGGCCGCGATGACATCCATATAGCCTTCAACGATCACCACTCGGTCGGCCGCGCGGATTGCCTGATGCGCAAGGTCCAAGCCATAGATCACCCGGGATTTATGAAATAGTGGCGTTTCGGACGTGTTTAAATACTTAGGCTCACTTTTGTCCAGCACCCGCCCCCCAAAGCCGATCACCCGGCCTTGACGGTCGCGAATCGGCATGATCACGCGGTTGCGGAAGGCATCGTAGGTGCTATCGCGCGCCTCGTTGCGTTTGATCAACCCCGCCGTCAATAGCTGTTCAAGGGGGTGGCCCTTTTCGAGCAGATAGTCGCGCAGCCCGCTCCACCCATCTAACGCAAAGCCCAGGCGAAACTGTTCCCTCGTGGTTGCGTCGAGCCCCCGCTGCTGCAGATAGGCGCGCGCCGGCTCGGCTGCTGGATGGTGCTGGAGGATCTCTTCAAAATAAAGGGCTGCCGCCTCGTTGACCTCATAAAGCTGAGAGCGCTGCTGTGTTGAGGTGTTCCCCTCGCTCGCTTCCAAATCGATGCCCACTTCGCGCGCTAAAAGCTGAAGCGCATCGCGAAAGTCGAGATTCTCTTTGCGCATGACAAAGCTGAAGGCATCACCACCGACACCGCAAGCCCCAAAACAACGCCAACTGCCCGAATGGGGGAAGACAATAAAGCTGGGCGTGCGTTCGCTATGAAACGGGCATAACCCCTTGTAGGTGTTGCCACTGCGTTTCAAGGGCGTGTAGCGGGAGATCAGCTCGACGAGGTCAACTCGTGCTTTGACTTCGTCGGTTACGCTCATACTTTGCTCCGTCATGCAACCAGGACCCAACACCCCTCACAGGCATGGTTGGATCGTCTATCAGCGAACTATTGCCCACAAATGCTAAGTGGCAATTGACAATCTCGTTCAGTTGAAGCTCGCAAGAATCACACCCAATTATAACATTTGTTCTACTGGGTGTCAAAGGAAATCGAAGAAACTAACCGGTGCGGAGTGGGGAGTGCGGCAGCAAATAACAATCAGCGCTGGTTCATCGTTACCTGATTATCCCAACCTATGATCCTATAGAATTATACTATAGAAGTTGTTGATCGGCCGCAATCTGGGCATAGACGCGTTCGCACTCGCGAAAGAGGTCGATCAACGGCATGGCCTTGAGCAGATTCCCCTTAGTCTGCACCTGGCCGCTGAAGAAGGCATTGCTGGCTTGTTCGCGCCCCAGCCAGATCGCATGGAGCAGATCCGCTGGCAGGCTAACTTCGAGATTGGCCTTGCCGGGGCGGGGCCCAAAGAAGACCTCCAGCGGCGGTTGGCGGCCATCCAGCAGGACTTCGGCGGTGGGGTCGGTCAGGTGGATGCGGATCACCAGATTGCTCTTCGTGAAGGAGGTGATGGTTTCCGGCTGGGCACTCAGCGCGTCAAAGACGGCTTGCAATACCCGATAGAGATGTTGGTCGGACTCAAAAATCGCCATAACAAACCTTTACCCTTAGCCACCTTTGCTCCATTATACCGGCTTGTCGGCTGCCTGTCTATTCGGTGGAGCGAGCGGACTGAAACGTGATGCGCTACTATGCCCGGGTTGCGTTTCATACGCGCTCTTTGCGGCAAACTTGGCAGCGCTTACAACGCACTATATACTCTCTGCGCAGAATATTATCACCCTGAACGATCAAGGAAATCGACATGAGTTTGTGGGCTGGATTTGCCGAAATTGAGATCACGCCGCCAGTTGGCATTGAATTGGCCGGTTACATTGCCCGAGATGGGGCTGCGACCAGTGTGCATGATCCGCTCTACGCCCGGGCGCTGGTGATTGCTGATGGCGCAGCGCGCGCGGCGTTGATCACGTGCGATACGCTGGGCCTGCACTTACGGGATGTGGAGCAGGTGCGCCAGGCCATTGCCGCGCGTACCACCATCCCCGCCGCGCAGATTTTGATCACCTGTTCGCATACCCACGCTGGCCCGGCCACCCTATTTTTGCAGGATTGTGGCGAGATCGATGAGGCGTACATGGCGGTGTTGCGCCAAAAGCTGGCCACCGTTGCCGAACAGGCCGCCGCACAAGTGCAACCCGCACGCTGGGCCGTGGGGCGCGGCACAGTGACCACGGGCATCCACAACCGCCGTCAACCCGGTGACATCACCGACCCCGAATTGTTGGTCGTGCGGGTGGACAATCAACAGGGCGAGCCGCTCGGTGTGCTGCTCAATCTGGCCTGTCACCCTACCTGTCTCACCGGTGAGAACCGCCTGATCTCCGCGGAATATTGCGGCTACGCGGTCGAGCAGATCCGCCAATCGATTGGCGTTCCCGCGCTCTTTGTCACCGGCGCGATTGGCGATGTGGGGCCGGTTGCACGCGGCTGGCCGGTGCTAACCGAGATCGGGCAGGCCGTTGCTGAGGAGGCGCTGCGCATCCACGCCACCTTGACCCCAACACCCTGGCAGGGGCTCCAGGGGCTGCGCCAATCGCTGACGCTGCCCTTGTCGACATTGCCGAACGAGGCCGATCTGGCAACGGAATTAGTCAACTGGCAAAACGTTGCACAGACCCAGACTCCAGAGGCAGCGCCGGAAGAAACACCAGAGACAACCTTGCCGCTCCACCCGAAGATCCCCATCGCCATGCAGCACTGGGTCGAGCGCACGCTGGCTGCCTTGAAGAGCGCTGTGCCCCCCAATCAAGTAACGACCGAAGTTCAGGCGCTGCGCGTGGGCCAGTTGATGCTGGTGAGTGCGCCGGGTGAATTGTTTGTGGAATTGGGTCTGGCGGTCAAAGCAGCGGTGGCGGAGCCATTCGCTTGTCTGTTGTGCGGCTTTGGCAACGACAATATTGGCTACATCCCGACGCGGCGTGCCTATCCAGTGGGTGGATATGAGGTCGCGGACGCTTACAAATATTATGGGTACCCAGCCGCATTGGCCCCGGAGGCTGGGGAGATCTACGTGGCAACGGCCAGCGCGCTGCTGCGGGCATTGAGCGCTGATCACTAACCGGCTGCTTACCTTGTAACCGAAGCGGGCTTATAGGGTTATTCCCCGTCACCAGTGGTCAGCGATGCATCATCCTGTTCGACATCGCTGGCCGCGGTGGCAACTGCCCAGCTCACCACAAACCAAACCCCGCCGCCGATCAGCAAAGCGATGGCGATATTGGCGGGTTGCAACGGCACAGTGCCGCGCACAATGCCGATTATGGTTAAGAGCAGGCCAATCAGGCCGAAAACCACGCCCACCTGCACCGGTCGGTTGAGCCGTCCCATCTTCGCTCCTTGTTGCTTTCTCTATCAGCAGCTTTAGAGACTGCTGCGTAAATCCTGGATGTTCAATTGCAAGCGGCGTCGCCCTTGCCATTCATTCGCCTCAAGTTGATAGACCAGATCGACCCGGCTATCGACGTGGATCTGGCTGTGGCGCTCGCCCTGGTGGAAGCCGACCGCATCGAGCACGGCAGAGGCATCGCCATCATCCACGATCAACCGGAGATGTTTGCCCTCGCCCACGGTGCGCACTTCGCGCACGCGCACATTGCGGGTCAACAGCAGCGGGGCATGGTTCTCGTAGCCAGTCGGCTCCAGCCGCTTAAATTGTTCCTGAAGTCCCCAGTTCAGCAACCCAAAATCAACGGCGGCATCCACCGCCAGGGAAGGGCGCAACTCGTCAAAGGGGGCGAGCGTCTGCGCCACCACACTGCCCAAATGCTCCAGGAATTCCGGCAGGCGCGCGGTCGCCACGGTGAACCCTGCGGCGCGGCGGTGACCGCCATGCCGGATCAAGAGCGGGCTCACTTCGTCGAGCGCGGCGCTGATATCAACTTCGGCAATGCTGCGCGCGCTGCCGCGTGATTCTTGTTCTCCCTGCTCGATCACCACGGCTGGCCGGTAAAATCGTTCGGCCAATTTGCCAGCCACCAACCCCACAATGCCGGGCTTGAAATCTCGACTGCTCACGCTGATCAACGGGGGGGGCTCCGCGCCCGCACTGGCCAATTGCGCTTCGGCGGTGGCCTGGGCCTCGCTGGTCAACCGCTGACGTTCCTGGTTGAGGACTTCCAATTCGTGCGTGAGATTAAACGCCTGGCCGGGATCTTTGGTGCGCAGCAGTTGATAGGCCAGCTTGGCGTGGGCCAATCGTCCCGCCGCGTTGATGCGTGGTGCCAGGCGAAAGGCAATGGCCGCGGCATCCACCGTGCCGGGCCGCAGATCCGCCCGCTGCAACATCGCCTCAAAGCCAGGCCGCTGCGCCTGGTTGATCTGTGTCAGCCCACGCACCACCAGCGTGCGATTGTCGCCGAGCAACGGCATCATATCGGCCACAGTGCCCAGCGCAACCAGATCCAGCAGTGACTCTTCGATCTCCACGGTCTGGTCGGGTGAGATGCGCGCCCATGAATGCTGCGCCACCGCCCGCAAAACTGCCTGAGCCAGCCGATAAGCCACGCCCACCCCGGCCAATCGTTCAAATTTGCTGGGGCAATCTTTGCGGCGCGGGTTGATCACCGCCAGGGCAGGGGGCAAAACCGGCCCAACGCTGTGATGGTCGGTGATGATCACATCCAGGCCGAGCTGATTGGCTCGCTGCACCTCGGCCACGCTGCGGATGCCACAATCCACCGTGACCATGAGTTGGGCCTGGCTGGCAATGCGCTCAACCGCGTCCAGATTGAGCCCGTAGCCTTCATCAACACGGTCGGGGATGTAGGGGCCCACTCGCCCACCAGCGGCTTGCAGCGCGGTGACCAGGAGTGCTGTGGCGCTGACACCGTCGGCATCAAAATCCCCATAAACACAGATCACTTCGCCCTTTTCGATCGCCCGCACCAGGCGAGTCACAGCTTCGGCCATATCGCGCAGCCGGTAGGGATTCTCTTTGACGGCGTCGGTGTGGTTGAGGAATGCGCTCATCTCCGCTGCTGTGCGCAACCCGCGATTATAGAGTACCTGCACCAGCAAAGGATGCTCTGGTATGGCTGCAATGAGATCGGGCGGGGCGGTAGGGGCAATGTCCCACGTTTTGGTTTGAACAAGTGACATGACTGTTGTGGCCGATGGTTGATTGGCTTGGGTGATTGTTGATTCTAGCTCGCAACTGTGGCTGGATTATAGACGATGCCACGCGGGAGAACAAATGATCCGGGGAAGCGGAGGGTGGACGAACAGCTAATAATGAATGGTGAATAATGAATAATGAATGGTGAATAATGAATAATCAATGGTGAATGACGAATGACGTTTGACGCATCACGCCTTACGCCCGGTGTTGATGGGCCGGGGGGCGTATGGTATGCTATACGCATGTCTGCAACACTCGAACGTTTGCGCCGTTTGCAAGCACTGCGTCCCCAACAGAATAGCTCGGCTCGCGACCCGTTACCCGCGACTGAAGTAGCCGCGCCGGAGTCGGTGGCAACCCAACCCCGCGCCGGAACACTAGAAGCGCTGATCCCAGGCACCGTGGTGGAGAACGCGGCGGGTATCTGTTACGTGCGAACGCAAAGCTATGCCCTGCAAACTGAACGGGGTGGCCGACCGCTCCATGCTCTGTTGAACCAACCTCCCGCGCTCTTTGCCCCATTACACCCCAATTTTGGCTTGCAAGCGGTTGAAAATTATGCCAATGCCGTCTTTCTGGACACAGAAACAACGGGATTGGGCGGTGGCGCAGGGGTCTATTGTTTTATGGTCGGCGTGGGCACATTCGAAACGCACAGCGGCGGGACAAGCCCGAGCCATTTTGTCGTGCGCCAATTTTTTATGCGCAACCCGCATGAAGAAGGCGCGCTCTTGCTGGCGCTGGCCGATCTGTTTGATCAGCACGAGTTGAGCGTCACCTTCAATGGCCGCACGTTTGATCTGCCCTTGCTGCGCACTCGGCTGAGCCAGAACCGCCACATCTACCCAGACCTGCGCGGCAGCGGTCGTTTTTTGGCCACAGAACGCCCCCATCTGGATCTGTTGCCGCCTGCCCGGCGTTTGTGGCGACGGCGTTTGCAAAGCTGCCGCTTGATCAACCTGGAGCAGCAGATCCTGGGCTTAAGCCGCAGCGAAGCTGACCTGCCCGGCCATCTGATCCCACAAGTCTACACCGATTATTTACGCAATGGGGATGCTGGGGAGATCAGCCGCGTCTTTTATCACAACCTCGAAGATATTCTCTCGATGGTCGCGCTGGCCGACCGGCTCAGCCTGGCCTTCGCCAGCAGCGAGGATGCCAGTATAGAGCGCGAAGATTGGTTGGCTTTGGGCGTTTGTTGGGAGGAGCAAGAACGGTGGCGCGAGGCCGAAAGTGCCTACCACCGAGCGTTGGATCTCGTGCGCGAGCCCACAACCCAGCGTGAGGCTTTTGCCCGGCTGGGGCAACTGCTCAAGCGGCAACAGCGGTGGGGCGAAGCCGCGGAATTGTGGGAACGCTGGCTCACGACCATCCCCGGGGTGGACCCAACCCCCTTTGTGGAATTAGCCAAATATTATGAGTGGCAACAGGTGGATCTAGGCCAGGCGGAGATGTGGACGCAGTGGGCACTGCATACCCTGCGCAGCGCGGCTGCCTGGCAACGACCCGCGGGCGCAATCGCCGAACTCGAGCATCGGTTGGCTCGTTTACAGCGCAAACAGGCAGGCCACGTGGTGGACGAAGCCCCTGGCTAATGGTCTGGCACTGTCTTGTGTGAATCGATGATTACCAGTGGACTGTCTTCAGGTTGGTGACCTGGCCGAAATGTTCATCACGCGTCACCAGGACGAGGCCATAATGCAAGGCAAGGGCCGCGATCCAAATGTCATTCTCGGGGATTCGAACATCTTTTTGTAGCAGTAATTCTTTGACGACGCTATACCATCGGCTGGTTTCGCCATCACACGCTAAGATGGTACTGGCTTGGGCAAAGGCATAGACCCGCGCCACCGTTTCCACGACTCGGTTCGAGCGGCGCGCGCCATAATAAAGTTCACCCACGACGATACTGGGAACGAAGAGTTCATCCGCCTCTTCGATCTGCGCCACCACGCTGCGCTCATTGGCAAACAAGGCCAGCACAATGGCAGTATCGAGCAAATATCTACCACTCATTCAGTTGAACCTGTTCGCAGCCATTCATGACGGCGTGGCGCATCCGCTCTAGTTCATCCGCAGAGATTGTCCCGGCAAATTGACGCATCACCTGGCCGGAAACCCCCGGTTGCGTCGAGCTGTGCAGGGTTTGTACAAACTCCCATACCAATTGTTGCAGGTCGGTTGGCAATAACTCCATGCGCTCCATCACCCGCATGATGATCGGATTTTCCATCGAAATTCTCCCTCTGCTCCTTCCATCCACGAATCTGCACAGGCCATTCATCACAGGCTATCTACCACAGGTTATCCATGACAGTCTATCTATGATGTGGCGCTTACCCCTCGTTCGCCGTAGTATAAGAGAGAAATTGAGCGCGCGCAAGTGATTATTTGGGGGGACAGAAACCGGGCGCTCGCGTGAAACCTGCTCCATGAAATATCATGCAGCCCAGGTGACTACTCATCCCGCCTCCATTTCAGGAACAAGCCTGTTTCCAGTACAATGCTTGCACTTGCCCGAAGCTGCATCAATCAGCGGGAAGGCCAGCCGCGCCCATCCTGAAAATAGGGATGGCCCCGAACCTGATCCTGCCTGCTCAGCGCGGCGCAGGCTGTCGGGATAGAAAGAGCTTATGTCGGCGTTTTTTCAGCAAATCCGAGCCTTCCGCCGCGATGTCCGCCTGTTTTTGATCACCCCGGCCTTGATTGGCTTTACCGTCTTTGGGGGCATCTACACGGTTCTGTTTAATCTTTACCTGGTGCGGATGGCCTACGGTACCGAGTTTATCGGCCTGGTGAATGCGATCAGCCAGTTTGCGCTGGCAATTTTTGCGTTGCCTGCTACCTTCGTCGGGGCAAAGCTGGGCACCCGCCGGGCGATGATCCTCGGGCTTACCCTGGCAATGGTTGGGCATGGCCTGCCAGTTCTGGCTGAATTTATTCCTGGCGCGGCGCGTCAGACCTGGATCCTCGCGACCTATCTGCTGGGGGGGCTGGGGCTGGCCCTCTATTTTGTCAACTCAGCCCCCTGGGTGATGGCCGTGGCTACGCCGCAAGAACGCAGCCATGTCTTTTCAGTGCAGGCCGCGCTATGGCCGTTGGCAGGCTTTGTGGGCAGCCTGGTTGGTGGTATGCTACCGGCGCTCTTTGCGCGTGCCTTGCACCTGTCGCTCGATTCCCCGATCCCCTATCGTTATCCGTTGCTGCTGGCCGCGGCTCTCCTGGTGATTGCTGTGCTGGCCATGCTGCGGACCACAGGGGGAGAGCTTCCAGTCGCGAGCAGTGGCGGAACCACAACCCGGGCCCACGATCCGCTGCCTCTGGCTATCCTCGGCGTGATTGCGCTGGTCGGGATTTTGCGCGGCTCTGGTGAAGGGGTGGCTCGCACATTTTTTAACATCTACATGGACACCGAACTGGGCGCATCGGCGGCGCGGATTGGGGGATTTCTGGCCATCGGACAGTTGATTTCGGTGCCGGCAGCCTTGCTCACACCGCTCTTCGCCGCTCGCTGGGGCCACGAACGGGCAATCGTCTGGGGCACCTTTGGCCTGGCGCTCGCCCTGCTACCCTTTGCCTTGATTCCCCATTGGGCCGCGGCTGGGTTTTCTTTTATGGCCATGTTGGTGGTTATTTCCATTGCCCGCCCAGCCTTCATGGTCTACACCCAGGAGATCGTCGCGCGTCACTGGCAAGGCACCATGTCCGCGATCACCACCATGGCGATTGGGATTAGCTGGGCCGCGATGGCTTTTGGCGGCGGGTATCTGATCACCTCGGTTGGCTATCGTGCGCTTTTTCTGATCGGCGCAGGGTTGACCGCAATCGGGGCCGCGCTCTTTCAGTCCTATTTCTCGCGCCCCCGCGGTCTGCCCGTGCCGTCGAACGAGTCTGTAAAACCTATGTAAGAAATCACAGTTACTGATCGAGAAAACAATTAGAAAGCAGAGCAATTTTATGGTGAATTCACCGGAAGCGATCGCTGCCTTGCGCCAGTGTCGCGCCGTACTCTTCGATATGGATGGCGTTGTCTATGTCGGTAATCAGCCGTTGCCCGGCGTACAAGCCTTGTTCGATTATTTGGACGCAACCGGTCGACGCTGGTTGTGCATCACCAACAATGCCAGCAACACCTCGCCGATGTTCGCCGATAAACTCGCCGGGATGGGCATCCAAACCGATGCCAGCCATATCCTGGGCAGCGCCGAGGCAGCCGCCAGTTGGCTGGCCGCGCAGGCTCCGCGCGGCAGCAAGGTGATCATGCTGGGCATGGAGGGGTTGCGCAGCGCGCTCTTGCACGAAGGCTTCGACCTGGTGAGTGACCCTTTCAGCGCCGAATACGCGGTCGTGGGGATCAACTTTCACCTCACCTACGATCAATTGGCCGATGTCGCTCTGGCGATCCGCAACGGGGCCAAGTTTATCGGCACCAATATCGATCCAACCTACCCCTCCGAACGAGGCCAAATTCCCGGCACGGGCAGCATTCTGACCATGTTGACCGCGGCAACCGGGGTGACCCCTGCTGTCGTTGGCAAGCCGTTTCCGGGGATGTATGAACTGGCAATGCAGCGTTTGGGCGTCGAGCCAGCCACCACGCTGATGGTCGGCGACCGCTACGAAACCGACATCGTCGGCGCGGTCAAGCTGGGGTTGATGACAGCCGGTGTGCTCACTGGTATCAGTCAGCGAGCCGAGTTTGAACAGGCCGAGTTGCCCCCCAATTTTGTGTTGGAAGGGTTGCCCGCCTTGCTGGCGGCCTTCCAAACCGCCGACCAACAGGGTTCGTGATTCACCACTCCACGACTTTTTGACCGGCTTTCGTCCGCCAAGTACAATACTTGGGTGAAACTTGAACTGGTCATGCCTGGCGCGGCGACTGCGGCGTGCCCATCCTTATTAGAATTTACCCAGCCAGCGCTGGTCGATTTTCTGGCCACGCTGGGGGAGCCGGCTTATCGCGCCCGTCAACTTTGGTCGTGGATCTACGAACGCTATGTGACCGATTTCGCGGCCATGACCAATATGCCCAAGCCGCTGCGCGAACGCCTGGCCGAGCTGGTCACGCTGGAGCCGCTGCAGCCGGTTGCTTCGGCCATCTCGCTGGCTGGGGACACCCAAAAGGTGCTCTTCCAACTGGCGGATGGCAACACCATCGAAGCGGTTTTGATGTTGTATGACCGGCGGCGTACCCTCTGTATCAGCAGCCAGGCCGGGTGCGCGATGGGCTGTACCTTTTGCGCAACCGCGCAGGGTGGCTTGGGGCGCAATCTGACCCCGGGCGAGATCGTCGCCCAGGTGCTCTATTTTGCGCGGATCTTGGCCGAGCCCAGCCTCCAGCCAGAACTGCACCTGGAAGCGCCGAGCGCGGTCACCAACATCGTGCTGATGGGCATGGGCGAGCCACTGCATAATTACAAAAATGTTTGGGCCGCGCTTCACCGGCTCACCGACCCCGCGGGTTTTGGCCTGGGCGCACGCAATATCACCTTGAGTACGGTGGGCCTCGTCCCGATGATCGACCGCATGGCCGAAGAGCCGCTCCAGATCAACCTGGCGGTCAGCCTGCACGCGCCGAACGATGATCTGCGTGGGCAACTGGTGCCGATCAACCGGGCTTATTCAGTGGATGAGTTGCTGGCCGCGGTGGCGCGTTATATCGACAAGACCCATCGCCGCGTCACGTTTGAATATGCGCTGATGCGTGGGATCAACGACAGCCCAGAGCAGGCTCATCAACTGGCCGAGAAGCTGAAGCCGCTCCTGTGCCATGTGAATGTGATCCCGCTGAATCCCATTCCCGACAGCCCTTATCAGCCGACGAGCGATGCGGACACCGAGCGTTTTGTGCAGATTCTGCGGGATGCTGGGGTGGCGGCCACGGTACGCTTGCGGCGGGGGATTGAGATCAACGCCGGGTGTGGTCAGTTGCGCCGAGATGTGCTGGTAAAGAAAAAGCTAGTGACCTCGAGTGGTGATCACTAGCTTTGTATGACAACGAAGTGTTTATCTGTAAATTCTGCGCCAATCGATGCTGGTAAGCCCAGGTTCGGGAGTCGCATCTATGTTACGGATAGCTTCTAAGAGCGTACTGTTCAGCGTCTAACCGCAAATTCTGCGCCAAAGGGTGGCGAGGCAATTACGCCTTGGTCAACGTGCGGATGCACGAGGTGCAAAGCCGCTTGCGGACTGGCTTGTCGCCATTAAAAATGCTCACCTTTTGGATGTTCAGGCTCCAATGTCGACGAGTTGCCTTTTTGGACCAGGGGCGGTTGTTGCCATATTGTGTGCTGCGGCCACATTGTTCGCACTTTGCCATAACTCTACTCTCTTCCCCTAAATAATCGCGCAGAACCCGGTTTGTTCTGCCATGTATGACGGTTTTCTGCTGGGAAACGGCGCTCGTTGACAACCCTTATGCGTAGAACGCCTCAAGCTCGAAGGCTCTTCCAGACCCTTGCATGATTTGCAAGATTACTATAACCTTTTTATCCTACCATACGGCTATTAGCTTGTCAAACAAAAAGGTGTCTGGGGGTGTAGGCCAGCTCTGGGGCGAATGAATGGCGTTGCTGAACAGTGCGCATCGCCATCGCGCTTCCTGGGTGAGCCAGGATACTCGGCTAGCCAACTGTTGTCCGTTGGCTACCGTCTGTCGTCCATTGAACCTCTTCACTGCCTGCAATCAAGCGGAGTTTTGTGTGAGTCGAGAGCGTGAATCTGTTGTTGGAACCAGCATGGCGGGTCAGCCTGGCGCCCAGGGTGACAGCTTTTTGCTGCGCTGTACAATTATGCCCCAAAGCCAGTCGCTGGAGAGCATTGGTCAGCGTTTGGCTGAGTGGGAAGAGGAGCTGCAATTCGTCATCCAGGGTGAGGTGGCGACCCTCGAATTGCGGACGGCGAATCCCGGTCGGGTGATCGCCTGTCTGTTGCAGACGGCTTGCGTGGCCAGGCTGGTCCTGGAGAATTTGGCCGCAGCCATGTTGGCCGAGCCAGACCGCCAGGTAGTTGATGCTGAACAGGAGTTGGCAGCCCCACAGGCGTCGATTGGCGTGGTGCCGTTTGTGCCCGGCACAGGCTTTGCGCAGCTGTTTCGCCAGGCTGACTCGGCAGTTGTGCCCCTGCAGATCAAATCGAACATGATCGGCACGGCCACGTTTGAGCTCGATGAGATCCTTGAGACGATTGGGCAGCTTCCCTATCGCTCTGTTCTGCTGCTGCCCAACGATGGGGCATTGTGGGAAGTGGCTGAAACAGTAGCGGCGCGCGCCAATCAATTATTGGCCCCGCGCGAAGTTTTTGTCGTGCCCACCAAGACCGCGCCCCAAGGGCTCGCGGCGTTGACCTCGGCACGCACGGCCACAACCGAGCCCGCGGCGTTGGCGCTGCAAATGCAAGAGCATATCGCGCGCATCGATACCGGCGAGGTGTGGCAAGCCGTGCAAGATGCCGAGTTCGATGGGGTGGCGGTGGAGGTCGGTGATTTCATCGGGCTGCACGATGGCCGTCTTGTGACACGCGGTCACCATCTGACTGACGTGGTCTTTTCGCTGCTGGAACAGATGGCCGCGGATGAGAGTACGACGATCACGCTCTATTATGGGGACTTTATCACTGCCGAGGCTGCCGAAAATTTGAAAGAAACCGTCTGCAACCGTTATGCTGACCAAAGTGTGGACTTGGCCTATGGTGGCCAAGCCCATTGTCACTACATCTTATCAACCGAGTAGCAAGCGCCTGATGTGGCGGGTTGATAAGCCAATGAATACCAAGCACAATCGATCTGGTTTAACCTAATTTTTCCTGAAAGCATGGATAAAGTACGAATCGTTACCGATAGCAATGTCTTTTTGCCACCCGAGGTGATCGAGCGGCATAAAATTAAGATTCTCCCCCATCGGATCAAAACCCAAGGGCAAGTTACGGAAGAGAAGGCCGATTTTGATGCCGACGATCTCTTTGCACGCTTGCCGACGTTGGGGGTCTTGCCGCATGAGCAATTGCCCGATGTGCTTAGCACCGATGTCAACAAGATCATCGAATGTTATCAGCAGGCGGCGCGGGAGGCCGAGCAGATCGTCTCGTTGCATGTGAGCAGTCAGCTCAGCCCAATGTGGCAGACCGCGCGACGCGCTGCTGAGCTGCTCAAGGGGCGCTACACCATCCGCGTGATCGACACCATGACCGCTTCGTATGGGCTGGGCTTGTTGGTCGAATTGGCGGCTGAAGCGGCCAGCCAGGGGGCATCCTCGCACGAGATTGCTCGCCTTGTCAATGGCGCGGTGCCCCATCTCTATTTGTCGGTCTTCTCCGAGAGCCTGAATTACCTGGAACGCAGTGCTCACCTGGGCGGCTCCCAGAGTATTTTGGGCACCCTGCTGGGCATCAAGGCAATGCTGATGATGGAGGAAGGCCGCTTTCAGCCGCTGGAGAAAGTCCAGACGCGCGAAGAAGTGGTTGACAAGCTGTACGAATTTGTCGCCGAATTTGCCCATGTCGAGCGAGTTGGGGTGATGCAACACCAATACGCCGAGGCAAGTGAGGCTTTGGTGGGCCGCTTGCGCGAGTTGCTACCCAATGCCGTGATCCAACAGGTGGCTTACCCGCCCAGTTTGGCTGTCCACCTCGGCCCGAATATCCTGGGCGTGGTGGTCTACGAAGGCCATTGAGTCGCGGATAAAGTGCAGATTTGGTCCAATGACCTGAGAACTGAGAGTTGCTGTGATGACCCCAGCGTTTACGCGGCTTGGCCGCATTCTGGAATTGGAAGAGAAACAGAATTATCGTAACCGGGCCGTGATCGGCGGAATGGGGGCGATGAGTGAGCGGTGGGCGCAAGACGCACTCGCTGAAGAGATCCACGAGGCGCACGTTGAGGCGATTGTTGCCTTGATGATCGCCTACGAGGCCACCAATGCCGACCGTCCGGCGCTGATCGCTGCGCTACAGCAGGCCCTGAGCGAAGATTTTGTGCCTCCTGTCCCCGCGGAGGTCGCGCTCGATGATGCAGACGAAGCCACCAATGCCGGGGCGACCGCCTCACCAGAGCCTGCCCATCCCGAGTTCGAAGATGAGTGGCAGGAATTGGTGGACGAGGACGGGATGGTCTACGAAACTGGCTTGCGTCCGCCAGAACCGACCCACATTGCCCGCGAACGTGTTCGGCGCCAACAGCCGCGTGTCACCCGGCGTGCGCAGGATCTGCAAGGTCCCGTCACACTGATCAGCGGTGTGGGCCCGGCGACCGCCGAGCAACTGGTCCGCCTGGGCGTCAACCGCGTGATCGACCTGCTCTGGCATCTGCCAGCGCGGCACGAAGATTATAGCCAATTGCGCACCATTGCTCAGCTTGAACCGGGCGAGCAAGTGACGATCATTGCCAATTTGTGGGATGTGCGCGAGCGCAAACTTGGCATCAAGCGTACGATGATCCAGGGCATTCTGGGAGATGCTACGGGCACCCTGCACGCCACCTGGTGGAATAAGTTCGTCCGCAATCAATTGACGCCGGGCACGACGATGCGCTTCAGCGGCAAAGTCGGGCTCTATATGGGCCAAAAGACGCTGGACAACCCCGCGTTTGAAGATGTCGATGATGAGATGGTCGCCACCGGGCGGCTTTCGCCGGTCTATCCGCTCACCGAGGGGCTAAGCCACAAACGTGTGCGCGCCTTGGTGCGGCAGGCGCTCGAAGAATTCGTTGACTTATTGACCGACCCGCTCCCGCGTGATCTGCTGGCCCGCTACGATCTGCCCGCGCTTGTGCCCGCTCTTCAGCACATCCATTTCCCTGAAGATGCCGAACAATTGCTGGCCGCGCGCCGCCGGTTGGCCTTCGAAGAATTGCTCTATATACAACTTGGGGTGCTGCGCCGCCGTCATGAATTGACCCAGCATCAGGCCCCGGTTTTGCCCGCGGCAGATGAGCAGATCACCCAGTTCAAGGCGGGCTTGCCCTTTGCCCTGACGGGTGCGCAAGAACGTGTGCTGCAAGAGATCGCCCAGGATCTGCGCCGCTCTGTGCCGATGACCCGACTGGTGCAGGGCGATGTCGGCAGCGGCAAAACCGCGGTCGCCGCGGCAGCAATGTGGGTGGCGGCCAGCAACGGCTTCCAATCTGCCCTGATCGCGCCGACGCAGATTCTGGCCGAGCAGCATCATCGCGGTATCAGCCGCATGTTGAGCGAGTTGACCCGACCCGATGGCCGACCACTATCGGTGGCGTTGTTGACTGGTCGCGTGGTTGGGATCGAACGCGCCGAAGTGTTGACCGCCTTGCGCGAAGGTGAGCTCGATGTGGTGATCGGCACAACCGCGCTGATCCAGGAAGGGGTTGACTTCGCCAATTTGGGGTTTGTGGTGGTCGATGAGCAACACCGGTTTGGGGTGGAGCAGCGCGGGGCCTTGCGCACCAATAGCGATACTCAGCCCCATCTTTTGGTGATGAGTGCCACCCCCATTCCCCGCAGCCTGGCGCTGACCATCTATGGCGACCTCGACCTCAGCTTGATCGATGAGATGCCCCCCGGGCGTACGCCGATCACGACCAAATTGTTCCGACCCGGCGAGCGCGAGCGGCTTTATGGCTTTTTGCGTCGCGAAGTCCAGGCGGGCCGCCAGGCCTTTATCATCTATCCGCTGGTCGAGGAGAGCGACAAATTGGATGTGGGCGCGGCTGTCGAGGCCCACGCCAGGCTGCAAAGCGAGATCTTGCCCGATCTGCGGATTGGGCTGTTGCATGGGCGTTTGACCGGCAGCGAAAAAGATGCGGTGATGCGGGCCTTTGCCGAGCATGAATATGATGTGCTGGTCAGTACCAGTGTGATCGAAGTTGGGATCGATGTGCCGAATGCCTCGCTGATCATCATTGAAGATGCCGAGCGTTTTGGGCTGGCCCAACTCCACCAATTCCGTGGGCGGGTGGGGCGTGGTGAGCACAAAAGCTATTGCGCGCTGATCAGCCGCTCGGAGCAGCCCGACGCCGTGGCACGGCTGGAAGCCCTGGCAAGCACGAATGATGGGTTTGCCCTGGCCGAGAAGGATTTGGCTCTGCGCGGGCCTGGGGATTTCCTGGGCACACGCCAGAGCGGCTTGCCCAATCTGCGCATGGCGCACCTGAGCGACCTGGAGACGATCAACTTGGCGCGTACCGCGGCACAAAGTATCTTTGCTCAGGATCCCAGCCTGAGCCATCACCCGGCGCTGGAGAAACAAGTGCAGCGTTTCTGGCGCGGCGAAGGCGATGTCAATTAACCGCCCGATGGGTCGTTCTGACCCGCAAGGCGCATGATTATCACCCATCACGAAGGAGTTTTGAGTATGGAATTTCGTCAACTGGGCAATTCTGGTCTGCGCGTCTCGACCATCGGCCTCGGCACCAACCGCTTTGGAAGCACTGTCGATCAAGCTGGCGTCAACAATATCATCGATGCGTGTATCGATCTGGGCATCAACCTGATCGACACCGCGGATGTCTATACCGGTGGTGATTCTGAAACCACGCTCGGTGTGGCGCTGAAAGGCAAATGGGACAAATTTGTGCTCGCCACCAAGGTGGTCAGCCCGACTGGTGAGGGCACGAATGATCGCGGTGCTTCGCGCTATCACATCATTAACGGGGTTGAGGCTAGTTTGCGCCGCCTGCAGAGCGATTATATCGACCTCTACCAGTTGCATCGCTGGGATGAGAAGACGCCGATCGAAGAGAGCCTGCGCGCGTTGGATGATCTGATCACCAGTGGCAAGGTGCGCTATATTGGTGCCTCCAACTTTGCGGCCTGGCAGCTGGCCCGAGCCAATGTGTTGGCCGAGTGGCACAACTGGACGCCGTTCATCAGCATTCAGAATCATTACCACATGTTCGAGCGCGACCAGGAACGCGAGATCATTCCCTATTGCAATGCGCACAATGTGGGGATTTTGCCCTATTTCCCCCTGGCGGGCGGCTTCCTGACCGGCAAATATAAGCAGGGCGAAGCTGCGCCCGCGGGCTCGCGTGGCGAATCCAGCCCTTATGTGCAAAAATATATGACCGAGGCCAACTATGCCAAAGTCACCAGGTTGACAGCCTGGGCAGAAGAGCGCGGCCATACCATGGCGGAATTGGCCCATGTGTGGTTGTTGGCCCAGCCCCAGGTAAGCTCGGTAATTTCCGGCGCGACCAGACTGGAGCAAATGCAAGCCAATGCCAAAAGCGCGGATTGGTCGCTCAGCAGCGAAGAGCTGAAAGAAGTCAACGCGGTCCTGGATGCTTGAGTGGCAATAGACGGTTGACGATGGACGACGGACAGTCGCTCGGTTCGCTCCCGTCCGCCGTCAACGGTCTGTCGTCTCTCGTCTATCGGCTTTCATCCGTCATCAAGACCCCAGCCATCTAACAAAACAAGGAAAAGGTGTGCCACCCATGAAAGTTGCAGTGTTTAATCATGGTGCCGAATTGACCGACACCTATTTGCGCCAATTGGCCGCACTCGGTGCAGATGCGATCGATTTTGGCGGCCAGGAAGATATGCCGGGCGTCCGCGAGACGGGCGTGCCTGATCTCGCCGGTGTGAAGGCGTTGCGCAAGCGGCTGCGCTCCTTTGGCTTGGACATCAACCGCGTCACCCTGCCCGATCTGACTGAGGATTTTATCCAGGGCAAGCCTGGGGGGGAAGCGAATCTGGAGCGGGGCATCAAAGCGTTGCAAGTCTATGCGCAAGCTGGGATTCCATTAGCGCGCCAGCGGGTAACCGGTGATGTCTTTCCCAGCCATAATATCCGCTATCGCTCCACACACCGCGGCGGTTACCAGTCGCGCGGCGAATATCTGGCCCCCGTGGCTGACCGGATTACGCCGAGCAAAGCTGAACTCGACCACTGGTGGAGTCGCTTTACGCAGGCATTTGAACAACTGGTGCCGGTGGCTGAAGAATACAATATTCGCTTAGCTATTCACCCATCCGACACGCCGAACCCTGAGACGCCTTTTGGGGGCTTGGGCTTCCACCGGGTGATCGACGCCTTCCCCAGCCCGCAAGTTGGCTACGTCTATTGCATTGGGACGCGCGCCGAAGCTGGTGGCAGCTCGCTGGTGCTCGACGAGATCAACAATTACGGGCGCAAGGGCAAGATCTTCATGGTGCACATGCGCAATGTGCGGGGCAGCCTGGCCACGGCGGGCGCGTTTGAAGAGACACTTTTGGATGATGGTGATCTGAACCTCTTCAAGATCCTGCTAGAGCTCAAAAAAGTGGGTTTCAACGGCTATATCAACCCCGACCATATCCCGGCTTTGCCCGGTGACACGCCAGAGAAGAGCATCGGCTGGGGATATTCGATCGGCTACTTGAAAGCGCTCTTTGCCGCGCTGGCAGTTTGATAAACAGATTGCATGTTTACCACGAAGGACACGAAGTTGTTTCTTCGCGCCTTCGGTGTTCTTCGTGGTTCGATAAAAAGTGTGAATTGTTCCAGGTCGAAAACAGATTTGGCGCAAAACTCATAGAGAAACCAGATAAATATCGCATAAATCGTAGGTGCAGTTAGAAACCGCACAGGTAGGCTAGGGCCAGAATATGCGGTTCAAAACCGCACCTACTTGCTCGCTATTTGTGCGATCTCTATTTAATTTCTCTATAAGCACCTAAAAGTTATCACAGCCAGGTTGCCGATTGCAGCCTGCAAATCGCACATCCCGTCACGCAAACTTCGCAAAGCCCAATTGATTATGACGATTCACCCGCCCATCTTTGCCGATATTCTTCAGGCCCACAAGACGATTCGCCCCTATTTGCCGCCAACACCGCTGCATCATTACCCCGCGCTCGATCAGTTGCTGGGGGCAGAAGTCTATGTCAAACATGAAAACTACCAGCCGATTGGCGCCTTCAAAGTGCGCGGTGGGGTCAACTTTATGGCCCAGCTCAGCGCCGATGAACGCGCCCGGGGGGTGATCACCGCCTCGACCGGCAATCATGGCCAATCGATTGCCTTTGCGGCGCAATTGTTTGGTGTGCGCGCGGTGATCGTCGTGCCAGAGGGCAGCAACCCGGTCAAAGTGGCGGCCATGCAGGGGTATGGGGCCGAGGTGGTTCAGTACGGTGCCGATTTTGAAGTCAGCAAACGCCATTGCCAAACCCTGGTCGAAACTCAGGGGCTGCGCTTTATCTCCTCGGGTGACGAGCCACTGCTGATCAGCGGTGTTGCCACGCACACCTTGGAGATTCTGAGCCAGCAGCCCGACATTGAGTTGATCATCGTGCCGCTGGGTGGGGGGAGCGGCGCGGCTGGGGCTTGTCTGGCCGCCAAAAGCATCAACCCTGCCATCGAGGTGATCGCTGTGCAGGCAAGTGGCGCACCAGCGGCCTACCAAACCTGGCAGACGCGCCAGTGGTCCAGCGCGCCGATCAATACGCTGGCGGCTGGTTTGGCCACGGGCGAACCCTTTATGTTGCCCCAGCAGATCCTCTGGGAGCATCTAAGCGATTGTGTGCTGGTCGATGATCCTGATCTGTTACTGGCGATGCGCCATTTCCTTGAAAAGGCCAAAACCCTCTCCGAGCCAGCGGGTGCTGCGCCATTGGCCGCGGCCTTGCAGCTGGGTGAGCGGATCCGCAACAAGAAGGTTGCGCTGATCCTCAGTGGCGGCAATGCCTCGCCCGATGAATTGCGGCGTTGTCTCGCGCTGGAACTTTGAGCGCCCCCGGAAGTTACCCGCTATGATCGGCTTTCACGCAGGGAAGTGGCCGAGCCCGAACATCAAGCCGACCAGTTGGCTGGTGGGGGCTGCCGCGCTCGGCCTGGCTTCGCTGCTGATATTCCTCATCCCACAAACGAGCGCCGACGCCCTGTTGTGGCCGCGCTGGAGCGCGATCATGCTGGTGGGCTGGTGGTTGCCCGGCGGCTTGCTGGTGCGCCACTGGCAGCTACCCGGGCAAAGCTGGCCACTCCAATTGGTGTGGGCCAGCGCGCTTGGCTGGTGTTGGCTGATTCTGATCCTGCTATTGCTCCATTGGCTGCCTGGGCCGATCACAATTGTCCAGTTGATTGGTGCGTATACGCTCGGCTTGTTGGCGCTGCTGCTCCCGCTCCGGTGGTCAAAACCGACGCCCGTTTCCCCATTATCGCGTCCGCACTGGTTGCTCTTGGGGCTCTTGCTGGTGGCTGCGCTGGGTCTGCGCCTGCCGGGCTTGGGCTATCACGAATTTCATTATGACGAAGTGCTGCTCCTGACGCGTGCGCGCGAGGCGATCCGCGGTGAAGATGACGCGTTTGCGCGGCACACCAAAGGGCCGGGCGAGCTGGCGGTGGCCACGGTGGTCTATCGCGCCCTGGGCACCGCGGATGAAGCAACGGCCCGCCTGCCCTTTGCCCTGACCAGCGTTGCGAGTATGCTGGCCCTGGCCGCGTTGGGCAACCGGCTTTTCGCCGCGCCAGTCGGGTGGATCGCCGCGCTGCTTTTGGCGGTCAATGGCTTTGCGCTCGGCCTCTCGCGGATTGTGCAATATCAGCCAGCCATGTTGCTGCTCTCGATTCTGGCGGTATTGGCAGCGTGGGAATTTGCCCAATCCGCGCGCAGACGGTGGCTAACGCTCTGGGCAACCTTGAGCGCCTTTGGGCTGTTGATGCACTACGAATTTGCGCTCTTGCTGCCGCTCTTTTTGTGGGCTTTGGCGCGTGGCTGGCGGCGCAGCGATTCGCCCCGTATGCTATTGCCAGTGCTGCTTGGGGCGAGTATAGGGGCGCTGGGATTGGTGGCCGCGGCCTATCTGCCGCTGCTATTGAATGAATTTTTCGCCACCACCCAGAACTATCTCGGTACCCGTCTGGGTACAACGCTGGTGTGGAATCTGCCCTTTTTTGTGGAAATGGGCACTTTCTATAACTCGATCTACTTTTTTGGCGGTCTGATCGGGCTTGCCCTCCTCGGTGGGCTCAGCGGCTGGCGCAGCAATCGCACTGCGACGATGTGGCTGCTGCTTTGGTTTATGCCCTATCTCGTGCTCTATTTGCTGATCATCCAGTTTCCTGGCACCCATTTTTATCTGCTGATGCCCAGTTGGTCGCTGCTGGCTGCCCGACCGCTCGCGCAATTGTTTGCGCCAATTCGAATTCACCCCTTTGTGCGTTGGGGCTTGTTTGGTTTGTTGATTGGCTGGCTGTTGCTTTCCGGCCACTATCTCTATTTGCTCTTTTTTCGCCAAGCGCCCGAATATCTGATCAATTTCGACACAGAGCGCAAGCCAATCTACTGGGCTCCTTATGGGGTGAATGTGCCAGAAAAGCCGCGCTTTGGTTTCCCAATCTGGGAAGGGTGGGGCACGCTGGGCGTACTGGCCGAATGGAAATATCTGGGCGAACGCTATGCCAGCAACGAGTACTCGCGCCATCTGCGCTGGTATCTCGGTGCCTTTGAACGAGTGGAATTTGCCGAGAATCCCGACTTTATCTTTGTCAGCCAGCATGTGCAGGAGCCAGATCCCACCTATACCGAAGCCGTAGTGGCCGATTATGTGCGCGTCGGTGAGGTGCGCGTGCGCGGCGAACCCCGCATCGTCATCTGGAGTCGCCAGCCGCTGGCGGTCGATTATCTGCACTATGAGGCTGAGGCCTTCGCGCCGTTCTTCGCCGCAACCGTGCCCGTCTTGCAGGATCTGCCGCCGCCAGCCCCACAATTACAGGAGCAGGTGCTGGATGAGCGCATCACACTCGCCGCGGCCTATGTGGATCAGACCAACCTGGCCGCGGGCAGCACCCTGCACGCCCGGCTGGACTGGCGAGTCGAGCAGCCGCTTGCGCAAGAGTACAAACTCTTCGCCCACGTTGTGGATAGTACGGGGCAGGTAGCCGCGCAATGGGATGGCTTGCCCGGCCAGAACACCGCCCGCACTACACGGTGGCAGTCAGGCGAAACCTTTGCCGATCATGTATTGGTGCGCTTGCCAACCGATCTCCCCGCGGGGCGCTACGAATTGCAGATCGGGCTTTACGACCCCATCAGCGGCGAGCGCGTGGGTCATCGCGCGCTCTTGGTGAGCGAACTCGCGGTGCGCTGAGGCCTCAGTAGCCTGCGATCCCTGCCCGTAAGGCTGCTTGACATCGTGCTCAACTCATTTCATAATAGGCTATTGCTGATAGGCTCCCACCTTCCCACTATCAGCCGGTGCCTCCTCAAGGTTCTATCCTGAACATGGTTGCGGACTGAATTTTGCCGTGCGAACGACGATCCACGCGGAATTTCAGGGTAGAAACCAAGATAGACACCGACACACCCTCAATTTCACCAAGGAGGAATGAACGTTATGCGTGACCGCAAGTGGTTTTCAGCTTTGCTAACCCTGCTGTTGGCATTGGCCTTGCTGGCTGGTTGTGTTGGGCCACAACCGCCCGCTGCCGCGCCAACGGCGAGCGATGACTCGGCGGAACCAGCCGACGCCGAAGCCGCGCCCGAGGTGTCCGACGAAATCCCCCCGCTCGCCCCAGAGGCCGAAGGCATCACCTACGCTACCGTGCCTGATCTCGCCTTCGAAGGGGAGATCACGATGTATGCTCAGGCGTACACACCGATCGAACCGACCGCGAACACACCGAACCCGCCCCGCTATTTGAACCGGATTGTAGCGGAATATCAAGCCTTGCATCCCAACATTACCATCAACCTGATCCCGCCGTTGGCACCAGGTTCGGACTACATCACTTGGGTGCGCACACAGGCTGCTGGCGCGCAATTGCCCGACATTGTCTGGCTACATGCCGGGCAGGTGAATGAGCAATTGCCGCGTGGGATGTTCGAGCCGCTTACGCAATATTTTGAACAGGAAAATCTGTACATTCCGGCTGGCCAACCCGGTGCAGACCGCTGGATGGACAGCTTCGCCGGGTTTGTGATGGAGTTTGTGCAGGCGACCGACGGCAATTGGTATCAAGTCAATGCCGATTATGTCGGCACCGCGATCTTCTACAACAAAGATATGTTCTCCGCGGCGGGGTTGGATCCCAATAGTCCGCCGACCACCTGGTCTGAATTTATGGCCGCGCACCAGGCAATCAAAGATGCTGGCATGGAAGCCTTCGCCTTCCCCATGGGGCCGAGCGCGTTCATCTGGAGTTGGTGGCACCGGGTTGGCGCGACCCAATTTTATGGCGATCAATTCAGCGCCATGAATGTGGATAACAATCAGTTCCGCCTCAGTGCCTATGGTGCGGCTCGCAATTACGCGGTCGGCACCTGGGACACGAGTGACCCGCGCTACCAGGAGACCTTCCGCATTCTGAAGGATTGGTCCCAATATTGGGCCCCCGGTGCCTTGAGCATGTCGATGGAAGATGCTTTCCGCATGTTCATCAATGGTGAAGCCGCGATGTATTGGAATGGGAGCTGGGCCGTTCCCCAAACTTTGGGTAACGACGAAGTGGATTTCGAATGGGCCACCTTTGCGCTGCCAACCTTCGATGAGGCCAGCACCGAATTCTATACCGGCATCCCCGCGCCGATGATCGGCGGCCCTTCCGCTGCCTTCCAGTACAGCATCTCCACGACGCAGGCAAACAGCACCATGACGCCAGAGAAGCTCGAAGCCGCGGTCGATTTCCTCAAATTCCTGACCGCTGCGCACAACGCTGGGCCAATGGTCAATGATCTCGGCTCCTTCATCCCGACCATCCAGGGAACCACGCCTTTGCCTTCGATGAACGAGTTGATCCAGGCGATGGATAACACGGAAACAATGGGTTTGATGGAACTGTCGATCGACGAAGGCCAAGCCAATCAGCGCTTCCTGCAAGAATTCCTCGGCGATCAGACCACAATGGATGAGTATATGGCCAAAGTGGGTGAGTTGATGCAGCAGACCGTCAATGAACTAGCCGAACAGAATGGCTGGGATTGGGACAACCCGCCTAGCGAATAGGCCCGCCTGATGATCGAGCGATCAACCATGCTGATCGCTCGATCATTTTGGGAGCGAATCTGCCAATGCGCAATCAATTAGTAGAACAAGGTAAATTTGGCGAACCGCGCATCATGCGTCGGCCGCGTACAATCGGCGAGGAATTGCGTCGCAAAGCACCGCTCTATCTCTTTTTGCTGCCGACCATCCTCTTTTTGCTCGTTTTTATGTATTATCCTGCCTTTACCGCGGTCCGCCTCTCGTTTTACCACTGGGATGGCTTCAGCCCCGCGCGCTGGGCAGGCCTGGATAACTTTACCCGCATCGCACAGGATAGTGTGATGCGCGCCAGCATCAGCAACATGCTGATCCTGACCGTGGCGCGGATCCTGATCGTGCTCACCACCCCGCTGCTGGCTGCCGAACTGGTCTTTCACCTGATGAGCCGCCGCTGGCAATATTGGTACCGCGTCATCTTTATCATTCCGCTGGTCGTGCCCGAAGTCGTCACCTACTTGATCTGGCGGTTTATCTTTACGCCCTCGATTGGGTTGGCCAATGTCCTCTTTTATAATATCGGGCTCGGCTTTCTGGCCAACGAATGGCTGGGCGATCACCGTACGGTCTTGCTCAGTTTGGCGCTGGTCGGCTTCCCCTGGATCGCAGGGATCAACTTCCTGATCTATCTGGCCGGGTTGCAGAATATCCCCCGCGAGATCCTGGACGCGGCTTCGGTGGATGGGGCAACAGGGTTGCGCCGCTTCTGGCTGATCGACCTGCCGCTGATCATGGGCCAGGTCAAGCTCCTGCTCATCCTCAGCGTGATCGGCACCCTGCAATCCTTCGTGCTGATTCTGATCATGACCAATGGCGGCCCCGGCTATTCGTCGATGGTGCCCGGCTTGCTGATGTACGAAGCCGCGTTTCAGGATGGCCGCTTTGGCTACGCCTGTGCCATCGGGACGCTGCTCTTTATTGTGATCTTTGCGCTGACCTACATCAATATGCGCTACATTCAGCCTGAAACCGACCATGTCCCAACCTAAATGCGGCGTTCAGCAGGTGCGAACTGAGGAGCACAGATCAATCGCGAGCAACCATTACCGATTGAGCAGACTATTTGTGCCGCTGATGAGGACAGAGCCATGAAGTCAAAAATGTTTCGCCATGACTTTCCCCTGCACATTTTGTTGATCTTCTTTGGGATCTTTACTTTCTACCCCCTGATCTTCACGGTCTTTACGTCGTTCAAAGACAACAACCAATTCTTCACCACCTTTTGGGGCCCGGCCTTCCCCTTGCACCTGGGAAATTATGCGGATGCGTGGCGGCAACTGTATCCAGTCCTGCTGAATACAGTCTTCGTCGGGGTGATCAGCGCCGGTGCCATGGTCTTTCTCGCCTCGTTGGCCGCTTACGTTTTCGCCCGCCATCGTTTTCCAGGCAGCGACTTCATCTTCTACGCCATCATCGCCCTGTTGATGATCCCCGGCGTGCTGACCTTGATCCCGCTCTTTTTGCTGGTCAAAGATTTGGGGCTGCTGAACACGTTCTGGGCTTTGATCCTGCCCTACATTGCCGGTGGCCAGGCCTTTGCGATCTTTGTGCTACGGAGTTTTATTGCGGGGCAACCCGAAGAGATCTTCGAGTCCGCGCGCATTGATGGAGCCGACGAGTTTACCATCTACCACCGGATCGCCGTACCCATGGCCAAGCCGATCCTGGGAACGTTGACGATCCTGGCGTTGTTGAGCACGTGGAACGATTATATCTGGCCGTCGGTTACCCTGCGCAACCCCGAGATGTGGACCATCTCGCTAAAACTGGTCAGCTTCAGCAGCCAGTGGTCCAATCTGCAACAATATGGGCCGATGTTCGCTGGCTACGTGATCGCATCGATCCCCCTGTTGATCCTCTTTATGTTCACCATGCGCCTCTTTATCGAAGGGCTGGCGAGCGGGGCGATCAAAGCCTGAGTGCCCACAAATAGAAAAGCCAGGCTCCGCGCAGAAGCCTGGCTTTTTTTATGCAAAAGTTAACCCTTAACGCGCATTGCTGCGCCGTTGCAACCATACCCCGCCCGCGATCAAGCCCACGGCCAACAGGCCCCAGCCTGCTACAAAAACCCCACTCGGCAATGCTGCACCCGTGTTGGGCGAAGTGGGGGCTTGTTCGCTGCCAGGCGCAGCCGGTGCCGGATCCGCCGGGGCCGCGTCGGTGATCGGCGCAGTGTCCGTCACGGGCGCGCTATCGGTGATCGGTGCGCTATCCGTAATCGGTGCCGTATCGGTGATCGGCGTGGTATCGGTAATGACCTGAGCAGCTGCGGGGGCAACCAGGCAGACCGCAAGCAACGCCGGTAGCAACATCTGAACAACAGCCTTGAACATGAGTGCTCCTTCATTGAATTTTTTGTGAGGGTTGGTTTGAATTTGTCACGATGGATCCCGGGTTGGCACCCTCGTAGGCGAAAGAGGCGTCTCTGGCAAAAGAGAACGCCGCGCCAATAGATCGGCAATTTCCTGGGCTACTCGTGTATGAAGGGTTGGGTCAGGCCCAAAGGCAGAAAGTCGATGGAGCAGGGCCAGCGCTTCTTCATCCTTGCCAAGCTCTTTCCAGACCAGTGCCTTATGAAACAGCAGTATACGATCATTTTCAAAAAGTTTCAAGGCGTCTATCAGCGCAATTTCACGCAAATTTGCTGAATTTGGCTGATGATAAAGGGCCTCGATCAGGGCAATGTGCGCGGTGCGCAGTTGCGGGTCGCGTTGGAGCGCCTGGCGAGCTGCCTGTTCGGCCCGTTCATACGTTCCCTGGGTCAGGTAGAGCGCGCTTAGCTGCACGAGTGGCAAGGCCCAATCCGGCGCCAATTGACTCGCTTCCTGCCAGCGTTGCGCCGCGACATCTGGCTGATTGGCCTGCTGCAGCATGTAGCCCAGGTTGTATCGTACCGCGGCTTCTTGCGGCGCGTTCTCCTGCGCCTGGTGCAGCAACCCGAGTGTGTCGCTGATTGGCTGATGCTGAAATGATGCCTGCACCGCCAGATGATTGGCCATTGCCGCGGTCAAACGGGCCTGATTGGCTGTGTCGGGCAAGCTGAGAAAAGCCGCGGGTGGGAGTGGCTCCTGTTGGGACGGCAAGATCACACACAGGGGCGCAAGTCCCAACTGGTCGGCCAGGGTGAAGAGTTGACGCGGGCTGACAGGTTGTTGCAGCGCGGCCAGTCGTTCGCCGATCAGGCAAGTGAGCGCGCCGCCGATCCGGCTCACCTCGGCTCGCATTGTCCAGCCGACACCCAGCACCAGCAGCAACGACCAGAACCAGCGCAGCCAGCGCCACCCGCGAGGATGATTAGAAGCCATGGCCGCTGGCATCGGGGAGAGGGCTGGCGACGACGACAATGCGGTCGGCATTGGTGACATAGGGATAACAGGAAATCAGCGTCAGTTGTTCGTGCTCGGTGGTGGCCAGATAAGGCTGTAAAATCGCTTCGCCTGCGGCTGGGTTGCGCCGGTAGGGCACAATCGTGATCTCATCCACGCGGTAGACATGGGCACGTTCGCCGGTGTAGACTGTGATCAATTGGCCGAGGGTCAGGTCGGGCAGATAGCGAAACACTTCGCCCTTGGTGTTGTTGTGCCCAGCCAGCACTACATTGCCCGCGCCGGGGACCGCGCTCCGATCCAAATGGCCGACCGCATAATCAGCCGTGCCCCACGCCCAACTGATCGCCCCGCTGCGGGCCGTGGTGGAGATCGGGCTGACCGGCACAATCGGCTCGTCGAGCCCAATCGCGGGGATCGAGATGCGCAGCGGCGGGGCCTGGGGCACGGCGGGCGCGGCGTGCCGGACAGACAGCACCGCGGCCGCGATCGGCTCCAGGCGTGGGCGCAATTCGATCTCGGGCAGACCGCCCACCACCCGAAATTCGGCCCGCCGCCCGAAGGCATCGCTCAGCCACTCATCCGCCAGCCGGATCAGCAACCCGCTCGCCAGCGCAATCCCCGCCGACGTCAAAAGCACGCCGATCAACCACCGCCACGAAAAGGCATTTTGTGTCGATTTCACCATGGATTCATTCAATTTGGTTGTTTGAGCGGCCCGCTGAGCTGCCGGCCACATACCCACTGGCCCACGCCCATTGGAAGTTGTACCCGCCAATGCGGCCATCAACATCACAAATTTCACCACAGAGATGCAGATTTGGGCAAGCGCGTGACGCCATCGTCTTGAGATCCAATTCGTGCAGCGGCACCCCACCTGCCGTCACTTCGGCGTAGGTAAAGCCACGGTTGCCTGTGACCGGGAGCGGCAAGGCGGTGACGCTCTGCACCAGGGCGCGGCGCTGGGTACGTGTCAATGTGTGCCCAGCCTGGTTCGCATCAAGCCCGGCGATGGTGCAGAGTGCTCGCGCCAATCGTTCGGGCAGTTGCTGGCGCAGATAACGCAACAGCGACAGATTACCCAATTGTTGCAACGCCTGATCAAGCATCGCCGCACTTTGGCCGGGCCACCAGTTGACCACCAACTGGCTCTGCGGGTCATCCATCTGCGCGGCGAGCCAGTGCCGACTGATGTCCAGAGCCGCGGGGCCGGAAAGCCCAAAATGGGTGCAGAGCAGCGCTTCTGCTCGTTCCGCCAAAATTTTGCCGCTGGCCGCCACCACTTGGATCACCACCGGCACGGCCAGCCCGCTCAGGCTGCAAAGTATATGATCACGGGGCAGGGTGAGGGGCACCAGTGCCGGAAAGATCCGCTCGGTGAGGCTGTGCCCCAAATGCTGGGCCAGGCGATAACCGCTGCCGTCTGAGCCGCTTTTGGGCAGACTTTGGCCGCCGGTCGCGAGGATCAGCGTGCTGGCCTGGCAACTTCCCCACGCCCCGCGGATGCGGAAACCAGCCGCGCCCCGTTCGACCGCCTCGACCCGGTGCGGATGGCCGATCTGTACGCCCACACGGTTGGCTTCGGCCAGCAGCGCGGCCAGCACAGTCCGGGCGTCATCGCTGACCGGGAAGAGTTTGCCAGTCTCTTCACGCTTGAGTTCGACCCCAATCTCGCGGAAGAAGGCAATGGTCGGGGCAACATCAAAGCGGTGCAGCACCTTGCGGATGGCGTTGCGCGAGCTGCCCGCGTACGCATCCACCGTGACTTCAGCGTGGGTGACGTTGCAGCGCCCGCCACCAGCTACCAGGATTTTGGCCCCGAGCTTGCGCGCCCCATCCAGCACGACAATGCGCCGCCGCGGATTGGTACGCCCCGCCCAGATGGCGGCCATCAACCCGGCCGCGCCCGCCCCGATGATCGCCAGGTCGGCCTGTTCGTTGCTCATGGTGCGTCGTGCCATTCGACTCGCAACATGGCGTAGAGATACTCATCGATCCAGTGCCCTTTGAGCCAGAAACTTTGGCGGAAATGACCTTCACGGCGAAAAGCCAGCCGTTCCAACAGCGCAACCGAGGGCGTGTTGCGGGTATCCACATAGGCAATCACGCGGTGCAGCCGCAAGCTGCCGAAGAGATAATCGAGCAAGCGCGTAACCGCTTCCGTGCCGTATCCCTGCCCCTGCGACTGGCGCGCCAGCGTGTAGCCAATCTCCGCCTGTTCGGGGTCATCCCCCCTGACCAGCAGCGCACAATCACCCAGCAAGCGATCACTTTGGCGCTCGGCGATGGCGATTTGATACCACTGGCCGCGCGTGCCCGGTTCGGTTGCCTGGAGGGCCTGGAGAAATTGACGAGCGCTCTCCTCGGTAAGTGGATTCCAGCTCTGATATTGGGCCACGCTGGGGTCCCGTCGATAAGCGATGAGGGTGGGCAGATCCTCGTCGCGAAATTCGCGCAGGCGGATTCGCTCGGTTTCTAAGGGTTGAAAGCTACGCGGTGTCATGAGGCTCGGTTGCTGATTCAGGCTGGGTAGTCGGTGCTTCATCTTCACAAAAGGCAAAACGGGGTACCCGACGCCCATCGACGACGACTTGTTCGAGAAACATCGCGGCCGGGCGCACCCACAAATCGAACTGGCCGTAGCACGTCCGGTAGACGACCAGGGGTTCCTCGGTTTCGCTGTGGCGCGCCACACCAATCACTTCGTATTCGTTGCCCTTGTAATGGCGATAACGCCCCGGGCGAATGGAATAGTTTATTTCTGTCATTGCCTGATTTTACACCGTTTCTGCATTATGCTAGACTTTTCTCGGTTTACGAATTGTAAATCGTGTCCGGTTTTGTGGCGTTTTTGAATTCATCAACCGTGAATTCGTCGAAAGGAGACGTATAGATGGCAGCCCAAGTGAAAAGCTTTGTCCAACTTTATCATCCTTCGATGCGCCTACTCCTCAATCGGTAACTGGCTCGACGAATTTCATTTCTACCAAATTCTGATCGACTAGTCCTGTTGAGCCGCGGGTGTATCGTCCCGTGGCTTTTTGTATTGGGGCAAAGGGTCGGCTGCGCTCAGCAGCTTACCAGGTGCAACCAATTCGCACCAGCAGGCCACGGGTGTCATACACCTGTGGCTTTTTTGATTGGTCACGGGTGGGGGCTGGTGCAACCAACTGCACACAGAAAATTTGTTATCAACAAAGGAATCACCAACCGTGACTTCGACCGATCAATCAACCGAGACCGAGTTTGTGTTTGATGAGCCCGATCTCGATGATGCTGAATTCTATACCGAGAAGTTCCGCCTGAGCGACCGTCAAGCGCACCAGGCAGGCTCCAGATTGAGCCATAAACAACAGAAGCGGCAGCGCGAATTGGTTGCCCAACTGGCCGAGACTGCCGGGTTGGAGGCTGGTTTTCAGATCAGCTACAAGCCCGCCCGGTTTGAGGAAGGCTGGCTGCTGTCGTCGCTGCAACCCTTCTACGACCGGGTGTTGATCACCGATGTGGTGAGTCGGGTCAAAGGGGGCAAGGAAGCAAATGTCTATCTCTGTCGCGCCGACCCCGCCACCGAATTCGAGTGGCTAGCGGCCAAAGTCTATCGCCCGCGCTCCATGCGTAACCTGCGCAATGATCGCCTCTATCGCGAGGGGCGCGAATTGGCTGTTTCGGTCAGTGGCGTCAACCGGCGGCGCGATAGCCGCATGGCCCGGGCGCTCAAAAACAAGAGCGACTTCGGCGTGCAGATCGCCCATTCTTCGTGGATCCTGCACGAGTATGGCGCGCTGGATAAGCTGCATCGGGCTGGGGCCGCGGTGCCCAAGCCATTTGCCACCGCGGACAACGCCATCCTGATGGGTTATGTGGGTGACCAATTGCGCGCGGCCCCGACGCTGCACGAGGTAACCTTACCAAGCGACGAAGTGCAGCCGCTCTTTTACGAGGCGATCCGCAATGTGGAGCTCATGTTGCAACACAATATGATCCACGGCGATCTCTCAGCCTATAATATCCTCTATTGGCAGGGCCAGCTCACGCTGATTGACTTCCCGCAAGTGACAATGGCCATGACCAATCCCAGCGCCTACTTTATCCTCAACCGGGATATTGAGCGCATCTGTGATTACTTTGCGCTCCAGGGATTGGTGCGCGAAGCAACCCCGATCGCCGACAAGCTGTGGTGGAAACATGTGGGCACCGAGCCGATCCGCCGTCCGCCCGAAGCAAGCTAAACAACCACAACCATCTTCAAGGAAGTTCACGCTTCCTTGAAGATCAACTTCACGCTATCACTGGCCTATGATGAAAATTACGACGATGGTTCAAGTGGTCAACACCGTTGACGCGCACGGGGAGAGCCCAATCGCCACCCAGTTGGCTGCTCGCTGGGCTCCGACTGCATCCACCCCGCGCTATTGGCGAGCCAGTGCCAACTTTCTCTTTCAGTTTGAAGCGGCAGAGCAGGCCTATTATCTGCGCTTTAACCACGCCGACGAGCGAACGCCCCGTTTTCTCCAGGCGGAGTTGGCTTATCTGCAACATTTGGCTAAGGCGGGCCTTGCTGTGGCCCAGCCGATCCCTTCGCAACACGGCAACCTGATCGAAAGTGTGGAGACCGCGCATGGCCTCTTTCACGCTGTGGTGTTTGAGCGATTGGCCGGGCAGCAATTCGAAACCGACCAATTGAGCTTGCCGATGTTCCGTCAATGGGGCCAGGCGTTGGGAACCTTACATGCGACGAGCCAGGGCTATCGCGCGCCGGGGCGGCCCGTTTGGCAGCAACAATTAGCCACGGTCGCGCGCAACCTGCCCCGCGACGAAAAAGCCACCCGCCGCCTGCTCGGTCGGATCGAGCACGAACTCGAAACGATGCGGGTCGTCAACGACAACTATGGCATCATCCACTTCGATTTCGAGCAGGATAACCTGGTCTGGCAGGACGGGCGGATCGGCATGTTTGATTTTGACGATTGCGCCTGGTCGTGGTTTCTGGCCGATGTGGCGTATGCCCTGCGCGACCTCTTTGCGGATGATGCCGCGCAGGTGGATCTGAATCGGCCCGAATTTGTGGCCTTTGTCGAGGGCTACCGCACGGTGAAACCCCTGCGCGACGCCGAACTCCGCCGGATCCCACTCTTTTTGTGGATGCACCATCTGATCATGTACATCCGGCTGCAACGTGCGCTGGCGACTGAGGGCGCGATCAACGAGCCCGAGTGGGCGCAAAATTTGCGGGCCAAACTGACCGCCAAGGTTGAACGGTATCGCGCCAGCTTTGCTGCGGCTACCTCAAGCCTGGTCGCGACGGCGTAATGGTTGACTCGTTCATGCCTCTGCCCAAAGCTGGACCAAATTGACGCAGACCGCCACCGACTTTGCCATATCCTGCACGCTGACCCATTCCAGCGGGCCGTGGAATTCTTGCATACCGGTGAACAGATTCGGCGTGGGCAGTCCTCGTTCGGTCAGGCGCGAGCCATCGGTGCCCCCGCGGATCGGCTCCTGAAGGGGCTCGATGCCCAGTTGCTGCATGGCTTGGATCGCCAACTCGACTGGGCGCATATCGTTTTCCAGCCAATAGCGCATGTTGCGATATTGCGGCGTGATCGTACAGTCGATCTGCGCCCGCGGTTCGCTCAGCCCGACCGCGTGACAGGTCGCCTGTAGCAATTCCCCATGCGCAGCCAGGCCCTCGCGTTCAAAATCGCGCAGAATAAAATGTAATTCAACCGCGGCCGCGCTGCCTTTCATCTCATACAGGTGGATGAAGCCCAATCGCTCATCCGTAGTTTCGGGTGTGCGGGTGTGCTGCGGCAGGGTGTTGATGATCTTGGCCGCCAGATGCAGCGCGTTGACCAGCTTGTCCTTCGCATAGCCAGGATGAATCGAAACACCCGTGATCTTGACCACCGCTTTGTCGGCTGACCAGGATTCGTAGACGATCTGCCCGACCTCGCCACCGTCCAGAGTGTACGCAACATCCGCGCCCAAATCTTCCAGGGTCAGATGAGTCACGCCGTGGCCGATCTCTTCATCGGGCGTAAAGCAGAGGCGGATCTTGCCATGCGGAATGGTGGGGTTTGCCAGCAGATGGCGGGCCAGGGTCATGCAGATGGCAACGCCGGCCTTGTCGTCGGCACCCAGCAAGGTTGTGCCGCTGGCCGTGATGATGTCATCGCCCACTTTGCTGGCCAGATAGGGCAATTGCTGCGGATCGAGCGTTTGGCTGGGATCGTCGGGCAGGGTGATGGGGTTGCCCGCGTAATCGCGATGGACGATTGGCTTCACATTGGTGCCACTAAATTGCGGCGCGGTGTCGACATGGCCCAGAAAGGCGATGGTTGGTACCGGCTGGCTGACCGTCGCTGGGATCGTCGCCAGCACGCAGCCATACTCGGTCAGGCGCACATCGGCCGCGCCCAGTTCGGTCAATTCCTGTTCGAGCAGGCGCAGCAGATCCAACTGTTTGCTGGTGGAAGGCACTGCACTGGAATGTTCATCACTCTGGGTGTCGATCTGCACATAACGCAGGAAACGCGCTTCGAGATCGTGGGCGAAGGATTCGTTCATGATTTCAGTTCCAAACAAAGAATGGAAGAAGGGTTGAGGTGTAAACAAACAAGCGGTTTGCAGCCGAATGGTGAGCACAAACCGCTTTCTTTTTCTGGTTAAAACAGATGCTCCGCCATGGGCTGCGGCCCCGCGCCCGGCCCGCTGACGATCACCTGCTCGACGCTTGGCAAGGTGCGTACTAATTGTTCGACCGTGTCCACGGTCTGCGGCTCGCAGATCAAGTGGACATTCGGGCCCGCGTCGATGGTGAAATAGACCGGGAGACCCTCCGCACGCCAGCGGGGCACCGCATGGAGAATTTCCAGCGTGCCCGGTTGCCAATAGAGCAAACTGGGCTGGCTGGTTATCATCACCGCGTGCATGGCCAAGGCGTCTTGTTCGATCAAAGGGCCGAGCTGGGCGAGATTCCGCTCGGCAATTGCCTGGCGCACGCCGTCGAGTTGTGCGGGCACACTTGCCAATCGACCAGCGAGCAGCGGACTTGTCCCAGCCAGGCGATGCCCGGCCTCGCTGCTGGTGGCCTTGGCTGCACCACTCACCACCGCCACAAGATCGCACAAGGGCCAGTGTTCAGCCGGATAGAGTTGATGCGCGACGCTGCTGGCATCATCCACCCCGCGCTCCCACTCCACAAAGCCACCAAACAGGCTGCGACTGGCGGAACCGCTGCCGCGGCGGGCAATGGCGGAGAGCTGAGTCGCGTCTGGGTCCAACCCCAATGCGCGGCAGGCCGCTACCGTCAACGCGGCAAAGCCACTGGCCGAGCTGGCAATGCCCGACGCCATGGGAAAATTGTTCCGGCTGCTCACCCGCGCCCGATACGCTACACCCGCGAACTGGCGGATGCGATCCAGATGACGAATGAGGCGCTCGCTGGCTGGCCGCGTCAACCGTTGATGGTCGATCGTCAATTCATCTTCAGCCAGTTGACCAGTGAGATCCCATTCGACCGTGGTGGTGGTGTGGGCATCGGCCAACGTCATGCTGATCGAATTGGTGAGTGGCAGGTTGAGCGAGGGATCGGCCACGCCCCAGTATTTGATAAAAGCGATGTTGCTACCGACCTGGTAGGTGGCTTTGGCTGCGGACATAATCAGGGTGGGCCAATCTTGGTTTGGGCTGGATAAAGGGGATAGGCTACGACGCAGGCGCTATGCGGATGACAGTCGGTCGACCATCTCTTCAAAGCGGCGCAGCAGATCTTCTAATAATTCGTCGTGGGCATCGAAGGTGACGGCCACCCCTTGTTCCTGGGGTTCGATGATAGCCTTCCAGCCAAGCCCTTCAATCTGTCGATATTTTTCGACGACCCCACCACCTAATTTTTTCAACAGACCTTCGGCGACCTCGGCGCTGAGCTCGGCGAAGGTTAAGGTTTCTTGATCATAGAGATCGGCGCGTTGATATTCCCCATATTTCTCGTCGCGCGAATCACCGAAAGAGGATGTACTGATTGGCATTGGTAACTCCAATTGTGTGACTAGGAACGCTGTCTACCGAACCAGTATACCATTATTCGGGTGTTCCGTAAATTTGAAGAGAAAAAGAGGGGCGCGGCCTGGTGTGCTTCCGGACAACCCGGAAGCTGCGCAAATCCGCGTACGCTGTGGCTGGGAGTTTGCTTAATCGCCGCTTAATAATAATAGGGGAAATAGACGCGAAAGGTGGTGCCCTGCCCCACCTGTGTTTCAACGTCGATCTGCCCGCCGTGCAGGTCGACAATCTTTTTGACAATGGCCAGCCCTAAACCCGCGCCGCCGTTGTGCTGTGGGCGATGGCGCTCGGCCCGGAAAAACTGGTCGAAGATGTGGGCCAGATCCGCCGCGGGGATACCCGCGCCGTTGTCCTGCACAGCCAGCATCACATGATCATTCACCAGTTGCGTGGCCACGCTGATAAACCCATATTCGGACGTATGTTGAATGGCGTTGCTGATCAGGCTCTTGATCATCTGCGCCAGCCACAGGCGATCGCCGCGGATTACCGGAAGATCAGCAGCGAAAATAGCATGGAGATCCGAATGTTTGGTGCGTGCGCTGGGGGCGAGTTGCAAGACAACCTCATTCAGCACTTCATTGAGGTTGATGCTCGTCAGTACAAAAGATTCGCTGCCATACTCCAGGTGCGAGAAAGTCGTGATATCATCCAAAATGCGGGCAATGCGCCGCGTTTGTAATTGTGCAGTTTCCAGAAACTGGGCCACTTTGGGATCATCCGCAATGCTGCGCCGAGCCAACGAAACGTACGATTCGATCACAGTCAGAGGAGTGCGCAGGTCATGCGAGAGATCGTTGAGTACGCCGCGTAGGACCGAATCAGCGTGGCCGCGTCCGCTGGTTGCCCCATCCGGGCGTTCGCCCTCCCCAGCATCGACCAGCAAAGCGCCGGTGCTGCCAATGACCTGATTTTGTGCATTCAGGAGTGGCTCAATCCGCAATTGTACCTGGCAATAGTCGCCGAACTGGGTGCGGAGCCGAATCGGTAATAACATCCGCTGGGTTGCCGCCGCCCGGTTGGTGAGCAATACTTCACCTATGGTTGCCTGATCATCGGGGTGAAGATAATCGACAAGTCGTTCGCCCAGTGCAGCCGTGACCGGAAGACCCGTCAGGGCCACCCACGCCGTGTTGAGAAAGAGCCAGCGGCCTTCCAGATCAAGCTGGAAGATCACATCGCGCACATTGCGGGTCAGCGCATCCAAACGTGGCCCCGCGGCTTCGTCTAAATTGTCGTAAAAGGTGTCAATCGCCCCGAGTAGCTGCTGCCAGGTTGAGGGATCTTTGGGGAGGGTTGTCGGATCAAGCCCAAGAGTTTGTAATTGATCGAGCAGACGACGATTGTACAATTTAGTAGCAGTCATAGGTGACACGTAACGTAAAGATCCCCAGCAGCGCATCCCTTGGGACAGGCCCGAGCACGAACTCGGATCATACTAAATTACCGGGAAATCGCCAAACTGTAAGGTGCCTCTGGTATAGACCACATTTAAGGTTTGTCCCAAAAAATGGGGCAATTGAGGCTCAAAAAACATAATCTGGTCTGGGGATTCTGTCGCCAAACTTATTGAACAGCATGGAAGTTAACGAAGACAGATCTGTTTATGCCCTGATGGACCTACTTTGCTAAACTGTTTGTAAGTCTGGTAAGAAGCTTGTAAAGGAATCTCCTTTTTAGTGAAGAAAATTAAGCAAAATACAGAACCTGCTGGGAAATCCACAGTTGCTGAAAATGGCCCAGATGTCTGGCTTTCCCCCTGGGGATCTCCGCTAATCCGTGTTCTGCGGATGAGATTTGAAAGCGTCTGTGGAGCCCCCTTAAGTAAGGAAAACGCCTGGGCTCCACAGACTGCGCTGATTATCCCGACTTTGCAATACTATCTGTAGGATCTGCCCAATCTGTGGAGCGCCTTGACCATGTTGCGGCCTTTGCTTTAGCTTAGGGCGTCAACCGTTGCAAGTCGCGCGGGAAGAGGGTCGTCAGCCGGACATTGGCTTCACCCATAAGTTGTAGCAAAAGCCGCTCCAGGCCGATGGCAAACCCTCCATGCGGCGGCATTCCATACCGAAACGCTTCCAGATAGGTGGCAAAGGGGGCTTCCGGGAGGTGCGCCCGGGCCAGGGCCGCGAGATAGTCTTCATAGCGATGCAAACGCTGCCCTCCAGTCACCAATTCTGTGCCGCGGAAAAGCAGGTCAAAGGAATTGGAATAGGCGGGCCGGGCCGGGTCGGGATGAGTATAAAATGGGCGTTTGCTCATCGGGTAGCCGACCACAAACAGAAAATCGCTCTGGTGCTCTTGCTGCGCCCATTCCCCCAACCAACGCTCTTCCTGAGGCGAGAGATCGGGCTCGCCGCGCTCATCCACGCCATGCCGCTCGAAGATCAGCGTTTTGGCCTCGCTGAAGTGGATATGCGGAATCTGTGCAGGGATGGTCGGGAGTTTGGCTTCCACCAGCGTTAATTCGGCCCTGTATTGTTCAGCCAGCGTCGCAAAAATATGCGCCAGCACCTCGTGTAGCAGGGCCATCACCGTAAAGTGATTCTCGATAAAGCCAAATTCCACATCCAAACTGACATATTCGTTGATGTGGCGCGTGGTGTCGTGCGGTTCGGCGCGAAAGACCGGCCCGGTTTCATACACGCGCTCAAAGACCCCCACCATGATCTGCTTGTAAAATTGGGGGCTCTGGGCCAAAAAAGCTGGCCGTCCAAAATAGTCCAACTGAAAGACGTTGGCCCCGCTTTCGGTGGCCGAAGCCACAATTTTTGGGGTTTGGATTTCGGTAAAGCCCTGGTGATTCAGCACCTCGCGAAAGGCCGCCATTATGCCCGCCGATAATCTGAAAACCGCCCGGCGTGCTGGATGACGATTGACAACCACCGCATGGTCGAGCAGATTGGGCAGGCTGGCCTTGACCTCGCGCTTGCTGATCACCACCGGTGTCGGCTCGTGCACTGGAGTGAGCACGTCGAGCCGGGGGGCGTGCAATTCATACCCGCCCGGTGCTTGTGGCGAACTGACCACCGTCCCTTCGAGCGTAATCACACACTCGGTGGTCAATTCCGCGGCGATGATCGGGGCCAAATCTTGCTCGCTTTCGGTGACCGCCTGCGCGGTGCCCCAGCCATCACGCAGGATGATAAAGTTGACGCCGCCGAGTCGCCGCAGATTGTGCAGCCAGCCCTGCAGGCGCACACGTTCACCCAGATGGTGGCTGATTTCGCGGGTGCGGATCCGGGGTAAAGCCTGGTTGTTTGCTGAAAATGGTTGCATGATTGGATTCCTGTTACTGGTGACCCGGGTTGTTCAAGCGGTCAATCCTCTCAAAGTTGTGAACCGTGCAAGCCTGGCCCGCCAAATCGTCAGCGGTTTTGAGAGAATCCGGTGGGGTAACGACGCTTGCCCAGGTCACCAGCCAGCAAACTTCGTTACCAATCATCATCGTTCGGATCGTCATCGTCCATGCACACTACCCCCTGAGCCTTCACTTGGCTGTCAACGAATCCAGCCAACAAAAAACCCCCGTCCTTTGGAGGACGAGGGTTCAATAGCCACTCGTGGTGCCACCACCATTCGCTTGCTCGGCACTTTACCCGATCAAGCCTTAGCTGCGCGCTAACGGGCGCCCCCGGTTCGGCTCCAGAGTGTCATTCTCAAGCTAGTGGCGACGATGCTTTCAGCCCTGCGCATCGCTCTCTGTACGCTCCAAACCTTGACAACATCTCTCTGTCAACGCCTTAAAATCTGGCCCAACAAGAACTGAAGTCTAACAAAGCCATGAACGCTTGTCAATTTTGGGGGTGATCTGTCAATTGTCCGCTCAGTTGGCCGCGAGCACCAGCCGGATTGGATTCTGCGCAGGGTCATGCAGTTGCCAACTGCCTTCTTGCTCTGCCACAGCAATCCCGGCATCGCGTGCACGCGTCACAACGGCATCCAGCGCCGCGGCGTCGGGCAGGGTGATCTCGTACCAGGCCAACCGCGCGGCATTCGCTGGTGGGGGAGGAACGCCGACCCCCGCCCAGGTGTTGAGGCCCAAATGGTGATGATAGCCGCCTGCCGAAAGAAAACTGGCCTGGTGACCATAGCGAATGATCAGATCAAAGCCGATGACCTCGCGGTAGAACTGCTCAGATGCAGCCAGATTGGCAACATGTAAGTGCATGTGGCCGATCACTGTGCCCGCGGGCAGCCCTGTCCACGCCGCGGTGTTTTCCGCACCCGCGGCCAGGACCCCTTCCACATCCATTGGGTCCGTGCCCATGCGCAGCGTGCCGTTCGGGTATTCCCATTCGGCCTGGGGCCGGTCTCGATAGATTTCAATGCCATGCCCATCCGGGTCGCTGAGATAGAGCGCTTCGCTGACCGCATGGTCGCTGGCCCCACCGATCGGGGTCCGACTTTCGACCAAATGGCGCAGGGTGCGGCCCAACTCCACTCGCGAAGGCACGAGAATGGCAAAGTGATACAACCCAGTGTGATGACGCTGCACAGGTTTGGCCCCGGGTTGTTCATAGAGCACCAGCAGATCGTCGCTGCCGACGCCCAGCCGGGCTATTCCCTGTTCCTGCTCATGCAGACGGAGGCCAATATTGTGCTGATAATAGTCGAGTGAACGGGCTAGATCGGGCACGACCAAGGCAGCCGCACCCATTTTTGTGTTGGGATGAATGGAGGTTGTCATGAAATCTCCTTTGCGAAGTCAAGTTCGCCAAAATCCTGCTTTGTCAATGTGGGCTGGAAAAACGCCAGTAGCTCGTCGGCTTTGGTGCGTTTCGCCCCATTGCGGCTGATGTAGCGCTGAACGGGAAAAAAGAGCAAGCGCGATGCCCGCTGATAGACCTTACGTGTAAATGCCGTGTCGTGGTTCGAGATGATCACCGGGATGTTGCACTCCGCCAATTTGCCAGCAAGCTCCGCCAATCGGTGCTGTTCAGCATCGCCAAAGCGGGTCATGCTGTAACTGGTAAAATTGGCTGTGGTTGAGAGGGGCACATAGGGCGGGTCACAATAGACCACATCACCCGCCTGGGCCGCCCTCAGCGTCACCTCGAAGGGCTGCACCCGGAAAGAAGCTTTTTGCGCTCGGGTGTGAAAAAGCAGCAGCTCTGTCTCCGGAAAATAGGGCCTGGCATAGCGCCCAAAAGGAACATTAAACTTTCCCCGACGGTTGTAACGACACAGGCCGTTATAACAATGTTTGTTCAAATAGATAAACAGTGCGGCCTTTTCCTTGCCTAACTCAAGTTGATTGAAGCGGTCGCGTAACCGGTAGTAGGCAACTGCATTGTTGTTTTCCGGGCAAAAAAAGCGGCGAGCAAAATCAATAAAGATGGGCCCAAAGCGCTGCACCTGTTGATAAAGATTGATCAGGTCTGCATTGGCATCGGCCAATATATATTCATCGTAATCCGTGTTGAGAAAGAGCGCTCCCGAACCAACAAACGGCTCAACCAATCGCCGACCCGGCGGTAAGATCGCTTTGATCTGCTCAATCAGCGGATATTTATTGCCGGCCCACTTGAGGAATGGCTTCATGCTTCTATTCTAGCTTGGGTGGGTGCGAAGTTGCAATCACACGAGTGTGGGTTCTGCGGCGAACCCGGGCTTGATCGCTGATAGTCCATAATAAAAATAGCTGTTTGTGTTAATTTGATAAATGGTGTAAAATAATTAAACTATAAAGTGAAAATAATCAAAAAATAAGAGAAATTTGTCTGAATTTTGAAAATAATCGGCAACGAACTTTGTTCTGATTTGCCTTAGAACAAGTGTTCGTGATATGCTTGAACTAATAGAGAAACCAGATAAATATCGCATAAATCGTAGGTGCGGTTAGAAACCGC
>CAZIRP010000006.1:0-141931 GCA_964541665.1 uncultured Caldilineaceae bacterium | reverse complement strand
CTTAGCCTTTGCCATTCTCTTGCTCAAACGCTTTATCTCGCTTGCTATTCATAGTTCATAACATGCTCTAGCGCACATCGCAGATTTAATGGCCAGGAAAGGAGCGCCGGAGCATGAGCTCACATCGCGTCTACCGCCAGCGCAGATACGAATTTGGACAACGCCTGTTCGACCTGCGTACACGGCTAGCACTCACCCAAGGCCAGCTTGCTGAAGAAATCGGCGTGCATTGGCACAGTGTGCAAAAGTGGGAGACGGGCGAGTCGTATCCCAAGGCCGAGACGCTGCAACGGCTGATTGCTGTCTGTCTGCACCATCAGGCGTTTACTGCTGCCAATGAGCGCGAAGAAGCCGAATCCCTGTGGCAACAGGTCAGCGACGATGGCCAGCGACGCCTGGCCTCTTTCGACCAGGCCTGGTTTGACCATACCCTGGCCCTCACCACGAATTCGTTGGCACCCTCCGCGGAGCCGAGCACACAGGCAACGGACGATGAAACGCTGCTATCCTCTCGCCCGGCAACCCCGGCGACGCCACTACCCGCAACATCTCGGGCGATTATCGATTTGGGCGAGGTGATTGCTGTCCCCCAGCTGCTGGGCCGCGAACCCGAACTGGCAACACTTCAGCAATGGGTCATCGCGGATCGCTGTCGTGTGGTTACCCTTGTTGGCTTAGGCGGGATTGGCAAGTCAAGCCTTACGCTTATTTTTGCCCAACGGGTCTTGGCCGAATTTGAGGTTGTGCTCTTCCGTTCGCTGCAAAATGGGCCACCATTAGCGGCAGTGCTCGACCACACCATCCTCACGGTCTCCAACCAGCAGGCGATTCCCCCTGAATCGATCACCGATAAGATCGCCCTGCTGGTGCAACTTCTGCGCGAGCGGCGCTGTCTGTTGATCCTCGACAATTTTGAATCGCTGATGCAGCCGGGGGAGCTGACCGGCACCTATCGCACCGGCTATGCCGAGTATGGCACCCTGCTCCAGGCATTAAGCGAACGGGAGCATTACAGTTGCCTGATGCTGACCAGCCGCGAAAAACCGTCCGAACTAGGGCGCTGGGAGAGCCGCCAGGGCCCCGTGCGCACTTTGTTGCTGACTGGTCTGGCCGATGAGGCTTGTCGATACATCTTAGCGCTGAAGGACATTGTCGCCTCGCCAGAAGACGTGCATACTTTACGGCACCTCTATGGCGGCAACCCATTGGCGCTCAATCTGGTGTCAGCGCCGATCCGCGATCTGTTCGGCGGCGATGTGGCTACCTTCCTGGCGACAGATTATGCCTACTTTGATGGCGTCCACAAGCTGATGGGGCAGCACTTTGCCCGGCTGACGCCGCTCGAACGCACTATTGTTTACTGGTTCGCCGTTCAACGCGAACTGATGTCGCTTGATGTGCTCGTGGCCCGGCTTGGCCCCACCGTCCCAGGCCGCGAGGTATTGATCGCCCTGGAGTCCTTGATCCATCGCGGGCAGGTCGAACGTGGCGCAGACTCACCCACATTCACATTGCAACCCATGATTCTGGAGTTCGTCACCGAACAGCTTGTGGACACCCTCTGTCAGGAGATCGACCAGATACAGCCCCGTTTGTTGAACAGTCATGCACTGATCCAGGCCACGGCCAAAGACTACGTGCGGCAGCGTCAGGAGCAACTAGTCGGGGCACAATTGCTGGAGCAATCGGTCGCCCTCTGTGGTGGCAGCGAGGCGGTGGAACAACGGCTCATCGCCCTGCTCGACTTCTGGCGCGCCCACCCTCAGCTCGAACAGGGATATGGGCCGGGCAATGCAGTCAACTTGCTACGTTTGCTGCGTGGACACCTGCGCGGTCTGGATTTGACGGGGCTGGCCCTGCGTGGCGCGTATCTGCAAGGCGTCGAAATGCAAGATACACGGCTTACCGGCGCGGCGCTCCTGGATAGTGTTGTCTCCGAAGCCTTGGGCATTGTGCATACTGTCGCTTCGACCCATTCCGGCTCCTATTGGGCGGCGAGCAGCATCAATGGCGCGGTGTATGTCTGGCGCAATCATGGGCAGAGCACCCACCTCTCTATCCCTGCCCACCGCCGTGCTGTAATGGCGCTGACCTTTAGTCCCGACGAGACTATCCTGGCCAGCGGTAGTTGGGATTGCACCGTGAAATTGTGGGATATGCGCGATGGCGTACTCGTCTCTACGCTGGAAGGGCATACCGATTATGTACAGAGCATCGCCTTTTCCCCCGATGGTAAGCAGCTTGCCACGGGGAGCGATGATCAAACCCTGCGTATTTGGGACATGGCAAGCGGCGCTTGTCTCAGGACAATCCACGCCCACACCGACAACACCTATGGGGCTGCCTGGAGTCCCGACGGTCAATCGATTGCCAGTTGCGGATTTGACTGCCTGGTGCGCGTGTGGGATGTTACCAGCGGGGACTGCCTCAAGACGCTGGCTGGGCATACGCGCCCAGTGACCAAAGTTACCTTTTCGCCGGATGGGCGGCTGCTGGCGAGTGCCAGTTTTGACCATACAGTCCGCGTTTGGGAGGTTGCCAGTGGCGACTGTGTTCAGATACTGGCCGAGCACACCAGTACCGTCATCACCCTGGCCTGGAGCCCCGCGCGCAAAGGGCACCCCCAGACGCTTGCCAGCGCCGGGTTTGACGGAACGATCCGGCTGTGGCGCGCAGACCAAAATAAATCCCAGCGGATTTTGCTGGGGCATGGAGCGTCGGTCTATTCCATTGCCTTCACCAGTGGGGGGGCCATGCTCCTCAGTGGCAGCGATGACCAGACGATCCGTGTGTGGGATGTTGCGAATGGCTGGTGCGTACGCGTGATCAAAGTCTATGGTCTCTTCTTTTTTGGCGTGGTGTGGAGTCCCGACGGCCGCGCCCTGCTCAGTGCCAACAGTGATACAACGCTCACGGTTTGGAATGTCGCTGATGGGACTGTGCGTTTGACCTTGCGTGGACACACCTCTGCGGTCTTTGCCGTAGCCTGGAGCCCCGATGGCCGGTGGTTGGCCAGCGGCGGTTTTGACCATCTGGTGCATATCTGGGATGCAACGACCGGGGTTTGTATCCGCATGATCCAAGCCCATGCGGATCTGGTCTATCGCCTGGTCTGGAGTCCGGACGGTCAGTGGTTGGCGAGTACCGGGCGGGATCAAACGGTGCGCGTCTGGGATATTCACAGCGGTGTTTGCCGCTGGATTGCCCGCGGCCATGCCAGCCCCATCAACGAAGTTGTATGGAGTCCGGACGGGCAACAAGTAGCGAGTTGCAGCGAGGATCATACCGTATGCGTGTGGCGTGCAGAAGATGGCAGCTTGCTCCACACCCTGGCTGGGCACGAAACCGCCGTCGCCGGGGTGGCATGGAGCCCTGATGGGCGGCTATTAGCCAGCGCTGGCGGTGGTGGTGCAACCGGCGAGCTATTGGTGTGGGATGCCGCACATGGTGAATTGCTGCAAGCCTTCTCTGGCCTCACCAGTGTGGTCTATAAGGTCGCCTGGAGCAAGGACAGCAAGACGCTACTGGGCGGCACTAGTAATGGCAGCATTCACTGGTGGGATGTCACCACCGGTGCCGAAATCGCCCAGCATCAAAGCCATCTTGGCTGGGTGCGCTCGCTGAGCGTTAGCCCGGATGGCTCGCTGCTGCTGAGCAGTGGCGAAGATGGTGTCATTCATGTATGGGAGATCGAACGCGCGGCTTGCATCCGTACCCTGCGCCTGGATCGCCCCTATGAGCGGATGGATATTCGCCACTTAACTGGCATCTCCGAGACCCAACGCGCCGCCTTGGTCGCGTTGGGGGCCGTGGCATAAGCATAAGCAGGCTGTGGTTGCCACTCACCTCTTCCCGTGTTCCATAAATTCTCTCGCATTTCCAAGCCCGTAGGACAAGTCATATCTCCGGCATGACCTACGCAAGACCGCGCGTTTGTCACACAAACCCCATCAATCCCAGCCAGCTTCGATACCCCTTCGACAGTGATCAACTACAGTGAGAGCCTATCCTGGAATGCTGAGCGGGGCTTTGTTCGCAGGGCCAATTCAGCTACTGCCATCAGCTTTGGGATAGAACTCAGGCACGCTGCCCAGAAACGAGCAGCGGATCAACCAGCGGGCGCGATTCAGGCTGGCCGATATGCCAGGCCCACACACGGATTTGGCTGTGGCACGTCATGCGGAGCGCCAAGACAACACGTTCGGGTTTAATCACTCAGTGGAGGAGATGATGAAAAAGGTTCTGGCCTCAAGTTTATTTTGGGTTTGTGCGCTCAGCCTCGCGGTGGGGCTGGCGAGTTGGTTGGGGATTGGCCGACTGCAGGCCAATGAGCTGACCATCAATGCCGCTCCTGGGCTGATCAACTATCAGGGCCATCTGCGCGATCTCAATGGCGATCCATTCTCGGGGCAAGCCGCGCTCAAGTTTGCCATCTACGATGCAGAAATGGGGGGCATGCTTCTCTGGTCGGAGACTTACCTGAATACACCAGTCAACAGCGGCAATTTTGCCGTCAAACTGGGCAGCAATAGTCCACTCTCGGCCATGTTGTTCAACGGGCCAGCGCGCTATTTGCAACTGAGCGTCGATTTAACCAACACAGACAACAATTATACCGATTTCCCGCGGCAACAATTTACCGCCGTGCCCTACGCCTTCCAGGCCGATACAGTGCCGTGGAGTGGGATTACGGATATGCCCGCCGGTTTTGCCGATGGCATTGACGACGGCGGCGGTGTCGCTTACGAATATGTGGTTACTGTGGCGAAGAGTGGCGGCGACTATACCACCATCAGCGCGGCAATGGCCAGCATCACCCCGACCATGAGCAGCCGCTATCTGGTTTGGGTGGCACCAGGCAGCTATGAAGAGCAGGTGACGGTCAAACCGTATGTTCACCTGAAGGGATCAGGCGCGGGCATCACTTATATCCGCTCTGCCGCCAACGGTTCCCATAACAATGCGACCTCAGCCACCCTGATTGTCCCAGCCAACAGCCAGGTGAGCGATCTGACCGCTGAGAACACAGCCACAACGTTGGATGGGGTTGCGATCTATATCGATGGCGGCAACAATAACACGGTGTTACGCAACGTGAAGGCGCAAGCCACGGGCATGGGCGGTGACCGCCACGATGGGGTCTATGTCAGTTCGGGTACGGCAGTTTTAGACACTGTTCATGCGGAAGCCACTGGGGGAACGCTGGGCAACTGGGCTGTCTTCACCAATGCAGGAAGCCCGACGATCAACAACTCGACCCTGATCGCTTCGGGGGGCACAACAGCGAATGCCCTGCGCCTGAATGGCGGCAACCCGATTATACGGAATAGCACATTGCGCGCCGATCTTGCAAGCAGCGCCTACGCCGTGGAAGGAACCGGAGCGGGCGCGCACACAGTCCGCTTTGATCATGCTGCGCTCTTTGGCGAAGATTTTGGTATTCGGCTCTCGTCCGGGAATTACACCGTCTATGTGGGGGCCTCGTTGGTCGAAGGGGGCGGCAACGCTTTCTCCGGCACCATTCGCTGCGTCTCCAGCTACAAGGCCGATTATACAGCGATCAACGCGACCTGTAATTAGGGGAGCTGAGGCTCATCGCCATTTGGTTGCATAACCAAACCGAACCAGGCATTTGCCAAAGGAGATCAGCTCAATGAATACAACACAGAAGGTTTTTGGCTTTGTTATACTGGCGGCCCTCTGCGTCGCCCTGATGGCTGGGGCGAATGTCCTGGCCGCGGGGGAAGTATTAACCCGGTCGGCAATTACGATTGCTGGGGGGCAGGCCACGGTCAACGGGATTGAGGCCCGCAGCGCGGTTGGGCAACCACTGGCGGGCATTGAAATCAGCAGCGCAGGTGATGTCTGCGTGGGCTTGCTCTGTCCCGGCAGTGGTTCCAGCCAGGGTGTACCAGCGACGCCCACGGCCACACCAGTTGGCTCCAGCACGCCAGGCAGTTCCAGCACGCCAGGCAGTTCCAGCACACCGACAGCATCGCTCACGCCGGATGAATCCAGCACGCCCGAGCCCTCGGCCACACCGCTGGGCACACCAACGGGCACGCTGACACCGCAGATCACACCGACCGCGAGCACAACACCAGCAACGGGCGATACAAACCCCCGAATTTTCTTACCGCTGGTCGCCCGCTAGCCTTTCCGTACAGACTTAAACGCACGTCAATCAGGTCGTAAAACAGAGGGGGAAGCAGAACCCAGACCCTGCTTCCCCCTCTGTTTATGTAGTTATGCGCTACACAGCCCTTCAATCAGGGCCGCGGGTTGGCTCTACAAGTGGCTTTCGATCAATTGCATCAATTGTTTCAGGCTGACAGGTTTGCTGAGATAGGCATTCGCCCCAGCCGCCAACGCCTTTTCCCGATCTCCCGGCATGGCCAAAGCCGTCAGCACGATGATCGGCAACGGGGCAATGGTTGGGTCGGCGCGGATCTGGCGCATACATTCCAAGCCATCCATCCCCGGCATCTGCACGTCCATCAGAATCAGATCCGGGTGCTCGCTGCGCACAAGTTGCAGGGCTTCCAGACCGCTGCGAGCCACCTCCAACTGATAGTGAAAGGCCGAAAGATAATCGGTCAGCGCCCGGATATTGGTCTCGTTATCTTCCACAATCAAAATACGCGCAGTTGGCAGCGCGAGCGCATCAGTGGTCGCCCCCCGCATTCCTTGCGGCGTGCCAGAGGATACCCGATTCAGCGGCTGGCAGATTTTGACCAGCATCTGCGAGAGTTGCAGGCGCGACACCGGCTTGAGCAGCTGATAGATCAGCTGCTTGCTGCCTGTGCCGAGCCTTTCCAGGGCCAGCGAATCAGCGGCCACAGAGAGGATCAAGATGGGGATGGCTTCGGTCTCGTCGCAGGCCCGCAATTCGGCCAGAATGTCGGCCCCAGAACGGTATGTCAAGAGCACATCCATGATGATCAGGTCTGGCGCGGTGCGGCGGGCAAACTCCACAGGATCTGCATGTTCCGGGAGGAGGATGGTTTCCGCGCCCAATTCCAGGAGGTAACGGCGCACTTGCTCGACACTGGTTTGGGAATTATCGATGATCAAGACGCGGCGCAAGTGATTGAGCAGGGCATCAGTCTCTTTGGTGTCGCCCATAAATGCGGGCATCTCTGGCTCGCGCCAAGGCAAGGAGATGGTAAAACGGCTGCCATGCCCCACCTGGCTGGTAGCGCTGATGCTGCCCCCATGTAATTTGGTCATGCGGTAGACCAGGGCCAAGCCAAGCCCGCTGCCTTCATGCTGGCGAGCCAGGCGGCTATCTAATTGAATGAAAGGCTGAAAAAGCTGCCCCATATCTTCGTCCGAAATGCCAATCCCTGTGTCCCAAACGTCAAAACAGATCGCCTCTTTCTCTTCGTCCACATAAACATCTAAGCCAATGGCTCCTCCTTCAGGGGTAAACTTGACCGCATTCCCCAGCAGATTCACCAAAATCTGTTTCAAACGCCGCTCATCAGCCTGCATGACCCCAATCGCAGGGTTTGGGGTGTAATTGACCTTAATCTGTTTCTTGAGTGCCATCTGGCGCACCAACCCCAGGCTCGCCTGGCAAAGTGTTTCCACCGCCACAGGTTGCAATTCAAGGGTGAGTTTGCCCGCCTCGATCTTCGAAATGTCCAGAATATCGTTGATCAGGGCCAGCAAATGCCGTCCGCTCTCTTCAATATTGCGCAATGCCCGCACCTGACGTTCGACCAACGGGCCGTAGACTTGCTCCTGGAGCGCCTCGGAAAGCCCCAGGACCGTATTGAGGGGCGTGCGCAATTCGTGGCTCATGTTCGCCAGAAACTCATCTTTCATCTTGGCGACGCGGGCCAATTCGGCGTTGGCTTTGCGCAAATCCGCGGTCTGTTCGTGGACTTGTTGGGTGAGCAATAACCGTTCATGCGTCAGGGCTTGCTCGGCCAGTTTACGCCGGGTGATATCGCGTAAGGTCAGGAGCGCGCCAGTGAGCCGATTGGCTCGATCATACAGATTGGAGACCAGCAGATCGCTATAGCGATTTTCTGCGTTCCCTTCAATTTCAACCTCAATAGGTACCGACGAGGAGGCGGCAATTGGCACATTCCTGGCAAAGGGCAACACCTGACTCAGCGGATACCCCAAAACCGCTGCCCGCTCCAGCCCCAGCAAACTGAGCGCCGCGGGGTTGATATCCACCACAATATGGTCCAGATCCACCACAATGACGCCATCGTTCATGCTTTCGACAATGGCATTGCGCGCCGCGGGCAAAAAGTCCCAAATCTCGAAGCGGAAGGCATACCAGGCCGAAACCGTGCCTGTCGTAGAGAGCGCAAATGGGGTGAGATCCAGCGGATAGAGGGGCGTCGCCGCGGTAATATGGAGAAAGTTCACCGCCAGGGGAAAACCAGCGGAGAGGCTCACTGTCCACAAGCGCCAGGCAGGCAGCGCGGGTTCGCGCCAAAGCATCCGTATAAAGAAGAAAGTCGCGGCCATGATCATGATGTATGAGTAGCCGGTGTGCACCCAAAAGAACCAGCCGCGCTCCAGGATCAGATCAGGGATGGTGTCGTCCATCCGCACGCTCTGCCAGATCCACTGGTGGAGGTGATCGTTGGTCCAGGTAAGCCCGACAAATAGGATTGGCTCAACCGCCAGCGCCCACGGCACCCAGCGAGCTACACTTTTTTTGCGGGCATCATACTGGTAGAGGAAGAGGGCCCACGGGCCAGGCACCAGGACCAAAACGCTATAAACCAACTTGTGCCAGAATAATTTGGTGCCAAATTCAGCCGAGAGGATCTCCAGCGCATAAAAGATCGACCAGGTCGCCAGGCCGAAGGCTGTACACAAAAAGGCCCAAACACCGGGCTCACCACGGCGGCCCCAGGCGTAGATTGCCAAAGCGTAGGTGATTGCCGAGCCGATGAGCAGGGGAACTGCCAGAAAAGGAGCGTATGGATGCATAAGAACTATCCGTAAAATGGTTGCGGTGTCCGAATCTAGCCCTGCCCGCGAAGCTGGACGCAGAATCTTATAGAGAAACCAGATAAATGTCGCACAAATCGTAGGTGCGGTTAGAAACCGCACAGGTAGGCTAGGGCCAGAATATGCGGTTAAAAACCGCACCTACTTGCTCGCTATTTGTGCGATCTCTATTTAATTTCTCTATTAGGATAGACTCTTACCTAGAGGAAGCAGTATAGACCTCACGCAAGACTTGCTCCAGCATCTATGCGCCAACGATAGGATCGCCATGATCGCCCCCATACCTGGGGCCGAAGACGACTACACCATCAGATATTTTGTCGATCATGAGTAGAAGCCATCTCAAAAGTCGGTTGTGGCTCCTATGAACAAAGGCAGCCCAACCAGTGTGGTACAGAGATTTTTGAGATAAGGACTAGTACAGTGTATGAAAACATCCAGTAGTTGTCAATTTAGCAGCAGTTACGTGTAGTCCAGCGTTCCACAGGTTTGACGAAGTTTTCGCTCTGATTTACGATTGGGTTCGCTTGTGAGCGGCCACCGCCAATCAAACAGGATATAGACTCTCTCTTGAATATGGTTGCGGCGTCCAAATCCAGCCCCCCAGGAATGGATCGGCGCAGAATTTCAGGAGAGATAGTAAGGATAATTATGCCTAGCGATACCTCTACAGCGCCATCATTGGATCGTTTCCCGCCCCGGCTCCAGGAGATCATCAAAGAGTTTCAGGACGCCGATCCACGTGAGCGTCTCGAATACTTACTGGAATATGCACTGGATCTGCCCGATCTCCCAGCGCGCTTGATGGACCAACGGGACCAGATGGAACAAGTTCACGAATGCCAGACGCCAGTCTTTCTGCACACTGAACTGAATCATGGCAAGGTTGAATTTTTTCTCGACATTCCCCAGGAATCACCCACTGTGCGCGGCTACGCGGGCATCCTGGTTGCTGGCCTCAACCGTGCCACGCCGGACGAAGTCTTAAACACGCCGGATGATTTTTATCTGCAACTGGGCTTGCAAGAGGTGATCACACCGCAGCGGGTGCGCGGCCTTCATGCGCTACTCACCTATATGAAGCGGCAAACCTTACAAGCGAGCTGAGTATTCGCTTCCCGCTACGCATCACTTGCTGTAAACCCAAAACCGCTGCGATGCTCGTAGCCGGTCCATACATCCTCCAATATTGCTACAATATTGGGTCTGTTCACAGGTTTCTCAATCGACAGGGGGATTGTTATGCAGCCAGCCACCAGAACGGCTGAATTTGGCGAGTCGACCATTCGCGAAATGACGCGGCTTGCTCTCCAGCATGGAGCGATCAACCTGAGCCAGGGCTACCCAGACTTTGACCCGCCCCAGAGTGTTTTGCAAGCGGCGGCGGATGCGATCTTCGGCGGGGCCAATCAATATACCATCACTTGGGGCTACCCGGCCCTGCGCCAGAAGCTGGCCGAAATTTATACGCAGCAACTGGGCTGGGCGGTTGACCCGAATGTGCATGTCACGGTCACCTGTGGCGTTACCGAAGCCATTGCCGCGGCTCAAATGGCGGTGCTCAACCCGGGAGATGAGATCATCATCCTTGAGCCAGCCCACGAGAACTTTCGCCCGGCCTCGCTGATGGTCGGCGCGGCACCCGTGGCCGTGCCCCTGGAAGCGCCCGGCTACCGGCTGGACCCCGAACGGCTGGCAGCGGCGATCACGCCGCGCACGCGGGCCTTGTTGCTGAACACACCCCACAACCCCACTGGCCGCGTGTTCGACGAAGCCGAAATGGCCGCGGTGACCGACTTTGTGCTGCGCCATGATCTGATCTTGATCACCGATGAGATCTACGACCGCATCTTATACGATGGCCGCGTGCATCAATCACCGGGGGGCCGCGAGCCACTGCGTGAACGGACGATCACAGTGGGTGGGCTGGGCAAGTCATTTGCAGTCACGGGCTGGCGTTTGGGCTATATCATCGCGCCCGCGGCGGTCGCCACGCCGATCCGCAAAATTCACGACTACATGACCATCTGCGCGCCAACCCCGTTGCAGGCCGCGGCCGCGGTGGCGCTCGACCTGCCCGCGGAGTATTTCAGCGAAATGACCACCGCCTATCATCAACGCCGCGATGTGATGATGAGCAGCCTTGAGGAGCTGGGGTTTGTCGCGACCTTGCCCGAAGGGGCCTATTATACCATGGCGGACTACACGCAGCTAGACATTCCCCAAGCCGCCTGGGACTCGACCCGCTTCGCCCACTGGATGACCACGACGATTGGTGTGGCCGTGGTGCCCGGCACCAGTTTCTATTCTTTGCCAGGGTATGGAACGCAGAGCATTCGCTTTGCTTTCCCCAAACAACTAGCCACCCTCCAGGCTGCCAGCCAGCGCATGTCGGCAATGCGAGCCTAGGCAATGCGCCGCTTGTTTGGGCCGAACATCAACCTTATTTCATCCTGAAAACACAAAAAAAGGAAGGTACACTCTCTTCACCACGTTGTAACTTACCACGTTGTGACCAAGTGTTTGGGCATTGTTCACCGTCTTCTTGAATGAGGTTACCCATGTTTGACTTGACCACGCAAGACCTGGTTGCCTTACTCTCATTAACTGCTTTAGAAATTGTCCTCGGGATCGACAACGTTATCTTTATTGCCATTCTGGCCGCAAAACTGCCACTTGAGCAACAAGCCCGCGCCCGCAGCCTTGGCATTGGCCTGGCGGTCATCACCCGGATTTTGCTGCTCTTTAGCATTACGTGGATTATGAGCCTTCAGAGCGATCTCTTTACGATCATGGGGACGGGGCTCAGTGGCCGCGACTTGATATTGCTGGGCGGTGGCCTCTTCCTGATCGGCAAAAGTACGCTGGAGATCCACGAAAAGCTGGAAGCCACTGATCATTCCAGAACGCGGCAAGTAGCGGCCAATTTCACAGCGGTGATCGTGCAGATCATCCTGATTGACATTGTCTTCTCGCTGGATTCGGTGATTACCGCCGTGGGTATCTCGGGGAATCTCGTGGTCATGGTGCCTGCTGTGGTGATCGCATCAGCATTGATGCTCTTTGCCGCCGGGCCAATCAGCCGCTTTGTTGAACGTCACCCCACCATGAAGATCCTGGCGCTCGCGTTCCTGATTGCCATCGGCATCTTGTTGGTGGCCGAAGGCTGGCTCCCGCATGATCTGCTCGAGGATCTGCACCTGCGCAATTACATCTACGTGGCCATGGCCTTTGCCTTGATCATCGAGTTGCTGAACATGCGCCTGCGCACCAAGTCCGACCCGGTGCAGCTCCACAATCAGCCTCGCCTGGCCGAAGCGACCCAGCCTGCCGTGGCCGCAGCACCAGCGACCACCGTTCGCCCGTCAGTGACCACGCCCCGCCGCCCGACCCCCCGCCGACGCAATCGCCGCTAAGGCTGCTGGGACAACGCCATTTCCTAGCGTCATCACAGAACAGAAGTCAGGTCTCTATGCGAAACCTGACTTCTGTTCCCTCCAGCTACGTACCCCTGTTCCCCATTCATTACCGATACGACTCGGCCTGCAAGGTGAAGAGGCGCGCATACGTGCCGCCATTGGCGATCAACTCGGCGTGAGTGCCTTGTTCGCTGATCGTCCCGTGTTCGATCACAAAAATGCGGTCGGCCATGCGCACAGTTGAAAAGCGATGGCTGATCAAGATCGCGGTCTTGTCCGCGATCAATGTGCGGAACTGTTGAAAGATGCGCAATTCGTTTTCGGCATCCAGCGCCGCGGTCGGCTCGTCCAACACCAGCAATTCACAATCGCGCATGAAGGCGCGTGCCAGCGCCATCTTTTGCCACTCGCCACCCGAAAGCTCACGCCCCTTGGAGAACCAGCGCCCCAGCGTCGTTTCGTAACCATCGGGCAGGCGAGCGATCACCTCATCGGCGCCGCTTTTGCCCGCGGCCCCTGCGATCCGCGCTTGGTCCGCCAGCAAGTCCACTTGCCCAAAACCGACATTTTCGCCAGCTGTGAGATGGTAGCGCACAAAGTCCTGGAAGATCACCCCAATCTGGTCGCGCCATTCGTTTAGATCATACTGGCGCAGATCCACCCCATCGAGCAGGATCTGCCCTTCGGTTGGGTCGTACAGGCGGGTGAGGAGCTTGATCAGGGTGGTTTTTCCCGCCCCATTGAGCCCAACCAATGCAATCTTTTCGCCCGGGCGAATGGTCAGGTTCACATTGTGCAACGCCCAATGCTCCTGACCGCTATAGCGAAAAGCCACATTGCGGAATTCGATCCCTTGCTGGAACTTGCGCGGCACCGGCAGCGGCTCTGCCGACACGATCATTTGCGGCTCGAGCGACAGAAAAGCAAAAAGATTACTCATAAAGAGGCCATTTTCGTACAACTTGTTGACCCCGCTGAGAATGCTCTGAAACATGCCCTGACTGCCGCGGAACACGCCGACATAGAGCGTCATATCCCCCAGCGTGATCAGCCCACTGACCGCGCGGTAGACAATCCACGCATAAGCACCGTAGAACGTCAGCGAGGTCAACATGCCCCAGCCCAGCGAGGCGAGGCTCCGTTTCCAGGCGATCAGGCGATCTTCGTCGAGAAATTTGCGAAACAGCTCAGAATAGCGGGTCAGCAAGGGCCCACCCAGGCCGAACAGTTTGATCTCTTTGACCGCGTCGAGATTGGTGAGCAGATATTCCAGATAGTTCAGGCGGCGGGCTTCGGGCGCGCGCCAGGAGAGCACCCGAAAGCTCAATTCGGAGAGCTGATTCTGGACCAGGAATGTCGGGATTGTCGCGGCAAAGAGGATCAGCGCCAGCAGCGGGCTAAAGGTAATCAGCAAGGCACTATACGAAAGCAGTGTCAACGTGTTCTGGATCAGATAAAAGCCGCCGTTGACGATCTGCAAACTCCGCCAATCGGCCTCGCGCCGCGCATTTTCCAGCTTGTCGTAATACTCGGCATTCTCGAAGTGCGAGAGATCCAGGCTCAACGCTTTGTCGATAATTTTGCTGTTCAGCTCGAGGTTGATCCTGGCGTGCAAGACATGTTCGGCATAACCACGCGCCTGCTGATTCGCGGCATTGATGACAAAGAGCAGAAATTCGGCCAGCAAATAGGGCAAAACCAGCCGCAAGCCTGCTTCGGCACCGAGATTGTTATTGACCGCGTTGACCACACCATCGACGATCAGCTTGCCAAACCAGACTTGCGCAACCGGCAGAAACGCCCCAATGAGCGTAGAGGCGGCCATGCCCAATGCCGAAGGCGGATGGGCTTGCCAAACCAGGGTGAAAGCTCGCTGGATATTGAGCGCGGCATCCCAAATTTTGCCGCGTTTCTCGTGCCACCACGCCCGCCAGCGAGCCAGGCGCGAGGGAAGAACGACTGTAGACATAATTCTCCTACACAGTTATGGTTAGTTGCTCGGTTCATTATACAGAGCCAACCCATCCCTGACAGGATACTGTCGTACAGTTGGCTGATGCTGGTGGTCAACGCAATCAGCTGCCAGCCTAAACCACTTGATTGTATAACTCGGTTTCGTTGCGCGCCAACCGGCCCAGATTTTCGAGCAGGATGTCGATCACTTTTTCTTCATACCGCCGGGTCTCCCCGGCCGTGTGCGGCGTGATCAACACCTGGGGGAAATCCCACAGCGGTGAATCGGACGCGAGCGGCTCGGCCCAGAAGGTGTCGAGGCCCGCCCCGGCGATCTGCTTTGCCTGCAAAGCCGCGATCAGGGCCGGTTCGTCCACCACACGCCCGCGCGCCATATTGATCAGGTACGCGCTGGGTTTCATCGCGGCCAGCGCGCTGGCATCGATCAGCCTTTCCGTCTCGGGCGTGAGTGGGCAAGTCAGGGCGACAAAATCGGCCTGGGGCAAGAGGGTGCGCAAGTCCGCGGGTGAATGCAATTCATCCACCGCGGCGAACGATTGGCTCAAGTCGCGTTTGACCCCGATCACATGCAAGTTAAAAGCCTTGGCCAATTGTGCCAGCCGCAGGCCGATCTCCCCCAGGCCGACGATCAGCAATGTTTTGCCATCGAGTTCATCCTCGCGCTGGGCCAGGTCGGAGATCATGCCGCGCCACTGGTGCTGACGTTGGTGGTCGCGCCCTGTATGCAGATGGCGGCTCAGGGCCAGCATATGGGCAAGCGCGTGTTCGGCCACGGCATTGCGATTGACCCCGCGCGCGCTGGCGAGACGAATGCCCCGGGCACGCAATGTCTCTTGCGGAAATTGGTCCACCCCCGCGCCAATCGACTGGATGAAGCGTAAATTGGGGGCGGCGTCGAGCAGAAAGTTGCGCCACAACCCGGAGACGACCAGGACATCCGCCTCGTGGATGCGCTTTTCGAGCTCGTCCAGCGACCAGACCTGAAAATGGCGCAAGTTGGTATGGCGGGCAGAAAACCGGGCCGCCATTTGGTAAGCCACATGGGCAAAACAGATTGTTTGTGGCGGCACTGCGGCCAACGCTTCCGTTGTCATAACGCTCCTCACTGGGTGTTGCGTGGCAAATTATAGAATGGCGTAATGATTTATCGTTCTAATCGGGGCATTTTGATCGCCTGATGGCGGCGCTCATCCATATCTTTTTCCAGAGAGGTAGGATAACGCTCGGGCAGCGCGGAAACACGATCCAACTGGGCAAGCAGATCCTGGGGTAAGCGCCAACCGCCAGCCAACATGTTGTCGCGTGCCTGCTCCCACGTGCGCGCCCCAATGATGGCACTGGTAACGGCTGGCTGCTCCAGGACCCAGCGCAGGGCCACCTGGGCCGGGCTAAAGCCGAGCTCGCGCGCAACCTCCAGCAAGACAGCCAGCGACTCATCCGCATTGGCGGCAAAATAACGCTGCGGATAGGCCCAGCCTTCGTCCGAGCGCGTCCCTTCCACGGCTCGCTGCCCCGGCTGATATTTGCCGGTCAGGTAGCCACCGGCCAAGGGACTCCAGGCCACAACGCCCAGGCCCTTCAACTGGCAGACGGGAATCAGTTCCTGCTCAATATCGCGCACCACCAGGCTGTATTGAGGCTGATAGCAGATGAAGCGCTCCAGATTCTTTGTCTCGCTGAGCCAGAGGGCCTCCATCAAGCGCCAGGCCTCATAGTTGCTACACGCAATATACCGCACTTTTCCCTGGTGAACCAGATCATCCAGCGCGCGCAGCATCTCTTCCAGCGGCGTCCCCGCGTCCACATGATGCACATAATAAATGTCGACATAATCCATCTGCAAACGCTGCAAACTTTCGTCAATCGCCTGCATGATGTGGAGTCGCGACATGCCCGAATCATTTGGCCCCGTCCTGGTGGGGTTGGTGAATTTGGTGGCAATCACCGCGTCGCGCCGTCGCCCGCGCAACGCTTTGCCCAACATAATTTCCGATTGCCCGCCGCCATAGGTATTGGCGGTATCAAAAAAATTGACGCCAGCATCAAAAGCCAAATCAACGATCCGATTGGCCTCTTCCTGGTCTGTGCCGTGGCCGAAGGTCATCGTGCCCAGACAAATCTCCGAGACCTTCAGGCCGCTCCGACCCATGCGTCGATATTCCATGTAGCCTCCTCGTGTTGCGTGGGCTTTCCTGCGCTACCGAACCTGCGAACAGATGGGGGCATCTCAGGCGCAAACCTCGGCTGGCGTCGCCTGGAGAACGGTATCAGCGGTAAAGACCATATCGGGCGTAAAATCAATCTCTCCTTCAACCTGAAGTGTATCACAATGTATTAAGGAAGGCACCCCAGCCGTAAGGTGTGCGCACAATTGGCGATACAACCCATAATGTTTGGGATCCAGCTCGACCTGCGGGCCGCGGGGATTGGTGCGCGCCGGGTGCAGGCGGATGCGATAGTCCTCGTCGAGCACATAGGCATCGGACCACAGGGCCAGCAGTTCGCTCGTGCTCTTCACGGGCAAAAAGCGCGCTCGGTCGACCTCGACGGCCGCCGCGTTGGGGAAGAGATCGATCGCCGCGCCCATTGCTGTCTCAAGCTGATAGACCTGCGGGCTCTCCGGCTGGGTAGGATCCACCGCTTTCTGGTTGCGGATCAGGGGCAGGCGCAACAGGCCGTCGCTGCGCGCCAGCAGGCGGTCGAGCGTGGGCAGATGCAGCCACAGATTGTTGGTATTAAAATAACGATAGCGCTCAATATCCTGAAATTCGTCCAGCTCTTCAGGAGGACATTGAGCCACTTCACGCAAAATGAAGCCGCGCTGTGGGTGCCGGGCCAGATGCCCGCCTTTGCGATCTGCGGGTTCGCGGCGCGCAACTTCCATCAAAAATGGCAATCGCTGGGCCGCAAAATAGCCCAGAATGTTGAGATCCACATTCGCGCCCAGGTTGTCGGCATTGCTGATAAAGGCATATTCGTAGCCCTGCGCCAACAATTGATCCAACACCCCGCGCGTCTGCAAAGCCAAATAGAGATCCCCATGGCCTGGCGGGCACCATTCCAAAGCCGGGTTGTCGGGCCAGGTCACCGGGCTGAGGTCCGACTTCCAGACGCGCGGCACTTGATGCTGGGCAAAATGGAGCGGCACGGATTGGGTCAGTTCCGGGTAAGCAGTCAGCGCGTCGAGCGTCGCGGCTTCGGTGCTGAAGCTATTCATCAGGATCAAGGGCAGACGCACGGCATGGTGTTGCCGCATGTGCAGGACTTGCCGCACAATGATGTCCAGGAAAGTCAGGCCAGACTTCACCTCGATCAACGACTTGGGGCCATCCAACCCCATGGTCGTGCCCAGGCCACCATTCAATTTGAGGCTGATGGTGCGCGCCAGAGCTTCACGCCCCTGCTTGGCATACGCTGCAAATGTGGCGGCCGCGGGCAACTCATCCACCGGTTGCGCCTCCGACCCGTTGATGTAGCCGGTCACGCCACGCACTAACTGACGATAATGATAGCCAAATGCGCGGATCGCAGCATCGGGCAGCCCAGCCTCTTTCATCTTGAGGGCAAAGGGAGCAAAATCTGGTTCCGCGCCCCGCTGGGCAGAATCCACCCGGCTCTGGGCAGAAACATTGCTGGGCGCTCCATGTTTATCCACACGGCCGCGGCGACGCTTTGTTGGAATGAACGTCCTGTTCATGATTGGTCTCTCCTGAAAGATGTGATTGCTGGCGGGGAATTTGATTCGTCTCCCCCCAGCGTCAACTCGATTGTATGAGGTTGGCCGTCATCGACCAACGGGATCTGCGAACCCGCGATCGGCTGGCCATCCAGGGTGATTTTGCCGATTCCCCGGTTTTGGCGCTGCGGATTCTGCACATGGATCGTGTAGCAGGTTTTGCCATAGCGATAGTCCAGGCGAAAGCCGGCCCAGGCGCGCGGAATACAGGGGTCGATCTGCAAATGCTCGCCGACCCGTTGCAGGCCCAGTAAAGCCTCAAGGCCCAGGCGGTACATCCAACCGCTGGAGCCGGTGTACCATGTCCAGCCGCCCCGCCCGGTGTGCGGCGGCACCGCGTAGACATCCGCGGAGATCACATAGGGTTCTACTTTATACCGGGCTACCTTTTCGGGGCTGTCGGCGCGATAGATTGGGTTGATCAGCCGGAAGAGTTCTTCGGCCCGATCACCTTCACCCAATTCGGCCATCGCCCAGATTGTCCACAAGGCGGCGTGGGTATATTGGCCGCCATTCTCGCGTACCCCAGGCAGATAGCCCTTGATGTACCCTGGGTCGCGCGGTGTCTTATCCAGCGGGGGCGTGAAGAGCAGGAGCAATTGATCCTCGGTCTTGACCAGCCGTTCCATCACCGAGTTCATCGCCTGGCGAGCGCGTTGCCCATCGCCCAGGCCCGAAAGCACGGCCCACGATTGCGCAATCGCATCGATCCGGCATTCTTGATTGGCCGCGGAACCGAGCGGCGTGCCATCGTCATAATAAGCGCGGCGATACCACGCCCCATCCCAGCCATCATACTCGATAGCTTTGCGGATCTGCTCGGCTCGCTGGCGGTAGTCAGCCACAGGGGCGGATTCGCCAATCGTCTCGCAGAGATCGGCAAAGACGTGCAGGGTTGCGGCCAGGAACCAGCCCAGCCAAATGCTCTCCCCGCGGCCGTGAATGCCCACCCGATTCATGCCGTCGTTCCAGTCGCCACCCCCCATCAGCGGGATGCCATGGGGCCCTGAGGTGCTACCTTTTTGCAAGGCCCGCTGACAGTGCTCCAGCAACGAGGCCGTGTGCTCGGTCGTCTCAAAATGCCCATAGCGCTCTTCCTCCTTGGCCTGCAAGGGTTCCCCCTGCAAAAAGGGGATCTGCTCGCGCAGAATGGCCGCATCTCCGGTGGCACGCACATAATAGGCAGTCACATAGGGCAACCAGAGCAGATCATCGGTGATGCGGGTACGCACGCCGCGCCCAACCGGTGGATGCCACCAGTGCAGCACATCGCCTTCTTTGAATTGATGCCGCGCCGCACGCAAAATCTGGGCCCGAGCAAGATCAGGGCGAGCATGGATCAGCCCCATCACGTCTTGTAACTGGTCGCGGAAGCCATAGGCCCCGCTCGATTGGTAGAGCGCCGAGCGCCCCCAGATGCGGCAAGCCAGGGCTTGATAGAGCAGCCAACGGTTGAGCAGAAGATTCAGCGCAGGTTCGGGCGTCTCCACCCGGACTGTCCCCAGAATGCGGTCCCATTGCTCGTGCACCGCTTGCCAGGCCGCGCTCACTTCAGCCGGGTCTTGAAAACGTTGCGCCAGGGCCACTGCTTCAGCACGATCTTGCCCCTGGCCCAGGATAAAGGTGATCTCCTCGCTCATTCCTGGCGCGAGGTCGATATGCAATTGCAGCGCCGCGCAGGGATCCAACCCGGCGTGGACCCGATTGCTCAGGCCGACACGGGCCAGGCCCAGCGGGCGCCGCATCGAGCCAAACCGTCCCAGGAATTCACCCCGATCCGCGGTGAGCCCATGAGGCTGTTTATTGGCGGCCAAAAAGCTGACCCGTTCGGGAAAGTCGAAGCTATAGTGATTGTGGGCCAACAGGGCATGAGCCGTATCCTCATATTCCGGCACAATGGCGAATTGTGTGCTGTCCCGTTCGACGCCCAGCACCCACTCGGCGTAATAGGTGGCTGTCAGGCGCCGGGGCTGCCCGGTGAGATTTTCCAGCCGCAAGCGGATCAGCTTGACCGGCGCGTCGGGCGCGACGAAGATTTGCAGATCTTGCCGCAGCCCATGGCTTTGGTGCTCAAACCGCGAGTAGCCAGCCCCGTGACGCACGAGATAGGGCGCATCGCTGGGGGCAGGCTGCGGGGTCGGCGACCAGATATCTACGTTCTCTTCGTCGCGCAGATAGAGCGCCTCAGCGGGCAGATCGCTCACTGGGTCGTTGCGCCAACTGGTCAGCCGGTTTTCCCCGCTGTTGATTGCCCAGGTATACCCGCCCCCACTTTCGGAGACCAGGCAGCCAAATTCCTCATTGGCCAGCACATTGATCCATGGTGCTGGTGTTGTCTGCCCCGGTGTGAGGTAGAGCAAATATTCGTGGCCATCGGGGGAAAAGCCGCCCAGGCCATTGTCGAATAAGAGATCCGTGGGCCGCGCGATCGGCGGTGTTGTCTCGGGCGGGGCCTCTTCGGGCAGGGTGGGGGCAAGCAGAGGCAAGGCCGTCGGCTGGCTGATCTGCCGACTCAACTGGTGAGCCAGCGGGCCATTCGCACCATCCAAAATCACGCGGGCCACAGTTTGCAGCAGAATGCGCTCGGGTTCGCCGATCTGATCTTCGCGCAGGATAAAGATACCGCCGCGCTGATTGAGCCAGGCGTTGCTCTCTAAGCGCTCGATCATGCGGTGGATGTATCCCTGCATGGCCTGGCCGTAATGCGTCTCCTGTCGGTTGAGAATGACGAGATCGATCTTGAGCCCGCGTCGCCGCCAATAGTGATGGGCGCGCAGCAGCTCTTGCAGCAATTCGCCTTGCTCCTCGCTTTGCAACCGCAACAGGAGGATCGGATAATCGCCCGAAATGCCAAAAGCCCACAAGCCAGATTGCCCGCGGCGATTGGCCGCCAATATCGCGGCCTCAGCCCGCAACGCTCCATGGGGATAGATCAACAAGGACAACAGATATTGAATCCGCTCGATTTGCGCGCTGGTCAAGCTGAGTGACCGCATCTCATCTTCGGCCATGGCCCGAGCTCGGGTAAAGGTTCGGGTGATGGCCCCCATCACCTGGTAGCGGCGGATCTGCTCGAGCAGCGCGGTGTGGCTCTCCGCAGCGATGGTCAGGAGCGCAAATTGGGCGCTGCTGTGCGGCGCAAGTGCCACCTCCTGCCCCAGCGCCATGATCGGATCGAGCGTGGCACCGACTGTGCCCGTCAACCAGTCCCCGGACTTGGCCAGAGCCGCGGGTGCCTGAGCAGTCCCGCCGCGGCCTAGAAACTTCGCCCGGTCGCTTTCGTAAGCCTGCGTAAGCGGTTGCCCCGCCTGGGCCACCAAGACGTGCGCCAGAAAAGCCGGTGCTTCGCTGGCCGAACGGGGACGGCGCCGGAAGATCAGCGCATTCAACTCGGGCAGATATTCACTCTCGATGAAAAGTTTGCCAAAGGCCGGGTGGCGCAGATCCCCAGCCGCGGGGCCCAGCACGACCTCGCTATAGCTGGTCAGGCGCAGATGGCGCGGCTGGTCGCTATCATTGGTCAGCGTGACCTGGCGTACCTCGACATCCGCGTCGGGCGCGACAGTGATCGCCATGTGCAGGCTGATGTCGTGGTCGCGACGGCGAAACTCGACCATGTGCGGCGAATAGAGGACTTCGTGTTGTTCGGGCCAGCGACCCGTGGGTTGCACCCCAGCCGACCAGCGCAGATCCCGGCCCAAATCTTCAAGGTAGAGCCAACTGCCCCAGTTATCCAACGTGGTATCAGCACGCCAGCGCGTGAGGCTGGTTTCATGCCAGCGACTGTAACCACCCCCGGCGTTGGTCAGCAACAGACCATAACGACCATTGGCCAGATAATGAACCAGGGGCAACGGCGTGTTGATGGTGACGCGCCAGGCATCTGCCGAGACCACATGGGGCAGCGCCTGGCGTTCCGCGGCCTCGGTTTCGTGGGGATACTGGGGCGGGACATCCTGGGGCACTTGCTCCTGCAAGAGCAGATCCACGCTTTCGATCTTGGCTTCGGCATGGAAGCGTTCAACCATGATCTCATCGTACAATTCGTTGACCAGAGCAACCAGGATCATGCCCTGGTGGTGGGCCATGTATTCACGCACAAGCGCGTGGTCCTGCCCCAATTGCAGGCGCGACTTGGTAAAGTCGATCGCCTCATACAGGCCATAGCGGCCCCACATGCCCAATGATTGCAAGGTGCGCAGGTTCTCGAAAACAGCCTGGGGCCGAATCGTCACCGCGAGCAGCGACGCATAGGGCGAGATCACCAAATCTTCGTGCAGGCCACGTTTGAACCCCAGACCGGGCACCCCAAAGGCATAATACTGATAGCTCAGCCCAGCATCAAAGCCGTAGAAGCCGGACTCCGAAATGCCCCACGGCACGCCGCGCTCTTTGCCATAGGCAATTTGATGATCGACCGCGGCCCCATAGCTGACATCCAACAAAGTATCTGTATAGGTGCGCTGCAGCAGGGGCGGCATCAGGTACTCAAACATGGTGCCACTCCACGAGAGCAACACCTGCGCCCCGGTCTCGGTTTTTGTCAGCGGGCGGCCCAAGTGGAGCCAATGGCTGGGCGGAACATCATACTTGGCAATCGCGATCAGGCTGGCGATACGCGCTTCCGAAGCCAACAGATCATAATAGTTCGAGTCCAGTTGCCCGGCATCCAGATTGTAGCCAATGTGAAAGACCTCGCGGGTCGGGTTGAAGAGAAAACCAAACTCCATGTCTGCCACCAACTGCTCGGCGGTAGCGGCCAATTGGGTGAATTCGGCCATCAACTGGTTCGCCCCGTGCGCGGCGGTCACCAGAGCCTGCGCAAAATCCGCGCACCATTTCTGGGCAGTCGCGGCTTCAGCACCCAAAGCAGCCTGCACCTGGTGGAGCCTGGCTTGTGCCGTGCGACAACAGGAGGCAATTTTGCCTAACGTTGGCGAAGCGGGTAATGCCGCCTGTAGCGACTGCCAGGCAGCCCCCAACGGTGTATCAGGCGCAGCCGTTTGGAGCTCGGCGGGGGTTGTCTCAAACCAGCGCAACCACGGCTGCAGACGATCCACCTCGCGCTGGAGATCGGCAAAATGATGGGCGATCCGTTCACTGTAGAGGCGACAATTTTCAACAAACTCCGTTGCCGGTGGCGTATCGGTGGTTTCGAGCGCCTCAAGCAATGTTTGGTCGAGCGCGGTGTGGCTCTGACGCCCCAATGTTGCCAGCAGGGGATACCATTTCTCTGGCTGTGTCCGTACCGCCAGAATTGCGCGGCGCATCTCGGCCAGTTGGGTACGCAGTTGCGTCGTTACTGCCGCGTTGGTCGCGCCATCGGTGAAAGCGTGCTCCAAAAGCGCAAGCGTATCGAGCAGCCCTTCCCAGCGTCTCCACTGCCAGATGGGCGCCTGGCTTTGGGCAAGGCACCCTTGCTTGAGCGCGATCAATGCACCGGCGAGATTCCCGCTGTCCACGGTCGAAACATAACGGGGTGCCAACGGTTCCAGCGTGCTGGTATCGATCCAATTCAGAAAATGGCCGCGATAGCGGTCAAGCTGCCGCAAGGTGGCAAAGGTCGATTGCAGGCGCACCGATAATTCCAGCGTGCTCAGGTACCCGAGATCATACGCGCCCAAAAGCGACAGCAAATACATGCCCACATTGGTCGGCGAGGTACGATGAGCCACACCTTCGCGCGGGGTTTCCTGATAGTGATCAGGGGGGAGCCAGTTGTCGGTGGGACCGACAAAATGTTCATAAAAGAGCCAGGTGTGGCGAGCCAGGCGGCGTAATTCGGTGCGCTGCTCGCCAGTCAGCGGGTATTGGATCACCTCTTGCGGTCGGCTGATCCGGAAGGCGATCTGCCAGGCCAATAGCCACATCAGCAAGAGCGGCAGGGCAATCCACAGGCTGCGCGGGGCCACCCAAACAGTCACCAGCCCGATAGCGATGGTCAGCAGGTGGGCTGGCAACATGTGCAACATGGTGGTTGCCGCCGAAACTTCATCCCCAAAGAGGCGGACAGTGCGGGCCGCGGTTGTCCATTCCAGGAGTTTGCGGCGGCGCAGATAGAGGCGCACCAGGGAGGTGGCAATTGCATCGCTGAATAGCAAAGCCTCGTAGGGCAAAAAGGCCAGAAAGAGCAACCAGCGCACAGCCTGACGCTTCAGGGTTTCGCCGGTATTCTGCCAGATCGATGGGCGTTTTGCGCTGAACAGTCCTCGCCCAAACCCATGCAGGGCCGATAGCAAAGGCAGAAACCCCGGCGTGATCAAGCCGAGCAGCGTCCAGAAAAGCGGCGAGCCAGGCAGAAAGGTCCACCCTGCCACAAACATGATCAGCAAGACAAGGGGCAACAGACTACGCCGCAGATTATCTGCTAATTTCCAGCGGTCGATCAGACTGAAGTCATTGCGGCGAGGGCCGGTGACGCCCGGCACATGCTGAGCCAGCCAGGGCAACAGTTGCCAATCGCCCCGTACCCACCGGTGCGAGCGCAACACATTCGCCAGGTAGTGGGGTGGATATTCCTCGTACAGCACAATATCGGTGACCAGCCCGGCCCGGCCCTGGATCCCCTCGAAGAGATCGTGGCTCAACAATGTATTTTCGGGGACCCGCTCCTGCAAGCTGCGCTCAAACGTATCCACCTCGTAGATACCCTTGCCGACATAAATGCCAGCGCCAAAGAGATCCTGGTAGACATCCGAGACAGCCAGCGTGTAGAGATCAATGCCAACGTCGCCACCAAAGACGCGCGTAAAGAGCGAGCGATTGGCGCTGGTTGGTTTGATGGCCGTGCGCGGTTGCAGAATGGTGTAGCCAGCTGCGACTTTGCCGGTTTCGGGGTCAAACTCGGCCCGATTGAGCGGATGGGCCAGCGTGCCGACCAGGCGGTGGGCCGCGTCACGCGGCAGGATTGTATCCGCGTCGAGCGTGATCACATAGCGCACAGCGGGCAAGCTCGCCAATTCCCCCAGGTGCACAATGTATGATGTGTCGGTTGCGCCGCGCAATAATCTATTGAACTCGTGCAGCTTGCCCCGTTTGCGCTCCCAGCCCATCCACGTATTTTGTAATGGATTCCACAGCCGCTGGCGATGGAAGAAGTAAAAGGGCTGCGCGGCATATTTTTCATTCAGCGCGCTCAGTTCCTGTTCAGCCACAGCCAACAATTCCGCATCTTCGGGCCGGGTCTGCTCATCGGCATCGGCAAAATCGCTGAGCAAGACAAAGCCAAGCTGCTGATTCGGGTCGGGATTGCGCAGATAATGTTGCTCAAGTTCGCCAAACAGATTGCGTATATCGCCTGGTTGCGCGATCAACGCGGGGATCACCACCAGTGTGCGGCAGTGGCTGGGGATGCCAGCCTCGAAATCCAGTTTGGGCAAAGTTTGGGGGGACAAAATCTGGGTGACCCAGTAATTGGCGAAATCCACGGCAATCGTCAGGCTCGGCACGGTCATCACCAGGGCGACGAGCAACAACATCCACAAATTTGCCCCTTGCGCCAGCGCGTAAGCCAGCACGGCCAGCAAAATTGCCCCGGCCACGGCCCAAATTGTTCCAAGATAGACACTTGTGGGGCGCTGTTTCAGCCAGCGTTGGAACCAGGCTTGCCCGCGCAGGCGAAAGTGAAATTGTTGCTCAAGCAATTGCCGGCCTGGCCCCAGCAGATAATAGCCCACGTGGTACGTTGCTGGCTGGTCGAGCGCGGCGAATGGATCCTCCGGCCCGCTTTTGCTGGGCGAGGATACCCCGGCCGCGGCCCGTGCCTGGTCAATAGCGGCCTGGGCAATCGTCACTTCTCGCTGACCACTGCCCTTGGCCAGGCTTTCGATCACGCTGCGATATTGGTTGCGCGTCTCAAAGTCCATTTGCTCGTACAGGCGCACAGGATCCTGGCTCAGGATGCGGTGGACCTGGCTGACGCGCTCAAAAAAATCAGCCCATTCTTCGCTGTCGATCAGACGTAAGCTGGGGATGATGTGGGCGACAACTTCGTTGGGGTTTTGCTCGGTGGTATAGGGTCGAAAACCCGGCAGACTGGCGGCCAGCGCGGTCGGTGTCCACAACTCGGTGAGGGTGGCCGTCACTTGCAGCAAATTTTCCAGCAGCACAATCCGCAACATGATCGGCAGGGCCCACAGTTCACCCATTATCAACGTTTGCTGGGTCTGGTAGGCGTTGATGTAACGCGTCAGCCGATCAGTGGCAAATTGCTGATCCTCATGATCCAGAAACGAGCGGGCGAGCGCGTAGATGCGCGGCTGACCCGCGGCTGATTCCGGCAGAACCAGCTTGGGCAACTCGGTCTCATAGCGCGCGGGCAGATCCTGCACAATCTGCCGGAAGGCTTGTTCGATCACATAATTATTGTCGAGGATCCACTCAGCCGCGTAGAGGGTGGTGAGCTCCTGGCCCGCCGCCTCGACAAAATGTTGGTAAATCTGCTGGAGCCGCTCACCGAGGGCGGGTAAACGGCTGAGGAGCGTAGCTGTGCGGCCACGGCCTGCCCCTGCCTGCTGATTATTAGCGACATGAAGAGCGGCCTTTTCGAGGCCGCCACTCATGGATGTTGAATTGGGTACTGGTTCAGTCGGGGCAAGCGTAACTGGGCGTTCAGATGTCTTTTCAATGGTCATAAGGTTCAAAACAGTGAGCGGCTGCAAGCTGCGGCTGATGAGTACAGGCCGATAGCTGCGAGCCATTGGCGAGTGCGGCGCAGCAGTCAGCCGGTTGATGACCCATCGTCAGCTCATTGGCGATCCCTGTGTGGCGCACTCATCGGTTTATGCAGCAGTCAATTGGGGCGAATTCAGCCGCTTCTGGCTATTGAATTCGCTGGTATGGAGGGCCAATTCGGCGGGCGTTGGCTCAATCTCATGGTCGGCCAGATCCTGAAAGACCAGGACCGGCACGGCCCCATAGGTCATCAAACTGGCCGCCAGATTGCCGTATGGCCGTTTATCTTCGTAGACATCGCCATGGGCCGAGAGAATTACCAGATCAATCTGGGCCTGGGCCACGAATTCGTGGAGCGCGACCGCGACGTGCTCACCCTCAAGCACATGGGTGGTGGGCATGGGCGACCAGCGCGTGCGTAGCTGGTCGAAATAATGTTCGGCCTCGTGGCGATTGCGCATCACCACGCTGCGGATCAGCGCCTGATCTTCATCGGTCAGGGGCATACGCTGCATCAGATGGGGCGGCGTCACCACATGCACGAGGATCAACTCGGCCTCGTGATAGCGCGCCAGGGCCGAAGCTTTGGCCAGCACCCATTCGGCGCGCGGCGAGCCATCCAGCGGCACCAAGATCCGCCGATAACGTTCCCCTGCTACTTCGCCCACTTGAGCCGACACAGCACTGGCGTGATAAGCCGGCGTCAACAAAATGGACTTGTGCGAGCGCTCGATCACCTTTTGAGCCACGCTGCTGACCGTCCAGCCGCTGAGGCCACTTTCGCCATGGGTGCTCAGGGCGATCAGATCGTATTCATGCTTGTGGGCATATTCGATAATTCGCTCAGCTGCTGGGCCTTCCAGCACCTCAGTCTGCAAGATCAGATTATGGGTGCGTAACTGGGCAGCTGTTTCTTCCAAATCGGTTGTTGCCTGAATTTTAGCCAAGTGCCAATCCACTGGATCCAACTGGGGCAGGCGCGTGCGATTATTCTCCAGGATCCGCAGAAGGGTCACTTCATTTCCATTAATCCGGGTAAAAGCAACGATATGCGGCAGGACAGCTTTTGATAACGATGATCCATCCAACGGGGCCAAAATTTTTTGCGGCATACATCTCTCCTCAAGCTACTGAGTTGCGCTGCGGGCTTCAACGTAGGTACAAGCGCAAACACAGCCGAGGATAACGAGAAAGCTCCCTAACAGACAGGTATCTGGTTACAAATTCAAGGCACAAAAAGGGATACAGTCAATCATAGCAGATCAGATTGGAGGCAAATACTGTGAGGGTTAAGACAGCGCTGAAAACACGATTAATGCTGGATATATCTAATCTGTATCCATCTTCTCTATCGGAATCAGCAGACAGGATTGTATGCCTGTGTCATGCTGTTAGACATGAAGCAGGCTCGTTTTCGGACAGCTGAAATCAAGCAACAGACAACAAGACAGATAAGGAGATTTCCGATGATTAACTTTATTATTTGGATCATTCTGGGGGGTATTGTCGGGTGGATTGCCAGCATGATCATGCGCACCGATGCCCAGCAGGGGCCATTGCTCAACATTGTCGTAGGGATTATCGGCGCATTTTTGGCCGGGTTGGTGCTATCGCCGCTCTTCGGTATTTCGACGATCAATCAGAACAATTTTAGCATTTCGGCATTGCTCGTTTCGTTGCTCGGTGCCGTAATTCTGCTGGGGATTGTCAATGTTTTCCGGCGTGGGTCGGTCCGTTAAGTACCAGCAGAAACCACTCGGAAATCCCCGGATTGTGCTGAGTAACCAGCGCTTATATTGTCGCCTGAACATCGGCATAATCTGGGAGCGAGACTTTGAAAGCATTGCTGGGTTTTACCAAAATATCGGTAAAATTAAAGCAGAAAAAGCAGGAATCGGGCCGATTCCTGCTTTTTTGTTTGCGACTATTCCCCGGCTCAGCGTGCCGTGACGGGCGTCAAACTTTCGCCCAAATAGACCGTATAATTCGAGTCATCTTCTGTGAGCGCGCACGGGTTTAACGAGTCTAACACGCCAGCCGCGCGGTATTCGATCACCACTTCGCCGAGATGCTCGCGGATCACTGTGCGGGCCTGCGCGGCTAACGTCGAATCGGTAAAACAATAGGCTTCTTGCTCGGTGTGCGTGACCCACACCATCACTGCGCCCAACCCTCGTTCTTCTACCGAGAAGATGGTATCGCGCACCACGCCGGCCCGCGTAAAGGTCGGTTGAATCCGTTCGGTCGGGCACCCGGCCAGCAGCAGCATCAGCGCTGTACCCATGACAAATAGTGTGACAATTCTTCCTGATCGCTTCATTGTTTCATCCCAATCCATTGCCGATCGACGGCTTTCAAATCCAGTGTCATTTTCCTGGTTTGTTCATAGAGTAAGTACGCAAACCCGCGCCAAAAGTTCTCCAGGCAGGGAAACGTCCAATTTATTCATCAGCCAGGTTTGCCAAAATTCCCTCAACAATAGTATGCTAAAAGCAATCCTCCGCTTGATTGATTTTCCTTGTTCAAAACCAGCAAATAAGTAAACTCATGACCATCAAACAATTAAAAGAATTACTTGCTCAAATCGAAGCCCTAAAAAACTCCGATCAATCTGCCGAATTTCATGCAGGCGTTGACGCCGCGGCCGCGATTGTCAATGGCATTGTGCAAGAGGCATTGGATCGCGACAAAATTCAGAAGCTCGAAGCCGAATTGGCAGAATTACGCTCCAGATATCCGGACGCTGCCCCCAATGCACCGAAACGCCGGGGACGACGCCCCAAAGCGCTGACCATTTAAACAGAGTCCAAAAACTCTTCCAAAATCCATCCCCAGATTTGCGCAGAGTTGGGCAGATTCGTCAGCGGTTTCTGGGGTATCAGTCGAATAAAAAAGGCAGCCCGCTATGAATTGTAGTGGACTGCCTTTTTTTGTTTTGCCTATCTGCCCCATAAAGAGCGCTGGCTCCTCACGCTCAGCTGCGGATCAGATAAATGATCGCCACGATGATCCCAATTGTCACCACCAGGCCGCGCAAGAACGAAGGCCGAACCCGGCCCGCCAATCGTCCCCCGGCAACACCCCCAAGCAGCGCGCCCACTGCCATCACCAACGCAACGAGCCACAGCACCTGGCCGGAAAAGACAAAAAAGAGCGCGGCAGCCACGTTGACGCTAAACGAGATACCTTGTTTCAAGGCATTCAAGCGGGTCAGGTTATCGTCGATCACCAACCCCAGCACCGCCAGCACGATCACGCTCAGCCCCGCGCCAAAATAGCCACCATAGATCGCGGCGAGAAAGATGGGCAACGCGCTCCACGCCCAGTGCGTTTGTACACTCGCCCCACTCTGTTTGATGATCAAACCGCGGATTTGGTTCTGAAAGGCTAACAGCGCCGCGGCCAGGAGGATCAGGTAGGGAACCAGGGTGCGAAAAAGCCGCTCTTCTGTATTCAGCAGGAGCAAGCCGCCCGCAATGCCCCCACACACCGCCGCGGGGATCAGCAACCACAAGCGCGAGCGTTGGCCTTGCAAATCTTTGGCTTGCGCAAAAGTGGCCCCCAGGTACCCAGGACAGAGCGCCACTGTATTTGTAATATTCGCACTCACTGTGGGGATGCCAATCGCAGTCAGCACCGGGAAAGAGATCAACGTGCCTCCGCCCGCCAGCGCATTCACCATACCAGCGGCAAAAGCAGCCAGCGCCACCCAGATCATATCAAGTTCACTCACGCTCATGATTAGGCACCCAAAGTCCTATCTTAAAAGTTTACTGGATGATTCCGCCATCAAAAAGTCCTAAAATTATGATTTATTAGAAAATTTTAAGACTTCTCTCTTTACAAATGCGCATAACCATGCTATAGTTCGTTTCATAGATTGCCAGTTACGTTGCGGCTTAGCCGCTATCGGGGGAAACGTAACTGGCAATCTGCTTTTTTATGCCCCGGACTGCACTCGCAAAAATTTCCGCTTACCAATCTGAATAATCACCTCGTGCTCGGCAACCGAAACTTCGGTTTCGAGCGCAGCAACCGGCGCGCCATCGATCCGCACCCCGCCCTGCTCGATCAGGCGCCGCGCTTCACTTTTACTCTTCACCGCCCCAGCTGAGGCCAGCAGATCGACAATGTTCGTGGGGGCAGCCAGCGTCACCGTGGGCGCATCGCTTGGCGCTTCGCCAGCATGCATCCGCCCGGCATCGGCCGCGGCTTGGGCAGCAGCTTCGTCGCCATGAAAGATGCTGACGATCTCACTTGCCAGGCGATGCTTGAAGTCGCGCATCGACAACGTGCCTTGCTCGATCTGGCTAAACGTGGCGTCGATCTCTTCCTGGTGCCAGCGAGTGACAAGTTCAGCATAATTGCGCATGGCCGTATCCGGCACATTGAGCACCTTGGTGTAGATCACCCCGGGCGATTCGTCGATCCCGATGTAATTGCCGGTGGATTTGCTCATCCGTAGCGTGCCATCGGTCCCCACCAGAATCGGGAAGGTGAGCACAACCTGCGGGCGCAAGCCGTGGGCCTCCATCAATTTGCGGCCCGCCATCAGGTTGAAGAGTTGATCAGTGCCACCAATCTGCACATCGGTCGCCAGGGCGACAGCGTCGTACCCTTGCATCAACGCGTAGAAAAATTCGTGCAGCCAGAGTGCATCGCCCCGTTCGTAGCGTTTGGCAAAATTTTCGCGCATCAGGAATTGCTGCACGGTGAAGTTACTGGCCAGGCGGATCACATCGGTGAAGGTGAGTTCACCCAGCCATTCATGGTTGTAGCGAACCTGAGTTTTTTCCTGGTCGAGCACCTTAAAGACTTGCTGAGCATAGGTGGCGGCCTTTGCCAGCGCTTCGTCCAACGTCTGCTGGCGGCGGGTACTCTCTTTGTCGCTCGGGTCGCCAATAATGCCAGTGAAGCTGCCGATCAGAAAGGTGACCTCGTGGCCCAGATCCTGGAATTGGCGCAATTTGCGCATGGAGATGGTATGGCCCAGGTGCAGGTCGGGCGAGGAAGGATCATAACCACAATAGACCTTGAGTGGGCGTCCGCTGGTGTAGCTCTCTTGCAACCGCTCGCGCAATTCTTTTTCCATATGCTGATAGGTTGTGTCATCGCCAAAATTGACCCCGCGCATCAGGATGCGCATTTGTTCATCGACTGGCAAAAAGTTTCCCATCGCTCCACTCCCTCATCAATTCATTTCAGATCAACAGATTTCACAAATAAAAACGCGTGGGCCGAGGCGCCACGCGTCAATCAATATCGTTTGTAACTCTTGGCAAGCATTGAGTATTACCAACTTGACAACGAGTCCACAACCGGCTGTGGCCGGTCAGATCCTACCAGCTTGGGCGCACAATCGTTCAACAGCGGGGCGGCACACGCCCCGTGCGTACAAGTATTGACCGCCAACGCTGGTGATGCCGTGCGCTCGTTGCATAATTACGTAGTTTACCCAAAGTAAGAAACCCGGTCAATTACGGCAGTGGTTGAAGCGAAGTAAGCGCGCCAAACCCATTGACTTCCAATTGCCATTGCGACCCCGGCTGGCAGGTCTCATAAGCAGCCAGCGAAGGGGCTTCATAGGTAAACCAGCGCTCTTCGCTGCCGATGATACATTCGTAACGTTCGCGGCCTGGGCCAAGCCGTTGCCGCGGTTGCAGCGAAGCAACCGGCCAAATGGGCGAAAAGCCGCTCCCCCGACTCTCGATCACATCGACCACGCGCCATTCGTCCACGGTATAGCGGCAACGGTCTTCGTAGACTTCATAGCGGCAATCTTGCACCACTTGCCCGAATCCGGTGCCGGTATCAATGGTATAGGGTGTGCCGCAGACTTCGCGACTGTTGGCTGTAGGTGTATCCTGCACAGAACGGACTTCCGGGCGGCAACTCAGCAAAGCAGCGTTGCCGGGCAGCTCATCATGCCAGCCGCTCCGCTCCACCGGCACCAACCCCTCGATCGGGACGGAGCGCACCCAGCGCGCTTCCCGCACCGTGCCCACCATCTCCGTCGTGCGGGTCGAGAGCACCCCCAACCAGATCAACCCGCCGAATACAAGCGCGATCACAAGCCAGGCCACCCAGGATTGGCGCGGGGCCGCGGGTGCAGGCGCGGGCGCGGGTGGGGCTACAGCTCGCGGCCGGGCCAGGGGTGCCCCACACTGTTGACAGCGCAAATTGGCTGCGGCATTCTCAGCGCCACAGGTCGCACAGCGGATCGGCGGGGCTGGTTGCTGCTGAAAGGTGCCCACCACCTGACCAGCTTCGCGCTGCGCCCCTTCACCCAGATCCGCGCCACACTGTTTGCAGACCGTCGCATCCGCGGGGTTGCGCGTACCGCAATAGGCGCATTGCACATCGGGCGCGCTTTGGGCCCGAGCTAATTCGGCCTCATCCTGCACCAATTCAGCGGAGATGGGCGTGTCGAATTGCACATCCTGGGGTTGGGGAGCACCACACCCCCCACAAGTTGTCTGCGCGCCGGGGTTGCGGGTATTACAACGCGGGCATGTCCACTCCAACTCGACATAGCCCAACTCTTTCCTCGTCATCGCCGCCATCTCCCTATATGGTCATTATCATGCGATATAATGAAGAAAACCTTCGGGGTCTCTGTCTACCCCGTGATTCAAGATAAAAATCAATACTCAACCATCTTTTGCCATTACGGGCTTTCCTGAAACCACGAAGAAAACCTTCGTGTACTTCGTGGTTCAAGATAAAGTCAATACCCTATTTTAGCGCCGAATGGTGCCGGACGAAAACAAACCGTTTTGTGCAACGTATTTGCGTTGCACTCCACCTGTGCATACAATAGCCGTGCAAGCGTAGGGCACTACACCGGTTTTCAGGGTAGGCTCTCAATCATTCCTGAGCACACATTATGGTTCAATTTTCATCGCGCCGCAATTGGGATGGGCATCCCCACCAACCGCCGCGACCGTCCGACCCCGAATCCGAACACGAAGCGGACAATTCGCAACTCGATTGGGCATTTGGCGAGGCTGCACCGCCCGATGTCATCGATCTTGCGCCGAGCCGTCCGGCCCCAGAGCGCGAGCATGTGCACTTTCAGCCGCGGCCACTACCGACCCTTGCGCCTGAACCAGCGACCCCAGCCTACGCGCCCGATCGACCAGGTTCCGTCGCCGTCCCTTCATTGACCGCGCCCTATCGCGGGGCGCAAGCGCCAGCCAATCTGCAAGCCCTCGAAGATGCGCTGGAACTGGCGTTGGATGATTGGTGGAGTGAAGACAAATTACCCTCAAAAGCCCTGCTGCGCGAAGGATTGCTGGCCCTGCAAGCCGGTCATGATCTGGATGAGGGCCAGCGCACCCTGCTGCTGCGGACGGCGCTGACCTACGGGCGAGGCGTCCTCACCGCGCTGCGTTATCAGACGGATGGGGAGCGCACCGCGTTTTTGCTCAAGGGGGTGATCCTCGATCTTCACAAGCCGCTGGCACCGGCAGAATTGGCGCGGTTGCAACGCGAGGATGAAGAGAGCGAGGCGTGGGTCGTCCCCCTCAAGGGCGAATTAAAAGACGAGATGGCCGCGGTGACCGGGCTACCGCACGAGTTGGCAAAACGAGCCTTAGCCGTGCTGGAAGGCAAACCGCCGCCACCAGCCCTGTCGATCAAAGCGCAGCAGCGTTTCACCGGGCGCCGCCCCGGCAGATCGGCCAACGCCTCGGCCCGCTTTGGCTACTGGTCGCCCGGGCGCCGGGTGCTGTTATTGCTGCTGGTTGGCTGCCTGCTGCTCGCATTTGTTCAGCCCGGGAATTCAGCATCGATCCCACAGATCACCATTGCCGCGGGCGATTATCCGGTGCGCAGCGCGGACGAAGGCGCGCCCAATCGCCACCTCGCAGTCGCCGGGTTTCTGATCGACCGGCATGAAGTGACCAACGCCAATTATCGGCAATGTGTGGAAGTGGGCCATTGCAGGCCGTCGGCTTTGCCAGGCGGGATCAACCCGCAAACGGATCACCTTCCGGTGACAAACGTGACCCATGCCGAGGCCGAGCGTTTTTGCCAGTGGCTGAACAAACGGCTGCCCCGCGCGGACGAATGGATGGTCGCGGCCAGCGTTGCACCGATCACCCAGCGGGCCAATCGCTACCCGTGGGGCGATCTTTATGAGCCGCAGCGCGCCAACCTGAGCGAAAGTGGCTGGGGAGCGCCGCGCCCCGTGGGCAGCTATTCACCTTTTGGCGACAGTTCCTTTGGGCTTGCGGATATGGCGGGCAATGTGGCCGAATGGACAGCCGATCGCGCTGGGGGCGACGACGAACGGATGGTGGTCAAAGGTGGCTCATTCCTGGACGGTGCGGCCCACGCGGCAATCGCCGGGGTGACCCTGGTGGATGCACACGCGGCCGAGCCCTGGCTTGGGTTCCGGTGCGCCGCGGATTTGGACACCCACGTTCCGCAGTCCCTGCCGGATGCCCAGGAGTAAATCAGGGGCCCAATCGCCAATCCGCAGTCGGGGCGGGCGGGCCAGCAGGGAGCAGGATAGTGGCGCATTGACTGCCAAATGATTCGATCTGCCTTACTGCGCTGTGTTACAATGTTGCCCTTTCAGCATGGATACACGCCTGGCCCAAGCAGCCCAGCAACGGTTGCCCAACCGAGCAGCGCTTGTAGAGAAGTGAAGTTATTTATGACCAACTCGAAAATTGATAGCATGACGCTCGACTTAACCACCGAACTCGAATTTGCCGTAAAGACCGCGCGCGAAGCGGCAACCATTGTCAACACCTTCTACGTAGGGTCGTCCGAAGTTCGTTACAAGTCTGAAAACGAACCAGTCACCGAGGCCGACCGTTCGGCGAATCAACATATCCTGGCACGCATCCAGGCCCACTTCCCGAATGATGGCATTCTGTCGGAAGAATCCAAGGATGATCTGCAGCGGCTCAACAAAGAACGCGTCTGGATCGTTGATCCATTGGATGGCACCAAAGAATTTATTGCCCGCAATGGGGAATTTGCCATTATGATCGGCCTCGCGGTCGGGGGCAAAGCCGTCTTGGGCGTGGTGATGCAGCCCGATCCAGGACTGCTGTACGCCGGGGCGGTGGGCCATCCCGCTTATCTATACGAAGCAGGCGAGCGCATCCCCCTGCAAGTGAGTGACATTGCTCGGCCCAGCCAGATGGCACTGGTCACCAGCCGCAGCCACCGCCCGCAGATCGTCGACAGAATGTGCAAGGCGCTGCGCATCAGCCGCGAGCGGATCAGCGGCAGCGTGGGCCTGAAAGTGGGCCTGATTGCTCGCCACCTGGCCGATTTTTACGTGCATCCCAGCCCGGGCTGCAAAGAATGGGATCTCTGTGCGCCCTGCGCTTTACTCGAAGCCGCAGGCGGCACAATGACCGATTGTTGGGGCGAGCCGCTGCGCTTTAATCAGCGCGATGTGCGCGCTCACAATGGCATTATTGCCAGCAATGGCGCTGCGCACGATGAAATTGTCAGCGTTGTCGCGCGCATTTGTGAAGAGGCTGGTTTTAATCAGGATGATGGTTTTTGGTAGATGTTTGCTTGTCGTGGGAATTCATGATACACCTGGAGGAAAGACCCAATGACTGAACCAACCAAAACGCCCGAAGAAGCAAATCCACAACTGGAAGAGGCCCTGCGCTCCGAATTGAACCGGCTGGGCAAGAGTTTTGTCGACGTGGTCAAAGTGGCGTGGGAAAGCGAGGAGCGCCGTCAACTGGAAGCCGACCTGAAAAGGGGGCTCCGCACATTGGCCGAATCGCTCGAAGAGAACTTTAAGCAGGCCGGGGAAAGTCAACAGGCCCAGGAGCTGCGCGCCAAGGCCGAAGATGCCGCCGAGACGGTAACCGACCGAGTGCGCAAAAGTGAAGTCGCCCAGGAATTGGGCGAAGGTCTGCTCAAGGGCCTGAACGCCTTGAGCATTCAACTGGAGAAATTGACCACCGAGATCCAGGCTCGCTCCAAGCCAGCGGCTTCCTCATCCAGCGAGAGCGAGCAGGAGATCCCGATCGATCAGGCTTAAAAGAACCATTTTGCCAGGCTCAGGGCGCCTTGTTTCCACGGGACCCGATGCGAGACACCAGTTTGCCCTGCAAAGTCGGCTAGGTGATCAATGTACCACTGGTAGTTGCGCACCAAGGCTTGTTGGTTTGAATAGATGGGTTGGAAGCCGAGCAGCCGCTCGGCTTTCTCGATCGAGACAAATGAATCTTCGGTAATCGTGCCGTAGGCCCATTTGTAGACTGGCGAGAGTTTGAGTGCCTCCAGCACGCGCAACCCCCAGATCATCGGGGCGATGGGCAGCGGGATAATTCGCTTGCCATGCCCGGCATGATCCAGCACGGCTTGGAAATCGGCCCGCAACGTGGTGAATTCCTTGGCCCCGATGTTGAAAACATCATCCACGACCGCACAATCGCCAGTGGCAACCAGGTAGATCGCCCGGCAGAGATCTTCCACATCCAGGAGCTGATAGCGATTGCGACCGGAGCCCGGGATCGGGAAATTCTTGCCATCCTTGGCCCAATCATATAACAGAGCGAAGATGCCCAGCCGCTCGGGGCCGACAAACGATTTGGGGCGGATGATCGGGATGCACATGCCGCGTTTGCGATACTCCGCGCAGATCTGCTCGGCCAGCACTTTGGCTTCACCGTAAGGGCCGACGCCATCCAGCTTATCATCTTCGGTCAGGGGATGATGGTCGGGAATGCCGTAGACTGCAGTCGATGAAATGTGGACGACCCGCTGGATCCCCTGCTCGTGCGCGGTTTGCATCACCTGACGAATCCCATCCACATCGGTGGAATAAATATCTTCGGGGGAATAGAGCGGCAACGCGGCCGCGGTGTGGATGACCACATCGACCCCGCGCATTGCCTGCGCCAGCTCAGCCGGGTTGCGAATATCGCCGCGCAACGCGGTAATCTGGGTGCGTTCGGGGTAATCAAAATCGGCAATATCGAGCGAAACCACCCGATGCCCGTGCGCCAGCAAATAGCGCGCCAAATTGATCCCCAAAAAACCGGCACCACCGGTAATCAGAAATGTCTGGGTCTGGATAGTTGTCTCCGCTCCAACAGCGGGAGCATCACTGGGCCCTGATTCGCCTATCATCATCTGCCAACTCTACCAATCTACTCGAAACTTTGGACTCTACACCCTGTATTCAATCCCGCAGCCCGTCCTGCCAGCGCGCCAACAACGTTGGGGTGGACTCGAAGGCCAAATCCTTTGGCAGCTCGTCCGCGCCAAACCAGCGAGCATCGCAGGCATCATCCTGGTAACACAGTTCCAGGCTCGCGCCGAGCGCGGGCACAGCATGAAACGCCAGCACAATGCCATTGCTGGGCCCAGCATTCACCACCATCGGGAAGATCTCGATCAATGATTCTACCTGCACGGCCAGGTTGACTTCTTCCAGCAATTCGCGCTGCAGGGCCTCACTTGGCACTTCCCCAGCATCCATATACCCCCCGGGTAATGCCCATTTGCCCTTGGCTGGCTCAACCGCGCGTTGGATCAACAAGACGCGCGTCTCGTGAGTCACCAGCCCGATCACCGCAACTTTTGGGTCAAAATATTGGACAAAGTTACAAGCGGGGCAGAACGGTCGCACCTGACCATAGATCGTGCGTTGCGTCAACGGCGTCGCACAATAGGGGCAGAATTGATAAGGCCGTGGGCTCATACGTTCGATCATCCAGACTACAACTACGCCAGGCATACCGGGCAGCAACCAATTGCGCCAAAACGCCATTATACCCATGCTGGCAACGAGCCTCCAAACCATCGCCCAGCAAATCTGGGAACCGCGTATCACGCTACCCACAATAACGGCCACTGGAATGCCCGGCTGCTGCCCGTCCTCTGCCCGCCAACCCGCTTTACCAGGTTTCAGATGTACCTTGCAAGTTCTAATGATTTGTCTTTTTTTGTTGATAAAGTCTATAATCTGAGCCAAAGATCAGACTAGCCAAGCGCAAGGAGGCAATCGCTTGAATCTTCACGAGTATCAATCTAAACAAATTTTTGCCAAATATGGGATTCCCATCCCCAAAGGGGAAGTCGCCACCACTCCAGAAGAAGCGAGCGCCATAGCCCAGCGTCTTGGGGGCCGTGTGGTTGTCAAAAGCCAGGTGCTTGTTGGTGGTCGTGGCAAAGCCGGTGGCATCAAACTAGCCGCCAACCCCGCTGAAGCGGAGGCGCTTGCCAGCCAGATCCTCGGCATGTCGATCAAAGGGCTGACGGTCAAAAAGGTGCTGGTTGACGAAGCTGCCGACATCGGCCAGGAGATTTATCTCGGCGCTGTGTTGGATCGTGGTCGCCGCCGCGTCGTCTTGATGGCGAGCAGTGAAGGTGGTGTTGAGATCGAACAAGTGGCAGCTGAGACACCCGAAAAAATTATCACGGTGGCCGTACACCCCTTTTTGGGGCTGCGCGATTATCAGGCCCGTCAACTGGCTGAAGGCATAGGCCTGCCCCGCCAATATCATACCGATTTTATCAAAATTGCCCACGCCCTCTACCAAACCTATATCGATTCCGACGCCAGCCTCGCGGAGATCAATCCGCTGGTCATTACCGGGGATGGCCGTTTGGTGGCCCTGGATGGCAAAATTGCGCTCGACGATTCCGCGCTCTTCCGCCACCCCGAACTGGCAGCCCTGCGCGACCCCGACGAAGAAGAGGGCGCCGAAGCCCAGGCTCGCGAACAGGGGCTGAACTATATCCAGCTCGATGGTGAGATTGGCTGCCTGGTCAATGGGGCTGGGCTGGCCATGGCTACCATGGATATTGTCAAATTTTACGGCGGCAACCCGGCCAACTTCCTCGATGTTGGCGGTGGCGCTTCAGAAGAAAAAGTGGCCGCGGCTTTGCGGTTGATCCTCAGAGATGATCGGGTCAAAGCCGTGTTGATCAACATCTTTGGGGGCATTACCCGCTGCGATGATGTGGCGCGCGGCGTCCTGGCCGCCCGGGCCTCTGTCAATTCGGATGTGCCCTATGTGGTGCGTTTGGTTGGGACCAATGAAGAAGAAGGCCGACGAATTCTGGCCGATGCCAACTTGATCACGGCGACGAGTCTGGCCGACGCCGCCCAAAAAGCTGTTGCCGCGGCACAAGGAGTCTCCGCATGAGCATTCTGGTTGATAAGAATACACGAGTTGTGGTGCAAGGCATCACCGGGCGGCAAGGGACCTTTCATACCCAGCAGATGCTCGATTATGGCACAAAAGTCGTTGCTGGTGTCCGCCCGGGCAAGGGTGGCGAATGGGCCGTGGGCAATGTCCCAATTTTTGACACGGTCGAAGAAGCAGTCCAGGCAACTGGGGCGAACACAAGTTTTATCATCGTGCCCGAATCGGGCGCGCCCGACTCGATCATCGAAGCCGCGGACGCGGGGATCGATCTGGTCGTTTGCATCACCGAAAATATTCCGGCGCTCGACATGGTCAAGGTACGCGCTTACCTCGACACCATGCCCACCCGCCTGATCGGCCCCAACTGCCCTGGGCTCATCACACCGGGCGAGGCCAAAGTCGGCATTATGGCCGGCCACATTCACACCCCGGGCAATGTCGGCATTGTCAGCCGCTCGGGCACCCTCACCTACGAAGTGGTCTATGCGCTCACGGCGCGCGGTATCGGCCAAAGCACAGCGATTGGCATCGGCGGCGACCCAATTATCGGCACCACCTTTGTGGATGTCTTGCAGATGTTCCAGGGTGACCCCGCCACCGAACAGATCGTCATGATCGGCGAAATTGGCGGCACCGAGGAACAAAAAGCGGCCCGCTTTATTGCCGAAAACATGACCAAACCCGTGACCGCCTTTATCGCCGGACAGACAGCACCACCCGGACGGCGCATGGGTCACGCCGGGGCAATTATCTCTGGTGGGGAAGGGACCGCGGCGGAGAAGATCGCGGCGTTGACCGCGGCAGGAGCCAAAGTGGCGCGCCACCCAGACGAGATCGCGGAAATCGTCGCCCAGAATGTGAATCGGTAATCGGCGCGCCGCGTGCAAAATTCCAGAAGCACGCAGCAAAAGTTACCTCAATGATAGTTCGTTGCAGGTTGCGAGTCGTTCATGGTAGTCACGGCTTGCAACTTGCAGCCTACACCTGGCTTACTGGTTCATCAACCAGCCATCACGCATTGCAACAAGTACCGCTTCGGTGCGGCTGGTAACATTCATTTTTACAAAGATATTACTCAGATGGGTTTGCACTGTCCGCTCGGAGATGAAGAGTCGCCGGGCGATTTCTTTGTTGCTATGACCTTCCAGCAGGGTCTGAACAACATCCTGCTCGCGGCGTGTCAGGCTGGTCAGCGCGGCCGAGGAACGATAGGAATTGTGGAAAGGATTTTGCCGCCCGACCAGATAGTGAATCCGCCGCTGGATGTTGGTGGGCACCCATGGCTCTCGCTGGTAGGCGGAGTGGATCGCCCGGACCAACTCGTGGGCCGCGGCCGACTTGACCAGATAGCTGCACGCCCCGGCCTGTAACATGTGCAGAATGGTCTCGTCTTCTTCGAGCGCGGTCAGGCAAATTACTTGTACCTGGGGTAAGCGTTGCTTCAGATGTTTGGTGGCCTGAATGCCCGACATGCCGCCCATTGAAACATCCATCAACACAACATCGGGGCAGGCGCCACGCTCGATCGCTTGCAGCAACATCTCGCCACTGTTGGCTTCCCCCACAACTTGGATGTTCTCCTCCATCTGCAACAAAGCCCGAATCCCCTGACGCAGGATGTCATGATCATCGGTCAACATGACCCGGATTTTTTCCATGCGGCCCTTACCCTTCAGCAACGAATAAATATTATTGTGTTTCGGCGGTTATACTATCCCCGATCTATTACTGATTGGCAATAGTACATAAGCACTATTGACAATGCGTTACTGGGCCAACCATTCGTACGTATGGATGATATAAATGACGTATGGATGATGCAGATAGTGTATAGACCGCTTGCTGGTAATCTATACCGCCCACGACCTGATCAGCTGCTCGCAATCGATAGCCGCCTACAACGAAGTCCGGTTGTTTACTCATGAATTACGCCCTGGCTTACCTCGCATGGGATCGCCGTCAAGCGCTTGCGCAAGCGCGGGATCTGCCCACCGCGGCCCCCGGTGCGATTTTATTTGTCGATATTTCTGGTTTCACCCCGCTGACCAATGCCCTGGTTCAGCAATATGGCGCGCGGCGGGGGGCAGACGAATTGGCGCGCCACCTGAATCATGTCTATAGCGCGCTCATCACCGAGATCGAGCGTTTTGGCGGCAGCGTGATCAACTTCAGCGGCGATGGCATCACCTGCTGGTTTGCGGGGCTCAACGTGCCCGCAGGGGTGGACCCCCTGCAAGTCGCGAGCGAACAAGCGCTGGCGAGCGCGCTCGCCCTCCAGGCCGCGATCCAGCCCTTTGCGCAGTTTGTAGTGCAGCGCCACTTAACGATCACACTTGCCATCAAGACCACCATCGCCGCGGGCCTGACTCGGCGTTTCGTCGTGGGCGATCCCACCATCCAGCGGATCGACCTGCTGGCCGGTGCAGCGCTGGATCGGGTGGCCGCGGCCGAGCAATTGGCCGGCAAAGGGGAACTGTTGATCGACCGCACAGCCGCAGGGATATTACAAGGCACAGCGATCATCAGCGAATGGCGCCACGACCCAGCCAGCAACGAAACATTTGCCGTCGTCACGGGCAGCCGGCACACCATCCCCCCTGCACCGATCCCGGTTGATGAAACCCAACTGGCCGAGGCAGAAGCCCGATCGTGGATCCTACCCGCGATTTACCGACGTTTGCAGACCGAACAAAGTCGTTTCCTGGCTGAATTACGCCCGGCCACGGCCCTCTTTTTGCGCTTTGGCGGGCTCGATTATGAACAGGATCCAGACGCCGGTGCCAGGCTGGATGCCTACATTCGTTGGGTGCAGGGTGTGGTGGATCGCTATGAGGGGGCGGTGATCCAGGTGACAACGGGCGACAAGGGGAGCTATCTCTACGCCGCGTTTGGGGCACCAATCGCTCACGGTGACGACAGCCAACGCGCGGTGGCTACCGCGCTCAGCCTGCGCACACCGCCCGAATCCCTTGCCTTTATCCGCAGCACTCAAATTGGCCTCAGCCAGGGCATGATGCGTGTGGGGGCCTATGGTAGCCCTACACGCCGCACCTATGGCGTTCTGAGCGATGAGACGATCATGGCTGCGCGGTTGATGACGAGCGCGACGCCAGGGCAAATTTTGGTCAGCGACCGTGTGGCCGAAGCGATAGGTGAACGCTACGACTTGCATGATCTGGGCCTGCTGCCGCTCAAAGGCTGGGCCGAGCCGCAAGCGGCTTTTGCGGTACTCGGCCCGCGCCAACAGCAGAATCAACCAACCGTTAATCGCTATACGAATCCCCTGGTTGGCCGGGCGAGCGAACTAGCCTTACTAACCGCACACTTCGCATCAACCCTGGCCGGGCAAGGCTCTCTCATCCGCATCGAAGGCAATGCGGGCGTAGGGAAAAGCCATTTGGCGGCTGTGGCGACGGCTCAAGCCGCGGCCCAAGGGCTGCAAGTGGCGCGGGTGGCTTGCCAAAGTACCGAACAGGGAATTGCCTACAGCGCGGCCGGGCAACTCCTGCGCGCGCTGCTTCACTTGCACAATGGTGCATCCCCCGCCGAGCAAATTGCGCAGCTCGAAACCGTTTTGCAGGGCTACAACCCGGCCTGGCTGGTGCGAATGCCGCTGCTGGGTGATCTGCTTGGGTTGCCCATCGCCGATACCCCCACGACCGCAGCCTTTGAGCCGCGCCTTCGCCAGGCAGCCTTGATCAGCCTGACCATGGAAATCATCCAGGCCACGGCACAGCGCCAGCCATTGTGGCTGCTTTGGGAAGACATTCACTGGCTCGATGAGTCTTCGCACGGCATTTTGCTGGCCCTGGCGCGTCAGGTCGAGCAATTGCCGATTCTGCTCCTGCTGCTCCACCGGCCCGTCCCCAGCGAAGAGGCTCGCTTTTTGCAGGAAATTACCGCCTTGCCGGGGCAAGTCTCCCTCCACTTGCAGGAATTAGAGCCCGCGGGTCTGGCCGAGTTGGTGAGCCATCGCCTGCATGGCACCATCGACCCATTGGCGCTCGCGTTGATCCAGGCCCAGACGCAGGGCAATCCCTTCTTCGCCGAAGAGATGGTGGACGCGCTCTGTGATGCGGGCCGGTTGATCCCCAGTGCCAGCGGATGGGCCCTTGCGCCAGCCCTGGTCGAGACGCTGCGCAATGCTGATTGTCTGGAGGAGGTGGCAGGCCAGTGGACGCTCGCCGCGGACGCGCCATTGGCCGCGGTCGATTTGGGCATCCCAAGCACGGTGCAGGGCATTGTCCTGGCTCGTTTGGATCGGCTGCCCGAAACCGCGCAGCTCACGCTCAAGGTCGCCAGCGTGATTGGCGGCCTCTTCGAGTTTACGCTCCTGGCACAGGCCCATCCCCTGCAGCCCACGGTTGCCATCCTCAGCGAGCAGATGACGTTCTTGGTGCAGCGCGAGTTTGCCCGCGTGGAGACAGCCACGCCGCACCTGCGTTATAGTTTCAAGCACAGCATCACCCAGGAAGTTGCTTACCAAACCTTGTTGGCCGATCAACGCCAGGAGTTGCATCAACGCGTGGCCGAGGTACTGGAAGAGGTGCATGGTGAACGCAACGAAGATTTGGCCTTCCACTATCTGCGCAGTGATCTGCAGCGCGGCCCGGTGCGCGATAAGGCACTCCACTATCTGGATGCGGCAGGTCAGCGCGCCAAACACGATTATGCCAACGAAACCGCGCTCAGCTATTTCAACCGCGCGCTCGAACTTGAAATGCGCTGGCCCTGGCTCAAAGCCAAGATCGACGTTCTTCACATCCTCGGGCGTCGTGCAGAGCAGCAAACAACGCTGGCATTGCTCCAGGTTGCGCCCAATGCCCCCGCTTTTGATGCCGCGCTGCTCTGGGGGGAATATTATGAGGCGGTCAGCGAGTACGACGAGGCCGAAGCAGCCCTGAAGAGCGCCTTAACCCAAGCGCGCGCGGTGGCCGATCAGGCGGGTGAAGCGCGCACCCTGGCCCGCCTGGGTATGATTGCCTGGCGCCAAGGGGATTATGAAGCAGCAGAGCAAGCCTACCATCAGGCGCTTGAGGTCCTGGGAATCGATGAGCGATTTCGTGAAGAGGAGGCCGAGGTCCGTTATGGATTGGGGTTGGTCTATCGCCGACAGGGCAAGTATGATCAGGCACAATCTCAATTCCAACGAGATTTAATGTTAAATCGACTTTCGGAAAACCGCCAGAACGAAGCAAGATCGCTCGATGCGCTTGGTCATGTTGAGCATCTGAAACGGGACGTTGAGCAGGCCATCAGCTTTTATCAGCAAGCACTCGAAATTCGGCAAGCGATTGGGGATCGAGCAGGGGTTGGCGTAAGTTTGCTGAGCATGGCGCAAGGTTTGGGGAATGTGGGCGATTACGGACGTGCCGAGCCCATGTTGCTCCAAGCCATGAAGATTCATCAGGCCCTCAATAATCGCTGGTGGGAGATGCTTGTCTGGACAGAGCTTGGCATCTTGTACTTAATGATTGGTAAGCTCGACAATGCCAGGAGCTGCTTTGATGCTGGCTTAACACTCGGTCAGGAGATCGGCGATCAATCGGGGCAAGCCTATATTCTATGTAATCTGGGGCAGGTCCTCCGCGAGCAAGGAAAATTAGCACAAGCCGAAAAACTGCTCATGGATGGCCTGGCACTCTTGCAGTCACAGGGGGATCTCCAGGCTGAGGCAACCTGTTGGAGTGATCTGGCATTACTAAGCCTGCGCGCTGAGCACTACGAAGAAGCGATTCAACGAGCCACCATGTCGCGAGAAAAATTCAGAGCGCTCGATCTGCTATTGTTAACGACAACCGATCTTACCATCCTGGCTGCTGCTCATTTGGCACTCAACCAGCAGGACAAAGCGCTTCGTTATACCCAGGAAGCACTTCGCTTGTTAGACGAATCGGAGGGCGAAGGGCCAGACTTTCCACAACGTGACTATTGGATGTGTTACCAGGTATTGCAAGCCGTCGGCGAGACAGAGTTAGCCAATCATGCGCTACACCTGGCTCATCGGCTGCTATTGGTCGCTGCCGACAAGATCACCGATTCAGCCATGCGCGAATCCTACCTGCACAATACGCCACACAATCAGGCCATCCTATCCGCCAGCGCCGAGCAAGTGGCCCAGCAATGATTATAGCTGAGCCAGTTCAGGCTATTCTGATTTGCATCCCTATTTATGCACTTGCAAAAGTCTCTCCGCTTGCTCAACAAATTCGTGGATGATTTCTGCCGCGGTTTGCACGCGTCGGACCCCATCAACGGACTCACCCGCCCAGTGCGGCATGGCCTCAATGGCCCCGGTAACGCCGGTATGGATCACAAGCGGGCGGAGACGAGCGATTTCGAAGGATTCGCCAGTCAAACCATGAATACTTTGGCCGACTACCGCCTCAGAAAAGGCGAGCGCAGCTTCGACAGATGCGTGCAGACAACGATGGGGGGCATCTGGCCAGCCATTGGAGAAGGTGTCCGTATAGATAGTATCTTCGGCGGTGGCCGCGATCAAAGCCCGTAGATATTGAGGATGGGTATCGGCCTCCTCCGCGGCAAGAAAACGAGTACCCATCCGCACGCCATCCGCGCCGGCCGCCAACACAGCCGCCAAGGCGCGGCCTGTGCCGATCCCGCCCGCTGCCAGCACCGGCACATCAACGGCGTCCAGCACCTGGCCTAGCAGCGGCAACAGACCGATCGTACCCCGCACATGACCACCTGCCTCAATCCCCTGGGCGATGATAAAGTCACAACCGGCTTGTGCGGCAGCCTCTGCCTCTGCCCGCGAACCGACTTGCCAGCAAGCCAGACCCCCAGCCGTATGCACGATCTCGACAAGCGCCGGGTCCGGCTCAGAGTAGAAGAACTCGACCACATTGACACGTGTCGCGGCCGCCGCAATATAAGCCTTCGCTTCCGTTGGCTCAACAAAGCGCATGATAAAATTGGCACCGATCGCCCCTGCTGTCTGGGCCCGCAGCTGGTCGAGTGTATTGATCAGCGCCGAGAGGCTGATGCCATAGACGCCAACCATGCCTAACCCGCCCGCATTAGCGATGGCAGCCGCCAAACGGGGTCTTGCCAGATCACCCATCCCCGCCTGTTGGATCGGTACTGAGCAGCCAAGCAATTGGGTAAACCTTGTCGTCAACATGTTAATTCCTCCGCACCTATTCTTGAGCTTCATCGCTATCGTAATAAAAATGTCAGCTACGCTGTGGCGGCAATAGGGGGTTCATTCTGGAGAATACGGGCTAAATTCGCAGCGTTAAAGAAAGTGTTATACGGGATTGTGCCGAAGACAGCACTGTAAAGCGCGTCGATATCGGCTTGGGTGCCATTGCGTAACGCGGTGCGCAGACGCAGTTCATCCGCGGTCGGTGGCGTAAAGGCCGCGGCTTGACAATTCTGCTCATACAAGGGCAGGGCAGCCTCATTGCGCTGCTGTTCATAGCCAGCTAGAGCTCTGTCCCACGTTTGTTCGCCCGTTAAGGCCGCGTGAACAGCCTCCGCCAACAACTCGGCATCGCGAAAGGCATCACTAATCCCATGAGCATTGACTGGATCTTTGTGATATCCGGCGTCGCCTACGAGCGCCCAACCTAGGCCATAGGGCTTGCGGAAAAAGTTGGGTAGATCGGCGGTGCCAACATAGGGCGCGGCAGGCTGGCTGTTATGCAGTGCTGCTGCCAACAAGGGATCAGCCAGTTGAATAGCAGCATAGTACTCCCGCTCCAGATGAGCACGAACGTGCTCGAATTCTCCAATTGGCCAACCAACAAGAATACAGGTGAGCGCATCGTTCGTAGGAATTCTGAGGACAACACGCTGCGCCTTTCTATGGGCAACAAGGCGCGCCGGGTGCTCTTGAAGATCGCTCCAATAGGTGTAGTACCAGCACATCAACGGGGGAACGTTGCGGTAGGTGGGGGCCTGTACGGTGCGCGCCACGAGTGAATGTTTGCCATCGGCCCCGATAACGATCTGCGCCTTCTCCACCTGGGCAGCGCCGTGCCGCGCAGCGCCGCGGATACCGGTAACACGCCCTTCTGTCATGAGCACCTCTTGCACTCTATAGGCTTCGCGTACTTCAACGCCGGCGGCGACAGCGGCATCAACCAAAATTTTGTCAAGCACTGTGCGCCGTGGGCAGAGCAAGCCTGCAACATCATCTGCTTTATAGAGTTGACCAGTGAGCGGAAAGTCCCCCAGATCCCGAGTGATTTTGAGAACCTCCGGGCAGTTGGTGGCGAGAATCCTTTCGCACAATCCCCACTTTTTGACTTTGGCTAGTCCCCGGTAAGGAATCGCATGTGTGGACATGGTATCGCTGGGAAAAGTGGCGCGGTCCACCATCAGCACCCGATGTCCTTGACGTGCCAGCAACATAGCGGTTGGTGCACCAGCCACGCGGGCGCCAATCACAATGGCGTCATACATAATAACCTCCGCCGGATGAAATTTTCTACAGTGCTATTGATCGAGCCATGTTTCAACAAGGAAAATTTGGGGTAATTACGGGCACTTTCATAATCGCGACGGACTGCCACATAAGCAAAATCATACCAGGTTCTGTTCGACGGCTACGCGTGTGACCAGTGCTCGTGACGTAACACCCAATTTACTGTAGATCGAAGTTGCGTGGGCATTGACCGTGCGTTTGCTGACGATCAGTTTGTCGGCTAGCAAGAACGGAGCCACTATGCTCCAGAAATAGCTATTCAAGAACGGCCGACGATTGATGGTTAGTTCGCTGTCTGGTTGGAACAGGCCACTTTGATGCGCCCAATCGACATCATCTTCTGCGATTATCCAATCGAGCATAGATGCTTGCTTGCGCATTGTGCGATCCCCAGATCGGAATAGAGTTATACCAATTGATATATTTCAGCCTATCAGCAACACTAATCTAGCAACCCAGCCGTAGCGACGCATCAGTACAACTACCTATTTCGCTACCTATTTGTGCCTCTCTAGAGCACCTATGGCAAAGGTTACTCTAGGGAGCAAATACCATCCATATTTGCTGTCTTTTCAGAAAATGGGCGGCTGACAACAAAAAAGAGGGAAAGCTGTTGCCTACCCTCCAATGTAAGGTCATCCAAATTGAGTCCTGTTGGATAGACGATCAGCGCGAGTGTTCTTTTTTCAAGGATCAGGTTCTTTGACTGAATCTAAAGTACTGGACAAACATGGCTCAGCAACCTGGGAACCCCGCAATCACGACCATTCAAACGAAACCAGATCATAGCCATACTGTCGGCCATACGTCTCGATCGTCGCCGGGTCAATCGACATTATAGGGATCTGTAAGAGGCTCAACTGCTCAAAAAATTTCGCGTCTGCGGCAGGGGCGAAAGTAAAGCTTGCTCGTCCTGCCTCGCCACCACTATTCTTCCATGCGTGTACGGTGCCACGCGGGATGAAGACATATGCGCCAGCACTTACGGACGTAACCTGCTCACCAATCCTGACCGTAAATTCCCCTGCCAAAACATAGATCACTTCATCGCTGGCAGGATGAATATGGAGGGGCGTTCCAGCGCCCGCAGGCACCACTTCCTCGAAAACCGCAATGCTGTCGCCGGTTTGCTCGCTTAGCAGCTTGAACGTTGTCGGTCTGCCGGGTTCCATCTCCCAGACCACTCCTTGTTCTGGAGTCACAATGACACCATGTGCATTCGTAGCCATTCTGCTCGCCCCCTACGAGATAGTGAGTCGTGCCAAACAAGATTCTTTTTCAATATACCCTATGAATCGGAGAGCAGAATAGTACAAAAACGACATCGTGCTGAACAACCTGCCCGATAGGCTCTGAACCGACGTACTTCAGCCGCGGCAGGGTATCCATGTTTGGAACAGTGTCGAGGGAGTCTCGTCTGCAAAGGCTTTGCAATCGTGAATGAGGTGCATCTGGTCATAATACCCGGCCTCATAAGCAATGTCCGTCCAGCTCTGGTGCTGCGCGCTGTGCTTGAGTTCCAGGGCATGGGTGAAACGGACAAGCCGACTAAACAACTTTGGCGGCACACCTACCTGTTCGGTAAAGGCCCGCTCGAACTGCCGCAGGCTCACGTTACTTGCCGACGCCAGTTCTGTCAGGTGCATCTGGCCATGTCGGTTCAGAATCGAGGCGGCTGCGATCTGTACGGGATGAAATGACTGCCCAGTGCTTATTTTTTGCAAGAGAAACGTTTCCGCCAGATGGACCATCGCCGGTAGGCTGTCCGCCTGCTGTAATTGTTCATGCAGGATACTGATCTCATATCCGACCACATCCACGGCGTCTGGCGTGAGATTCGTTAGTTCAGGCAATGGGATATGAAACAAGCGATAAAAACCTGTGGGCTGAAAATGAATCGTGAAGGTGACGATCTCACCTGTCGCCATCAAGTCAGCGTTCCGCTGTGTCTGCCGACCCACCACGACGACGGGCGGCGCTTTTTCGCTTACTCCAGACGCACGATCAATCACGGTGTAATGATCCTGGAAGGAGAATTGTAGGAATTGTTCCGGCCTGGCTGGAAGCGGCTTAAAGAGCCTAACGTTACCTAGTCTCGTTTCACTGTATTGGTAGAACCGAACGTAACCCTGCAGCAGAGGCGAGGGTGCAAATTCCTGGACAGTCATCATGGGGAGTTGCTCCTTACAGTGGACTACTCAGCTTGTCAATAAACCCTTCCTAACGCTACATCTTATGGATTGGCGCAGAGCCAACTAAAATGTTTGTTTCCCGACATCATCTTTGCGCATTGGTATAAACAGCGATTTGTGCTTTACACCAGATTCTGTTCGGCGGCCATGCGTGTGGCCATCGCTCGTGATGTAACGCCCAATTTGCTGTAGATCGAAGTTGTATGGGCATTGACTGTACGGCGGCTGACGACTAACGTATCAGCAATTTGGGCATAGGTTAGCCCTTGCACCAACAACCGCAACACCTCAAGCTCGCGTGCCGTCAAGCCGGTCGGGTGCGTCGTGGTGGATGTTACCGATGCACTGTCCGGTGGTGGTACAGAGACATCCTCCGGCGCGGTGGGCATTGTCAAGGCATAGGCAATGGCCTGATCCAGCGTCATCGTTTCGCCCATACTCCAGCTTGCTGCAAAAGCCTTCTCGCCCAGGCGCGTACGCAACAGATCGATCTGTTGTTGAAAGTCGTGCGGAGTGGTGAGGGTAATAACCAAGATGCCACTATTCATATCCAAAATGGTCTCAGCCGCGGCGAACAACTGCACCGCCCGCGCCCCTTGCCGCTGCATCAGGGCAATGCAGGCCAAATGGCGAAGACTGTACGCCATCTGCGCCTTGTTGCCGATTTCGCGACTGAGCATCAGACAGTCGCCATGAATGATGCGGGGTTGGTCAAGCTCACCCTGTAATTGCATCACCTCCCCCAGTAGGTTGAGACATTCGGCGGTGGACCATTGATCCTCCGTCGCCCCGCGCAGCAACATTGATTTCTCTAGGTGCGAACGCGCCACTGCATAATCGCCCTGTTGACCTGTGACATAACCCATCCCAGCCAGCGCGTTCGCGATACCCCAGGGATCTTGCAACAACTGATATAAGGCATAGCTCTCCTGAAACAGGGCCAACGCAGCGACATAGTCACTCTGGCCAATCAGCGCATAGGAGTGGTTGTGAAGTGCCAAAGCTAGGTGCCACTTATGTCCTGCCGCGCGGCATAGGGCTACACCCTCTGCGCCATGCCGATATGCCTCAGCAGCATCCCCTTGATAGATAGCGAGGAATGCCAACTCACGGTGAGTGAAAGCAAGCCCTAGTGGTTCGTTGATCTGACGGTACAATGTTGCGCTCTTCTCAAACTCGGTGCGTGCAATATCGTAATCTGCCTGAATCATCGCCATCAGTCCCATACCCCAGCGCGCCTTTGCGTGCGCCGCTGTGGGTGCATCAGCACGTTGCAAGGCCACTGCAAACCAACTCCGCGCCTCAATCACGTGATTGGCAAAATGGGCGAACCAAGCCAACGCTGCGCTCAAGCGCAAGCCTAGCTCACCATCTCGTGCCTCTGTCTGCCCCCAGGCCAGTGCTGCGCGCAGATTGTCGATCTCCACGGCCAGCCGCCTCACCCCCTCCTCGCGCTTCATCCCCAGAAGCTCTGGCTCAAGCATTTCCGCCAGCGCCAGGAAGAAGCTCGCATGGTGGCGACGAATTGTCTCCGCCTCGCCACTTGCTTCCAACTGTGCCAACCCATACTCACGAATCGTCTCCAACATGCCAAAGCGAGCTTCCCCGTTACTCTGTTCCGCTTGTTTCAGCAGGCTGTGATCCACCAGCGTAGTGACACCTGCCAGTACATCAACGGCAAGATCGTTGTCGGCATTGCTCACCGCCTGGGCTGCTTCCAGGGTAAAACCACCGACAAAGCCGGCCAGCCGACGAAAGAGCTTCTGCTCGTCCGGCGTCAATAACTCATAGCTCCAGGCAATCTCATCGCGCAGGGTACGTTGACGCATTGGTAGATCGCGTGAACCACCGGTGAGTAGCGTGAGGCGCTGGCTCAAACGCGCTAATAGGGCAGACGGGGAAAATAACTTGATGCGAGCCGCAGCCAGTTCAATCGCCAGGGGAAGCCCATCCAATGCAATGCAAAGCTTGGCGACATCAGCAGTGTTGGCGGCAGTGAGGACAAAATCAGGTTTGACCGCTTTGGCTCGCTGGCAAAAGAGGTGAATGGCGGCGTAGTCGTTCAGGTCAGTAGTGGGATGCCTGGTGTCCGGCAAGGCCAGCGGTGGCACTGGGAATTCCTGTTCACCGTAAAGGTGCAGCGTGGCCCGGCTGGTGACTAACACTTTGAGGCGGCGACATTCGTTCACCAGTGCGCTCACCAATGGCGTAGCGGCCAAGACCTGCTCAAAGTTATCGAGGACAAGCAGCAATTGCTTATCGTGCAGATAAGCCTGCAAACTCTCTAGCATCGACCGGCCCACTGTTTCGCGCACACCCAAGGTCTGTGCAATCGTTATATTGACCAGCGCAGGATCGCTGATCGGTGCGAGCGAGACAAAGTAGACGCCGTCAACAAACTGATCCAGCAGATTGGCTGCAACTTGTAGTGCCAGCCGCGTCTTGCCCACACCACCCGGCCCGGTCAGCGTGAGCAGCCCGACTTGTTCTTGCAGCAAGAGCTGCTGGATAGCGCTCAGATCATGGTCGCGTCCGATAAGAGGTGTGCGCGGCAGCGGTAGATTGTTGTGCGGCCGCCTGGCGACAGGACTTTGTGCAGGATCACTTTGAGCAGAGGATGCGGATTCCGTCATATCAGGGCGCGACAATACAGATCCGTCGGCACCGGTTGTGGCGATGTGTTCACTCTTGGGCTGGGGATGGCTCATAGATCACCGTGAAAACGCTATTGCGGTCGAAACCCCAATAGCGGACATCGCTGACCAAAAGACAGACGTAGAGCGTGTTATCAATTATGGCGGACTGGGCATGGTTAAAGAAGGCTGAACGATTGAATTATAGCACTGGTACCTTTCTCCCTCAAACGCAACCAGCGCGCAACGCTGCAGCATAAGGATGGGCATCAACCCCGCACACGCTTCCCGTAAAAAAACCAGGACCAACAGTTTCCTCTTGTTGGTCCTGGCCCCATGCTTTACAACAACCGCAGATGGTGTCAAACTCTGGTGAACGAATCAAAAATCTGTAGCTTGCCTCTATGGCTGATTAGCAATTAATGGCAAATACAGCGTCTGATTCTGGTCAATCATCACCGCGTAGACACCGACACCCTGGCTGGCCGCGCTGGCTAGCTGTTCGCCATCAGCCGCGTTGATCGGGGTGGTGATCACACTATCCAATCGTTGCCAGGCCTGCCCATCCCAGAAGTAAATCGCTGGCGTTGACGCCGCGATTGTATCACTGCTCGCGGCTCGTAATTCAGCAGTGGGCTCTTGATAGCGAATGCTCACCTTGCCCTGCGCTACCAGGGAAGCTGGATAGGCATCAAGCCGGTAAGACTGTCCAAGAATTTGCAGATTGCTCGGCACCCCTGGTGTACCCGGCATACTCTGCCAGGCAATCGATTGGCCCGGTTGCAACTCCAAAGGTTCGTCTGTCTCGAAACTCGCTTTGCCATCGGAAGAGACAACAAAGGCCCCGCCAAAATTCCGCAGCGGCCCAAACGCGCCCGACCCACCAGTGCCGCGATCCACAATCACTTCACGGCGAGTGAGCGGCGCATCGGGCTGCTCGTTCACGGCCAGTTGCAGATAGAGGGGCGGCACCCCCGCCGCGATGGTGAAGAGAGCAGTGTGCACTTGCCCATCATTGGTCAGTTCCAGCGTGGTCAGTAATTCCCCATGTTCGGGGTAGAGCGAAGCCACCAGATTCAACTCATCGGTGATGGTCAACGGCTGGGTGACGACAACGGTCAACTGGCTGGGACTGATCTGGCGCAATTCGACTTCCGGCTCCCAGGTGACATTTTTGGTCATGTCGAGCGTGGCATCACCCGCGGTGATGATCTCGCAGCCGAATTGGTGGCGCGGGATGTCGCTGCCCTCCGAATGGTCGTTGATGTCGTAGAGACAGAGTCGGTCGCCCAGTTGCGCATCAATCAGCTGGACCTGGTTGGAGCCGACCGCTGGTTTGCCCTGCTCCAACACCCGATTGTTGCGCAAGATGAAGGCCCGCGCCTCGGCGGAATTGCTTTCATCATCCACATAAACCAGGTCGAAGAGCTGGCTGGCAGCGGGCGGCCCGGCCGGAACCGTCGGCGTGATAAAGGTCACCGCGGTGATGCCCGCGGGCAAGGTCGGCCCGGTGATAAACCCTGTTGGCGTGATCGTCCACGGGTGCCACAGGTGGATCGTCTCCCATTCGGTGCGCCCGCCCAGCGTGAGATAGGCTTCCGTCTCGCTGCAATTGGCCTCCCAATGGGCTCGATCATAGATAAAGGCGTGGTTGCTCGGGAGGTAAGCATTGCCCATCGCGCTCAGCGAACATTGTTCGGCCAATGCCTGGCTGGCGTTGCCGTCGATGTCGGTGTAGACATCAAACAGGTAGAGCAGATAGTGGCCGAATTCATGCGCCAGCGCGACCGACCAGTCGAGCTCAAGCGTGGCCGTTGGCACGGGCGTCCCCCCCACCAGGATCGGTTGCCCTAGCGGCGTGCCATAGCGATTCCAATACGAGCCCATGTAGACGCTGCCGGGCGAATAGGTCACCGGGATCGAGGAATCCAGATCCACCGTATCGGTCAGCACGACGCCCCCAATATCCGCCCGCGGCTGAAAGAGATTGCTGAGGTGCAGCTTGACATCAGCCGCTTCCCACCCCTCATAATTCTGTTGCACGGTGACATCACCCAGGGCAAATTGACCGTCGGTGAAGCTGTAGAGGAAGTCGGAGGCGGCAATCAGGCTGGTGCGGAGCCACTCGGCCCGCGCCGGATCTCCCTGCACAAACCATTGGGCCGAGAGCGCGAGATCCTGCACCCACAAGGGCCGCTGCGCGGTGACGACCAGCGTCATTGTGCCGACGGTCGGCCCGGCGAAGGCGCTGGCGTTGACTGTTTGCGGCTGGCCGCTGGTGTGGTAGAGCGTGCTGCGCGGCGTCGAGCTGATCGGCAGGACGGCCCAAAGCGGTGTCCCTTCGCTGATCTGGGCACTGTTCAACACATAGCCATCGCTGGTGACGGGGTAAGTTTCGCCCGTGACCGCATTTTGCACCACCGCGCCAGCTGCCGCGCCACAGGGCGTGGCCGTCTCGCTGCAGACCCGAATACAACCCGGATTTTCCAACGTTGCCTGGAGCCATTCCACGGGGTAATCAAAGACCGGCGCAACCGGCAACCCATAATCATCCCCCTGGTCGCGCACGAACCGATGGTAGAAGGCCAGGCCAAAGGGGCTGGTGCAGGGGCTGGCAAAGAGCCGCCGGTCGATTACATATTCAGCGCTGTCGGCGCTGCCATTTTCCAGATCCACCGCTGCATTCCACAAGGTTGAGTGCGTGGTTGTGTAGACGGCCCGCGGATCGCCCGTGCCCTGCAAGGTGGTGGTAATGCCAGTGGCAATATTAATTTGTAAGGCGTAATCATCTTCGCTGGCATACTTCTCGCGGCCATTGTCCGTATCCAGATAGAGGCCGAAAAAGCGCAAGGGGAACCGGCCAGGCGGCGCTTCCACACAGAGATAGATGTGTTCGGTATCATGCTGGAGGCGCAAGGTAGCGAGGTTGCCCTCCACATCGACATACTCAACCGCCAATGCCCGGCCATATTCAGCGGCCTGACATTGACCATCCACCTGAATGGTGGCCGTATCCGTTGGGATGATCAAATTGACCGGCGGCGGGCTGTATTCGATCCACAATTGGGGCGGCGTACGGCTTTCGCGGCTGGCCAGCTCACGGCTAAAAAATGCACCGGGGTCAGCAGTCAGCGCCAATCCACGGTTGATCGTCGTGCCATAGGCCCACTGCCGCACCAACTCGGTGATCTCCCAGGCGATCGCGGGGTCGTCCCCCGGCGCGGGTAGCCCCTGACCGCGCACAATCGGCGTGCTGGCTGGCCGCGTCTCCCAGGTGACTGTCTCTTCGCTCCAGATGCCGTCGAGTTGATGAATCGTGGCCGTGGCCGCGGTGCCACTGGCCGCGGTTTGGGTCAACCGCAATTCGGCCCGCGTGATGATCGACCCGGCGGGCAGTGTTTCGAGCGCAAACTGGAGCAGCGCAACGCGTTGAACCGGGGTCTCGCCGATCGCTTGTCGGCCAAAGGCCAACACCTCTCCCGCGCCGAAATTGGCTCCGGGCGCCAATTGATCCACATAACTATCGGCCATCGGGGTGAGCAACAACTCCGCTACCGGTGCAGCCACAGCCGCGGGCAATTCTGCGGCCACCAGGGGCCGGGCCGCGGTTCCTGCGGGCAAAATCAGGGCCAGACTTGTCAGCACGACCAACCAACGCCCCAAGCCGCGCCTCCAGGTGCGCATCAATTTCATTGAACTTTCTCCTTTGCGCTTGCGAGGGGAAGAAGACTACCAGTCAGCATTGTGCTGATTGGCTTCGATCCGGCTGTCGCGCTCCGCTTCGACCCGTGGCAGATCCAGGATTGTGATCACCCCATTGTCGAACTCGAGCAGCCCACGCTTGCGCCAATCACTGAGCAGACGATTGACCCACTCGCGCCGTGCCCCCACCATGGAAGCCAGATCGCTCTGATTGAGCGAGAGATCAACCACATATTTGCGGCCCGCCTCAAGCTCTTGACCATACCGGGAATTGTGGTGCAGCAAGATATGCAAGAGACGACCAGCCGCATCAAATTGCGCCACCGACTCGGCATAGGCCGAAGTCCAGCGCAACTTGAGCGAGAGTACACGCGCCAGATTGAGGGAAAGCAGAGGCATTGTCCGCAGATGGTGCAAAAACTGCGCTTGCGACATGGTCAGCAATGTGGTTGAGCCGATGGCCTTCGCCGTAGCCGAGCGGGTTTGATTGTCCAGCGCGGCCATTTCGCCGAGCACGTCGTGATCAAAGAAGATGACAATCGATGTTTCATCCCCCGACGGGCTGATTTTGTAGATGCGGACTTTGCCTTTGAGGACCAGGTAGACTTCCCGGCTATCATCCCCCTGACGAAAAATAATTTCGTCGCGCGTATACTCTTTTAGACGCAAATCGGCCACAATGGTAACGAGTTCACGTTCGGTGAGCCCAACAAACAGATCAAAATCTTTTAGTAACGCCACACGGCGCGCCAATGTCTTCTCCTGCATATTCTCTCCAACAACCCAACTGTATCTCCCACAGGGTAGCGGGTTCCGGCCTGGGGTTCCGTAGCGTAAGACATCCTTCGGGTGTGCGGCCAATCATAGCAACGGTGTGGGGTATATCAACGACGGCCAGCCATCGGGGTGATAGGATCGATTATCCGCCATTTTGGGTGGCGGCGCAACCTATGCACCGCCATGCAACAGGGTGATTGCCCTGCATAGCCCAGATATTTGGTAGACGAATCAATATATCTACCCACAGATCCGCGGCTCCTCCTGCGATGTTTCCGCTCTCAGCTGGGCCCATTCGCTGATGTGAAGCGTGGATCGCACAACCTGCTATGGCTCAAGGCTTATGACGACTTTCGATTGGTTGATTCTCGCGCATCTCGTTGCTGATTGGCTGTTACAGAATGATTGGATGGCTCGCAATAAACAGAGTCATTGGTTCTCCTCGGCGATTCTGCTCCATTGTTCAATTTATACAACTGTTCTTCTGCTGACCCTCTGGTTTGCCGCCACTGCCAGCGCCATCAACCCGGCCTATCTCCCGTTTGGCCTGCTGCTCTTTCTCTCCCACTGGGTGATCGACGCCGGACGCCTTGCCTATTGGTGGATCTACCTCGTGGGCCAGACACCCGCCCAGTTCATGAAGTTGATGGTGGATCAAATTATGCACCTTCTGGTGCTGGCTGGCCTGATCCACTGGCTGTTGTGATCAGCAACACAGCCCGCCTATGCCCTGGATCGTCGTGAGGAAAGCTGCGTTATGGTAGAGTCGAGGCAATTGCAGCCTTTTCTTTGCTCTACCATTTGTTCAAACCCGCCCAAATTATAGGATAGGAAAGGACGGAACCATGAAATTCTCATTTCATTGGCGTAGAGGAGCGCAACAAGCGCGCGCCTTCGCGCTTATCTTTGCTCTGCTGCTCCAAACTGTCTTGATCCCGCAGGCAGTCCAGGCAGCACCGGCGTTGGCACCGAATGCACCGCTCAGCATCGCCGATGTAGCCAGCCCCGATGTCAATTGTCTCTTTGACGCCGACTGCACGATCACCGCGGAGGATCTGACCGATCACTTCACGCCACCGGCCGCGGCTGGCGATGCTTTCCTGCAATCGCGCACCTGGCCGATTGGGGAAGCAGGGACGCCCGGGGAAAAGCTCTACGCCTATCTCTATCGCATCGACCTGAGCAAGGCAACCGGGGTCACCGCGCAATCGTGCGTCACCTCGCTGAAGCTCGATTTTGGCCCGATCACCCAGCTTGACTACAACAACGATCAGCAACTCGACGATCTGTTTGTGGTGGTCAAAGGTGGGCTGGGCAATGTTCGCCTCGCCAGTGCAGACCTGACCGGCGACGCCTTAACCATCCTGTTTGACCCGGTGGTCTGCGTCGGCAGCCAACGTGGTGGTGGCGATAGCACTTTCTTCATTGGTCTGGCCTCCACCGAAGCACCCCAAACGGTACCGGCGCAGATCCAAGGCACCAACGCGTTGGAGCAAACCTTGAAAGCGCGTGCACCCAAACGCCCCCAGGTGCCATTGAACGGCAACATCGCGTATGTGCTCAAGGGTGACACCGCCACCGCTGCGGATTTCAAAGCCCTCCTGGAGAGCTACGGGTTTGGGGTGACTTTGGTGCCGCTGAACGCGGTCTTGAGCACCGATTTCAGCCAGTTTGATCTGACGCTGATCGCGGATGATACCGGCTATTTGAGCAGTTGGGGCGATGCCGCGGGCCAAGTCACACAGATTGCCAATCACAGCTCGGTTTTGGGCCTGGGCGAAGGCGGCTACAGCTTCTTTGGCCAGCTTACCATGAAGATTGGTTGGCCCAATGGCTGGCACAACACCACCAGCAGTGTGATTGGCTACCCCACGCTCGAATATTACCAAACACCCACCGACCTGACCGCCGCCCTTGGGGCCGCGTTGCCGCTCTATAGCGAAGCCGTCAAGGAAGTTGGCATCCATCTGCCCGAACCGGCAACCGGCGTCACTGTGCTGGGCACCGAGCCCACCAGCAAAACCCATCACCCACTGATCGCGGAAGATTGTCATCAACTGTGGGGTTTCAGTGGTGGTCCCAAACAGATGACCAAGGAAGGCCAGCTCCTCTTTATCAACGCGGTGGTGATGGCGCTGCGCCAATGCCAGACAGCCGAACAACAGTGTAACGAATTGGAAAGCCCTCGCCAGATCCCCAGCCCCACGCTGGTGAACTTCGATGATCTGGGCGACGCGGTGACCATTGCCGATCACTATGTGCCCGCGCATGGCTTGCATTTCTACAGCGGCGACGACACGAAGGTGATCACCTATGCGGATCGCGAAGCCGACCCGACCAAAGCCCGCTCAACCCCGAACGTAGCGACCAACAATGCAGTTTCTGGCACGACCAGCGTCAATGTACCGCTGAGATTCTGGTTCGACCAACCCAAAACGCATGTGGGCTTCTACATGGGCAATGGCGAAACCCAAGAGGTGATGGGCACCCTGATCGCCTACGACGCTACTGGCCAGATCATCTGTGTGGTGCGCGATCCTGTGCCGGAACCCTACCAGGAATTCCTGGGCGTCTATGACCCGGCGGGGCGCATTGCCATCGTCGAATTGACTTATGGTGAGACGCTGCTCAGCGAGTCGATCGACGATCTCTATTTTGCGCCGGCCAATCGCGAGGAAGAATATCCCCTGCCCGAAGAGCCGCCATTTGAGGTGAGCATCCCGCTGACGATCAATGTGAGCAGCTCGACCAACACCAATTTTGTGGCCGAATTCGAGCTACCTAAAGCGCAACTGCTCAAGATCCGCGGCTCGGATGACATCACCTACACGCAATTCATCCTGCCCGGCGTGGAGCTTTATGGGAACACGCCCGGCCTGCCCGATGTGCCGATCACCCGCCGAATGTTGGCCGCGCCGCGCGGCGCAACCGTGAAGCTGGTGGGGATGCGGGTGGTCAATGGCAAATCGTATCTGGTCGATCTGTGGCCCGCGCAGCCACCCGCGGTCGACCTGCCTATGCAGCAAGAAGAGGGCGAATTGCCGCCCGAAACCTTCCAGGATCCACCCTTCACAAAAGATGCCGAAGCCTATGGCAAAGACGCGCTCTTCCCCGCCGAGATCGTGAGCATCGAGCAGATGGGCCAAATGCGCGATGTCGATCTGGTGCAATTGAACATTGCGGGCGGGCAATACAACCCGGCGACCAAAGTGTTGCAACTCTTTGAGTCAGTCGAATTCGAGGTAGTCTTTGAAGGGGGCGAGGGTGGCTTCCTGCCGGAAGAGATCCTCAAGAACCCGTTTGAGCGCAGCTTTGACGGCATCTATGCCCAGATGCTCAACCATCGGGCGATCTTTGAATTCCCCATCGGCGGTATTATCGCTCCGCCAAGCTGTATCGGCTACGAGTATGTGATCATCACCCACCCGGATTTCCGCCCGGCCGCGGATGCGCTGCGCAATTGGAAGAACAGCCGCGGCCTCTCCACGGTGGTGCGCGAAACTGGCAATGATCCTGGGGATGCAGGCACAACCGCCACGCAGATCCGCAACTCCATTCGCAGCTATTACAACAACTGCCTTGTGCGTCCATCGTATGTGCTGCTGCTCGGCGATGCGGAGTTCATTCCGCCCTTCTATCGGATGACGATGTACAACGACAACGCGGGCACGGATCTCGACTATTCGTTGATGAACGACAATGACATCATGCCCGACCTGGCCTATGGGCGCATCCCGGTCGATACGCTGGCCGATGCCCAGATTGTGATCAACAAGATCATCAATTATGAAAATCTGCCGCCCTTCCAGCGGAGTTTCTACAGCAATGTGACCATTGCCTCGTACTTCCAGTGCTGTCGCCCGGATGTAGCCCAAGACGGCACCGCCTCGCGCAGCTTTGTGGAGACCTCCGAGCTGATCCGCAATGGGTTGATGAATCGTGGTTATACCGTGGAACGGGTTTACAACACCAACACCAGTTATCACAACAACCCGAACGAATCCAGCTTCTACAACAGCGCCACCCGCAGTACCGTGCCGAATCGCTATTACAACGGGGCCTTGCTCCCTGCCGACCTGCGCGCCAGCTCTGGCTATGCCTGGAATGGCAACAGTACCAATGTGGTAGATGCTTTTAATGCTGGTCGCTTCCTGATGTTGCATCGTGGGCATGGCGGGCCGGGTGGTTGGGGTTCACCGGGCTTTGGCACGGGCAGCCTGGGCAGCTTGAGCAATGGCAACCGCACACCGGTCGTCTATAGCATCAACTGCGCCAGTGGCCTCTTCGACAACGAGACGCTCAACCCAGCGCAACAGAATTGGAACTACGGCACCTCGGTGAATGGCTCCTACTGGGCCGAGCGATTACTGCGCATGGAAGGCGGCGCGGTCGGCATCATCGGCGATACGCGCAACAGCCCAACCTGGGCCAACAGTGCGCTGGCCCGCGGCCTCTTTGACGCCACTTTCCCGAACACCGTGCCCAATTATGGCGGCGCGAATACCTCCTATCGCCGCTTGGGTGACATTCTGAACTATGGCAAAGCCTACATGGTGAGCCAGGTTGGGGTCGCACAGACCGCGGGTAGCGTCAGCAGCAATGCCGCCAACACCAACGTGATTCTCTATCACGTCTTTGGTGACCCCAGCATGAAGATGTGGACGAGCTATCCGTACATCGTGGTTTTCCCGTGGTATGCCTATGACATTCTGACCATCAGCCCGCGCCAGACGCATGTGCAATACCCGATCAACGGGGCGACGATCACCGCTTTGCAGGATGGCAACCCGATTGGTCGAGCAGATGTCGTGGATGGTATGGCGGTGATTGACTTTATCAGCGATGCCGACCCGAACCTGCCCATCGAACTGTCGGCGATCAATCCCGATGGGACTGGGGCCGAACTGGGCACGGCGGATGCCACAGGCAGCGTAGAGCCGCAAAGTGGCGGTGGGGTCGAGCACCCGCCGAGCAAATTCAAGCTGACTTTTGGCCCTGGCGCGGTCGATGTCGAGACCAATCTCTTCTACAACACGATGATCACGCCGAGCCACTCGCTGGGGAATGGCATCATCGCGCTGCGCAGCTTCTCGCTCGACGCCTTCGACGAAGCCGAAAGCGATGGCAATCCTGCCCAGGTGACGCAATTCAACCAGCCGTTCACGATGATATTGGGGTACACCGATGAGGAATTGGCCGCGGCTGGGGTGGATGAAGCCAGCCTGCGCTGTCAATATCTGGACGAAAGTGACGGCCAATGGAAGCCGATCAATTCGCAGGTTGATGCAGAAAATAATTTGCTGACCTGTTCAACCGATCATTTCACCGAGTTTGCGCTCGTGGCCGAGGCTGCAACGGCAACAAGCCAAACCCAACTCTTCTTACCCCTGGTCACCTCCCAGTAAGCCTCTCTTGTCTCGCGGCGGCAGCCAGCCGCGAGACAATCCCCACTCCTCCCCGCAAACCCGGCCAGCCAGGTCGGGTTTGTCTTTTGAGGGCAACAAAAAATATCCACAAATTGCGCAAATTCCCCAGCCTCAAATAAAAATCTGGGAAATCCAGGGAATCTGTGGATATATGGGCGAATCGTTACTTAAGTTCTACGCCAAGCGTTCGGTCAGCAGGTCACGCACCAGTTGAGGATTGGCCGTGCCGCCGGTTGCTTTCATCACCTGGCCGACAAAGAAGCCAAAGAGGCCGGTCTTGCCCGCGCGATAATCGGCCACCTTGGCGGCATTGGCGGCGATCACATCGTTGATGATCGGCAGGAGGGCTGCGGGGTCGGCCACCTGGCGCAAGCCGCGGCGCTCGACAATCGCTTCAGGCTCGCCCCCCTGTTCGACCAGTTCAGCGAAGACTTCTTTGGCCGCGGCGTTGGTGATGGTCTCCGCCTCCACCAGCTTGAGCAACGCGGCCAGTTGATCACCCGCAAAGGGCAGCTCGCTCACCGCCTTCTCTTTGGCCGCGCGCAACACCTCGTTGATGGTCCAATTGGCCAACAATTTTGCATTCGGATAGGCAGCCAGCGCGTCCTCAAAAAAGGTGACCAACGCCACATCACCCGTGAGGATGTCGGCCTCTTCGCTGCTCAAGCCAAGCTCGCGCTGATAGGTCTCCATCTTGGCCGCCAGGGCTGGATTCTGCTGGCGAGCCAGGTCGCGGGCTTCGCTGCGGCTGCCGCGCACGACCTGCTCCTCCGCCGGGGCATCCGGGGGGCTGGCCCGCCCTCCTTTCGGGATCACCGGTTCACTGCTCCTGGCCCACGAATCGCGCAATTCAATGATGCGATTCATCACCAGCGCGCCGGGTTTGGAGTCCACCGTGTCGACCACGAAATAACCCTGGCGTTCAAACTGAAACCGATCCCCAAGGGCGGCAGTGGCCACGCTGGGCTCGACCAGGCTGTTGGCCAAAATCTCCATCGAGTTTGGATTCAAATAGGCTTTGAAATCAAAGCCTTCGGGGCCGCTGTCCGGGTCGGGCACAGCAAACAACCGATCATACAGCCGCACCTGGATCGGCACCGCGTGTTGCGCCGAAACCCAATGAATGGTGCCCTTGACTTTGCGCCTATCCGCGGTGGCCCCGCCCTGCGAAGCAGGATCGTACGTGCAGCGCAGTTCGATCACCTCGCCGGCTGCGTTTTTGATCACCTCGTCGCAGCGGATCACATAAGCATAGCGCAAGCGCACTTCGCGGCCCGGGGCCAGGCGGAAAAAGCCGCGCGGGGGCTCTTCGAGAAAATCTTCCTGTTCGATGTAAAGCTCGCGACCAAAGGGCACGAGCCGCGAGCCATCTTTGGGCACATCATGTGGCCAGTAGGGTGCGTCGAACTCTTCCACCTGCCCGGTCGGGTAATTGGTGATCACCACTTTGAGCGGGCGCAACACAGCCATCACCCGCGGCGCACGGGTGTTGAGATCGTTGCGGATGCAACTCTCGAAGAGGCTCAATTCGACGCGGCTATTGGTTTTGGCGACGCCAACCCGCTCGGCCAGGTCGCGGATCGCTTCGGGCGTGACCCCGCGGCGGCGAATCCCCGCGATGGTTGGCATCCGGGGGTCGTCCCAGCCGCTGACAAGGCCCCCTTCGACCAGCGCCAACAATTTGCGTTTGTGCATCACCGTATAATCAAAATTGAGGCGCGCAAATTCATATTGGTGCGGCCGCGGGTAGCCCGGCGATGGCACATCACAATGTTCGACCACCCAATCGTAGACCGCCCGATTGTTCTCAAATTCCAGCGTGCAGATCGAATGGGTGATTCCTTCAATCGCATCCGACAGGGGATGGGCAAAATCGTACATCGGGTAGATGCACCACTGGTCGCCGGTGCGATAGTGGTGGGCGTGGCGGATGCGATAGAGCAGCGGGTCGCGCAGCTTCATGTTGGCCGCGGCCATGTCGATTTTGGCCCGCAGGACATGCGCGCCATCGGGGAATTCCCCGGCCCGCATCCGGGCAAACAGATCCAAATTCTCTTCGACTGGGCGGTTGCGATAGGGGCTGGGGCGGCCCGCCTCAAGCACAGTGCCGCGATAGAGGCGGATCTCTTCTTCGTTGAGGCTATCGACGTAGGCTTTGCCAGCTTTGATCAACTCGACCGCGCAGTCGTAAAACTGCTCGTAATAATCCGAAGCAAAATAGAGATGCTCCCCCCAATCAAAGCCTAACCATCGGATCGCATCAATGATCGCTTCGACATATTCCAGGCTTTCGGTCGTGGGATTGGTGTCATCAAAACGCAGATGGCAGCGACCACCATTCTCCAGGGCCAGGCCAAAGTTGAGACAGATCGACTTGGCGTGGCCGATGTGGGGAAAGCCATTCGGCTCCGGCGGAAAACGAGTGACAACCTGGCCGCCATATTTGCCCGTGCGCTGATGTTCCGCCACGATGGCACGAATAAAATCAACGGGTTCTGCGGCGGAAGTGGTTGTAGATTGCGGTTTCATCGTCGGGATAGTCACCAAAACACCTCAAAGTTTGCTTCCAATATTCAAATAGACGGTTCACATTATTGCTGATGGCTGCAAGCTGCTGGCAGGACATCCGCAGCATACACTGGGTTGCTTACTCCTGCGCCATTGTAGCAGATGCGATCCGCTAAAATCAAACCGTGGCGCAGGGCTGATGCCACAACGCCACGGTTCTTGAGGAGTGATGAGTGAACTGCTTGCTTTCACTCATCACGTATCATGTTGTATTTCGTCAAACGTCATGCGTCAAACGCCCACCGTCCGTCGCCCACTGTCCATCGCCCCCCTCACCCCTGCCCAATGATGACCGTAACCGTCTGGGCTTGGCCGCCACGAACGACCTGCACGGGGAGCGACTGACCGACACGTTCGGCGCTCAACAAGACTTGTAGCTCATCTAACGTACGTACGGGTTGATCGGCAAAGGCGATCACCACGTCCCCTTGGATCAAGCCACCTTGCTGCGCGGGGCCATCTGCTTCAACCGAAAGCAACATCAGGCCCGTCTCCTGGCCAACACTCGCCTGCAAGGGATCGGATAAACGCACCGGCTGCACAGCCACGCCCAGATAACCGCGCGGTAATTTGCCATGCTGGACTAATGTCTCCACCACTCGCTTGACCGTGGCCGCGGGGATAGCCAGACTCGCGCCGCGGGCCAAGGCAGATGAATTCACCCCTGCCACGTGACCGGCTGCATTGAGCAGCGGGCCACCAGAGAAGCCTGGGTACATCAACACATCGGTTTGTAGATAGCGGTCAATCTCGCCACCGCCACCTGTCCGCCAGGGGCCACCGAGCGCGCTGACAATGCCCAGCGTGGCTTGCACCGTGTGGCCCGGTCGCCCCAGCGCCACTGCCAAATGCCCAACTTTAAGCTCATTGGCATCTACCCAGGTGGCTGCGGCCAGCCCGCGATGCGCCGTGCGCAACACGGCCAGATCCGTGCTTGGGTCGCGCCCAACCAGCGTGGCCGTCGTGCTGCTGCCATCATGCAGGCCGATGGTCACCGCGTCATCGGTGCGCAGTGTATGGTTGGCGGTGACGATCAAACCATCCGCCGAATAGAGGATGCCGCTGCTGGGCAAACGCCGCCGCCCTTCCACCCGCACAATCAACGGGCCAGCCGCCTCCACAAGATTCGCCAGTGCATTCGACCAATTGATCAGTGATTCGCTCATATACGCTCTTCCCCTATTCTGCAATTCATGCCCGCTTGGAGCCCAACACAGCCGGATGTCACTTGTCAGTAGTCAGTGAGTTCCAGCACAAGGGCCAGGCTGACAAGCGACATCGACGGCGTGATCTTATTGTAGCCTTTTCTGGCCACGCAGACATCCCCCGTTTGTGGGGGGCGCACCTACCTATTTGGGTAGGGAATGCGGAGTTCAGAATTGTAAAGTTTGGCAGCGTACGGGTTGTAGGCACATCGAAAAAGGTCACAAATTACACAACCTCATTCGCCGCCCCGAAGCAATCCAAGGTGACCCAGATGAGCTTGTGGGTATTGAGTGGGAGGCTCAGATTGATCTACCTTGATACCCATGTGGTTGTTTGGCTTTATGCAGGGTTGACCGAACGGTTTAGCCAGCCGCTGTAAACACTTCTTAACGGACACGATCTGCTGATCTCGCCGATTGTTCGCTTAGAATTACAATATCTCTACGAAATTGAGCGGATTACGGTCAATGCCGAGGATGTTTTGAGCGATCTCGCAAAACGGATCGGGCTGACGGTTTGCCCAAAGCCGTTTGACGCGATTGTGAGCGTAGCCATGCAGCAGACGTGGACACGCGATTCATTTGACCGCATCTTGGTCGCGCACGCCAGCCTCGATCACAACCTGCTCGTGTCCAAAGACCAGAATATTCTCAATCATTACACACGGGCAAATTGGGAGTAAGTAAAACAAGGAAGATTTGGGATATATAATAGTTCAGCGTTCTTGGGTAAGCCCATGGAGAACCAGGCTGGCGGTAACTTCGTTGGTCGCGAGCGGCACGTTGTACAAGTTGCAAATCCGTAAGAGTCCCTGTATATCGGGCTCGTGCGGGTGCGCATAGAGCGGATCGACCAGGAAGATGACGGCTGCTACGCCACCTTCTGCGGTGCGCGCGGCAATTTGTGCATCACCACCCCAGGGGCCGCTCAACAAGCGGGTGACCGCCAAACCGGTTGCTTGGGTGATGCGTTCGCCGGTGGTGCCGGTCGCGATCAACTCGAATTGGGCCAATAAATCCCGCTGAGCTCGGACAAAGCGCACCATATCATCTTTTTTACCATCATGGGCGATCAAGGCAATGGTTGCAGGCATTTTCGGCTGGCTCCCAGGTGGAATTGGATGGGCGATCAGGCCCAGTATACCACAAGTTGAGCGTTATTCCTTCGCGAATCCCACTCTGGCAAAGAATCGACAAGTGTGCTATGCTCTGGCGTAGTTTCCGCGTGGGATAAATCCACTTTATAAGGATGAGGCATGGCTCAACATCACATCACAGCCTCGGCGTTGATCCCGGCTCCGGCGCAGCGGGTTTACGCGGTTCTTGCTGATTATCGCCAGGGGCATCCCCAAATTTTGCCTAAGCCCTATTTTGGCACCCTGACCGTTGAAGAAGGTGGTTATGGTGCGGGCACGGTGATTCGCTTTCAGATGCGCCTGCTGGGTCGGCTTCAGGAATTCCATGCAGACGTTACTGAGCCAGAACCGGGGCGTGTGCTGGCTGAAAGCGACCGCAATACCGGGGCAGTGACCACCTTTACCGTGGAGCCGCGCGAACAGGGTCAAGCCGCGTTCGTGACGATTACCACCACAACGCCAGTGCGAGCTGGTCTCCGGGGTCGGGTGGAAGGCTGGCTGGCAACCCGTTTGCTGCAGCCCATTTATGTCAAAGAACTGGCCCAGCTTGCCGCCATCGAAGGGTAAATAGATGCCGACTGCCGATCTGCTCTTGTTAATTGGCGTTTTGTTGCCCCCCAAAGCCTTGGATGGCCTGGGGCCAGTCGTGGCCGAACGCACGATCACGACACCCTATGGGAACTTCGGACCTGTGGCGCTGCGTCAGAATCCTGACCAGCCCGGCGTGTGGATTGGCCCCTACACCGGTTTGCCAACACGTACCGATCCCCGAGCCACTATCTTTGCCGCCACTGTGCTCGGCGTGCGCCGCGTGCTCGGTTGGGATATGGGCATCGCCATCAGCCCGGTTTTGATGCGCGGCCAGCCGATCATCGCGGGGGATTTTATCGACTTTACCTTTCGCGAGCCCAACAGCTTTGCCAGCGATCTCTTGCGCGAAAAGCAGATTGAACACAGGCTGCTTATCCCCAAATTCTGCCCTCAAATGACCGACGCGCTGCAAAAAGTGTTGCCCATCGCGCCCAAAGTCACCTATTTGGGGATCGACGATATGCGCCGCGAGACACCCGCCGAAGCGCGCATGTATCGGCTGTGGGGCGCCGATGTGCTCGGCCAGAATCTGGTGCCCGAAGTGGTTTTGGCCCGCGAAGCCGGTCTCTGTTTTGCCGGGCTGGTGACCGTCTCCACCTATAGTGCCGAACACCCTCAAATCACCGCTCATGGCGAATTACAGGCCGGCCTCGAATTGACCATGAGTGTGCTGCACGACTTCATCCACTATCTCAATATTTTACCCGATTGCACCTGCATCGATAGTTGATCGTTGATCCAGATTGTGTAAAAATTAAACCCTTGCGGCTGGTTTTGCAGCCGCAAACAATCACCGTGCTTTGGTGCTGAATTTACGCGCTACTCGGTGACTGTTACCTTGTATTCTGCTTGGTATCTCATGAGCTCTGTGCCTTCTCTGTGTCCGCAGTTTAAGCCGACTGCGTACCCTGAGTTGATAATTTACTCAAGCTGTGCTCGTTCGCCGTGCCCGATAAGGAGTAGTTATGACGACCAACCACGGTTTTACACTGGTGCGCCAGGCCCATATTGCCGAATTAAACACCGAGGCGCGCATCTGGCGGCATCTGAAGAGCGGCGCTCAGTTGCTCTCGATGGAAAATGATGACGAAAACAAATGTTTTGGCATTACCTTTCGCACACCGCCCAGCGATTCAACCGGGATTGCCCACATTTTGGAACATGCGGTGCTGGCCGGGTCGCGCAAGTATCCGCTCAAAGAGCCATTCATCCATTTGGTCAAGGGGTCGCTCAAGACCTTTCTCAACGCCATGACCTACCCGGATCGCACGGCCTACCCAGTGGCAAGCACCAATCTGCAAGATTTTTATAATCTGGTCGAGGTCTATCTGGACGCGGTTTTCTACCCGCTGATCACGCCGCACCACCTGGAGCAGGAGGGCTGGCATTTTGAGCTGGAAACACCCGACGCGCCGCTGGCCTTTCGCGGGGTCGTCTTTAACGAGATGAAAGGTGCGTATTCATCGCCCGATGCGCTGCTCTATCGGTTCAGCAAGCAGACGCTCTTCCCCGACAACGCCTATCAATATGATTCTGGCGGTGACCCCGCGGCCATCCCCGACCTCACGTACGAGCAGTTCAAGCAATTCCATGCAACGTATTATCACCCGTCGAACGCGCTGATCTATTTTTATGGCGATGATGATCCGAATGAGCGCTTGCGGCTGCTCGATGACTATCTGCGCGATTTCGGGCAGGTACCAGTCGAGGGGCCAGTGGCGCTGCAAAGTTCCTTCCCAGAGCCGCGCCGCTTTCATTTCCCATACGGGGTGGATGCCGATACCGACCTGAGCAAAAAGGCCATGGTGCAGATCAACTGGCTGCTGCCTGAAAACAATGATATGGATCTGCTGATGGGGCTGGATCTGATGTCGGACGCGCTGATCGGGACGCAGGCTTCGCCGCTGCGCAAAGCCCTGGTCGATTCGGGCCTGGGTGATGATGTGACCGGTGGCGGCTTGAGCATGGGGTTGCGCCAAATGACCTTCGCGGTCGGCCTTAAGGGCATTGAGCCCGCGAATGCTGATGCGGTCGAACAATTGATCTTCCGCACACTCGACCAGGTGGCCGCCGAAGGGTTCGACCCCAATACGGTGGAAGCAGCGCTCAACACCAACGAATTTGCCCTGCGCGAAAACAATACCGGCTCTTTCCCACGCGGGCTCAGCCTGCTCTTCCGCGCGCTCACCACTTGGGTCTATGATGGCGATCCGCTGGCCCCGCTGGCCTACGATGGCCTGCTGGCTACGCTCAAAGCGCGGCTGGCTGCGCAGCCCACCTATTTGCAGGATCTGCTGCGCGAGCACCTGCTGGAAAATCCGCACCGTACAATCGTGACGCTGACGCCCGACGCGGCCCATAATCAACGGTTGGTCGCAGCCGAAAAGGCGCGCTTAGCCAGCGTCGAAGCCCAACTCAGCCCGGCAGAGCGGGAAGCCATTGCCGCGAATACCGCTGAACTCAAACGCCGCCAGGAAGCCCCGGACGATCCCGCGGCCCTGGCGGCCCTGCCCTCGCTGCAACTGGCCGACCTCGACAAGACGGTCAAGACCATTCCCAGCGAATTGGGCAGCCTGGGCGATAGCCAATTGCTCTATCACGACCTCTTCACCAATGGCATTGTCTATCTGGACCTGGCGCTGGACATGCACACGGTGCCGCAGAATCTGTTGCCCTATGTCGATCTCTTTGGGCGCTCGTTGATCGAAATGGGCACGGCCACCGAGGATTATGTGCAACTCTCGCAGCGCATTGGCCGCAAAACCGGGGGGATTTACGCCACCAGCATGGTCAATGCTGTGCGCGGTCAGAACGAGGCGAGTGCCTGGTTTGTGGTGCGCGGCAAAGCGACAATGCAGCAAGCCCAGGAATTGCTCGATCTGCTGCACGATGTGCTGTTGACTGTCCACCTGGACAATCGCGAGCGCTTCCGCCAGATTGTGCAGAAGGTGCGCTCACGCCGCGAGGCCAGCCTGATTCCATCGGGCAGTGGCTATGTTGCCAGCCGTTTGCGTGCGGCCTACAACCAGGCCGATTGGGCCGACGAGCAGATGGGGGGCATCGATTATCTCTTTTTCCTGCGCCAACTCGAGCGGCAGATCGAGCAGGATTGGCCCACGGTGCTGGCCGCGCTCGAAGGCGTGCGCAGCTATCTGCTCGACCGCCAGCGCTTGATCGCGAATGTCACGTTGGATAGCCAAAACTGGGAGCGATTTGCGCCCCAGTTGCAAGGGTTTCTGGGGACGCTGCCCGCGGCCAACGCCAATCACGCTCCTTGGCAGGGGATTTACGATCCCAGCAACGAGGGCCTGACCATTCCCGCGCAGGTCAATTATGTGGGCAAGGGCGCCAACCTCTATCAACTGGGCTATGAATATCACGGCTCGGTCAGCGTGATCGCCAATTTTATCCGCACCGGCTGGCTGTGGGAAAAAGTGCGCATGCAAGGTGGCGCGTATGGGGCGAGCGTTGGCTTTAGCAAACAATCGGGCGTGTGGACATACACCTCCTATCGCGACCCCAATCTGCTCAACACGCTGGCGATCTACGACCAGACCGCGGCGGTGCTGCGCAAGCTTGATCTCAGCCAGAACGAATTGACGCTGAGCATCATCGGCGCTATTGGCTCGATGGATAGCTATCAACTGCCCGATGCCAAAGGCTATACCGCGCTGGTACGGCATCTGCTCAACGAGAATGACGCCAATCGCCAGCAGACGCGCGATGAGATCCTGGGCACACAAGCGAGCGACTTCCAGCGCTTTGCCGACGTGCTGCACGAGGTCAATCACCACGGGCGGGTCGTTGTTTTGGGTTCAGCAGCCGCCATCGAAGAGGTGGCCACCAGCCAGGCACTACGGGTGCAAAAGGTGCTTTAGGCTGCTGGCTGGCGGCTGCTGGCTGTTAGCTAACAGCTTGCAGCTACCAGCAGATCCCAGCCTCGTTTCTCATTCAACCGTTTCAGCAACCCGTTTAAGGCCATGAACAATCGTACCAGCGTGACCGTCGCCGCGGCTCAGTACGGCGTTGAATTTTTGGGCAGTTGGCAGCAGTACGTTGACAAGATCACCGGGTTGGTGACCCAGGCGGTGGCGCAAGGTGCCGAAATTGTCCTCTTTCCAGAATATGGCTGTCTGGAATTAGCCTCGCTCTTTCCAGCCGCCATCTATTGCGATTTGCACCGTCAGCTCGAAGCACTGCAGGAAGTCTTGCCAAATTTTCTGCATCTTCATCGTCAGTTGGCGCAACAATTTGGCATCTATCTGGTGGCAAGTAGTTTTCCCGTGCAAATTGGGGATGGCAGTTACCGCAATCGGGCCTATTGGTGCCTGCCCGATGGCTCGTGCGAGTTTCAGGACAAGTTGATGATGACTCGCTTTGAGGAAGAATTATGGCAGATTGGCGCGGGGGACGAGGTGAAGGTTTTCGCCACGCCGTGGGGGCCGGTGAGCATTGCCATCTGCTATGACAACGAGTTCCCGCTGATCGCCCGGCGGCAAGCGGAGCTGGGCGCGCAGATCATTCTGGCGCCGAGTAGCACCGATACCTTGGCCGGTTATCACCGGGTGCGGATCGGCTGCCAGGCGCGGGCGTTGGAGAATCAGTGTTACGTGGTGCTGTCACCGGTGGTCGGTACAGTGGATTGGTCGCCAGCAATGGATATTCATATTGGCGCGGCAGCCATCTACACCCCGGTAGATGTGGGTTTCCCCAGCGATGGGGTCCTGGCGCAGGGCACGCTCAACCAGGCGCAATGGCTGGTCAGCACGCTGGATCTGACCAAGATCCACGAGGTGCGCCGCAACGGGCAAGTGCTCAATCACCGCGATTGGGATCGCCAGCCGACACTGGTTCGGAGTTCTGAGTTCTAAGTTCTAAGAAACGGTTTGAAAAGGCAAGCCGCCTGGCGCTGAAGCAACCAGGCTATCGCCAAAACCAAGACCGGTAAACCGGCCTTCGCGTTCAATCTCGCCCTATGGCTTATGAGATAACTTTTGATTTCGGTCATGATCATACAGGCCGGTTTACCGGTCTTGCGGTTTTGCTAGCCCCGTGCCTTCAGGTCGGGGCGGGTAATTTCACCTTTTCAAACAGTTTCTAAGTTCAGGGTTCGGAGTGCGAAGTTCGAGGTTTGGCGTTTCATGGTGTGAAACCTGCGGACTGGCTGTTTAACTTTGAACCTTGAACTCCGAACTTAGAACCCTAAATCCTTCATCAAAACCTCGCTGGATAAACTCATTGCTGGGAAGAATTCCCCCGGCGATGGGGGGGAAATTCCTCTATTCCTACCTACGCTTTCTTGTTATGCTCTTTTGAAGGCTGCAATTGATGCTCAATTGCAAGCCGATTAGCAACCAAGTTGAACATGGGAAAGGGAAGCAATGCCAGAAGATTTAACCTTGCCACAAGCCCATCCATCGCACGACCATGGACAGGGGACGCGCTATGTACCGTGGCTGGTGGCGCTGCTTCCGCTCGGGTTGACACTCTTTTTTGCGAGCCACCTCACCACCATTGCCAGTGGCGAGGTGCTGATCACAAGTTGGCCGTGGATACCGAGCCTGGGCGTCAACCTTTCGTTTTATCTCGATGGCCTCGCGCTCTTGATGGCGCTGCTGATCTGCGGCATCGGCACCCTGATTATGCTATATAGCGGTGCATATTTGGCGGGCGACCGGGCCTTGCCGCGTTTTTATCTGCTCATCACCCTCTTTATGTTGGCGATGGTGGGGGTGGTTACGGCGGGTAACTTGGTGACACTTTTCCTCTTTTGGGAACTCACCAGCATCTCTTCCTATCTGTTGATTGGTTATAAACACAAAGATGCCGAGGCCCGCGCTTCGGCGCTGCAAGCGCTGCTGATCACCGGTGGCGGTGGTTTGGCATTGCTCGCCGGCTTGTTGATGGTCGGCAATATCAGCAACAGTTTTGAACTCTCTGTCCTCTTAGCGGGCGCGGGCGAACTCCAAGCCCATCCGCAATATGTCGCCATCCTGGTGTTGATCCTACTCGGCGCGTTTACCAAATCTGCCCAGTTTCCCTTTCATTTCTGGTTGCCAGGGGCCATGACTGCGCCGACGCCGGCCAGTGCCTATCTACACTCGGCTACCATGGTCAAGGCCGGTGTTTATTTGTTGGCGCGACTTTCACCCGTGTTGGGTGGCACGTCGTTGTGGATGGGTAGCCTTGTCGTGGCAGGCACCATCACCTTGTTGTTGGGGGCTTGGCTGGCTTGGCAACAACGTGATCTCAAACGCATTTTGGCCTATTCAACGGTGAGTGCGCTGGGCACCCTGGTGATGCTGCTGGGCATTGGCAGCGAATTGGCCGTCAAAGCGGCACTGCTTTTCCTGATCGTCCACTCACTCTATAAAGCATCCCTCTTTTTGGTGGCGGGCGGGATCGATCACGCCACCGGCACTCGCGATGTGCTGCAACTCGGTGGTCTGGCCCGGCTGATGCCCTGGAGCGCAACCGCTGCCGCACTGGCTGCATTAGCGATGGCGGGGATGGCGCCGTTTATGGGCTTTATCAGCAAAGAATTGCTCTATGAAGCGACGCTTGGTGTACCCGAATGGGCCACCTTGCTGACCGGGGCCGCCGTCGTTGCCAACAGCCTGGGCATTGTCGCCGCGGGATTGGTGGCCGTTCAACCTTTTGTCGGCGCACGTACCCCACTGACGACACATGCGCATGAAGGCGGCTGGCCGCTCTTTATTGCTCCGCTTCTGTTGGCCAGCTTGGGCTTACTCGGCGCATTTTTGTTGACACCGCTGGCGACACTCTTCCTGCAACCTGCGCTCAATGCGATTGTGCCGGGGGCAGCGGCGATCAAGCTCTACCTGTGGCACGGCATCAACCCGATGCTGATCTTGAGTATCGTGACCTTGGTGGCTGGTGGGGTCGCTTTTTGGGGTCGCGCCGGTCTATTACGCTTGGTCACAAACTGGCCGCGCGGCGAGCGCTGGGGGCCAGCCCAATGGTATGAAGGTGCGGTCAATGGTCTTCGAAGTAATTCGTATCGGTTGACGCGTCGCGTGCAAAACGGCCAATTGCGCAGCTATGTCCACATCGTCTTGTTGACCACCTTTGCGCTGCTGGCCTGGGGATTGTGGCAACTCCCGACATGGTCACTGCCCGCATTCGCCGGCCCGATCTACATCCACGAATTTGCCCTGGCGGCCATGATGTTGATCGCTGCGCTGGTCGCCACCCGCACACCGTCGCGGTTGATGGCGGTGGTATCGCTCGGCGTGGTCGGTTTTGGCGTCACCCTCTTCTTTGCCCTCTTTAGCGCGCCCGATCTGGCGATGACCCAATTTGCCATTGAATCGCTGACAGTTTTGCTTTTTGTGCTCGTGATCTATCGCCTGCCCCGGTTTGCAGCGCTGACCACGTCACGCCAGCGCAACGCAGATGCGATCGTTGCCGTCGGGCTCGGCGCGCTGATGACGATGATTGTGTTGCTGGGCAGTGCACAAGTCCAGAACACGGCGTTGTCGAGTTTCTTTGCCGAAAATAGTCTGCTGCAAGCCAACGGTCGCAATGTGGTCAACGTGATTCTTGTGGATTTTCGTAGCCTCGACACTTTTGGCGAGATGATCGTCTTGGCGATTGCCGGCATCGGCATCTACACGTTGATCCATCTGCGCGCAGCCGATCCTACACCTGACGCCTGGGGGGACGATAAAGAAGCGGGTCGGGTAGCGACTTATCCCGCAGTGGTCAACAAAGTCACTGCTGCGGGTAAAAAACCACACCGGGAAACGTATGTCGCATCTCTGGTTGTGCGCCAGGGCGTGTTGTATCTACTGCCCGTCTTGCTGATCTTCTCGGTCTTTCTGCTCTTCCGCGGCCACAATCTGCCGGGGGGCGGATTTGTCGGCGGCTTGGTGGCCGCTTCGGCCTTTGTGCTCTATGCCCTTGCCTTCAATGTCTTCGCCGCACAACGCTTGTTGGGTTTTTCGACTCGTTGGCTCGTTGTGATTGGCATCGGCTTGGCCGCGGCGAGTGCCATTTTCGCCCTGCTGCAAGGATCGCCCTTGCTCACAGGCGTTTGGTGGGATCAACCACTGCCTGTCCTGGGCAAGTTGGGCACCCCCTTTGTTTTTGATATCGGTGTCTATTTGGTGGTCATTGGCAGCACCCTGACCATCTTCTTTAGCTTGATGGAGTCACCCGAATAAGCGCGCGGAACATTGCTGGCTTACCCAGTAGTTTCTCTGTGTTCTCTATGCCTCCTCCGTGTGCTCCGTGAACTGCTTTTGCTGCACCCTGTGTACCATCAGCTAGTAAGGAAGTAGAAATTCGATGGATCTTTTATTTGCCCTCGTCATTGGCGGTTTATACGCCGCAGGTTACTTTTTGATGATGCGTCGCAGCATGGTCAAATTGATCATCGGGCTTGTCTTGTTGGGCCACGCCACCAATTTGTTGATCTTTGTACTCGGTCGCTTGGTGCGCGGACAATCCCCAGTGATCCCGCTGGATGCTTCTCTGCTCACGGCCACTGTCGACCCCGTGCCGCAGGCGTTGATCCTGACCGCGATTGTGATCGGTTTTAGCGTGCAAGCCTTTGCGCTGGTTTTGTTGCGCCGCGCCTACCAAGCCGTGGGCACCGATGATCTCGACGTCATGCGCACGACCGATCAAATCTAGCTTGCCCACCTGATATTCACCGGGAAAACGGTATGATAAGTAACTTCATTTCAACCAATATTCTGCTGATTTTGCCGATCTTAATTCCGCCGCTCACCGCCCTCGTTGCGCTTGGTTTCTGGTGGCGGCCCGCAATTCAGCGGATGATTAGCCTAGCGGGCGCTGCGTTGTTGCTGATCGCGGCGTTGCTCTTGCTCACCACGGTTTGGCAAGAGGGCATTCTCGCCGTGCAGATTGCCAATTGGGCCGCGCCCTTTGGCATCACCATCGTCGCCGACTTGACCAGTGCGATCATGGTGGTGATGGTGGGACTGATGGGCTTTGCGGTCTCGATCTATTCGCTGGCAGGCATCGACCCGCAACGCGAAGCCAATGGCTATCATGCACTTGTGCATTTCCTGTTGATGGGCGTCAGTGGCGCCTTTCTCACCGGCGATCTCTTCAACCTGTATGTCTGGTTCGAAGTCATGCTGATCTCCTCGTTTGTGTTGATTGCTTTGGGTGGTACGCCCGAGCAGATCCAGGGGGCAGTCAAATATGTCACGCTCAGCTTGCTCGCATCGATGCTCTTTCTGGCCGGCGTCGGTGTGATCTACGGTGTGGCCGGGGCGCTGAATATGGCGGCGCTGCATCAATACTTTGCCCAAGTGAACGAGTCCGAGAATATCTTGTTGGTGATCGCCTTGCTCTTTACGGTTGCCTTTGGTATCAAGGCGGCGATTTTCCCCTTCTTTTTCTGGCTGCCTGCCTCCTATCACACCGGGCCGGTGGTGGTCACCGCCCTGTTTGCCGGTCTGCTGACCAAGGTGGGTGTCTACGCATTGATGCGCGTCTACACGCTCTTATTCGCAACGACGTTGCCTACGTTGATGCCGCTGCTGCTCGCCCTGGCCGCGTTGAGCATGACGATTGGCGTTTTGGGTGCGGTGGCTCAGGGCGAATTGCGACGGTTGCTCTCGTACCACATCATCAGCCAGATCGGTTATATGATCATGGGTTTGGCCTTCTTCACCCCGTTGGCACTGGCCGGTGTGATCTACTTTCTGGTCTATCACATTCTGGCCAAGACCAATCTTTTTCTGATCAGCGGCTTGCTGGCGCGCGTCTATGGCACCGAGCAACTGGCGCGTTTGGGCGGGTTTTACCTCCGGCGACCCGTCTGGGGTCTGCTCTTTTTGATCTCCGCCCTGGCGCTCGCTGGGATACCACCCTTATCGGGGTTTTGGGCAAAATTCTTGCTGGTACAAGCCGGTTTGCAAACCGAACAATATTTGATGGTGGCGGTGGCCTTGGGCGTCAGTCTCTTAACGCTCTTTTCGATGACCAAAATCTGGGCCGAAGCCTTTTGGAAAGAAGCCCCGGCCAGCGACAGCCCACCACGGCCATTGACGCGCGCCACCGAATGGACGCTGCTCGCGCCGATCATTTTGTTGGCGACACTCACGGTGGGTATGGGCTTGGCGACAGAACCGCTGCTGCTCCTGGCGAACCAAGCCGCAGCCCAATTGTTGGACCCAAGCGCCTATGTGAATGCTGTACTCGGCCCTTGAGAAAAGGAAGACAATGATCCATATACTCTTGTTGATCGCCATTTGGCTGCTGGTCACCGCAGAATTCACAATCGCCAATGTTGTGTTGGGCATCCTGTTGGCCTTGGGCGTCCGTTTGATTGGTTCGCGCCAAGCCTTACGCCGCCGCTATCGTAGTTGGAACCTATCCCGCATTTATCAGGCAATTGGTTTGGTATTCTTCTTTTTGTGGGAAGTGGTGAAATCTGGCGTTACGGTTGCGATCGATATTTTGCGCCCACAAATGCGGCTACGCCCTGGGATCGTCGCCATCCCCGTCCGTGACCAATCGGCGACGAGTATCACCATTCTCGCCAATCTCATCACCATGACGCCGGGAACCCTAAGTTTGTGGACCGATGAGCGCAAGCAGGTTCTTTATGTTCATGCCATGCAAATTGAAGACGCCGAACGGTTCCGACAGACCATCTTGGCGACATTTAATCAGCGTGTGCGAGGAGTGGTGCAATGAATTGGATCGAGTTCGCCCTATTTTGGTTGATTTTGCCCCTCCTGTTTGGCAGTGCGGTGCTATCATTTGTGCGGCTCTTGCGTGGGCCATCGCTCTCCGACCGCGTAATTTCGCTCGATTTGATCACCGTAGCGGGGATTGGCGTGTTGGTGGCTTATGCCGCAGCCACCAAACAAACCGTCCTCTTAGACGTCGCAATGATTCTGGCGCTCATTTCATTTTTGGGTGTGATTGGTTTTGCCGTTTATGTGCAACGGAGCGCGCAACATGAGTGAATTTCAGCTAATCGGCTTGGTTTTGATGGTGGTCGGGGCCTTGTTGATCTTGATCGCCGGGGTTGGCATTTTGCGCTTGCCCGATCTCTATATGCGTATGTCGGCGACCACCAAAGCGGCCACATTGGGGCTAGGCATGATGTTGATTGGTCTGGCGATCATGGATGGGTCATTGGGGGTGGCTGGCCGGGCCGCACTCACCATTATCTTTTTGCTCTTGACCGCGCCGATAGCGGCACATGCCATTGGTCAGGCGGCCTATTTTTCCGGCGTATCCTTGTGGCAAGGCACCGTGATCGAAGAACTAAAGCGGCAACCAGCCCATCAACCGGTCGATGCACCGCCCGTTCCAATCACAAGTTCAGAGCAGCATTCGTCGCATAGGTAGCCGAGTTGCAAGTTGCGAACGATGAGTGCCACCCGCAACTTGCATCTTGCAACTGTTATCTGCGTTCTCAATTCGAAATAGCCCAATTTTGTTATGTCACATATTACTGTAACTCAGCCGAGAACACCCGAACAGACGGTTGCCTTGCCACACCACGCCGCACCATCAACCGTGGAAATGCCAACCGCGCCGCCGCCACGCCGCTGGTCAACCCTGCTTTATTCGCGCTGGTGGCTCGGCTTGGCGATTGGGTTGATCTTTGCGCTGGGGCAAGCGCTCGATGAAGTGTGGGTCGAACCCTATTGGGGCGCACAACGCACTTGGATCGACATGATTTTGTGGGGATTGTTAGGCAGCGGCATTGTGTGGATCAGCCTAACCTGGGCCAATCGACAGGAGCAGCGCCACCAAGAAGAGTTACATCAAGCGTTGGAGCAACAACAATGGCTCAACCGCCAATTGCAACGCACCAATGCTCATTTGGCGCTTTTGAGCGAAGTCAACCATAAATTGACCGCCGCGGCCTCGGTGGACGAAGTAGCCGTCGCCGCGTTGGATTTTTCGCATCGACTTGTCGATTATGAGGCAGCCGCGCTCTGGCTGCTAGACCCCAGCGGCGACATCTTGGTGCGCACCAGCGACCAGTTTCACAGCGCCTGGCACGCGCACCGGGCGATCTACGCCACCAAGTTAGCCAATGTGCGACACTATGAATTGATCACCGCGCCGGACGATCCAACCGGCTTAACCGGTGCCTGTATTGCCCTCCCCCTCAAAGATGGCGTGTTGCATGTAGGCCGTTTAGAGCTATTTTTGCTGCGTCCCGTCTATCTCGGCCAAGATGAGCAAGCCTTGTTACAAACCATCGGCGCCGAGATTGCCCAGACCATTGCCAGCGCCCGCCGCCGGGCGCGCGAAGAGCGCGGCATCTACGAATTGGAACAAGCAATCGCCGAAGAGCGCGCCCGCATCGCCCGCGACATTCACGATGGCTTGGCGCAAACACTCGCTTTCCGGCGTATGCGCGTCGATCTCTGGTTGGATTGGCTGACGCAAGACCCGGCTCGCTTGCACGATGAATTGCTCACCTTTAAGCAAGTCTTGCGCGAACAAATTGGCGAATTGCGCCGCGCCATTTTTTCCCTGCGCCCACTCACTTTTGATGAATTGGGCTTTGTCGGCGGGATGCACCATTACATCCACGAGTTTGGCAGTCAGCACAATTGGCATGTCGAGGCCAATCTGAGTCACCTGGGCGTCAATCTCGCTCCAACCTTCGAGGCGATCTGTTTTCGGATTGTGCAAGAAGCGTTGACCAACGCCGCCAAACATGCCCACGCCAGCGCCGTCAGCATCCGCAGCGAAATGGCCGATGGTGGCGTACAAATTGTGATCCAAGACAACGGGCGTGGCTTTGATCTCAACGCATTAGAAACCCCACCCGAGGATGGCGGGTCACGGCTCGGTCTACGCCAAATGCGCGAACGATTGGCGGCATTACATGGCCGCTTGAATGTCCAGTCCGCTCCCGGCAAGGGAACAGAAGTGACGGTATGGCTACCACTGGACGCTGTCCGCCTCCCCGCGGGCGAGCGCGACCGTTTGTCCAACAAAGCGGTTGGATAATCAGTAGGAATGTCTGGCCGGGAAGGAGCGTGAACCATGAACACCGGAAGCCAAACACGAACACGATTATTGTTGGCCGACGATCATCGCATGTTTCGGCAAGGGTTGCGCGAGTTGATCGAACGCAAGACGAACTTCGAGGTGGTAGGCGAAGCGCAAAGCGGCACTGAGGTGCTGGCTCAGGTCGAGCAGTTGCGCCCCGATATTGTGCTGCTCGATATTCAAATGCCCGAATTAGATGGCATCAGCACAGCGCGGCGACTGGCCGACCACTACCCCGATGTCAAAATCATCATGCTGACCATGTACCGGCAAGATCGGCACATCATGGATGCGATCCGCGCCGGCATCAAGGCGTATTTGCTCAAAGATGCCGACGCAGAAGAATTGATCGACATCGTCGAGCGGGTACAACGCGGTGAATCCGCCCTCGACCCAACCCTCACGAGCCAAGTCTTTGCCGCGGTCCGCCGCCAGGATGAGGCACTCGTCGAACGATTCAGCGAACGCGAACGAGAAATCTTGCGTCTGGTCGCCGCCGGGCACGATAACCGCACAATCGCCAATCAACTCTATCTTTCGGAAAAAACCGTGGGCAACCGTCTCAGCGAAATCTTCCAAAAGCTCAACGCCACCAATCGCACGCAAGCAGCACGCACCGCCAGCGATTGGGGGGTGATTTAGGACGAAGTCCTGAGTCCTTAGTCCTGAGTCTGGAGTCCTGAGTCCGGAGTCGTTACCGAGGACTTTGGACTTCGGACTTCGGACTCCAGACTTGTTTTCATAAAAAGATCAGGCCGGCGCGGGTGGCGCGTACGACGGCTTCGGTGCGGCTTTGTGCGCCGAGTTTGCCCATTACGGCGTTGACGTGGAATTTGACCGTGTGCTCGCTGATGGCAAGATGGCGGGCCAGTTGTTTGTTAGAAAGACCCTCGGCCAGACCGCGCAACACTTCGAGTTCGCGCCCCGTCAGCGGCTCGATCGGCGCTTGCTCAATTCGTGACTGCTGGATGGGCAAATCCTCGGCCAGCGCAGGCTCGATGACGATCAAGCCGTGTAACAACGCGGTTGCCGCGGCGGCGATCAACGCTCCGTTGGCTCGTCGATCCAAGATGGCGCGAGCGCCAAGCGCCCAGCCCGCGCTCGCCGAATTTTCATCGCTCACCAAAAGCAAGCTCGGCGGCACTTCATCGATCACCTCGGCCAAACGCTCGAAGAGTCGCTCCTCTTGCCAGCCCATATCCCACAACAGGAGATCGGGCCGATAAGCCGCCATGCCTGCCAGCAAATCATCAAACGGTGACAATTGCCCGACCACCTCTATGGCAGGCAGATCAACAAAAAGCGTGGCCAGCCCAGCCCGCACCAACGGATCAGCAGCAATCAATAAGAGTCGCATTCGTTGATCTTCACACAGCCTTTCGCATAAATCAGTTGGTCTTGCTCCAGTTTGTATCGAGCGAATTAAGGGGAGTGCTGGATTTTGAACACAAAAAATTGAAGCCTGAAAGATTGCAGCCGTTCAAAGGAAGTGCTATGATCGGGAGTTGTTGCCCGGCTTGTGCCAAGCGCGCATGGCAACAATTTTACTCAACGGGTAGATACTCTTTCTTTGTGTGATCGTTTCTCGGTGTGATCGTTTCTTATGGCAGCAAAGTTACGTCGGTTGGTTGTCTATTTTTCGCTGGCTCGTTTTCGTGGTCGGGGTCTAACACCTGCACAAATCGTTAGCTTATCTTTTGGTGTGGGGATTCTCGTCGGCACGCTGCTGCTGCTCCTCCCCATCTCCCATGCCCCTGGCGTGCGAGTTCAGCCACTGGACGCGCTCTTTACCGCGACGAGCGCGCTCTGCATTACCGGCCTAGCCGTGCTGGATACAGGTAGCCAATTTAGCCGCTTTGGTCATATTGTGATTTTACTGCTGATGCAAACTGGCGGTCTGGGGGTCATTACCCTCGGCACACTATTGGCGCTCTTCAGCGGGCGACGGATTGGCTTCCGCGAGCGCATGAACCTGCAAACGCAGATCAACGCGTTGCATGTGGGCGGTGTGGTCAAGTTGATCAAAAAACTTTTGCTTTTGGTGCTTTGTGCCGAACTGGTTGGTACGGTGTTACTTCTACCCAGTTTTATCGAAGCCGAAGGTTGGGGAGAAGGGTTCTTTTACGCCTTGTTTCATAGCGTCAGCGCCTTTAATAACGCCGGTTTTGGTCTCTACCCCGACAGCCTAATCCCGTTTGTCGATAATCCCTGGGTCAACCTCACAATCATCACACAGATTGTCGTCGGTGGCCTCGGCTTTGTGGTGATCATGGATTTGGCTTCGTATCTGAACCCAAAACGCGAGCGCAAGCCCTTAACATTGCATAGCAAAATTGTGTTGTTGACCACCACCGCGCTGATTGTGGGCGGCACGCTGATCATTCTGGTCTTTGAATGGTCCAACCACGCGACGCTAGGCCTGCTCGGTTGGCCCGAAAAAATTTTGGCGGGTCTCTTTCAGGCAGTCACCCCGCGCACCGCTGGTTTTAACACGCTTGATTATGGCGCAATGAACCCCGGCACGTTGATCTTCACCATGTTGCTGATGTTCATCGGCGGCAGCCCAGGCTCCACCGCCGGTGGCATCAAAACCATCACCTTTTTCGTCCTGTTGAGTAGCGCCTGGTCGATCAGCCGCGGGCGCACAGAATTGACGATGTTTGGACGCCACATCGAATTAACTTCCGTGGTCAAAGCCGGTTCGATCGCGCTGATCAGCATGATCGTTCTTGGGGCTGCGGCGACGCTGCTCACCTTTACCGATCACGAACATGGCACGTTGCCGCTGGGCTTCGAAGCTGTCTCCGCGTTCGGCACCGTCGGGCTTTCGACTGGCATCACCCCCCAGTTGAACCCGGTCAGCAAATTGATTTTGATCGCGCTCATGTATCTAGGTCGGCTGGGGCCGCTTACCTTGGCCCTGGCTTTGGTGGAGAGCAAGCCGGAACGGCGCGTCAACTATCCCACCGAAGATATTGTTATTGGGTAAGAATTCGCTTATTTTGGAGGTTTTGTGAAACATCGGCAGTTTTTGGTGATTGGGGCGGGTCGGTTTGGCTCGGCCTTAGCAACCACACTCTATCAACAAGGGCACGAAGTGGTGATCGTCGACCGCAACGAGCAGATGATCGAAGCGGTGATGGATGATGTCACCCACGCATTGATCGCCGATTCGACCGACGAAGACGCGCTGCGCAAGTTGGGCATCGGCAATTTTGATGCGATCATCGTCGCCATTGGTGAAGATTTGGAATCAAATATCTTGACGACGGTGGCAGCCAAGAGCCTGGGTGCGCGCCAAGTGATCAGCAAAGCCAAAAATGAGGTGGCGGCGCGGGTGCTCAACCGCATTGGGGCCGATGTTGTGATCCGCCCCGAACATGATATGGGGGTGCGGCTAGCTCGCCAACTCAGCGCGCCGGATGTGTTGGATGCGCTCAAACTGGGTGACAATCATGGCGTGTTGGAGGTGGAAATCCACGAAAACCTCACCGGCACGCTCGGCCAACTGCGGCTACCCAATCGTTTTGGCGTGCAGGTGATCACCGTCAACCGCAACAATCAGATCATCGTCACGCCCTCGGCGGACTTTCGGCTCGAATCTGGCGACAAAGTACTCTTTATTGGCGAAAATAAGGGAATCGAGAAGTTGCGGACTTATCTTTGCCAATAGACGCAGAGAGGCACCCTTGTTAAGCGTACAAAACTTGAGCTTTACCTATCCCGGCAAACAAAACCCGGCGGTGCAGGGGTTAGATTTTGCCGTTGCCGAAGGGGAGATCTTTGGTTTTTTGGGGCCAAGTGGGGCGGGAAAAAGTACCACGCAAAAGATCCTGATCAAGCTGTTGAAGGGTTACGAAGGCGAGATTCGGGTCTTGGGCCGCGATCTGCGCCAATGGGGCAGCGATTATTACGAGCAAGTAGGCGTTTCATTCGAGTTGCCCAATCACTATCAAAAACTGACCGCGCTGGAAAATCTCCGTCTCTTTCAACAGTTCTATCGCGGCCCCACCGAAGATCCGCTCGATTTGCTCGAATTGGTCGATCTGGCTGGGGCAGCACAGACCCGCGTCGGTCAATTCTCTAAGGGGATGCAGATGCGCCTCAATTTTGTGCGCGCCTTGCTGCATCGCCCACGGCTACTTTTCCTCGACGAGCCAACTTCCGGGCTAGACCCGGTCAATGCCCGCCGCATCAAGACGATTATCCGCGAGTTGCAACAACGCGGCACGACGGTTTTTCTGACCACGCACGACATGCACGTGGCCGACGAACTGTGTGATCGTGTCGCCTTTATGGTCGATGGCACCCTCGCGTTGATCGATACGCCACGCGCGCTCAAATTACACTACGGCCAAGCGACTGTGCAGGTCGAAACCCGCATAGGCGAGACCAATCAACGGACGCAACACAACTTCCCGCTCGATGGGCTGGGCGAGGATGCGGATTTTTTGTCAATCTTGCGCGAACAGACCGTTGAGACGATCCACACCCAAGAGGCCACGCTCGAAGAGATTTTTGTGCAGGTCACTGGTCGCAGCTTGCACGAGGCGGCCCCATGAAACTGCTGCTCACGCTGATCCGCACGGACTGGCAATTACAATGGCGACAAGGCCTATTTTATGCTACCTTTTTTGTCATCGTGCTTTGGATCGCCATCTTCAGCCAGCTAACCGGGTTGGTGCTGCGCTATTTGCTGCCGATCATGCTCTATATTGATCTTTCGATTTTTGGCTTCTTTTTTATGGCGGGGTTGCTCTATTTGGAAAAGGGCGAAGGGTCATTGACCGCGTTGGTCGTCACTCCGGTGCGTGGATGGCACTATTTGGTCGCCAAGTTGGTCACACTCACAACGCTGGGGCTGGGTGCAAGTTTGCTGATCGTCGCCGCAATCCAACCGGCAACGCTCAATTGGCCGATCTTGGTTGCGGCCTTGTTGCTCAACTCGCTCTTTTTCACGCTGATCAGCTTTGCCATCGCCGCCCGCTATGATGGCATCAGCGAATTTTTGATCCCGGCGATTCTGGTCTTGGGCGTCGCGCAAATCCCGTTTGTCGACAGTTTTGGCATTTGGGGCGGCTGGCCGCTCTATCTGCTACCCTTTCAGGCGGCGCTGCTGCTGATCCGCGCAGCCTTCGAGCCGATTTGGGGCTGGCAATGGCTGTATGCAATTGGCTATCTGGGGGCGTGGATTGCCTTGAGTTATTGGTGGGCGCTGCGCAGTTTCGAGCGGTTTGTCGTGCGCGAACAAGGCGGCCAACCATGAGAAATCTAGCCGCGCTCACCCTGGGCGATCTGCGCAACATCCGCCGCGACCCGTTGCTCACGCTGCTGGCCTTCTACCCGTGGATCATCGCGCTGGTCTTGCGCTGGTTGATCCCATTTCTGGCTGCGGGTTTGGCGAGCGCACCCGCGCTCCAGTTTGATCTGCAACCCTATTACGGCTTGCTGACCAGCTTTTTCAGCACACTCTTGGTGCCACAATTGATTGGGTATATGGTCGGCTTTCTGCTGCTGGACGAGCGCGACGATGGCACGCTTACAGCGTTGCGGGTCACGCCGTTGCCGCTGGCGGGGTATTTGCTACAAAAGTTGCTGCTGCCAGTTTTGATCAGCGCGCTGGCGGTCTACGTCTTTGTACCCGTCGTTGATCTGGTCACCGTGCCCTATTGGCCGCTGCTGCCAATTGCGGGCGTCGCCGCGCTCACCGCGCCGATTTTTGCGCTCTTGTTGGTCGCGTTCGCCAGCAATAAAGTGCAAGGCTTGGCGGTGATGAAGGGCTTGAGTCTGCTCCTGGTCTCGCCGCTTGCCGCTTATTTTGTGCCATCCCCGTGGCAATGGCTCTTTGGCTTTTCACCGACTTTTTGGCCGGCCAAAGCCTTTTGGCAATTATTAGACGGCAACCCGTGGTGGCCGACACTGCTCGGTGGGTTGCTACTCAACAGCCTCTTGCTTTGGTGGCTGCTGCGCCGCTTTCAGGCAACGCTCGACCATCACGGGCGATAAGATTAAAAACGTAAATTCGGGATACGGAATACAGGATTCGGCAAAGGGCGAATTCGTTCTCGAAGCAGCTAGTGTCATGGTGCGCAGTAAAACAGCAAAAACAGTTCACAGAGAACACGGAGGAGGCACGGAGAACACAGAGGAACTACTGAGTAACGCTTGGCTGTTCTCCGTGCTCTCTGTGACTTCTCTGTGCTCTTCGTGTCCGCTGTTTTAGCAGGTGAGTTACTTATGCAGCCGCACCGTTTTGTTGCGCCCACTGCATGGTGTAGAGATTGTAATAACGCCCGCGCTGGGCCAGTAAGCTTTGATGCGTCCCCAGCTCGACGATCTGCCCTTTGTCCATCACCACAATTTTGTCGGCGTTGACAATCGTGCTCAGGCGATGGGCGATCACAAACGCGGTGCGGCCCTGCATCAGCCGATCCAACCCCTGGTCGATCAGCTTCTCGGTGGTGGTGTCCACGCTGCTGGTCGCTTCATCCAGGATCAGGATGCGCGGCTCCGCCAAAAGGGCGCGCGCAAACGAAACCAACTGGCGCTGCCCCACACTCAGATTCACCCCATTTTCGCCCGCGTCACTCTGAAACCCCTGCGGCAATTTGCGGATAAACTCACCCGCGCCCACCGCATCCGCGGCGGCTTCGACCTCGGCATCGCTGGCGTCGAGCCGGCCATAGCGAATATTCTCGGCGATTGTGCCGTTGAAGAGAAAAGTATCTTGCAAAACGATGCCCAGTTGCGAACGCAGACTGGCCTGCGTCACCGTGCGAATGTCGTGCCCATCGATCTTGACAGCCCCATCGGTAACATCGAAAAAGCGCATGATCAGCCGGATCACGGTGCTCTTGCCTGCGCCCGTTTCCCCGACCAGGGCGATCCGCTCGCCCGGCGCGGCGTGCAGATCTACCCCGCGCAGCACTGGTACGTCGGATTTGTAACGGAATTCGACGCCTTCAAAGTCAACCTGGCCGCGAATTGGCGGCAATGGTTGCGCGGTGGGCAGATCTTGCACTTCGGGTTCTATATCCATCAACTGGAAGATGCGCTCGCAGCCCGCCATGGTCGCCTGGAAGGTGTTATAGCGTTGCGCCATTTCTCGGATCGGCTCGAAAAAGCGTTCAACGTAGAGCAAAAAGGCCACCAGCGTGCCCGCGGTCAGCCCGCCGATCTCCTGAAAGAGCATCCACCCGCCAACGCCAACCACCAACGCCGCGGCCAGCGAGCCGATAAAATCGACGCCCGGAAAGAAGGTAGCAGCCAGCCGGGCCGCCTCGATATTGGCTTCAAAGTAAGAATTGTTGAGATCGGTAAAATGGCCCAGGTTGCGTTTTTCGCGCACAAAGCTCTGCGTCACGCGGATGCCAGAGATCGACTCGTTCAGGTAGCCGTTGATCAACGACAGGCGGGTGCGCGACGCCCGATAGGCCTGCCGCACCTGTTTGCGCCAGGTATTGGTCAGCAGAATCATCAGCGGCATGACCAGCACCGTCACCAGCGCCAGTTGCCAATTCATCACCACCATGGCGACGATGATGCCGATCAGCACAAAGAGCGAGCGAGCCGTCCCGGTGATCGACCAGGTGATAAAGTCTTGCATCACCCCAATATCGCCGATCAGGCGGCTCATCAACCGGCCCACGCTGTAATTATTGTGAAAGTTGAGCGATAAAGAGTGCAGATGACGGAAAAAGTCGCTGCGCAGATCGGCCACAACCTTGGTGCCGACAAATGCCATCAGCGCAATGCGGATCCGGCCGGTCAGCCACTCGACCAAGGCCGCGGCAATAAATAAGATCGTCCACCAGCGCAACTCGCTCAGCGCGCCAGCGCGGATGCCATCATCCACCGCGCGGCCGATCAGGTAAGGCCCAGCCACACTCATCAACGACGAGATGATCATGGCGATTACTGCCAGCACGGTTTGGCGGCGATAGGGGTTGATGTAGGTGAGCAGACGCCCCAACAGGCGTGTATCGTACGACTTGTTGAGATCGTCAGCATCTTCCGTTGGTAAGAGGTCGCGGATGCGTTCCTCGCGGGCGCGCCGCTCTTGCTCTTCCATGGTCAGCCGGCTGCCAAAGAGCCAGGCAAGGCCCAGGCGGGGAGAAGTTTGCGGTTGATTGTGTGTGCTCATAATCTTCTTTGTCTGTGGTTCACGGCTCACGGTTCACGCTACCGCGGGCGCGGTGATCTTCTGCTCGACCTTGAGCAGTTCTTCCTGATCGCGCAATTGCAGGTCGTAGATTTCGCGATAGTGGCCGCCCAGCGCCAGCAACTCCTCATGGGTGCCGCGCTCGATGATCCGCCCACCATCCAACACCAGGATCTGATCGGCGCTCTTCAGCGTGAGCAAACGTTGGGCGATCACAAACGTGGTGCGCCCCACCATCAGCACGGCCAACGCCTGTTGAATGATGTGTTCGGTTTCGGTGTCCACACTGCTGGTAGAATCATCCAGGATCAGGATGCGCGGGTTGTAGAGCAGGGCGCGGGCAATGGCAATGCGCTGCTTCTGGCCGCCGCTCAGGGTCACCCCGCGCTCGCCCACTTTGGTCTCGTACCCGGCGGGAAAGGTCGTGATGAAGTCATGGGCCTTTGCAGCCTGTGCCGCGCTGAGGATCTCTTCCATGCTGGCTTCGGGGCGGCCATACGCAATGTTTTCGGCAATCGTCCCATCAAAAAGAAATGGTTCTTGCAGCACAATCCCAATATTCTGCCGCAGACTGGCCAATTGCAGATCGCGCACATCAACGCCATCGACCAGCACGCGGCCAGCGGTGGGGTCATAAAAGCGCGGGATCAGGTTGGTGATTGTCGATTTGCCCGAGCCGGTCGGGCCGATCAGTGCGACGACCTGGCCGGGATGCGCGACAAAATTGACATCCTGCAGGATGCTGCGCCCTTGCCCATAGGTGAAGCTCACCCCTTCAAAGCGCACTTCGCCGCGGGGCTCGGTCAAGGCTTGGGCGTTGGGTGCTTCGTGGATCTCGCTCGGGGTGTCGATGATGGCAAAGACGCGGCTGGCGCTCGCGCCCGCGGTCGCGGCCAGGTTGACGACAAACCCCATATGCAGCACTGGCTGATTCAAGATCAACACATAGGAGATCAGCGCAAACAAGCTGCCCACGGTGATCTCACCACTGATGGCTTGTGGCCCCCCAAACCAGAGCAGCAACAAGACACAGCCCGCCAAAACAAAGGTAAAAAAGGGCCAGTAATCGGCCCAGAGCTTGACGGCCTGGTAGCGCATCCCAAACCATTTCTCGTTTTCCCGATCAAACTTGGTAAACTCGTGCGACTCGCGGGCAAAAGCCTTGACCACGCCGATGCCCGTCAGGCTCTCCTGCATGATCGACGAAAGCACGCCCATCTGGTCCTGAATTTTCTTAAACATCGGGCGCAGAATCGAACCAAACCGCACAGCCGCGACCATCAGGCCCAATAATGGCACCAGGACCCACAGCGCCAATTGCACATCCTCCAGGAGCATGGCGACCACAACCCCCACCAGCAGAATCAAGGTCGAGAGCAGATCCATCAGCCCGACGCCCATAAAGCGTTCGGTCTCGCTGATGTCCCCGGTGGCGCGGCTCATCAGATCGCCGATGCGAGCTTTGTCGTGAAAGGCAAAGGGGAGCGCCTGGACGCGCCCATAAAATTGATTGCGCAGATCATACCCTGTGCGGTTGGAGAGCCATTCGCCAAAATAGCGTTGGGCAAACCCCATCAGCCCGCGCAGCACCGCGATACCCAGAATCAAACCCGCCGCGCTCAGCAGGGCCGTAGACCGCCCCGAAGCCAAACCATCGTCGATTGCACGCTTCACCACCTGCGGCACAAGCAGATTGAGCAGCGTAGCGAGCAGCATCGCGCCATAAGCCAGGAACATTTGCCGCCAATAGGGGCGCAAATACCCGGCCAGGCGTCGATAAACGCCCACCCGATCAGCAGACATCGATTCCTCCTAACCACTTGGTTCACTACTTGGGTGTACTATCTTGGGACAAACACCGACATGACAACCCATCAGGCCCAAACCTGAACCGATGGTGATCCACAATCACCTACAATCGGCTTGCTTCCTTGACTGTGTAACGTGCATTCGAGATCCTGGTTGCTGGCTCCCGAATTTGCATCGTTTAACTACACGAATTTTTCACGGTAATGATAATGATAAAGCGTGGTAAAGCCAGTTCGCGTATAGAGCGATTGTGCTGCGCTGTTCCCATCCATCACCTGGAGATAAGCGGCTTGCGCGTCATAGAGCTGGGCCCAGATCGCCAGCGTGCGCAAGATGGCGGCACCGGCACCACGTCGCCGAAAATTGGCCAAAGTCGCCAGGCAAAAAATGCCGAGCCAGTGCTCTTCCAACACCCCCAAACCCACCGCGGCTGGCGCGCCATCGATGCGCAGTGTTGCGTAAGCGGTCGGTTGGGCGATGCGCTGCAAGATCGCCTGGTGCACGGCCAAATGGGGATCTGCCTGGTGTTCAATGGCCGCGTAGAGCGCAAACCAGTCGGCATCAAATTCTTCCGACACTTCGACTTCAAAGCTGGGGTGCGTCCGCAGCGGCACGGTCTGGCGCAAAATTTCGCCGAGCTGCGTGACCTGCACCGCGGTGCGCGCCACGGCCTGATAGCCATGCGCGGCCAGCTTATCGTCAAGCGCGGCAGGCTGCGCGGCTGGGGAGATCTGATAGCGAGTGGGCAAGCCACGGGCGCGATAAAAGGTTTCCACCGCGGCCACCTTGTCGGCCAGCCCTTCCTCTTCGGCAGAGTGATTGACGTTGACCGAATTGGCGCGCCGGGTCACCCCATCGGTGAAGCGCAGCCGCCAGCCATCCAACTCAGTTACGTGGGCCGCGGGCCACGCATTCGCGGCCAACCGCTCCACAGTCTGGATCAAAGCCATTCTTGTTTCAGCGTCGTCCAAAATGGCTCCTTTCAACCGGCTTATGCCTAAGCCGACCAATAGAAAACGCGCGACAGGTAGCTTTTGGCCACGGCAGAGCTGGGCTTGTCATTCGGCTCGCAGTTCGACCATGTGCTCGCTACTCGTCACGCATCAACCAAGGTTGCGTAAATTCTAGCTGAACCTAGCCACTTTATTCGGAAAGTGGCTCAACTTCATTATGATACCACAACGGTTGCAGCTTGGCGAAATACTGTGCTACACTGGGGGATATGCAAACATCCGCCGAAAATGGCTACACCCTACTTGATTCGGGCAATCAGCTCAAACTGGAGCAGATTGGCCCCTACCGTTTGATTCGCCCTGCCCCGCAAGCTGTCTGGCCGCCACAACGCCCCGAAGCCGACTGGCGACGCGTGGATGGGGTCTATATCCGCAGCAGCGATGGTGGTGGTTCGTGGGAATGGAAACGCAAAGTCGAACGCGATTTCGACATTCTCTACAACAATTTGTATCTGCGCATCAAACTCACCAATTTTGGCCACATGGGTCTCTTCGCCGAACAGGCCGCGAATTGGGAATGGATACGCGAGAAAATCCGCCGCCGAATGCGGCGCACGAATGATCGCAACCTCTATGTCCTGAATCTCTTCGCGTACACCGGCGGGAGCAGCCTGGCCGCCAGCCAGGCCGGGGCCCATGTTGTGCATGTGGACGCGGCCAAAGGGGTGGTCGATTGGGCGCGCAAAAATGCCGAACTGTCGGATCTGGACGAGCGCCCGATCCGCTGGCTGGTTGATGACGCGCTCAAGTTTCTCAAGCGGGAAGAGCGCCGCGGCGTTGCTTATCAGGGCATCATCCTGGATCCACCCTCGTTTGGCCGTGGCCCCAAAGGTGAAGTATTTAAGATTGAAACCGATCTCCAGCCGCTGCTGGAGACGTGCAAGACCATCCTGGCCCCAGACGCGCTCTTTGTGCTCTATAGTTGCCACACCCCCGGCTTTACCCCGCTGGTGATGCAAAATCAACTGGCACCGATGGTTGCAGGGTTGCGCGGTCAGATCGACATTGGCGAGATGGTCGTCAGCGACGAGAGCGGTCGGCCGCTGCCCAGTGGCACCTATGCCCGCTGGTCGGCAGCAGAATAGGCTGAGCTCGTGAAGCTGATCAGCAGCCCGCAGAATCCCCGCATCAAGGCCATAGCCAAATTGAGCAAACGTTCGCTGCGCGATCAGGCCCAGCGCACCGTGGTCGAAGGCTGGCGCGAAGCCAGCCGCGCCCTGGCCAGCGGCGTGATCCCAAGCGAGCTGTATCTCTGCCCGGCCCTCATGCAAGCAGATGATCTGGCCCAATTGACAGCCCTGCTGCCAACCCTGGCCCACGAGGGCACAGAGCTATACGAACTTCCAGCCGAACTCTTTGCCAAACTGGCCTATCGCGAAGGCAGCGACGGCATCCTGCTGGTGATTCCCTACCTGACGCGCACCCTGGCGCAGATTCCCCTGGGCCAGCCCCCCTTCCTGTGCGTAGTCGAAGGGGTCGAAAAGCCGGGCAACCTGGGCGCGATCCTGCGCACCGCCGACGCCGCCGGGGTGGATGGTGTGATCGTCTGTGCGGGGGCGACTGATCTGCACAACCCGAATGTGATCCGGGCCAGCTTGGGCACGCTCTTTACCGTACCGGTGGTCGAGGCCAGCACGGCTGAAATCCTGTTATGGCTACACGAAAATGACATTGTACCTGTTGCCGCGACCCCGGCCGCGGATCAGCGCTACACCGCGGCTGACCTCACGGGCCCGGTCGCCGTGGTGATGGGCAGCGAGGCCACCGGTCTCAGCCCGGCCTGGCTCAGCGCGCCGATCCAGCAAGTGGGCATCCCCATGCTCGGTGTCGCGGACAGCCTGAATCTTGCCACGGCCACAGCCCTGATGCTCTACGAAGTTGTCCGCCAGCGCCAGACCGCGAGCGGCTGAAACGACCAGCTCCCGGCCACGCTAGCCTCCCCATTTCTCGCCACTTCCTCCTCAACAGGATACAAGCCAGCCTCCAGCCGCTTCATTGATATTTCGTAAGCACGATTAATTATCCATTTAATCACCATTAACATTTGCCTCAAGCAGCGTTAGGGGCTCACTTCACAGTTACCGCCCATCTCACTCTGGAAATTCTCGCTTTTTTCCCTTGAACTCACCCTTCTCCTATGTTATGGTAAAAGCCAGTTGCTGATGCCCAGCAGGCTGCCAGGCTGGTAGCCTGCATATTGCATAACAAGTGAAGCGCGATTAGGAATCAATGCCCATGCTCGTCGAATTTTTACAGCTCACCTTGGTTTTGCTGATTGCGGTGCCCTGTATCGGGTTGATGGTGGTGACTGGCAAGCGCCACCCGCGTAGCTGAAGTCCCCGCATTGTTTGTGCCCAACGATTGTCATAATTGATGAGTCTTTTGTAGACGCAACGAATTGGGCCTGATTATTTGCCTGCGCTTGATGCGCCCTGTTAGGTTACCCTAGCATTGCACTGTTCATTGGTTACACCGACCCACTTGGGTCTATCCATAAACAATAGGAAAGGGATTGTCAAAGATGTCGAAGGTATCGAGTTGGATTGCTCTCTTACTCGTTGCAACGTTGGCCCTGGCCGCCTGTGTGCCTGTGCAGCCAGCGGCTCCAGCGGCAAGTGATGCTGCCAGCGCAGAACCGGCTGCCGAAGAAGCAGAAGCCCCGAGCGAAGGTGGTAGCCTGGTAGTCTATTCGGGCCGCAGCGAAAACCTGGTCGGCCCACTGATCGAACAATTTGAAGCCGCCAGCGGGATCGATGTGGAAGTGCGTTACGGCAGCACGCCGGAAATCGCCGCCACGCTGCTTGAGGAAGGCACCAATTCCCCGGCAGATGTTTTCTTTGCGCAAGACCCCGGTGGTTTGGGGGCTGTGGCCAATCAGGGGCTGCTGGCTGAGCTGCCCGAAGCTATTCTCAATGCGGTCAAGCCCGAGTTCCGCTCGCCCGATGCATTATGGGTGGGGGTTGCTGGCCGAGCACGCGTCATTGTCTACAACACCGACGCGCTGACCGAAGCTGATCTGCCCGATGACATCGCCGCCTTTACCGACCCGGCCTGGGCTGGGCGCTTTGGGCTGGCCCCGACCAATGCCTCCTTCCAGGCCATGGTCACGGGTATGCGCGTGATCTGGGGTGAAGATGAAACCCGCGCCTGGCTCGAAGGCATTGTTGCCAACGACCCGGTGATCTTCGAAGGCAATTCGGCCATTGTGGAGGCCGTTGGCGCAGGCGAGGTGGAAGTGGGCTTCGTGAACCACTATTATCTCTATCGCTTCCTGGCTGAACAGGGCGAAGAATTTGCCGCCCGCAATTACTTCCTGCCCGGTGGTGGTCCTGGCTCGCTGGTGATGGTGGCTGGTGCTGGTCGCATAGCAACCGGCGCGAACGAGGCGAATGCACTCACCTTCATCGAATATCTGGTTTCGCCCGAGGCGCAGGAATATTTCACCCAGCAAACCAATGAATACCCGGTGATCGATGGCGTGGCCGGGCCGGACGGGCTGACCCCGATCGAAGAGTTGAACAGCGCCGACATCGCGCTGGTGGATCTGGCCGATCTGGCTGGCACCCAACAACTCCTGGCCGAGGTTGGTCTGCTGCAGTAACGTTCACCCAATCGGCGTGTGCACAAGGAACGCCGGTTTGCTGATACGTTGATAACTAGTCTAAACTACTGGTTGATCGGTTGGGCATGCTCGCTGTTGCACTGCCCAGCCGATCAATTTGCTATAGAAAGCAGTGATTATAGGTTGATTGGCCATGCAAACGGTTGAAACAACCGAATTGCCCCGCCCGGTGCGGTTACAACGCCCAGCTTTTGCCTGGCTTTCAGGCACGGCCCTGTTGTGGCTCGCCGGTGGCCTTGTGGCGCTCCTGGTTTTGCTGCCGTTGCTCTATTTGTTGATGCGGGCCGCCGGAGCCGAGGCAACTGGCTGGCAGAATTTGTTCCGCTGGCGCACGGTGCAAACGCTGCGCAACACCTTGGGCCTCGCCGCGGCAGTGACCGGCCTTTCCGCCTTGATCGCGGTGCCAATCGCCTGGTTGACCGTGCGCACTGATCTCCCGTTCCGCCGCCTTTGGACGATCCTCGCACCCTTACCGTTGGTGATCCCCAGTTATGTTGGCGCTTATCTGATCGCCTCGGCGCTGGGGCCGCGCGGTCTGCTACAGCAGATCCTGGGGACGCTCTGGGGTGTCGAACGCCTGCCCTCATTCTACGGGTTCCCGGGTGCACTCTTCACCCTAACCATCCTCAGCTATCCCTACCTTTTACTCAGCGTGCGAGCTGCCTTGCTGCGTTTGGACCCAGCCCTGGAAGAGGCGTCGCGCAGTCTGGGCAAAAATAGCTGGCAGACCTTTTTTGGGGTCACGCTGCCGCTTTTGCGCCCGGCACTGGGTACGGGCGGGCTGTTGATTGCGCTGTATACGCTGCGCGACTTTGGGGCCGTGGCGATTATGCGCTACGACACCTTTACCCGGGCGATCTACATCCAATACCAATCGTTTGATCGAGCCCAGGCTGCCCTGGTCGCGCTGGTGCTGGTAGCGGTTACGTTTGTCTTTGTCGCGCTTGAGGCCCGTTTGCAACGCCGCGCCAGCTTTGTGCAAGGCAATACCGGCGCGTTGCGCCCGCCGACAAAAATTGCATTGGGGGTTTGGCGCTGGCCCGCAGCACTTTTTTGTGCCGTGGTCGTTGCCTTGAGTCTGCTATTGCCCGCGTCCGTGTTGCTCTATTGGCTGCTCCGGGGGTTGGCCGCGGGAGAGAGCGTGCGCGGGTTGGATCAAGCAACCTGGAATTCGGTGCTAGCCAGTGGATTGGCCGCGGTAGCCACTATTTTGGCAGCTCTGCCAATCGCCATCCTCACGGTGCGCCACGACAATCGCTGGAGTCGGCTGCTGGGCCAGCTTACTTACACGGCCTATGCCCTGCCCGGCATTGTGATTGCGCTTTCGCTGGTCTTTTTGGGGGCGAATCACGCCTTGTGGCTCTACCAGACAGTAGCGATGCTCACGCTCGGCTATACGATCTTATTTGTGCCTCAGGCCATGGGTACGCTACGCACCACCCTGTTGCAGATTCCCCCAAGTTTGGAAGAAGCGGCGCGCAGTCTGGGGCGGGGGCCGCTCCGCGCCTTCTGGACGATCACCCTGCCATTGTTACGCCCCGGTCTGCTGGCAGGGGCCAGCATGGTTTTTCTAACGGCCATGAAAGAGTTGCCGGCCACCCTGCTCCTGGCCCCGATTGGATTCAAAACCCTGGCCATGGCTGTCTGGTCTTCGGTCTCCGAGGCCTATTTTGCGGCGGCGGCGGCACCGGCACTGTTGATTGTGCTACTCTCATCCCTCCCAATGACCTTTTTTATTTTGCGCGAGCAACAACATGACCAAGATTACCGTTCAATGTGAGCAGCTCTTCAAGCAATTCCATACGACATCGGCGGTCCGCGGGTTGAACCTGACCATTCATACGGGCGAAATTCTCGCGTTGTTGGGCCCGAGTGGTTGCGGCAAGACCACCACCATGCGCCTGATCGCCGGTTTCGAGCGCCCCGATGCAGGCACGATCACGATCGGTGGCCGGTTGGTTGCTGGGCCGCGCACCTTTGTCCCCCCCGAAGAACGCCAGGTGGGCATGGTCTTTCAGAATTATGCCCTCTTTCCCCATTTGACGGTGGCGGAAAATATCGCCTATGGCCTGAAACAGGATCGTCACCGCCGCGCCGAGCGAGTACGCGAAGTGTTGGCGCTGGTGGATTTGGCCGGCCTGGAACAGCGCTTGCCCCATGAACTCTCGGGCGGTCAGCAACAGCGGGTAGCGCTGGCACGCGCGCTGGCCCCCAATCCGCAAGTGTTGTTGTTGGATGAGCCATTTTCTGGGTTGGATGCCGGCCTGCGGGATCAGGTGCGCGGTGAGGTGGCCCAAATTCTGCGCGCCAGTGGCGCAACAGTCGTCGTGGTCACGCACAGCCAGGAGGAAGCCCTCTTTTTGGGGGATCGCGTCGCGGTGATGAATCAAGGCGTCGTCGAGCAAGTCGCTCGCCCAGAGGCCCTCTTTCTGCACCCAGCCTCGCGCTTTGTGGCCGAATTTATGGGGACAGCATTCTTTTTGCCGGGGATCACCCGCGAACAAGGGCTAGAGACCGAACTGGGCTTCTGGCCGCAACCGGTCAATCTGGCTGCCGGGACCGCAATTGAAGCCGCGGCCCGCCCCGACGACCTGACCCTGACCGCCGATCCGCAGGGCCAGGCCCGAGTGATCAGCACGATTTATCGGGGCGATTCGTATCTATACGAAGTACGGTTGCCCTCGGGTCTGTCCGTGCGTTGCGAAGGGCCACACACCGTCCGGCATACCCCCGGCACCGCGGTGCGCGTCGAGTTGACGCCTGGTCACCCATTGGCCTATTTTGTCAAGGGCGAAACAGCGTAAGTAAAATACAGAAACCATTTGGAAACCCACAGCTTCCAAGGGTTACACAGATTTCTGGTTCTTCTCTGTGCAATCTGCGCTTAGCTGCGTAACCTGGGGTTTCCAGGCACGTTCTGTGCCTATTATAGGATTGGGTTCAAAAAAAGACGAGACAGGCTGCCACCTGTCTCGTCATTACTGTGAGGCTCTGCCTAGCCAGCAAGTGCTCTCCAGCCATTTGTGATCATAGCACGAATGCGGTGGGAGAGCAAGTATTGTCGCAGTACCTGTTTTGGGGTACGCCCATCATGCACTGGGCGCTAATCAGCACGCCGCTATTCGATGATAAGGATCACAACTATGTGTCAACACCTGACAATCCTCGCTGAATATTCATCCTGCCGCTATGTGGGCCAATGCGAACATGGCACGGTTCATCTCCGCTGGGATCATCTCACCATTCACCTCCAATTCAACGATTTCCTCCTGCTGTACCAGGTCATCCAGCGCGAGGCCGCGCAGAAATCGCCGAGTAGTGGCAAAATGCGGCTGGGTATTGGCTCCTTGATCGTTGAATTGCAGGCTCATGATTATCAACCATTGATCGATCTGATGCAGCAGGCCGAAAGCCAGCTCGAAGCGCGTGCCTCAGGCCGGTTGAACCTCTGCCCCGCGCCACTCTTTGGCGAGATCACCTATTATCTGAATTGATGATGATGGACGGTGGACGATGGACGGTAACTTGACCATCGTCTCTCGTCCACCATTTACCGTCTCCCGCCCACCATCTCTCGTCTCCCGCCCCCACAGTTAAGCAAGGTTGACGCCCCCGCTCATATCTGTTAAGCCCGGGTTCAACCAAAGCCAACCAACAGCCTTTATCCAGACCGAAGCGACCATCGTCCAAATTGCTCGCCAAACCGCTTGATTGGCGGATCGACTTATGCTAGTGTAGAGCACGAGCAAAGCTGCCACTTTGCCACACACATGTTCCACCGTGGTGTTGACCAAACAGTCCGGGATCAGCCCAGTATCGTGGTTTAACCCGGGTTTGTCTGGCCAATTGCGGAATCGGCCAGGAACCGAACACTGCGAGAATCTGCCTAGCCAGCAAGGCGTTCAGCCGTCACAAGGATCTCCGGACCGCGGCCAGCGCTATATTCTGGCCGCGTTTTTTTTTGCCGACGCTCATAGGATGTGCCTGAATCAGCCCTCGCAGCACCTGGTCGGTCCAGAGTCAGAGCTATGAATAAGGAGGTTGTTTTATGACCATACGCCAGGATGACAATGTCATTTCACGCATTACGATCAGCCGCTTAGCGTTTTATCTGCGTACCCTCAACCAACTTGCGACTCATGGGACAGGGATTGTCTCTTCGCGTACGTTGGCCGACCATTTGGGGATTTCTGCCGCTCAGGTGCGCAAAGATCTCTCTTCCTTTGGCGAATTTGGCAAACAGGGCACCGGCTACGAGATCGAATCGCTGCGCGCTGAACTGGTACGCATTCTGCGGGTAGATTGCATGTGGGAAGTGGCGTTGATCGGTGCGGGCGATCTGGGGCGTGCGCTCGCGGGCTATGGGGGGTTTCGCCAGCGCGGCTTCTGCATCACCGCGATCTTCGATAACGATACGCGCCAGATTGGCCGCAGATTGCAGGGGGTGCGGATCCAGGATACGCACCAGCTGGAAGCGGTCATTCAGCGCCGCGCCATTCAAATCGCCATCCTGGCTGTGCCGGCTGAACAAGCGCAGAGCGTAGCCGAGGTTGCCGTCGCGGCGGGCGTGCGCGCCATCCTCAACTATGCGCCGGTGATGTTGCAACTGCCCGGCGACATCCAGGTACAAAATATCGATCCTGTCCTGCATCTGCAACAGATGACCTTCCACCTGCAGCCAGAGCCCAAACCGATGGCGCGGCATCATAGCATTCCGCGGGCGCGGCGGGTGCCTCATCTCCATAATGCAGCGCTGGCCCAGGCAGCAGCCGACTAATTCGGTTGCGCACGTCACAACAACAGCAAGTCACGGAGTACGCAGGACTGAAAGGAAGAAGTGATGATCCAAATTGGCATTTTTTATGGCAGCTCCACGGGCAATACCGATGCCGCAGCAGGCGAGATTGCCGAGGCCTTGCAAACATTGGAGAACTGTTCGGTTGATTCCTTTGAGATCTCCAAAAAGAATGTGGGCAAACTGATTGAGTACGACAAGCTGATCCTCGGTGTGCCCACCTGGGATATTGGCCAGTTGCAAGAGGATTGGGAGAACGTCCTGCCGCTGATCGAAGAACTCGACCTGACCGGCAAACAAGTGGCCCTGTTTGGCTGTGGCGACCAGTATGGCTATCCCGACACCTATCAGGATGCGATTGGCATTCTGGGGCGCAGTTGTGCGGAGCGCGGCGCAAGCCTGGTGGGGTATTGGCCGACCGACGGGTATGAGTTTGACGAATCGCTGGCGCTGGATAATGACCTCTTTATGGGCCTGGCACTCGATGACAATCAGCGGGAACAGACCTCGCCCCGCATCCAGCAATGGGTGCAGCAATTGATCCAGGAGTTCGAGCTCGTTACGGCGGCAGTTGTCTGACCCTGCCACCAACTTTATTCGTCAACCTTCCCAGTGTCCCTTGTCGCAGAATCGGGAGAGCGCAACCTTCGTTTTACTGAGATTCCCGACGATTTGGCTTCTATGATTTGACTTCTATGATGGACGGGATTAAGCTAGCAGAAAGTGTGGTGTTCATTTGAGGAGGAGTCATGTCGGCCTCGCCAATTTCGCCAGTCCACAACGGCTGGATGGGTTGGAAAACCCGTGATCTGTTGATTGCCTTTGCGATTTCGCTGGTGTTCGGCATTCTCTTAGTGCCAGTAACCTATCTCTACGCGGCAGCGTTGGCATTGGGTGTCCTGGCTCGGGCAATCATCGGTGGCGTCTATTTTCTACCGGCTGCGTTTGGGGCCTATGTCATGCGTAAACCCGGCGCGCTCCTCCTCATCAGTGTTGCCAGCGGTCTGGCTGCGATGTTTTTCACCCCATACGGCTTTGTCGTGTTGCTGATCAGCGTGATCACCGGGGCGTTGGGTGAGTTATGCGTTGGGCTGCTCACCCAGTACCGCCACTTCAGCCAAACCCGGTTGGTCTTTGCAGGGGCCTTGGCCGGCCTGGCAGAATATTCGCTGATCTTGCTGGCATTGCGGTCCAGCCAACTGGAGTGGTGGGTCGGGGCCCTGGCAGCCCTGCTCTCGGCATTGACCTTTGCCCTCAGCACTTTGCTGGCGCGTCTATTGGCCGATACGGTCGTCAAAACTGGCGTTCTCGCCAACACACAACTGGGACAAACAACCATCCATGAGGTCTGATAGTCATTCTCTTGCCAGTGCCGAGCCATTGCCGGGCACTAAATCGGTCGGCGCTCCTGAACGCCCCCAATCTGCACCGCCTGCCCGCTCCACCCGCGTGCTCAATGGCTCGTTGATCTTCGTGGCGATCCGCTGTACGCTGCAATATATTGTCTTGCCCTTTGTCCTGCCCTGGTTTGGCCTGGGGGGGATCTTCTCGGTGGTGATCAGCGCGGTGCTCGAAGTTGTGGCTCTCGGCTTTATCGGTTTCAACATCTGGCAACTCTGGAACACCAGTTGGCGCTGGCGCTATCTGGGCCTCAGCGTGTTGATGATTTCGATCATCGGCCTCTTCCTCTATCTTGACCTGCAACACCTGTTGCAATTGTAATGTAAGCATCCACTTGAATCGCACTCTTACAGGCGCGGCGATACCGTCCATACCGTAACCCGGTTGGTGGTTTGCCGCGCTTGTTGATCCACCCCTCAACCAAAGCCAACCTCACTTCTTAAACAAGTCGAATAGTGCTGGTCAATCTTCCTTAAGCGATAGGTGAACGCGCTTTAGCAGAATACCACGCCAAGACCGAACGCGGGCGCGCCATTTTTCACCGCCAAACCCCTTGAATGTCCCCGGCAGAACATGCTAAGGTACTCTCTGGCGCGGGCAGCGGAGGCAGAGCGGGGTTGCTCAAACTGAGGGGAGCAACTTTATGCTTTGTCTGCCCGCTCCATCGTCATCGAACTTACGCAAGCTTTAACCAAAATTCCTGTATCTATAGCTGCTGCCTGCATCTATGCCAACAGGCGCTGCATAAGTCGTGATCCAGCTAAACAGCGAGGAGTATCTACGCATGACGTTTGACTTGACCATTCCGACAGACTGGGCAACATCGCCAGTAACAGCGCTGATCGACCGTTTCCGCGGCCATCTTTCCTATGCTACGGTCGAATTGGGTACCCCACCAGCTGTTGAAAATAATGAGACGCATTGGGTACCGGCCACGGCCTTTACTGTAGCAGAAGTAGCGGATCGGCCAATCCAGCGCGTAGTGACCAAATACAACGCGACGCAACCAGTAGCGGGCACCTATTCCTTTCGCTCATTCATCGCTCTGCCGCTAGAGCTGCTGGCTTACGGCTATGCCACCGAGCGACGTGTACCGATCATCGCCGAGAATCTTTTCTATAACAACCACGAATCGCTCTATCACATTGCGCTAGTCGAGCCTCGCGCCATTGTGATCGCGGGGGACGAATGGGCTACCTTGCCGGGTATCCAAACCGTTGCCGATGAAACAGCGCTCAAAGAAGCCCTCTTTCAACAGATCGCTTGGTTGCTAGAGCCAACCGTGGCGACCTGGGGCCCCCGCAAGCTTGTCAATCGCAACAACGCCTGGGCTTCAGCATTGGATGCACTAGCTTATGGTTTCCAACTGGCCGGTCGGCATGACTTGACACTGGACGAAAGTTGGCAGCAATTCGAACAGCTTTATGCTGGGCGCAGTTTTCCCTCGCGCCGCCGTCCAGTTCGTTTTCAGTACGAAGTTGATGGCGAAGCCGATGAGATGGTGGTACGCGCGGGTTGTTGCTTGTGGTACATGCTGCCAGAGATGCGCGCCGCCGAATATAAGTACTGTACCTCGTGCTATCTTGAAACCGATGAGATGCGCCTCAAAAAACTGACCGAATGGAAACGTCGGCAAGCCGCAGAAAAACAAGCGGCTTGACCTGACAAATCAGGTTGAGCTCTTGCCCCTTTTTTCTTACTCACACGCAAAGGACTTTATTGTATGAACCAGAGTACCCGGAAGCACATTCTGAAATTTTTACCTTACCTGTTGTTCCTGAGTTTATTGGCAGCCTGTGTGCCGGTCAGCGCACCGACCGCCTCGACCGCGGAGACGACAACCGAAGCCGCCGCCGAAAGCGAAGCCGTGGCCGAAGCCGCCAGCGAATGCGGAGCAGGCTTCCGCCTCTTCGACCACGAATTATTGGTCGGCGATCCTGTCTGTATTCCGGAGGCGCCCCAACGCGTGCTGCCATTGGATATGGCCGCGATGGAAGTGGTGCTGTTGACCGGCCAAACGCCGGTGGGCACCGGGGAATGGATGTTGGAGGAGTTGCCAATCTTGTTGCCGCAATATGCGGAGAGGCTCTCCACAGTGACAGGACTGGGCTACCCGGCTGAGCTGGAAAAAGTGGCCACGCTCCAGCCTGATCTGATCCTGACTACCGACGGGGCGATTGACGCCGCACTCGCCAGTGAAATTGCGCCGGTCATCGTGGCCGACCCAGCAGTCTTCACCGGGTGGGAAAACGGGATGCATTTCTGGAGCGCGGTGCTGAATGTGCCCGAGCTTGCCGAAGAGATGGAAGCAAATTATGCCCAGCGCGTGGAAGAATTAAAAGCGGCGCTCGGTCAGCCGGAAGAGCTGGAGATCTCGGTGGTCTCGCTCAGCACCTATGGCATTTGGCTGTGGATGCCCGACACCTCGCCCGGCGCGATCCTGAGCGATGTTGGGCTCAGCCGCCCTGCATCGCAATCCTTTGTCGGCGAGGAGGCGGTCGCCGAATATGGGGACAAGCAGTACATCACCATCTCCGAAGAACGGATGGATCTGGTTGATGGCGATGCGATCTTCTACTTCACCTATGCAACCACCGACCCCGATGTGGCCGCCGAAGAGAGCGCGTTTATTACGGATCTGCAACAAAAACCGCTCTGGCTGGCCCTTGATGCAGTCAAGGCCGAAAAAGCCTTTTTTGTGCCCGGCTATTGGTGGCGCGCCCAAACTTATCTGCTGGCCAGCATGGTGGTCGACGATCTCTTCGCCAATTTGACCGATACCGAAGCCACAACGCCAATGTTGGGCGAGCAACCGTAAACAGATCTGCGGGCACCGCGGAACGGATTTGCGGCCTTCGTACGCTTCATTCGTTCCGCGGGGGTAACTGGGAGCGGATTTGTGCAGCGCAAATCCGCTCAATTCACCCTCAAAATTCGTTGACAGCGATCGCTGTCAAATCAGCAAACAAAGCCAAAGATATGATGCGATATCTAAAACAAATTCTGAGCATTTTGATTCTGAGTGGGCTATTGGCCGCCTGTGTGCCAGCCCCAGCAACGACCACAGAAACGACAGCCGAGGCCCCGCCTGCTGCAGAGCATACCAGCGTAGCCGCGGCTGGCTTCCCGCTGACCATCAGCGATGCTGTCGGCCAGGAGTTCACCTTTGATGAACCCGTCAAGGTCGGTTGTATCTGGTTTGGCTGTATCGAAATTTTTGCAGACTTGGGCATCCCACCGCACGCTGCTGGGTATAGTGCCGATGACGCGCAGTCGGTCTTTTATTTTCCCGGCGACCTGCCTGCTTTCCAAATCGAAGATAGTTTCAATCCAGAACATTGGGCGGTAGCAGAAGTTGACATCATCATCACCCGTGTGCCTGCCAGTACAGATGATGATGCGTTAGCCAGCGCTGCGCCAATTTTTTACCTGCATCACCCATCCTATGGTGAATCTTCCGAAAAAGGCTATCAAGCCTATGTCAAAAATCTGGAAGTTTTAGGACAACTGACCGGTAAATCCGAGGTAGCTGCAGCAGCTATTGAACGCTTTGAGGTTGCACTGGCGAACTTAAAATCATTATCAACTCCAGAGCTTGCCAGCCAACAAGTCGCTATCCTTTGGGAAGATGAAGCCTATCGTGGCGTGGATCAAGCAAACCCCTTCTGTGTGACCTTGAACGAGGTCGGCTTGGGGCAATGTATCGAAGCACCACTCTGGACAGAAATCAACGCCGAAACCTTTCTCGCGATTGACCCAGACCTGATCATCTTTATGAATGGTTCCCCCGCCGCCACCGAACGGACAGATCCAATTTGGTCAGAATTGACAGCTGTCCAGGAAGGGCGGGTCTATAATGCCCTGGGCAATCGCCATTATTGCTGTAGCCTGCGTGGCCTGATCCACGCCCTGCAGGATTATGTTAGCCATGTGATTCCTGAAGCGGGCATTCCCAACCCCGGGCCCCACACGGATTTTGATCCGCTGCAAAGCCCGTTGGTGCAGTCGATAGATGCATCGACCCGCGCGACCCGCATCATCACACACGAACTCGGCGTGACCGAAGTGCCGGTCAGTCCGCAGCGCATCGTCGCGCTGCATGATCTATCGATCGCCAACAACATGCTCCAATTTGGCGTTGTGCCGATTGGCGCGGCCAATGCCAGTAACCCGCGCTCGATTGGCGGTTTTGTACTGCCCGACACTGTGGCCGATGTGGGTTCGATTCCCGAACCAAATCTCGAACAAATCGCCGCGCTGAAACCCGACCTGATCATCTGTCTGGACACACACGCCAACATCTACGCAGAACTTTCGGCCATCGCCCCGACCGTCTCGGTGCGCGATTATAGCGCCGAAGACGCACTCGCCACGCAGCGCACCGTGGCTGATCTGATTGGCCAAAGCGATCGCTTCAACGATGGGGTGGCGGCCTATGAGGCACGCATCACCGAGTTGCGCGGACGTTTGGCTCCGCGGCAAGAGACGCTCGAAGTCTCGACCTTTGGCGTTTACGGCGAGAACCTTTATCTCAGCCAACAGATTGGCTGGACTTCGGCCAAGGTCTTTGATGATCTGGGGATTGTACTGGTGCCGGCCATCGCCGAAATGATTGGCGACACCGCGGATGGGAGTGCCTCGGTTAGCTTTGAGGATACGCCCAAACTGGATGCCGACGTGATCTTTGTCATTGACCCGGCGTGGGGGTTAGAAAATCTGCAGGCCACCGGTCTACTCGACCTCACCTTTGCCGCCAAAGCCGACCAACTTCACATTGTTAGCGCCGATCCCTGGTATCGCGGTGGTCTGGCCGGGTTAAATCTCGTGCTGGACGACATCGAACAATATTTGCTGAGCACGGAGTTGGATACGAGCGGTGATTTTCGGTAAGACATAAACCAATTCTCGTCACGGATTGTATGAATTTTCGCGGCATTCATGCAATTCGTGGCACTGTTTTTCCAGCAGATTTTGGTAGCAAGGCCAATTAGGATAAAAAATGAAACGCAAACAATTTCAAAGAGTTACTCCAGTTATTCTGTTATTGATCTGCTTGCTGGCGGCCTGCGCCACCCCAGCGACAGCCCCCAATATAGATCAGCCGGAAGCGCCTTCTTCCGCGGTCACGGAGGAAGCTACCGCCGCAGAATCCCTCTTCCCGCTCACGATTACCGATGCCGCGGGCCAAGAATTCACCTTTGACGCACCGCCTAAGCTTGGCTGCCTATGGACGGGGTGTATCGAAATTTTTGCTGATCTCAATACGCCTCCCTATGCAGGGGACTCCTGGTTAGAAGAGGTCTACGACTCTGTCCTTTTCTTCCCAGCCGGGCCGCCCACGCACACAATCACCGACTCGTACAACCCTGAAGATTGGGCTAAGGCCGAGGTTGATCTGATCCTAATGCGCCTACCGGTTTCGCCCAACACCGAGGCATTGGCCGCGGCAGCCCCGCTCTTTTACCTCCACGCGCCATCCTTTGACGCCACTTCTGTGGGTGGCTATCAAGCCTATCTGGAGAATATCCGACTGGTTGGGCAATTGATCGACCAGCCAACGGCAGCAGAGCAGGCCATCGCCCACTTTGACCGACTGGTGACCAGTCTCCATCAGTTAGCTACGCCCGAGACAGCCGCACTGACCGTGGCCGTCTTGTGGGAAGACGAAGCCTTTCGCGCGGTAGATCATACTAACCCTTTCTGTGCCGTCATTCAAGAAACGGGCTTGGGTACCTGCATCGAAGCGCCACTCTGGGAAGAGATCAACCCCGAAGCCTTTCTCGCCATCGATCCTGATCTCATTTTGGTTATGCAGGAAACCGACACCTTTGCCGAGCGCGCCAATCCGGTCTGGGCACAGTTGAGCGCGGTGAAGAATGGCAACGTCTACGGTGTAGAAGGTCTCTATTACTGCTGTGGTGCACGCGCCTTATATTACGATCTACACGAATATGCCCATATCATTTTGCCGGATGTTGTTGCCGATCCAGGCCCAACAGCGGATTATGACCCAGCGCAGAGCCCGCTCATTCAGCCGATCGAGCCCGCCGCCACAGCAGCCGAGAGCGGCGAAACGCGCACAGTAACTCATGCCCTAGGCGAGACAACGATCCCCGCCAATCCGCAGCGTATTCTTGCCATGGGTGAGGAATGGTTACTGGCTGATCTGCTTGCTTTGGGTGTTAAGCCGGTCGCCTCGACCGTGAATCTGCCCGATGCTGTGCCGGGCATCAGTCCAGAAGACCTGGCCGGAATCGAACTGTTTTCATCGCAGCAGGTCAATCTGGAAACTCTGGCCGAGCTTCAGCCCGATCTGATCATCGGCAACCGCTATTTTGTTGAAAGCGCTGGCTATGATCTGCTCTCCCAACTGGCACCAACCATCGCGTTGAGCAATACCGTGCCGCTGCCAGCGTATCTTGAAACCGCGGCTATTTTGGGGCGAGAAGAGAGCGCTCAGGCTCAGATCGACTCGTTTCAAGCGGATGTGACCCGCGCTGCCGAGCAATTGGGCGATGACCAACCCACAGTCACCGTGGCAACTATTTATGCAGGTCCGTCTCTAGCAGTCTGGGCAACCGGCCCCACTTCGGTGCCACAAGCTTTATTGGATCTGGGTTTTACATTGCGGCCCGATCCAGCAGTACTCGGCGATGCATTGGCTGCCAATGGACGCGCCTGGCTGAGTATGGAGCAGCTCATTCTCTTGGATGGCGAGCAGTTAATTTTGTTGCAAAGCTCTGCTATCGAAGGCGAAGATGCCGCAGTGGCAGAGATACAGAGCAATCCGCTTTGGGCTACTTTGCCTGCTGTCCAGAATGAACAGGTTCACACGCTAGACCGGCTTGGCTATCCGGGCTTTACCGGCCAACAACGGCTACTCGCTGATCTACTTGTCTTGTTCCAAGAGTAAGGGGGCCTATCCTGAAAATGATTGCGATGCCCGTATTTCACCCTGCGAGTACAGGGCGACGCAGCATTTCAGGATAGAAACCCAATAACAGTCCATATCTTCCCGCAAAAGGAGATTTGATGAAGCAAGTAAAATACCCTCTTCCCTTACTTTTATTGCTGATCAGCTTATTGTTGTTCAGTGGTTGTGTCGCAACGGGGTCAACATCCACGGGCAGTGAGGCTGCAACCCGCACCACAGCCACGGAGACAAGCACAGTTGACAACGCCCTCTTCCCACTCACTATCACCGACGCCGCGGGCCAGGAATTTACGTTTGAGAGACCAGTCAAGATTGGCTGTATCTGGGCTGGCTGCCAAGAAATTCTGGCTGATCTCGGTGTGGCACCTTATGCCACCGGCTATGCCGATGAGCAGGCCGATTCGGTCTTTTTCTATCCGGTCGGTCTGCCTGACTATCGCATTGAGGATACGAGCAATCCCGAACATTGGGCGGCTTCCGAGGCGGATATTGTCATCAGTCGCGTGCCAGCCGACCCATCCAACGATGCAATCAATGAAGCTGTGCCGGTTTTCTATCTGCACCACCCATCCTATGGTGAATCGTCCGAGCAGGGCTATCAAGCATTTATCAAAAACCTGGAGATCGTCTCGCAGTTGATCGGGCAGCCCGAAGCTGCCGAAGCCGCAGTCACGCGCTTCCGCAATACGATTGCCAATCTGCAGCGCTTTTCAACCCCCGACTTAACGGCCCAACAAGTCGCCATCCTCTTTAGTGGCGATGGCTATGGCGGGCTTACACCTACCAACCCCTTCTGTGTTGCCTTGGCCGAGACAGGCTTGGGGGAATGTGTGGATGCTGCTGCGGAAGGCGAGGCTTGGTTGGATCTAAATGCCGAACAATTCTTGTCGCTCGATCCCGATTGGATTGTCTACATGGGTGTGACTGTCAGCCACACCGAGCGCACCGATCCTGTCTGGAAAGAATTGACCGCGATCAAGGAAGGGCGTGTCTATGATGCCCAAGGCCATCGCTACTACTGCTGTAGCCTGCGAGGCATTATTCACGGCTTACAAGAGTATGCTCACTATGTTGTTCCAGAAGCTAATATTCCTGCGCCTGGCTTTTGGCTAGACTTTGATCCGTTACAGAGTCCGTTAATCGTTGATGACCCAATCGCTGATGACGCCTCCTTCCCGCTGACCATCACCGACGCGCTGGGGCAAGTGTTTACCTTCGATACACCCCCCAAGCTCGCTTGTGACTGGCATGGCTGCTATGAAACCATGGCCGATCTGGGTGTAGTGCTGCACGCAGCGGCAATGAGACCGGAAATGCTAGACTCCATCTTCTATGCCCCGGTCGGTCTGCCAGAACACATCATTGAAGACTTGAGCAACCCCGAATTGTGGGCTGCAACAGAGATGGATGTCTTCCTCTCACGCGTGCCCGATGATCCCTATTACGATGTCTTGCGCGAGATGGTGCCGGTCTTTTTCCTGCATCACCCGAGCTATGGGGTTTCCAGCGAAACGGGTTATCAGGCGTATATCGCCAATACTCGGTTGCTGGGTCAGTTGAGCGGACAACCGGAGGCGGCAGAAGCGACCATTGCCCAATTCGAGACGGTGCTTGCCAATCTCCAAACATTGTCCACCCCGGAGTTAGCCGAACAATCCGTTGGGCTCATCTGGAGCGGCGAGGGCTATTTCGGCCTGGCAACGGACAACCCCTTCTGCGTGTTACTAGCTGATGTTGGCTTGGGGCGCTGTATGGGCGAAAGCACAGGGCGTTTTATAGAATACAACGCTGAAGAGATCCTGGCACTCAACCCCGATTTGATCATCTACATGCTCGAAGGGGGAGAGAGTCATACCGAGCGCACCGATCCAATCTGGCCTGAACTGACGGCGGTCAAAGAAGGGCGTATCTATGATGTAATTGGTCATCGCTATACCTGTTGTAGTCTGCGCGGCTTGATCCACTCCTTCCAAGAGTATGTCAGCTATGTGTTGCCCGAAGCCGGTATCCCCGCGCCTGGGCCAGTGGAGACCTTTGACCCGGCGCAAAGCCCGCTGGTACAAGCCGACTTTGTGCCGGGCCAAGCGCAAGAGTAATGAGTGTCCTATTTTTTGCTTATCCCTATTTTGTCAGGAAAACAGATGAAGCAACCACCAACGTTTATCCAAGATGTCGCCACACTGCGCGAGCTCTGTGGCGACCATCACCCGCATACCCCCTACAAGGTGCAGAATCACCTCAACGCGCAGGCGCTGAATTTTATCCGCCGTTCACCCTTTGTGCTGCTTTCAACCAGCAACGCGGCGGGCGAATCGACCATTTCGCCCAAAGGCGGTACACCTGGCTTTGTCGGTATCGGTGGCGACAAAACGCTCTATCTCCCCGACCAACGCGGCAACAATTTGATCTTTTCGCTGCAAAACATTCTGGCCCATCCAGCTGTTGGCCTCCTCTTTCTCGTGCCCAGCACCTGTGAAACCTTACGCGTGCATGGCACGGCGCAGATCACCGCGGATGAGGCACTGTGCGCGCAATTTCCCATCGGCAACAAACCGGCGCGGTTGGTGACTGTCATTCAAATTACGTCAGCCTATTTCCACTGTTCGCGCTCATTGAATACAGCCAAGCTCTGGCATCCAGAAAGCTGGACAACGGAGATCGAGATCTCGTGGCGCGAGGAAATTGAGCCGAATTTGCCCAAAGAGCCAGAAGCGGCGGCGGAATCTGCATGACAGCTATGAGCAAAACGCCTACTCTATTGGGTGTGCGCGGGCGTTTTATTCTAGGAATCGTTGCTATTGTGTGTCTGATGATTGCGCTGGCCTTGCTCAACGCGATCCGCGGCGAACCCAATGTGGATGTGGCTGAAGTCTGGCGGGCCATACGGGACCCTTTGCCCGTCGAAAGTGGCCCTGCCCACTTCCTGATCCGTGAATTACGCATTCCGCGTATTTTGCTGGGGATACTCTGTGGCACAGCATTGGGCCTGGTCGGTGTACTCTTGCAAGATTCATTGCGCAATCCACTGGCTGATCCAGGATTATTGGGCATTTCGCAGGGTGCATCCCTGGCCATGGCAATCTTTGCTATCTACCCAGAATATTTACCCAATTTGCCGCGGCCTGTTATCTGCCTGATTGCTGGAATCATCTCTGGCATTGCGGTCATTTCCTTTAGCGGCACCATTCGCGACCCCATCCGGGTTATCTTGTCGGGGGCAATTCTATCGGGCTTCTTTGGGGTTTTTACCAGTGCGGTGATCATGCTGGCACCCTATGAACGCATCTCTGGCATGAATGCCTATTTCCGCTTTGTCACGGGGTCTGTCTCGGCCGCGGAATGGGGGTATCTGCAAATGGTAGCTCCCTGGCTGATAGTTGGTATCCCTGCCGCGCTACTCTGTGGCCGTGTCTTAAATTTGTTACAATTGGGCGATGAATTGGCGACGGGGGCAGGCCTTAACCCGTTCCGTAGCCGGATTCTGCTGATCGTGCTCTCGATGGTACTAGTGGCACCGGTGATCGCATCGATCGGCCCGATCTCCTTCATTGCACTTTTTGCCCCGCACATTGCCCGTGGCCTATTAGTCTCTAGCGATTCACGCTTGATCCTGGTCGTCTCTGGGCTCTGTGGGGGGTTACTCCTGCTGGCTGCCGATACAGTGGGCCGTTTGCTCTTTTTCCCGGCAGAAATCCCCGCTGGGATCTGGACAGTGGCGATGGTTGGGCCCGCCGCAATTTTGGTGGTGGGGCGCGCGGCACGCAAGGTGGCAAGATGAATACCACGACCTGGAATACGGATACTCGCCTCAACCGCATGACGCTACGCCCAGTTCAACGGCGCTGGCGACGCTGGTATATTGCTGTCCCGTTGCTGATCCTGCTCTGTCTGGGCCTGCTCTGGCTTTCTGTTTCGATTGGGGTGGGCAGTGTGACGCTGACCCTTGAGCAGATCTGGCGTACATTGTGGATGCCAGAAACAGCCTCACGTTTGGAGATTGTGGCTGTCAATGCACGCCTGACTCGTGCCCTCATGGCGATCTGTGTTGGGTTAGCGTTGGGCATGGCAGGGGCTCTTTTGCAGGCACTTTATCGCAATCCACTAGCCGATCCCAGCATCACGGGTGTCACCCAAGGAGCCACCACCGCGGTGATCGTATGGATCGTCTTTGGCCCACCTGTACCGCCAGGCCAAGTCTCTTGGGCATTACCTGGGATTGCCGCCTGCGGTGCGCTACTCTCCGCATCACTGACTTGGTTTGTGGCCCAACTAGGTGGCCGCGTTGAACCTATGCGCTTAATTTTGATTGGCGTGTTGGTAGGCGGTGTATTGGGTGCATTTTCCTCTATCGCCATGCTCTATGCAGGCGAGAGTGCCCAGTCGTTGGTAATGTGGCTCTCTGGCTCCTTAGCTAGTGCCACTTGGCAAAAACTCTGGCTCTTTGGGCTTGGGATGGTAGCCGCCGTCCCGTTGCTGTTTATGGCGATTCCACGTGCCAATGTGTTGCAATTTGGCGATGATGTGGCCTCTGGCTTGGGGCAAAGTATCGACCCGGCCCGTATCATTGTCTTGATAACGGGCTGTATCTTAACGGCAGCCGCTGTGTGTACCGTTGGTGGCGTCGGCTTTATTGGCTTGGTAGCTCCCCATTTGTTGCGCTGGTTTGTAGGGAGTGATCTCCGTCGCTTGGTGCCTGCCGCGGGCCTTGCCGGTGCAGCATTAGTGATGATAGCCGATTTCGTTTCGCGCAATCTCCGCCCAGCCGATGTGAGCGCATGGCTCAATATCCCGCTCAATACCAGTTCAATTACCTTACCAGTTGGGATCTATTTAGCGCTGATCGGAGGGCCTTTTTTCTTGATTTTGTTACGCAAGACCAGAGTACGATAATACGTTCCAGAGAATATCTGTCACGAAAAGTGCAGAGATCTGGCGATAGGAGGCAAGTTATGGATAAGCAGAAATCGTTGTCAGCCCTGCCTGGCGAGAAATTAGCAGCAGATAAGATGCCAGGCCATTGGCTGTTGGCCCAAATGGGCAAGCGTGTATTGCGGCCAGGTGGCATCCAGTTGACACACCAGATGTTAACGGCTTTGGATATCCAATCGACCGATCATGTGGTGGAATTTGCTCCCGGACTTGGCATCACAGCAAGACTTGTTTTGGCCAATCAACCGGCCAGCTACACAGGCATAGAGCAGAACGAATCTGCGGCTGCGCGTGTCCGACAACTGTTGCCAACTTCAGCCGCCACTTGCCAAGTGGGGCGGGCAGAAGAAAGTGGTTTACCCGATGCCACGGCAACAGTACTCTACGGGGAAGCCATGTTGACCATGCAAAGCCCAACCATCAAGCAGCGCATCGTGGCTGAAGCAGCACGTATTCTGCAGCCTGGAGGCCGCTATGGCATTCACGAGCTCTGTTTGATCCCCGATGATATTGCTGGCAGTCAAAAAGAAGCTCTGCACCGTGCGTTGTCTAATGCCATTCATGTAGGTGCCCGCCCCCTGACTATTGCCGAGTGGAAAGCATTGCTCGCCGAAGCCGGGTTTCGGATCGCAGTAGAGAAGACCGCACCAATGCACCTATTAGAACCAAAACGCTTATTCCAGGACGAAGGGGTGCTCGGCGGGCTACGATTTAGCTGGAATGTTTTACGTAACAAGGCTGCCCGTAAGCGTGTCTCGGCGATGCGGACCATCTTTCGGCAGTATCAGCCACATCTCGCAGCCGTTACATTGGTAGGGATCAAGCAGTAGTGGCATCAGACAATAAACGTATCAAGCAGGAATGGACAGGTGGGCACCATAATGTCCACCTTGTTCCCAACAAATTGCTCTGCAAAGAAATCCGTGGACGATGCTCAACTCAACAAAGATCCGTCATACAAACGGGACTAGCCCGATAGGTGCGATCCAAGCCGAACAGATTCGGGCGGGCTATGGCAAACGTACCATCCTCGACAAGATCGATCTAAATGTAGTGCAAGGGAAGGTCACTGCTCTCGTTGGCCCCAATGGATCGGGGAAATCGACCTTGTTGAAAGTTTGTACCAAATTGCTCACGCTGCATGGTGGCGCGGTAGTATTAGATGGTGAGAATATTGCTCGTTTGAGCACACGCGAAATGGCAAAACGGTTGGCCATCTTGCCCCAAGGCCCGGTCGCGCCGGCCAACCTCACCGTGCATGATCTGGTAGAACAAGGTCGCTATGCCCAAGTCGGCCCATTTCGAATGTTACGTCGCCAGGACCATGAGGCGATTACGCGCTCAATTGAATTGGTAAACCTAACCCATTTTTCTGATCGAGATGTGGACACACTTTCCGGTGGCGAACGCCAGCGCGCTTGGCTGGCCCTGGCCTTGGCCCAAGAGACCTCGATTGTGGCACTGGACGAGCCAACCACTTTTTTGGACATTGGGCACCAACTGGAAGTATTGGAACTGGTGCGCGAACTCAATCAGGCCCAGGGCCTAACAGTTTTGATGGTGCTGCACGATCTGAATCATGCCGCAGCCTTTGCTGATCATATGGTTGTGCTGAATAAGGGACAAATTATCGCCAAGGGAGAACCATGGTCGATCTTGCAGCCCGGCCTGCTACGCGACGTGTTTGGCGTGGCCGCTTCTGTCATTAGCGATCCACAGACGGGCAAACCTTTGATCGTCGCGCATAGCTCTGCGGCGCGCGGCGGGTAAGACGTGGAATTCGGACCGCCAACTCGGTGGGAGAAATCACCTCAGTCTCCCTTGGGTTAGGTCAAGGTTCTAATATGATGTACGCAGTCAGGTTTGTCAACTAAGGGATTTAGATCTTCATACCAACAAAAATAGGAGTAGAAGTAAAGCAATGAGACAATTTTTTCGGCGAGTTGGTATCACCATCTTGTTATTAGTATTCCTCACCGCCTGTGCCGCACCGACTGCCCCGGCCGCGCCAGAGGCTGTTGCGAGTGATAAAACCCAAACCGTTCAACATGCCTTAGGCGAAACCGAGATCCTCGGTACGCCGCAGCGAGTGGTCGCGCTGGAATGGATCTACGCTGAGGATCTGCTGGCACTCGGCTTGCAACCGGTCGGGATGGCCGATATTGGCGGGTACAACAACTGGGTCAAGATTCCGCTGGCGTTGGGGCCCGACGTGGTCGATGTAGGCACACGCAACGACCCTAACTTGGAAACGCTGACCGCGCTCCAGCCCGACTTGATCCTGGCACCGCTCAACCGGGTGGATGAGACAAAATATGCTGCGCTGAGTGCCATCGCGCCGACACTGGTCTTTGACCACTACCCCGCTGACCAAACCAGTAACCAATACGAGAGCATGATCGAAAACTTCCATCTGATCGCCGAAGTGGTTGGGCGACAGGCTGAAAGCGAAGCAGTAATCGCCCAGTTGGAGGCAAAATTTGCCGAAGCTCGCGCCTTGCTCGAAGCCAATGACAAGCTCGGCGAGAAATTTATCCTGACGCAAGGCTTTACCGCCGACAACACCGCCACAGCGCGGCTCTTTGTTGAAAACGCGTTGGCGATCAAGATCATCGAACAGATCGGGCTGGAATTGGGCTGGAATTCCGGTTGGCAAGAGTTCGGTTTTAGTACCGTGAGCATGGAAACGCTACCCGAGTTGGGCGATCTCCATTTTTTCTATGTAGTACAGGACGATGACAACATCTTTGCCAGCGAAGCGGTGCGTCCGCTGTGGGAGAGCCTGGAGTTTGTCAAAAAGGGTCACGCCTATGCGTTGGGGGGCGGGACTTGGCTTTTTGGCGGGCCGCTCTCGGCAGAAGTGCTGGTGGATATTGTGCTTCATGCCCTGGTACCCGACGCCGCCGCGAGTGTGGCAACGGGTAGCCAAACAGCGGCCTTTCCCGTCACCATCGACCACAAATATGGCAGTACCGAGATCGCTGGCCCAGCTGGCCGTGTGGTTACCGTTGGCCTGACCGACCACGATGCAGTGCTGGCATTGGGCATTGTACCGGTTGGCGTCACCGAGTGGATAGGTGCATTCCCGAGCGAGATTGGGCCGTGGGCCGAACCCTTCTTACAGGGCGCGGCGTTGCCCGCGGTCGTGGGTGATTCGGCAGCGCCCAACTTTGAGGCCATTGCCGCTTTACAACCCGACCTGATCTTAGCGCTCTATTCGGGGCTCACCCAAGAGCAATACGAGCTATTGACGCAGATTGCCCCCACCGTCGCCCAACCCGCCGAATATGTTGATTATGGCATTCCTTGGCAAGAATTAACCCGCACCGTTGGCCGTGCTCTGGGCAGACCTGCCGAGGCCGAAGCCCTGATCGCCGACATTGACGCCCGGTTTGCCCAGGCACAGGTTGATCATCCCGAGTTTGTAGGCGCAACCGGAGTCGTGGCCTTCGCCGCCGAAGATAGCATTTGGCTCTATGGTGCAGAAGATCCGCGCAGCCGCTTCCTGTTGGATCTTGGGTTTGTGCAGCCAGACACGGTGGCTGAAGTTCTGGGCGACGAATTTTCGACGCAGGTGAGCCTCGAACAAATCCATCTGGTCGATGCCGATCTATTGGGGTGGGCCTGGGGTACGCCGGGTGAAGGTGTGCTCGGTTTGGAGGTCTACACCAATTTACCCGTTGCCACAGAGGGACGAGCTATCTACGCTTCGCAGGTGGGCGACGATCTGGGTACAGCATTCTCCTTCGTCACCGTACTCAGCTTACCCTACTTACTCGAACAACTCGTGCCGCAGCTTGTCCTAGCGATAGACGGCGACCCAAGTACGGTGGTGGAGCCAGTGGTCTCACCATAATATTCTCTTTCTCTCGGCTGCTCGACACCAATAAACGCTGGTTGTTCGAGCAGCAGTTTTCTGAGTTGGTTTTTGTTTAGAAAGCGTAATTATCTGATGATTCGTCAATTTGCAGCCTATTACCAGCCCTACCGTACGCTCTTTTTTCTCGACTTCACTTGTGCAGTGATCGTCGGCCTATTGGAATTGGGCTTTCCGCTGGCGGTCAATCAGTTTATCGATAATCTGTTGCCCAGCAAAGACTGGCCGATGATCTTGCTGGCAGCAGCAGGGTTGTTGGCGATCTATACGCTCAATACTGTCTTGCAATATGTCGTCACCTACTGGGGACATATGCTCGGCATCAACATCGAAACCGACATGCGGCGCAAGCTCTTTGATCATATCCAAAAGCTCTCGTTCCGCTTCTTCGATAACAACAAAACCGGCCACCTGATTGCCCGCATCACCAGCGACTTGCACACGATCGGCGAGATGGCCCACCACGGCCCGGAAGATGTCTTTATCGCCATCATGACGCTGATCGGCGCGTTCGGTCTGATGCTCTGGCTCAACTGGGAATTGACTTTGCTGACCTTTATCATTGTTCCCTTGGTCGGCTGGGTAGGTATTTATTTCAACCAAAAGATGACCCATACCTACGAAGCACTCTTCAGCAATCTCGGCCAATTTAACGCCAGAGTCGAAGATACTGTGGGGGGTATTCGCGTGGTGCAGGCCTTCGCCAACGAAGCTCACGAGAGTAGCCTGTTTGCCATCGACAACTTAAATTATCGTTCGACCAAACTCTTGGCCTACAAACTGATGGCGCGCAGCCTGTCGATCAGCTACATGTTGATGCGCTTTATCTCGATCTTTGTGATGGTCTGCGGCACCTGGTTTGTGATCCAAGGTGAGCTGACTTATGGCGAATTTATCGCCTTTTTGTTGCTGACCGATGTCTTCTTCCGCCCCGTCGAGAAGATCAACGCAGTGATCGAAAGTTATCCCAGTGGTATTGCTGGCTTCAAACGCTACCTCGAATTGATGGCGACCGAACCCGACATTGTCGATGCGTCCGATGCACTGGCAGTCACAGACCTGCAAGGCGACATTCGCTATCACAATGTCACTTTTGGTTATGACCAACATCGTAAAGTCGTACGTAACATCAATCTTACCATTACCCCCGGCGAGACAGTCGCCTTTGTCGGCCCCTCCGGCGCGGGTAAAACCACCTTGTGTAGCCTCCTGCCCCGCTTTTACGAGGTGGATGAAGGCAGCATCACCATCGACGGTATAGACATCCGCAGGATGACGTTGGCCTCGTTGCGGCAACAGATCGGCATTGTGCAACAAGATGTCTTCCTCTTTGCAGGCACGATGGGTGAGAATATTGCCTATGGCAACTTAGGGGCCACCGAAGCCGAGCTGTGGGAAGCGGCGCGGCGCGCGCAACTCGCCGAGTTTATCCATTCCTTGCCCGAGGGTATGAATACATTGGTGGGCGAACGCGGGGTCAAACTGTCGGGTGGGCAAAAACAGCGTGTCTCAATTGCACGCATGTTCCTCAAAAACCCCCCGATTCTGATCCTGGACGAGGCCACTTCAGCCCTGGACACTGAAACCGAGCTGGCGATCCAAGAGTCGTTGGAAGAGTTGGCACAAGGACGGACAACGCTGATCGTCGCCCACCGCCTAAGCACTGCGGCGCGCGCCGACCGCATCATCGTATTAGATCAAGACCGCCTCGCCGAGATGGGTACGCATAGTGAGTTGCTCACGCGCAGTGGGCGTTACGCTACCCTCTGGCGGGCCTTTGAACGCGGCTTTGCTATGAACGTCAATTGATAAACTGACGAATGGGAATCAACAAACCCGAATGTATGTACCCAGCAGCGCTGGGTAAACAAAATGGAGACAAAATGATGATCCGTAATCCAATCTACACGCTTTGTCTGCTCCTGCTGGTCTGGCTGACCGGCTGTGTCGCGCCGATTTCCCCGGCCACGGCTCCGCCCGCGGAGGAGACGACAACCGAAGAAACTCGTTTGGTTCACCATGCAATGGGCGAAACTGCGGTGCCTATCAGCCCGCAACGTGTGGTTGTCCTCGACACCGGGGAGCTCGACAATGTGCTCGCCCTGGGCGTCACACCGGTTGGCGCGCCCCTCACTGATGCGCGGCAATATCAGGAGTACCTGGGCGAGCAGCTGGATGGGATCAGCGATACCGGCACGATCAGCGAACCCAATCTGGAACTCATTCTGAGCCTGAAGCCCGATCTCATTTTGGGCAGCAAACAGCGCTATGAGGCCATCTACGAACAATTATCCGAGATCGCCCCAACCGTGCTGACAGCGTCACTCCGTGTCCCCTGGCAAGATAATTTCCGGCTGCATGCCGAAGCGCTGGGCAAAAGCGCCGAAGCGGAGCAACACCTGGCCGATTATGATGCTCGGGTCGCGGCCCTGCAGGCTGACTTGGGTGACTTGCTCGACACCACCACCATCTCGGTGATCCGCTTCCGCCCCGGCCAGGTCCGGCTCTATCTCAAGAACTCGTACATTGGGTACATCCTCCAGGATGTTGGGTTGAAGCGCGCGCCCGCGCAGGACAAAGACGAATTTTCGAGCGAAATCACGCTTGAGTTTATCGCGGATGTCGATGCCGATTATATCTTTATCACCGGCTATGCCACTGACGACAGTGACATGGAGGCCTTCCTGGAGAGCCCAATGTGGACGACCTTGCAGGGTGTTCAGGCGGGGAACGCCTTAACGGTGGATGATGATACATGGATCAGTGGGCTGGGCATTCAGGCGGCCAGGCTGGTGCTCGACGACCTGGGGCGCTATCTGCTGGGTACAGAGTAATCCTCGTTCGTGAAATCTGGGCGATTGTCGATGCAAGGGGTGTACATCGACAATCGCCCAGCAACTGGACAAACCCTTACCTGAGCGATTCTTTCGGCATCACCGAAGAACTCCGTCAACCGCTCTTAACTCCCCGCTAAAGCCGATTACGTGAAAAGTTTCACGTTTACCGACCATCACACTCCTCATTTTTGCCCTAAACCCCCCTTGAATGCCCTCCGCGAACATGCTAAGGTACTCTCCGGCGATCAGCGAACGAAATCGACGTTCGCTGGTGCGCGCCAGAGGAGAACGCATGGCTTATCTTGAGTCCGAACATCCGCTACACCAGACTTTGCAGCGCATCCAGGAGCGCAGCGACTATATCAAGGGGCAATTGGGGCAGCCAACAGAAGCAGGCTGGCTGGCACCAACTGGCTTTTTTCAGACCGATTCCCCCTTCTTCGCGCAGATGGTCGCGCAGGCAGGGCGAGTCTACCAGACCGACAACGTCAATGCCATTGCCGCGGTGATGCTGCAAACATATCAGTGGCCGTTGATCGCCACCGCCGTGGCCGCCTATCTGCTGGACCGCCGCGTGCCCACACTGGCGGTAGACAATGTGCGGATATTGGTCAGTGCCGAAGGGGAAGCCGAGCAGATTGCCTACAGCAATGGGCGCTTTGCAGCCCTGCCCGACGACCCCGCCGCCGATCATCCCGACGCGCTGATCGTGCCCGACCAGGCCGCACTGCGCGATACGCTGCGCACGGGAATCGAGAGCCATCTCGGCTGGGTGATCAAACAATTCAGCACGTTGCTGCACAGCAAGGAGCGACCTCTCTGGCCCTTTGTGACCGACCGCTGTGTCAGCACGCTCAATTGGTTGATGCAGGAGTGGCAACCGCAGATTCGGCTCGACGAGCTTCAGCAGGAAATAGAGGCGCTGATTCAAGTGCCGGGCTCACCCCTCAGCAACAAAAAGATCAATCTCTTCGAGTTGAGTTACAAAGAACATACCCATATTTATCTGGATCGTCTGACTTGTTGTTACTGGTACCGGCGCCAGGATGGCCACTATTGCACCACTTGCCCACACCTGCGCAAGGAGGAACGCGTCGAGCGCCTCCTTCAGTATCTGATGGAAGAATATAAAGATTAGCCAGTGACTGTTGCCTTGAACCCAAAAGGAAAGCAAATGCAACTCTTCAAATTCAACCAGTTTCTTCCGCTCGCGCTGCTCACCGTATTGTTGATCGGTTGTGTGCCCGTAGCCGCGCCTGCCGCTGCACCGGCCACAGACGCGACTGCCAGCGACACGGCAGAAGGCGCTGGCCCATTCCCGGTCACCATTGAACACAAATATGGCAGCACAACCATCGAGGGCCCGTCCGAGCGGATCATCACCGTGGGCCTCCTCGAGCAAGATACGCTGCTGGCGTTGGGCATCACGCCGGTGGGCACGACCGAATGGTTCGGCGAATACCCGGGGGCGATCTGGCCCTGGGCGCAAGACAAACTGGGCGACACCATCCCCGAAGTGGTTGGCCCTTCTGCCGCGCTCAATCTCGAGAAAATTGCCGCGCTGCAACCCGACCTGATCCTGGCACTCTATTCGGGCATCACCGAAGAAGAATATGGCCTGCTCTCTCAGATCGCGCCGACCGTGGCCCAGCCCGCGGCCTATGTTGATTACGGCATTTCCTGGCAAGAACTGACCACCACAGTCGGGCAGGCAGTTGGTCTGGCCAGCGAGGCCGAAGCATTGGTGGCGGAGGTGAATGCCAAATTTGCGCAGATTCAGGCCGATCATCCAGAGTTTGTGGGAGCCACATCGGTGGTAGCCACCCCCTACGAAGGGATTTGGCTCTATGGGCCGGAAGATGCACGCGGGCGCCTGCTTACCTCGCTCGGCTTTGAACTGCTCCCAGGGTTGGCCGAGATCACCGGTGATGAATTTGGTGGCGAACTGAGCCTGGAACGCGCTGATCTGCTGGATGTCGATGTGATCATCTGGCTGGATGCTGATGAATCGGTCGGGGAACTCGGGGGGCCAATCTACCAGAGTTTGCCCATCCACACCGAAGGCCGCGAAGTCTTTCTCGACAGCTACAATGACCCGCTCGGCGGCGCGACCTCGTTTGTCACCGTGCTCAGCTTGCCCTATCTGCTCGATGGGCTGGTGCCGCAACTCGCCGAAGCCATGCAGGGCAACACGAACTGACATGCGGCGTGTGTCGGACTGGTAGGAACGGCTCTCGATCTCTGCAAACCTCTGGACATGTCTGGAGATTTGCAGAGATTTTCGTTCAACTACGCGCGGAATTTTCTGGAGAAACAGTCTAGTGCAGAAGTGGTTCTTACTGATTGGCAGCTTGCTTTTGCTCTGCCTGTCGTTGCTTTCACTGTTTGTGGGGGTGCGCAACATTACCCTGGCCGGGCTATTGTCCGGCGAGGGTGACCAAATGTTGGTCTTTGTGGTCAGCCGCGTCCCGCGTTTGGTCGCCATTTTGACCGCGGGGATGGGGCTCAGCGTGGTCGGTTTGATCATGCAGCAGTTGGCGCGGAACAAATTTGTCTCGCCTTCTACGGCAGGCACCATGGAAGCTGCCAGCCTCGGCCTGCTGGTCGCGCTGATCTTTTTTACAGGTGCGCCGCTTTTGGTCAAAATGCTGATCTCCTTTATTTTCGCGCTCGCGGGGACGCTGACTTTTATGCAGATCCTGGAGCGCGTGAAATACAAAGATGTGATCTTTGTGCCGCTGGTTGGGATCATGTTTGGCGGGGTGATCGGGGCGGTCACGACGTTCATCGCCTTGCGGTACGACTTGCTGCAATCCCTGGGCGCGTGGATGACCGGCAGCTTTGCCGGGGTTTTGCGCGGGCGCTACGAATTGCTCTACCTCGCCATTCCAGTCACGCTCCTGGCCTATCTCTATGCCGACCGCTTCACGCTGGCCGGTATGGGCGAGGATTTTGCCGTCAATCTCGGGTTGAACTACAAACAAGTGGTCAATCTGGGGCTGGCCCTGGTCGCGCTTGCAACGGCTTCGGTGGTGCTCACGGTTGGCATGATCCCCTTTCTGGGCCTGATTGTCCCCAACATCGTCACGCTGATCCTCGGCGACAATCTCAAGCGTACCTTGCCCCACACCGCGCTTGCTGGTGCGGTCTTTGTGCTCGTCTGCGACCTGATCGGGCGGACGGTGCGCTATCCTTACGAGATTCCCATCGGGCTGGTCATCGGGGTGCTTGGCAGCGCCATCTTCCTCTATCTGATTCTGAACAAGGGGGCCTATGCGACTCAATAGCCCAGGGCTCACGCAACCCTTCACCAACCGGCCCGCGGCGGATGATCCCTCCCGCACGCGCGACAACCCAGCATTGCGCAAGACCTATCTCAGCCTGTTGCTGCTGGCAGGCTTGGCCAGTCTGCTGATCATCCTCTTTTTGACCCTGGATGTGAGTGATTGGGCATTTGCCCTGCCGCGGCGCGGGCGTCGGGTTTTGGCCATGGTCCTGGTCGGCTTTGCCATTGCGTATTCGACCCTGCTCTTCCAGACCATCACCAACAACCGCATCCTCACCCCAAGCATCATCGGCTTTGACTCGCTCTACTTGCTGATCCAAACCGCGATTGTCTTCCTGTTTGGCGGCATGACGCTGGTAATGCTGGATCGTACCTTTCATTTTCTGCTCAACATCGGCTTGATGATCTTGCTGGCAGGCGCGCTCTTCCGCTGGCTCTTTCAGCGCGAAGGCCGCAACCTCTATTTCCTGATCCTGGTCGGGGTGATCTTTGGCACCTTCTTTGGCAGCCTCAGCAACTTTATGCAGATGATTCTCGACCCAAACGAGTTCAGCATTCTGCAAGACCGCATGTTCACCAGCTTCAACAATGTGGATGAGCAACTCTTGCTGATCTCGGTGATCTGCATCGGGGTCGCGACCTTGTACAGTTGGCGGCTGGCCGACAATTTGGATGTGCTCTCGCTGGGGCGGGATCAGGCAATCAACCTCGGGGTCGATCATGCACGAGTCGTCAACCAGCTCATGTGGGTGATCGCGATCATGGTGGCGGTCTCGACCGCGCTCGTTGGGCCAATCACCTTTTTTGGTCTCCTGGTCGTCAACCTGGCATACGGCGCGCTGGGCACCTATCGCCACCGCTATCTCATCCCTGGTGCAGCATTGATCGGTGTGATCGCGCTGGTCGGCGGCCAATTGTTGGTCGAACGAGTCTTTACGTTTTCCACCAACTTAAGTGTGATTATCAACTTTCTGGGTGGGCTCTATTTTCTCTATCTGTTACTTAAGGAGAGCCAGGCATGATCGAACTGCGCAATGTAACCAAGAAATATGGCGGCAAAGCAGTCGTCGACAACGTGTCGTTGACGGTTCCCAAAGGCGGCATCACCTCGTTCATTGGCCCGAATGGGGCGGGCAAAAGCACGCTCCTGTCCATGATCAGTCGCTTGTTGGCGCGTGATCATGGCGAAATCCGCATCGACGGCCAGGAGATCGGGCAGGTCAAAAGTAGCGAGTTGGCCAAAAAGTTGGCCATCCTCAAACAGGAAAATCATGTCAATGTCCGCCTAACCGTGCGCGACCTGGTCAGCTTTGGTCGCTTCCCCTATTCGCGGGGACGTTTAACCAGCGAAGATTGGCGTTTTGTGGACGAAGCCATCGACTACATGGAGTTGGGCGCGCTGCAACATCGCTTTTTGGATCAGCTGAGTGGTGGGCAGCGCCAACGGGCCTTTGTGGCGATGGTTATCTGCCAGGATACCGACTACATCCTGCTTGACGAGCCGCTCAACAATCTGGACATGAAACATGCCGTGCAGATTATGCGTGTGCTGCGGCGCATGGTGACCGACCTGAACAAGACGATCCTGCTGGTGATCCACGACATCAACTTTGCCTCGTGCCACTCGGATACCATCGTTGCGCTCAAAGATGGCCGCGTGGTGCGGCAGGGCCCGGTTGAGCAGATCATCGACTGCGACGCGCTACACGAAATCTACGAGATGCCAATCCGCATCGAAGAGATCGATGGCAACCGGATTGGGATTTATTTCGCCTAAGCAGCCAGTGGCAGCCAACCAGCTTTAGCCATCCCTTCAAGCTTGCTTAACTTGAATGGACGGCCTCGTTGAAACAAGCGCTGGACGTTGTTTAACCATTTTGTGCGGATGTTCAGCGAGGGATCGAGCCGCGATCCAGAGAAATCTGGCGTCAGATCTCTCATTTCTTGTGCTACACTCGGAGCCGCCAATGGCTTCGACCATTGGCCATCGTTTATCTAAAAGGTTTACCCACGCCTGTTTCAACTTGAGCGGGCCCTGAGTAAGCCAAAGTCAATTTGATTCGGCAGTAGTAAGGAGCAAAAATGAAGCAAAGTTATGGGCAACGCACCAAGCTGAGCGTATTGCTGGTGATGGTCAGTTTGCTGTTGGCAGCTTGTGTTGTGCCGGCTCCGGCCGCGAGCGAGGCCCCAGCCGCGGACGAAAGCGCAGAAACAACGGTCGTTGTCACACATCCCCAGGGCGAGATCACCGTGGCCCAAAACCCGGAAAACGTCATCGTCTTTGAATACAGCGCGCTGGACACCTTGAATGAACTCGGCATCGACAGCGTGGTTGGGGTACCGCAAGGCAATGCGATCCCGGCTTTCCTGTCAAAATATCAAGCCGAACCCTATGTCAATGTCGGCACCTTGTTTGAGCCCGATTACGAGAAGGTCAACGAGTTGAAGCCAGGGCTCAGCATTGTTGGTGGGCGCTCCGCCGCGACCTACCCTGAACTGAGCAAGATTTCGCCCGTGTTGGATGTGAGCACCAATGTCACCGATGTCCTGGGCTCGCTGAAGACCAACTGGACCAACATTGGCCTCATCTTCGACAAGGAAGAAGAAGTTGCCAGCCGCATTGCCGCAATCGACACAGCACTGGCTGATCTGCAAGCCAAGGCCGCGGAACGTGGCGGCACCGCGCTCATCGTCATGGTGAACGGTGGCGAAATCAGCGCCTATGGTCCTGGCTCACGCTTTGGCGTCATCCACGATCTGATTGGCATCGCGCCGGTGATCGAAGACATCGAAACAGCCACGCACGGCGATGCGATCTCCTTCGAATTTATCCTCGAACATGATCCTGACATCCTCTTCGTGATCGACCGCGACTCCGCGCTCAACACGGAAGGGGCCCTGGCCGCGGCAGAAGTGCTCGACAACGAGTTGATGCACCAGACCAAGGCCTGGCAAAATGACGACATTGCCTACCTGGATGGGGCAATCTGGTACCTGGCCAACGCGGGCATCGGCACCTTTGCCACCATGCTCGAAGAAGTCTCGGCAGGGTTAGACTAAGCAATGGTGAATGGTTAATGCTCAATTGTTAATTGTTAATGAGTGTTCATTCAGTAAGATATCGGCTCGTTGGCGTCGAGGTATCAATGAGCATTGAGCATTAACCATTAGAAAGGATCTTCCCAATGTCTACAGCCCAAAATGCGCCACCCCGGCGGGGGCCTCGTCTGCTCCAGGTCGTGCGAGTTGTCGATGTCACGCCGCAGATGCGCCGTATCACCCTCGGTGGCGAGGATCTCGCCGACTTCCCCAGCGGTCGCCAGGGTTCGCATGTCAAAGTTTTCGTGCCGCGAGCGGGCCAAACCAAGCCGGAGCTGCCGACACGCGGCCCGGATGGCCCAGTCTGGCCGCCCAAAGAAGTACGCCCCCACGTGCGGACGTATACGATCCGCCACTTCAACGAGGCCACGCGCGAATTGGATCTCGATTTTGTGCTGCATGGGGATCATGGACCAGCCGCGGTGTGGGCGACCAACGCCAAACCCGGCGATTATATCGGCATTGCCGGGCCAGGTGGGCGCGGCCCGATCCTGCAAGACGCGGATTGGTATCTGTTTGCGGGGGACGAAACCGCGCTGCCCGCGATCAGCGCGCACCTGGAAACGTTGCCAGCCACAGCCCGCGGGGTTGCCTTGATCGAGGTCGCCGATGCTGCGGAAGAGCAGCCACTGCCACACCCAGCGGGTATCGAGCTGCTCTGGCTGCAACGCAACGGCATAGCTGCCGGCAAAAGCTCTTTGCTGCTCAACGCGGTGCAAGCGTTAAGCTGGCCAGCAGGGGATGTCTTTGCCTGGGTCGCTGCCGAGGCTGCCACCACCGCCGCGGTCCGTCATCATCTGCGCCACGAACGCGGGGTGGCCCGCGAGCGGATCGATTCCGTGCCCTACTGGAAGGTCGGCAAAGACGAGGATGACTATCACGACGAGCGCCATGAGACCATGGATCGCGACGAGACTGATTAGAAGTCATCTCAAAAATCGGTTGTGGCTCCTATGAACAAAGGTAGCCCAACCAGTGGGGTACAGAGATTTCTGAGAGAAGGACTAGCCACACCATCGCTTGATCTATCTGGGAGCAAAGTTGCATTCTGCCGCACTCCGGCGTAATATCTGCACACCCCTCAACCGGGCTCATGCAGCGTATTACTGACTATTTATTTTTGCGGCAAAGGAGAAGCTTATGTTCCCAGAAAATGTCCAGGAAGCCTTAAACAAGCAGATCAATCTGGAATTGCGCGCTTATTATGCGTATCTAGCAATGGGTGCTTATTTTGAAGAGCTAAATCTTAAAGGCTTTGCGCGTTGGGTGCTGGACCATGCCGAAGAAGAGATGGCACACGCGATGAAGATCTATCATTTCATTCTGGATCGCCGTAGCAATGTCAAGCTCTTATCCTTGCCTGAACCCGCACAACATTGGGATAGCCCACTCGCAGCCCTGGAAGCAGCGCTTCAACATGAGCAGAAAGTGACGGCCTCGATCAATAACCTGGTGCAATTGGCCCGCCAGGAAGGCGATTACGCCACTGATAACTTCCTGCAATGGTTTGTCGCCGAGCAGGTCGAAGAAGAAGAAGTGGTGGATGATCTGATGCAAAAGGTGCGGATGGTGAGTAATGACAACACCGGCCTGCTCATTTTGGATCAATCCCTGGGCGGCAGCGAATAAAGTTTGCTGTTCAGCAGAAGTCAAAGCCTTTTTGAGCCTCTTCGGGGTATAGCATGTCCGAAGAGGCTTTTTAATTCCCCACCTCCCCTTCACCCTATCCCCCCATCACCCACCTTCCCAACGCCACTTAAGCTTGGTTACACAGGAACACGCGCTTTGGTTAACGCTCATCTTCACCTCAATCAAAATAATCCTCTACTGTTGCCGAAATACTTCCACAAAAATTTGCCCTGAAAGACCCAAAAAGCTGTGTTATGATGGGCTCGCTTGAGACTGGCATCTTTGCAGGGCAAAGCTTCCGTCTCCTTTGCGAAAGTTATGAGCGTGATGATGGCTCTGGCCCAGGCCGATCGCTCAACCCTGCAAGCTCGATAGGGAATTGAACTTATGACCGCAGCTTCATCTGTTGTGCCGCGCCCGACACCAACTGTGCGACCGTGGCTCTTATTATTGGGCGGCCTGCCCATCTGCACGCTTCTTCTGGCGCTGGCCATGTTGACCAGCATCGCCTTTGGGGCTGCCGATATTGACGCCGCCACTGTCTGGCAGGCGATGGTTGACTTCAACCCCGAAGACACCAATCACCTGATCATCCGTACGCTACGCCTGCCCCGTGCCATAACCGCGGCCATAGTCGGGGCGTCGCTGGCCGTGGCTGGCGCGATCATGCAGGGGTTGACGCGCAATCCCCTGGCCGACCCTGGATTGCTGGGCATTCAGGCGGGCGCGGCCTTTGCAGTGGTGGGCGCGGTCTTTTTCTTTCGTATCAGCGCGCTCTCGACCTACGCGATCTTTGCCTTTATTGGCGGCGGCATCGCCGCGGCCGCGGTCTATGCCCTCGGTTCGGCAGGCCGTGGCGGACCGACACCACTCAAAATCACCATTGCCGGGGCCGCGGTCACCGCGCTCATCTCCTCGCTGACCACGGCCATGCTACTCTTCAACCAGCGCACCTTGGAAGAAGTCCGTTTCTGGTTGGTGGGCAGTGTGGCTGGCCGCGACTTCGGGTTGATCAGCCAGGCGTTGCCTTATCTGGCGGTAGGGCTGGGGATTGCGCTGGTGCTAGGCCGACAGATCACCACCCTGACGCTGGGCGATGATGTTGCGCAGGGGTTGGGACAAAGCACGGGGTGGATCAAAACGCTGAGCGCGATTGCCGTGGTGCTGTTGGCCGGTGCCTCGGTGGCCCTGGCTGGCCCAATTGGCTTTGTCGGGTTGGTGATTCCCCATGTGGTGCGCTTTTTTGCTGGCGTTGATTATCGCTGGATCCTGCCCTATTCGATGTTGGTTGGCGGTGCATTTCTGGTGGGCAGCGATGTGGTTGGCCGCATTCTTGCCCGCCCAAGCGAATTGGCCGTCGGCGTGATGACTGCCTTGATCGGCGGGCCAGTCTTTATCGCCCTGGTACGCTGGAAGGTAAAACGATGACCGGCAACTATCCCTGGCTGATTCTGCGTAGCGCGCGCCCACACCTTTCCTTCAAATTGGACCGCCGCGTGCCTTTCATCACCGCGATCGCGCTGGCCCTCACCGCTGGCATGATGATCTGGAATGTCGGCACTGGGGAATACCCCATTCCGGCGCTGGATGTGATGCGTACCATCGTTGGCATCGACACCGGCAACACCGATCATAGTTTCGTGGTGAATACGCTGCGGCTGCCGCGTGCCCTGGTTGCCTGGCTGGTCGGGGTGATGTTGGCGCTGTCCGGCGGCATTATGCAGAGCCTGACGCGCAACGCGCTCGCCTCGCCCGACATCACCGGCGTGACGGCCGGGGCCAGTCTGGGCGCGGTCTTGTTGCTGGTCGCTTTTCCGCAGGTAACCCTCATTTCGCTGCCCGTGGCGGCCTTGCTCGGTGGGCTGGTGGTCGCGGTCTTGATCTATCTGCTGGCCTGGCAACAGGGCGACTCGCCCATCCGCCTGATCCTGGTGGGGATCGGCCTCGGCGCGGTCTTGAGCGCGGCGCAATCGATTATGCTGTTACGGGCCGATATTGAACGCGTCCAGCAGGCACTCTACTGGCTGACCGGCAGCATTTACGCTCGCTCGTGGAATCACCTTTTCGCCCTCTTGCCCTGGTGCATTGTGCTGATCCCCATGGCGCTCTTTGCGGCTCGTCACCTGAACGCGCTGCATCTGGGCGAGGAAGTGGCGCGTGGATTGGGCAACCCGGTGGCCTGGCAACGCGCAGTGCTGCTTTTGATCAGTGTGGGGTTGGCCGGTGCAGCGGTTAGCCAGGTGGGCGCGATTGGCTTTGTGGGGCTGATTGCACCGCACATGGCGCGGCGTCTGGTCGGCCCGGCGCACGAGGGTTCGCAACCAGTCGCGGGGTTGATCGGTGGGCTCCTGGTCCTGGCAAGCGATTTTGTCGGTCGTACCCTCTTTGCCCCGATCGAAGTCCCGGCCGGCATTGTCATTGCGCTGATCGGCGCGCCCTTTTTCATCTACCTGCTCTGGCGGCAGCGCAGTAGCCTATAATGGCACTTGCATATCACGGTTTATTCATCCCAATTATTTTGTGGAGTAGCCTTGTGTTAAAGACAGAACAGCTTACGCTGATGTACGATACAGCCCTGATTATCGATCAATTGACTGTAGAGGTGGTAGGCGGCCAGATCACCGCGTTGGTTGGGCCGAATGGCTGCGGCAAAAGCACACTGCTCCGTGGATTGGCGCGCCTCCTCAAGCCCAAAGCCGGAGCCGTGATGCTGGACGGCGTAGCCATTCACCGCATCCCAACCAAAATGCTCGCCCGCCAAATCGGCATCCTGCCGCAAAGCCCGACCGCGCCCGAGGGCCTGACCGTGCGCGAGTTGGTGGCCCAGGGGCGCTATCCGCATCAGACCTGGTTTCAGCAATGGAGCGAGGCCGACGAAGCCGCAACCAACAAGGCGCTGACCATCACCAACATGACTGCCCTGGCCGACCGTCCGGTGGATGCGCTTTCGGGCGGACAACGCCAGCGGGCCTGGATCGCCATGGCGCTTGCCCAGGAGACCACTACCCTGTTGCTGGATGAACCAACGACCTTTTTGGATATGGCCCACCAGCTCGAAGTGTTGCATCTGCTGGAGCGCCTCAACAAAGAAGAAAAGCGCACGATCATCATGGTCGTGCACGATCTCAACCATGCTACCCGTTTTGCGCAACAAATTATTGCCATGGCCAATGGTGAAATTGTGGCGACTGGCACGCCGCAAGCGGTGGTCACTCCGGAGACGATCCGTTCGGTCTTTGGTGTCGAAGCCGACATTGTCCTGGATCCGCGCACGGGTACGCCGCTCTGCATCCCTTACGGTTTGCGCAGCGCCACCGAAGAGCCAGCCGTTGCCGCGGCCCTGGCCAATGGCCATGCGTTTTCATCGGCAAGACTCGCTGTACAAGCTCAGTAATTCCAGACAACGGCATAGCATACCCTAACAATGGCTCATTTTATGGGTCATTGTTAGACTTTTTGCAGGGGACGGGTAAAATAGCATGGTCAATGGAGCAACAATCCATGCTCGAACCCGTTACAGTGCTTATGATGAGCCTGGCCTAAACCCGAATTTTAGGACAGAAACCATATTATGTGTGTGAATAAATCAGAGGAAAGATAGGGACAGTATGCAATCGGAACAGCTTTTACAATTTTTGAAAAAACGTCGTAGCCTCGGTCTCAAAGAAATGAGCGCAGACCCGATTGCGCCAGCCCAGATCGAACTCATGCTCGAAGCAGCCAACTGGGCTCCCAGCCACGGGAAAACCGAACCCTGGCGCTTTACTGTCTTTATGGGCGAAGGGCGCCGTCAACTGGCCGATGCCTTTGCCGAAGCCTACCGGCAATTGACGCCGCCGGATCGGTTTAGCGAAGAAGGCCAGGCCGCCCAATCCGACCGGGCGTGGCAAGCCTCGGCCTGGATCAGCCTGGGCATGGTGACCGATGGCCGGATGCCCGAATGGGAAGAGATGAGTTCGGTCGCCATCGCCGCCCACAACATGCACCTGATGGCCACCAGTTTGGGCCTGGCCTGCAAATGGACCAGCGGCGCGGTTGCGATCCACCCGCATGTTGCCGACGTATTGAGCTTGACACCCCCAGCCCGGCTGCTCGGCTTTTTGTACGTGGGCCATCCAGCCGTTGATTTCCCCAGCGGGACACGCCGCCCCATTGTGGATAAAGTCAATTGGGTGCTGGAGAATTAACAGTCCACTTTATGAACTGGAACAGTCAGACTTCCTGCAGGGGTCTGACTGTTGCTTTCTGGCCCAGTGCTCCATTCCGCAGCCCCGCAAAGCCCCTGTACCCGCGCACATGGCCGGGTAAACGCCCCTATCCAGCGCCGCAAGCGAAATGTTGTAGGATTGGGTGGAAGTATGCCTACTACAGCGCGCACAGAACCATGCTATTCTGGCCCATATTGCACGAGAAGATCTCTGCAATCCGGTTAGCTCATCTGTTTTGGATCGTTTGACGGATGCCCGCTGGTATGCTACACTGTCAAGACGATCTATGTCATAATGGCGGCCAACAAAGCCAGCATGAGCCACCGGTCAGCCCACGATTCGGTTGATGGTTGGCATCAGCAAACTGGCCTCTTTTGTACCGTTTCCCTTAGATCTGGTCAGCTTTGTGGCGAAAGCTTATAGGATATGCGATGAACTTAAAACGATTACGGAGCGGCACCATTTATATCTTGCTGCTCGTTGCTCTTGGCGCTTTTCTCTATACCTCATTAACCAATAATGCTGCCTCTGCCGCTCAGGTTATGCGCATTAATCAAGTTGCCCAAGAAGTTCGCGAAGGGAACGTCAGGGAGATCTCGGTAAAAGATGATCGGCTGACAGTCACGCTGCGTGCTGTGGGCAGCGAGGGCGAGCGCATTGTGCAATCGCGCAAAGAGAGCGAAACCGGGATTGTGGAAACCTTGCGCAATCTCGGGGTGACGGCTGAACAGATCAAAGCGATCGACATCCGCGTGGCTGAGCCCCAATTTTGGGAAAATTGGAGCGGCATTCTGCTCGCGCTCCTGCCGTTGATTCTGCTCGGCGCGTTTTTCTTCTTCATTATGCGGCAGGCCCAGGGCGCGGGCAACCAGGCCTTCAGCTTTGGCAAAAGCAAGGCGCGCATGTTCGCTGGCGATCGGCCCTCGGTGACGTTCGGGGATGTCGCTGGCAACGACGAAGCCAAACAAGAGTTGCACGAAGTTGTGGAATTCCTCAAGGAACCGGAAAAATTTGCCAGCCTCGGCGCGCGCATCCCGCGCGGCGTTCTGCTGGTTGGCCCGCCCGGCACAGGGAAAACCTTGATGGCCAAGGCCGTCTCGGGGGAGGCCGGTGTGCCCTTCTTTAGTATCTCTGGCTCGGAATTTGTCGAGATGTTTGTGGGTGTGGGTGCCAGCCGGGTGCGCGATCTCTTCGAGCAGGCCAAGAAGAATGCCCCCTGCATCATCTTTGTGGATGAAATCGACGCGGTCGGTCGTCACCGGGGTGCTGGGCTTGGCGGCTCGCACGATGAACGCGAACAGACCCTCAACCAGATTCTGGTGGAGATGGATGGCTTTGACAGCGACACCAATATCATCATCATCGCGGCCACCAACCGCCCCGACATTTTGGACCCAGCCCTGTTGCGGCCTGGGCGCTTTGACCGGCGTGTCACCATGGACGCGCCCGATGTCAAGGGGCGGCGCGCCATTCTGGAGGTGCATGTGCGGGGCAAACCCCTGGCAGCCGATGTCGACCTGGATGTGATCGCCAAACAGACGCCGGGCTTTGCCGGTGCCGATATCGAGAATCTAGTCAACGAAGCGGCGATCCTGGCGGCACGCCGCAATCGCCGGTCGATCAGCACCGACGAATTGCAGGAGGCCATCGAACGGGTGATCGCCGGGCCGGAACGCCGCAGCCGCCTGATTACCCCCAAAGAGAAGGAAATCGTGGCCTATCACGAGGCGGGCCATGCGGTGGCCATGCACTTTTTGCCCAACCATGATCCCGTGCACAAAGTCACGATTGTGCCGCGCGGTATGGCCGGTGGCTACACGATGAGCCTGCCCGACGAAGAGAACAGCGTGATGACGCGCGATAAATTCCGCGACCAACTGGTAGCGCTCTTGGGCGGCCGCGTGGCCGAGGAAATCCGCTTTGGCGATATCACCACCGGGGCCAGCAATGACCTGGAGCGGGTCACGCAATTGGCGCGGGCGATGGTCACCCAGTGGGGCATGAGCGACAAGTTGGGCCCGATCCGCTACGGTGAGCGCGAGGAGATGATGTTCTTGGGGCGCCAGTTTAGCGAGCACCGCAACTATAGCGACCGTGTTGCCGAAGAGATCGACAACGAAGTCCATCAGTTGGTGTCAGAGGCGCATCAACGCTGCCATGATCTGTTGCAACACCATTGGGACAAGATGGAAGCCCTCTCCAATCGTTTGCTCCAGGTCGAGACGATCAATTCGCCCGAATTCCTGGCAATTATGCGCGGTGAGCAACCGGTCGACCCGGAAGAAAAGACGCCGACCACAAAGCCACCGCTGCGCGAATCCAAACCAGACGAGCAAACCCGGCCCGATAAACGGGGGGAAAGTGGCGTGGATCTCGGCGGTACCCTGCCAGCCCCGGCTTAACTTCCTGCAACGAAAGCTGACTGATGGCCAACCGTGAGGGATTTCCCTACACCAAACCACAGCCAACATCCAATGGTCACCATGCAGCCCCGCCTTCAACCGGCGGGGCTTTTTCTGATGCCCGCGCGGAGCGTACCGAATTCCCGCGGGATCAGATCCCCGTTGCGCTGGATAGTCTGCTCTATCTGGCCAGTCGTCTCCACTTCGGCGGGATGCCTCTGCTGCGCTGGCCGCAATGGCTCTGTTTCGTCGTCATTGTCATCGCCGCGCTGGGCCTCTTGCCTGGGCAAAGCTGGTGGATTGGGGGCGCTTTGCTGCTGTGGCTAGGCTTGCAAGTCATCTTTCGCCTGCGCCGCCGCCGTGACTTTGTCACCTTCAGCGAGCGCGCGTTGCCATCAGTTTTGCCACAACCCATGCCCGTGCCCGACAAGATCCCCATCTTTGCGACCGGCGTCTTTGCAGTCGAAAACAAACAGCAACGCTACACCTGGTTGCCCGGCTTTTACCGCACCTTTGCCACGCGCGAACATGCCCTGCTTTGCCAGGTCGCTGCGGAGCCTTTCTGGCCCATCCGCCAGTGGTCCGAAGCGGAACAAGGGCTTTGGTACATCTTTTTTACCCCGAGCGCCATCGACAAAATTCACGTTGGCACGCTTGCCTTTGGGCGGCATAACCGTCCGGCCTTAGCCATCCACTACCGCGAGCCTGTGGTGACCACGGGCAAACCACGCCCCCCCATCATGCGGATCGTCTATGTGGCTTGCCAACAGGAAAGCGATCTCCACCGGATCCTCGCCGACTTGCTGGTAGATGGCAAGACCATGTCCTCACAACCCGTTCTGGATCAATCAGCTTGAGCAGACGCTGCTGGGCGGTGATGCGTTTGTTGCGCCTGAGCAACTCAGTGCCTGCCGCGACTCTGGTGCTGATTGGTGCGTACCGAGTGATCGAGTGGCCGCTGCCCGCGCGGGTGTGGTGGGCAGCAGCGGCGATGTGGTGCGTGACCGCGTTTGGCTACGTCAGCAACGACCTGCACGACTATGCTGAGGATCGGCTCAACAAGCCCGACCGCCCCTTGCCATCCGGGACTGTTGCGCCGCACTGGGCTGGCCGCCTAAGCATGGTTTTGGCTCTGGCTGCGCTCTTGCTGGCCTGGTCGCTCGGCTGGGCCGAAGCGCTCATCGCCCTGATAGTTCTGGGCTTGTTGACCCTCTACAATCGGCGGTTCAAGGCCAGCGCGGGCGGCGGCAATCTGCTGATCGCGGGGTTGGCGGGTTGTGCTCTGCTGGCTGGTGGTGTCGCGGCGCAAGGTTTTCAGCGCGCCGCCATCACCGCGCTGGTGCTGCCAGCCCTGCTCCTTGCCAGTTTTGTGGCTGCACGTGAATTGCTCAAAACGCTAGAGGATCGCAGCGGCGATCAAGCAGTCGGCAAAATGACCGCGGCTGTCCGCTGGGGCGAGCGCGGCGTGCTGCAAAGCCTGGCATTGCTCAGTGGCTGGCTGGGTATACTCATCCTGTTTGCCGCGACTACTGGCCGCTTTTCGGCAGCCGCAAGCTGGTTGCTCCTCGTCGGCATCCTCGCGCCGCTGGCAGGGGCGACCAGCTATCTTTGGCCAGATCCACGACCGCAGCGGGTTGGCCATTGTCTGCGGCTACTCAAAAGCAGCTACTTTATCGGCTTAATAGCCTTGATCATTGCGTAAGGGCTATTGCAAAAGGAATCAGGGAATCCATGAGCGAACAGTCAGCAAACGCCGCTCCTTTGCGCGAGCGCCCAAGCTGGGATGAATATTTTATGGCGATTGCCTTTGCCGTGGCCGGGCGCAGTACGTGTGATCGAGCCCATGTCGGCGCGGTCCTGGTGCGCGACCGGCGGATCCTGACCACGGGCTACAATGGCGCCCCGGCAGGCTTGCCCCACTGTGACGATGTTGGCCATCTGATGATCGACGGTCATTGCGTGCGCACCTTGCACGCCGAACAGAATGCGATCATCCAGGGTGCGCTGCATGGTGTGAGCATTCAAGGAGCTACCGCTTACGTCACGCACCAACCCTGTCTGACTTGCGCCAAAATGTTGATCAACAGCGGTATCACCCGCATTGTCTACGCGGGCAATTACCCCGACGAACATAGCCGCGCCTTCCTGACCATGGCCGGCGTTGCCCTGGTGCATCTCCCGCACACTCGCCCCGCCGACACGGTCTATCAACCAGTGCCACCCAACGCGCCATGACGCAGCGGCTCGACTTCCCCGCGGGCTTCTGGTGGGGCACCGCCTCATCCGGGCACCAGGTCGAGGGCAACAATTGGCGCAATCACTGGTGGCCCTTTGAGCAAAATCCCCAGCTTGATTGGCCTGCCGGGCGCAGTGGCCGGGCCTGTGATTGGTGGGAAAACGCGGAGCAGGATTTTGACCGGATGCAAGCGCTGCATCTGAATGTGCACCGTCTGAGCCTGGAATGGAGCAGGATCGAGCCCGCGCCGGGGCAATTCGATCATGCTGCGCTGGATCGCTACCGGGCGATGCTCGCCGGTTTGCAGATGCGTGGCATTCGCCCAGTCGTGGCGCTGCATCACTTTACGCAGCCGCAATGGTTTGCGAACGCGGGTGGGTGGTTACAGCCGGAAGCGCCAGCCCGTTTTCAGCGCTATACCGAGATGGTAATCCGAGCGCTGGGCGATCTCTGCAAGGATTGGCTGACCCTGAATGAGCCAATGGTCGATGTCGTACAAAGTTGGGTGCGCGGTCTCTGGCCACCCCAACGGCGCAATCCATGGTTGGCCTGGCGAGTGCTGCGTCGTTTGCTGGTTGCGCACGCCACCGCTTACCACACCATTCACGCCCACCAACCGAATGCACAAGTCAGCTACACACACGCCTTCCACGCCTTTCGCGGGCGCCCCAGTTGGCATCCCCTGCATGATTGGGTGGCTGCCGCACGCGCTTACCTGATCGACCAACTGTGGCTGCGGGCGACACTGACAGGGCGCATCTTGCCCCCAGTGGGCAGCGGCCGGTACGATGCCCAGCTAGCCAATACGCTCGATTTTATTGGCCTCAATTATTATGGGCAGAGCCTGGTGCAACTCTCGCCCGACCCGCGCCTGCTCTTTGGCGGGGACTATGACCCGCCCGGGGCCGACTATTCAGACAGCGGCGCGCACGGCCCCTATAGCCACTATTCGCCCCACGGCCTGTACGCCCATTGCCTCGCCTTGCGCGCCAGCGGCAAACCCATCTTCATCACCGAAAATGGCCTGCCCGACCGGGATGACGATCAGCGCCCGCGCTGGATCTTGGGCCATCTGGCCGCGATCCACCGCGCCATTAGCGCTGGCTGCGACATTCGCGGCTATTTCCATTGGACTTTTGTGGATAATTTTGAGTGGAATGAAGGCTGGGGCCTGCGCTTTGGCCTCATCGAGCTGGACCCGCAAACGCAAGTGCGGAGAGCACGCCCCAGCGCGCACTTGTATGGTGAGATCGCCCGCACGAATGGAATTGAGCGGGCGCTGGTCGAGCAGTATGCGCCAGTGCTGCTGGCCGAGCTTTTCCCGGTAGGGGATGGCGCAGCATTCACGGGGAAGTGATCACCGGCGAATGAAAATCGGGCTCGGTGGCCAGGCGGGCCAGATCATAAGCCAGCGCGTTGGTGTAGGCGACAAGCGCATCCACGGTCAGCTCGAAGATCGGGTAGGAAAAGTTGCGGGTGGGCAACTCGGCGGTCAGGTTGACATCGCCTTCGTCGTCGAGCGCAAACGTGACCAATCGCATCTGCAAATTCAGCTGCAACAGCGCCTCATAGAGTCGAGTTGCACAGTCGGGCGCGGGCCTCGGCGTAAAGGGACTCACCGCAAAATGGGCCCAATCCCCGTCAACCATTACGTAGAGATCGAACTCGTCTTCGCGTTCGGTGTAGAACGTCGCCCGCCACAAGGTGGCATCAATCTGTTCACAGCCCCAAGCATATCGGCGAAAATAAGTTGGAATATTGATCTTCATGCTCTTACCTCGAATCCTCGGCTGCCATTCATGCCTGGAGTATACCACGTTTGCCGACTGACACCTGACGAAGAATAGCGGCCAGCCACACCTTTCATCGTCACGCCTTTCATCAAAAAAACAAAACTCACGCTTGACAACGATCACAAAACCCGCTATGATTGCCGACAGTTCAAACTGATACTGACGAAAGACTGTGAACCGGAAGAGTAGCGGTCAAAGCGGGCTTCAGAGAGCGTCCGACAGGTGTGAGGGACGTAGCAGCGCAGAACGTGAATGGGCCGGGGAGTCGAGTCTCGAACGGGCAACCTAGTAGACGACTTCGGAGACGCCACCGTTATCTGGGCGCGGAGAATCGGATTCATAGTTAATGCTGAATAGTTAATTGTTAATAAGGCGTGCTCCACACCCTTCATTCACAATTCGTTATTAATTATTCACAATTAATTATTTCTCTCGTTTTCGTAAGAGTGAGACTGGCGGCCAATCCTGCGTTTCATCGTAGGGTTTTTTGATTGGTGGCTCGGTCTTAATCGGGGTGGCACCACGGGGAATGTCGATCAATCCTCGTCCCTTTGTACAACGACGGTTGTGCATTGGGGCGGGGATTTTTGTTTTAAGAGGCTGGAGACTTATCCCTGGAGATTAGATGGCGCGCGACAATCTCCGGTCCAAGTCTTCGGTCTCCTAGTCTCAAGGAGACAGTCATGGCAAGCCAATACAAACCCAGCCTGGACGAAGTCCGCTCGCTGGCGACACAAGGGAATCTGATTCCGATCTATTGCGAGTTGCCCGCGGATCTGGAGACGCCGGTCTCGGTCTATTTGAAGCTGTGCAGTGCGAAACATGACACGCCCAGCTTTTTGCTCGAATCGGTGGAAAAAGGGGAGCAGCTTGGCCGCTACAGCTTCATCGGCGTGAATGCGCCCCTGACCGTGACTGCTTACGGCGACCGGTCGCTGGTCGGGGGCGCGGGCGGCACGGTGATCGAAGAACAGTCTGGCGACCCGCTGCAAGTGGTCAAACAGCTATTGAGCGACCGCACCCCGGTCAAGTTGCGCGGTCTGCCTCGCTTCAGCGGCGGTGCTGTGGGCTACTTCGGGTATGATCTCGTACGCTTTATGGAGCGCTTGCCCGAAACCGCCAAACGTACGCTCGATGTGCCAGATATGATCGTGCTGCTGGCCGACAATCTGGTGGCCTTTGATCATGTGCGCCACAAATTGATCATCATTGCCAACATGCGCGTCGAGGCCGATCTGCGGGCCGCTTACGCGGACGCCGTGGCCCGCATCGACAGCATGATCGGTCGCTTGCGCCAGCCGCTCACACCGCCGGAGACCAAGGTCTGCACGGGTGCTGCGCCGTGGGGGAGTAACCTGACACAGGCGCAATTCGAGGAAAATGTGCGCCAGGCCAAAGAATACATTGCCGCGGGCGACATCTTCCAGGTGGTGCTCAGCCAGCGCCTGAGCCGCGAAACCGAGGCCGATCCCTTCACGATCTACCGGGCGTTGCGCATGTTGAATCCATCGCCCTATATGTTCTTCCTCGATTTCAGCGGCGTGGCTGGTGTGGAGGGCGAGCCAGTGCGGTTGATCGGGTCGAGCCCTGAAATGCACGTCCGCCTGGCCGATGGCGAAGCCTTTTTGCATCCGATTGCGGGCACGCGCTGGCGCGGGCAGACATCCGAAGAGGACGATCAACTAGCCGAGGATCTGCTCAACGATCCCAAAGAGCGGGCTGAGCATGTCATGTTGGTCGATCTGGGGCGCAACGACTTGGGCCGGGTCTGCGAATATGGCACGGTCAAAGCGCCGACGATGATGGCCATTGAGCGCTTCAGCCATGTGATGCACATTGTCAGCGATGTGCGCGGCAAAATCTTGCCCGAACACGACGGGTTTAGTCTGTTGCGGGCCACTTTCCCAGCCGGAACGCTGAGCGGCGCGCCCAAAGTCCGGGCAATGGAGATCATCGAAGAGTTGGAAGGGGTGCGCCGCGGGCCCTACGGCGGCGCGGTCGGCCACATTGATTATGATGGCAACATGGACACCTGCATCACCATCCGCACGATCACCATGAAGGGGAAAATGTGCAATATCCAGGCCGGTGGCGGGATTGTAGCGGACAGCGACCCGACCTACGAGTTCAACGAGTCGATGAATAAGGCCAAGGCGCTGGCCGTGGCAGTGGAGCAGGCCGAGCGCGGGTTGTAGGGGCTGGAGACTAGAGACTGGAGATTTTATATGGCGCAGGTGAAGGTATATGGGCTGGGAGATCA
>CAZIRP010000005.1:0-176536 GCA_964541665.1 uncultured Caldilineaceae bacterium | reverse complement strand
AGTTAAGTCCATGGTTCAACCTCCCAGTGAGATTAAACCATATCAGTCATTTTTGAGATAACTTCTAGCCAATCGCGAGCCCGAAAAGTGATCAACCTACATGGATCTGAGATAATGTTGGTAATCAACCACAATGTTCAGGTGCAGATAGAAGAATAAAAGCTGAAAAGTCAGCTTCCCAGGTGATCAACGGGGGGTGGAGAAGATAGCACGCTTGCTCATGCTCCGCCTGATGATCGCACCTGGGCAGATTACCCGCGCCGCGGCAAGCCCGCATGAGCTTGTAAACCAGTAATTTGGGCGATGTGAAGCTCGGCTACGCTGCCGATTCGCTCTCAGATTCACCCTCTGGTGTTGTGATTTGCTCTGGGCGCAACAGACAATATCCCTGCCCCCGCATGGTCACCAAATAGCGCGGCTTATCAGGATCCGGCTCAATTTTATCGCGCAGGCGGCGCACATGCACCCACAAAGATTCCAGCGAGCCCTTTTGATGGGGGCTCCAGACTTTCGCCAAAAGCAGGTCGGGCGCAATAGTGCGGCCACGATGGCTGAACAACACGTGCATGATCCGATTTTCGATCGGTGTCAGCGAGACACGTTCCCCATTCACCATCACAAATTGCTGAGCGAAATTGATCCGCAGCCGCTCATCAATGGTCTCTTCGGGGCTGGCGGGCGGTTCGGTGGTGGTGCGCAGAAGAATACGCCGGATGCGAGCGAGCAACTCGCCAAAGTGAAAGGGCTTGGTGATATAGTCCTCGGCGTAGCGATTGATTGCATCCGTCTTCACATCCGGGTCCGAAAGGGCCGACAAGAAGATGATGGGGAGATCCCCCATCCGCCGCAGATGATTGGCAAGCTCCAAACCATCCATGCCCGGCATGAGAATATCCAGGATGGCGAGATGCGGAAGCCCTTGCTCTTTGACAATTTCGAGCGCTTCGGTAGCACGACCCGCGGCAGAGACGCGGTAACCTTCTCGCTCCAGACGCATGGTAAGCAGATGGCGCGTGTCTTTGGTGTCGTCCACTACCAGAATCTTTTGTGCTTCCTGCGCAAAAGGCCTTTCAAGATCTGCGTTTTTGGTGCCGAGTTCATCAGCGGTGTCGACGGTTTCTCCACTCGCAGAAACCTGCTCCAGAGATCCTGACATGTTCCCTCTCTTTATTCGCGCGGCTGCTCAATGAGTGAAGGTTCTGCGCGTAAAAAACCTCCTGACCGCAATGAATAAGGCGCTTAATAACCATTAAGGTAATCTGTTTGGAATCTATCGCAGATAGGGGGAATTGTCAAATCTTCAAAAAGAATAGACAGTTCCAAAAGGACTTTAGAACAAGCAAAATTCCACCCCAAAGTCTTTTGTCAGAAATCTGTAAGCTGAAGAGTCCTATTTGGCTGATTTTCCCCAGGAATCCCCAATTCGCTTACAATTTTGCAAGTAGGGAATAGTTGATGCGTTTGCAGCCAGGGTTCGGCCTGGGCTAGCGTAAAGTTGCCAGTGTGGCGCTCGTAAATGGGTTTTGATTGGTGCGCAGCTGGGCCAGCCATTGGCTCATTTGCGGACCGCGCAGGCGATTGTAATAGGTGGTAGGGCGTAAGGTGCGCAGCCAGGCCAGGTAGGCTTCCAGCGCTGCCGCGGCTTCATCATAGCGCCCCAACTGGGCCAGGACAATTCCGCGGCCATCATAACTGGCGCCAGTGGGGTCGAGCGCCACGGCCTGATCACAATAGGACAGGGCAAGGGTCGGCTCCTCGGCCAGACCGTACCCCCAGCAGAAGGCATTGTAGGCCGAGGCGTACGTCGGGGAGAGGGTCAGGGTGGTTTCGAGATCAGGCACCCAGCGCTCATTTTCACCCTGACGGATGAGCGTCAGCGCGCGGTGATAATAGCCCCGCAGATCCGTGGGTTGCTGGTCGATGAAGCGATCAAAATCTTGCAGAGAAGCCGTTAAGTCGCCCTCCAGTCTCCGCTCGTAATAAGCGATCCCACGGTTGAGCTGAGCGTTGGGATAATTGGGGCGGTGCGCCAATGTCTCGTCAAAATCGGCAATGGCCGCGGTCAAACTATGCTCGATCTCAACGGAGCCGGCCTCAACGAGATACGCCCGGTTGAGCCAGAGCGTGCCGCGATTGTAGCGCGCATCAAACAGGCGGGGATGGAGCGTGATGGCTTGCGTGTAGTGATGGATCGCTTCCTCAATGGCCGGTAAGGTGCCTGCCTGCGAAACAGCCAGGGCCAGGTAGAAGTTGAGCAGGGCGCGCGTGCGTTGTTGCGAGGGTTGCAAGTCCAACGCTTGCCGGAAGGTGGCCGCGGCATTGCTGTAGAACGCATCCAACGGATAGAGGTTGCCGATCGTCAGCAGGACAAACATGCGGACTTCGGCTGGCACCGCCTCGTTGATCGTCGTCGCCAGGTCATCCGCGGAGGTGAGGGCAAAATCAATGTTGCGCGTGGGCGATTCTTCGCTCAGCGTGAGATTGGCCCGCACGCGGCCACTGTCATATTCGCCCCAGATCAGCAACTTGGCATGGCTGGTGGCCAGCGCGGCTTGCGCCTGTTCGTGGTTGCTGATCGGCATTGGCCAGTGAGCAACGGTGGCATTGGTCAATGCTCGCTGCTCAATTTCCGTCAGCAAGGCTTCGCTGATGCGCCCAGCCAGATTAAATTGCTGGCTGGTATAGCCCGTAAAATCAGCCACCAGCAACAAAGTCTCATCCGCGGCAGCCGTCGGGTAGACCACCGGCTGGGCGGTTGATGTGGCTGCTGGGCTGGGGATCAGCCGCTGCGCCCAGAAGCCGCCCCCCAGCAACAGGGCTATGGCAAGCACAAGCAGCCCGAACAGGGGCCAGCGTCCGCTGTGTGGCCGCTGCAGAACGGGCGGTTCGGCGGTGGGCGCTGGTTCGTTTGGCGCAGCCGGGACGGGAACAGTTTCCGGCGTTGCTGTGTCCTGGGTTGCCTGGGTTGGCCATTCGGGTGGAGAACCCTCCGGCGCAAAACCCGCGGCCAGCAGCAATTGATCGCGCTCGGGCGCGCTCAGGCGCAATTTTTGCGCAATCCGCAACACATCGTCGCGCTCGCGGGGGCGCATCACCAGGCCTTCTTTCCAGCGAAAGATGGTTTGGCGTTGCACACCAATGGCCCGCGCCAGCTCGCTATCGCTGATGCCCGCGCGCTGCATTTGTTCACTCAGAAGCTGCCCAAAAGTCGGGGCCATTACACCCGATTATCCTCCTGCCAAAAGTGGTTGATCCTGATGCTGCCTGGGGCGATTATACCACTGGATAAAGCCTGCTGGATAAAGAGAGCGCCCCCAGGAAAATTTAGACGACAGACTCTATTGGTGATATACTGTAAGTTACGTTGTTGTCGCGATGAGCCTCGGTCTGTTCATAGGCCGTCTTTTATCCACTCAGTTTCCCCGCTGTGACCAATTTGCGATACTGAGCAAATCAATCGTCGACAATGGCCGCTCTAGGTGTGGAGTCACGTTGTGATGGCCGCTGTGATGAGTGTTGTATGACGGGCGTTGCACAGCCAGGCTCCGTTTACACAGTTGTGAGGCAGGACCGAACTTGGCAGCATCGGCGATTCATAACGTGTCTGCTTGACTATATTCGCATAGTCGAGATATGCTCGCGTTAAGACCTGGAGGCCTTCAACGGTACACGACACAGGAGGCGTAGTGCGTCATCCTGTTTTTGTGATAGAGATAGTGACAGTAGAGAAACAAGCGTTAAATTGAGAAAAGTTTAAGGAGTTATTGTATGAGCCAAACCAGAAATATGAATGGAAGTGGCACCGGGGATGAGTCCAACGCATCCCCGCTTTTGCGTGTGATCCCCTTGGGGGGGCTAGGTGAAGTCGGCAAAAATATGCTGCTGCTAGAGAGCGGTGAGCACATTTTAATTATTGATGCTGGCTTGATGTTCCCCACCAGTGAGATGCACGGGGTGGATCTGGTGATCCCAGACGCGACTTATGTGCTGGATCGGCTGGAGCAGGTGCGTGGGGTGATCCTGACCCACGGTCACGAAGACCATATCGGCGGGTTAGCCTTTTTGGTCGAAGAGGGCCTGGACGCGACGGTTTACGCCACGGCCTTGACGCGCGGTCTGCTGGAAGGCAAATTGCGCGAAAACAAGCTCTTGGGTGAAGTGAATCTGCAAACGATCACCGAGTCCGATCGGTTGGAGCTGGGCCCCTTTGTGGTCGAGTTTTTCCACACCAGCCACAGTTTCCCCGACAGCGTCGGCGTTGCCGTGCAAACCCCGGCTGGCCGGGTGATCCACACCAGCGATTATCGCTTTGATCCCACGCCGGTGGACAACAAACCGACCGAGGAAGACAAGTTGCGCCGCTGGGGGGATGAAGGCGTGTTGCTGCTCCTGGCCGACAGCACCAATGTGGAGAAAGAGGGGCGCACCGCCAGCGAACGCTCGCTGGAAACCATGTTGGATCGGGTCTTTGGCAATGCGCCGGGTCGCGTCTTGCTATCGACCTTTGCCAGCAACCTGGGCCGTGTCCAGCAGATCATCAACGTGGCGCGCAAACATGGTCGCCGCGTCGGGGTGGTTGGGCGCAGCATGGTCAACAATGTCAAGATCGCCATCCAACTCGGCTATCTCGATATTCAGCAGGAAGATCTGCTGAATGCGCAAGAGATGGAGTCCCTGCCCGCCAAGGAAGTCGTGGTGATCGCCACTGGTAGCCAGGGCGAGCCGACCAGCGCGATGGTGCGCATGAGCGTGGGCGATCATCGGCAGATTTCGCTGCGCTCGGGCGATACGGTGATCCTCAGTGCCATGCCGATCCCGGGCAACGAAGAATTGTTCAACGTCACCGTGGATAATCTCTTCCGCCAGGGGGTGGATGTGCATTATCACGGGTTGGGCGATGTGCATGTCAGCGGCCACGGCGGCAAAGATGATTATCGCTACATGCTGCAATTGGTGCGCCCGCGTTTTTTCATCCCGGTGCATGGTGAATACCGGCACCTGGTGTTGCACGGCCGTTTGGCCGAAGAGACTGGCCTCCCCAAGGAAAATGTCTTTGTGGTCGAAGATGGTCAAGTGGTTGAATTTGGGTATTTCGACGAGAGCCAGGAGATCCGCGGGCGCCGCGGCGACAAATTCAACGTGGGCCATGTTTATGTGGACGGCCTGGGCGTGGGTGATGTTGGCAACGTTGTCTTGCGTGATCGCCGTCATCTCAGCGAAGATGGCTTTATGGTCTGCGTGGTGGCGATCGACGAAGTGGATGGCGGCATTATCTACGGGCCGGAGATCATCACGCGGGGCTTTGTCTATGTGCGCGATAACGAGGAGCTGATCCGCCGGGCGCAGGATATCGTGCAGGATGTGTTGCGCAAGAAAGCGCCAGCCGCGGTGATCGAAAACAAGATCAAGGATGCCCTGACCACCTTCTCAAGCCGCGAGATTGGCCGCCGCCCCATGATTCTGCCGCTGGTGATGGAAGTCTAGCCGCCCCTCAGAATTGGTGCTGGCTCGGGTTGGCTCTGCCACGCTGGCCCAGAGACTTTGAGTGATAAGAGTGCGTTTTATCAGAAGTCAGGTTTCGCGCAGAAGCCTGACTTCTCGGCTATTTATATTTCCGTGATTGTTCTATACACCGAAAGGGCCTCCCCATGGATCATCGTGTGCTGCGCCTCATTTTGCTGTTTGCCCTGCTTTTGGCCGCCTGTACGCCCATCCGCCCCCCTGTCGATGGCACTGTCCCGCCGGTTGAGAATGGAACGATCGCCCCGACGAGTGGCACTATTCCGCCGCTCGACCTGGCCTTGGATGCCTCGCTGCCGCTCGACCCCAATCTGCGCGTTGGCAGGCTTGCCAATGGCCTGACCTATTATCTGCGCCAGAATGGGCAACCTGCTGGCCGCGTTGAGTTGCGCCTGGCCGTCAACGCGGGTTCCACCCTGGAAGATGAGGATCAGCGGGGGGTGGCCCACCTATTGGAGCATCTGCTCTTTAATGGGACCGAGCGCTTTCCCGAGCATCAGCTGATCGAATTTCTGGAGAGCTTGGGGATGGGGTTTGGCCCCGATCTCAATGCCTACACCAGTTTTGATGAGACGGTCTATCAGTTGCAGGTGCCCACGGATGATCCGGCTGTCCTGGAGCGCGCCTTCGATGTGCTGGAAGATTGGGCGGCCTATGCTACCTTGGACCCAGCCGAACTGGAGAGCGAGCGCGGCGTGGTGATCGAAGAGTGGCGTGTGGGCGATGCCAACGCCAGCGGGCGGATTCTGCGCCAACTGTTGCCCGTGCTGATGGGCGATTCGCAATATGCCACCCGCCTGCCGATTGGCGACCCCGAAGTCGTGCGCACAGTGCCAGTGGAGACTGTGCGGCGCTTTTACACCGATTGGTACCGGCCCGACCTGATGGCGATCATCGCGGTGGGGGACTTGGATCTGGACGTGGCTGAGGCCGCGATCCAAGCCCGCTTTAACGATTTGCCCGCGCCCGAAGACCCACGCGAACGGGTCGAGTTCACGGTGCCAGAACATGCGGAGCCCCGCTATCTGGTTGTCAGCGATCCGGAGCAATCCACCACAGAAATCCAGGTCTACATCAAACGTGCGGCCGAGCCCTTTACAACGGTGGAAAACTTCCAGGATTATCTGTTGAGCAGTCTCTTCTACCAGATGCTCAATGGTCGCCTGGGAGAGCTGGGCCGCCAGGCCGAGCCACCTTTTGTCACCGCGTATGCGACGCAGGGGAGTTTTGTGCGCCCGCTGGAGGCCACCTATTACTATGCCCAAGTGCCAGATGATGGCATTGTCACCGGCCTGACCACACTGGTCACCGAGATCGAGCGGGTGCGGCTGCATGGCTTCACCGAGACCGAATTAGAGCGGGCCAAACGCACTATCTTGCGCAGCTTTGAACAGAGTTATAACGAGCGTAATGATACCGATAGCGCGGTCTGGGCCGGCTATTATGCCGATGTCTTTCTGGGCGGCGATGCCAGCACATCCGCGGAGGATGATTACGCATTGGCCCAAGCGTTGTTGCCGGAACTCAGCCTCGCCGAAGTAAACGCCCAGGTGGATGATCTGGTTGCCAGCGAAAATCGGGTGGTGATTGTCACCGCGCCGGCCAGCGATGCCGTGGCTCTGCCCAGCGAAACCGAACTCGCAGCGATTTATAGCGATGTGCAAGCCACGACCATTGAGCCCTATGTTGATCAAGTTGTGGATGTGCCTTTGGTGGCCGAGCCGCCCACGCCGGTGGAGATCACCGACCAAAGCGAGCTGGAAGCGCTGGCGGTCACCACGATCGAACTGGCGAATGGGGTGCGCGTCCTGATGAAGCCGACCGACTTCCAGGGCGATGAGGTGCTCTTCACCGCGAGCAGCCCCGGAGGGCGTTCGCTCTTGTCGGATGAAGATTATTGGGAAGGCTGGTTGGTGGATCTCGTTGTGACGGAAAGTGGTGTGGGTGAGCTGAACCAAACCGAGCTGGATAATTTGCTGGCTGGCAATACGGCTGCGGTTGAGCCCTACATTGGCGCGCTGGATGAAGGCCTCACCGGCAGCAGCTCGCCCGCCGACCTTGAAACACTCTTCCAATTGATCTATCTCTATGCGACGCAGCCCCGGCTTGATGAAGCCAGCTTTGCCGCGGTCAAGACGCAATGGGTGACTGATCTGCGCAACCGGCTGCTCGACCCGATCAACGTGCTGAGCGACGCGACGAATCGGGCCCTTTACGGCGATGGCCTGCGCTATCGCTGGCCCACCGTCGCCGAGATTGAATCGATTGATCCCCAGCGCGCGTACGAAATCTACCAGGAGCGGTTTGCCGACATGGATGATTTCACCTTCGTCTTTGTGGGGAATTTTGAAGAGGCGGCCCTGGCTTCCCTGGCCCAGCAATATCTTGGTGCCCTGCCCAGCCAGCCCACCAGCGAAACCTATCGTGATCTCTCGTCCCCCTTCCCCAGCGGGATCATCGAAGAGGTCGTCTATGCCGGTCAGGATGAACAGAGCATTGTCCAGTTGATCTTCGCCGGCCCCGCGGATGCCAGCGAGGTGAATCAGCAGCAGTTGGGGGCTTTGCGGCGAGTGCTGGATCTGATGACGACCCGAACGCTGCGCGAGGAGTTGGGTGGAACCTATGGCGCGTATGTCGGGGCCAGCATGAGTGTGGAACCGACTGGTCGCTATCTGTTTGTGGTGCAGTTCGGGTGTGATCCCCAAAAGGTAGACGAAATGGTAGCGGCCCTGCTGGCATTGATCGTCGAGTTGCAGGAAAATGGCCCTACTGCCGCGGATGTGAATACCGTCAACCAGCAGATTGCTCGCACGCTCGAAGTATCGCTCGAACAAAACAATTGGTGGCTTGGGCAGCTCGACTACTTCAGCACAACCCCCGACCGCAGCCTGGAAGACCTGCGCCATCATGTGGAGACCCCATTCACGGTCACAGCCGAGGAGATCCAGGCGACGGCCATGAACTATTTGCCCCTGGATAACTATTTGGAGATCGTACTCTATCCGGCGGCATACCAGGAGTGATGAGAGACGGCAGACATGGACGAATGACGGTGGACGATTGGAAGATTGTCTGCCGTCATCCTCTGGCATCGTTAAACGATTCGTGATATAATCCAGGAACATCTGTTCTGGTGATTATTTTTTTGTAGCTGATCATGGCCGCTCGTAAAAGTACGCGTAAGCGCAAACCACAACCGAATCCCCTCCAAAGTGTGACAAGCTGGTTCTCGCGCGGCGAGATCATTGGTATCATTTTGGTCTTTCTGGCCGCGATCACGTTGCTGAGTCTGTTAACCAGCAGCAACGGTGTCCTGACCGCTACCTGGCTGGGCTGGCTGGAAACCCTCTTCGGCATTGGCCTCTGGGGCTTTCCGGTCGTCACCGGCGTGTTGGGAATGTGGATGATCATCCGCGCAATCGAGCAGATGCCCGATCTGCCCTGGCAACGCCCGGCTGGCTTGAGTTTGATCTTTCTCAGCCTGCTGATGGCCGCTACCCTGTGGGATGGCTCAACGCTGGACCCGGTTGGTGGGCAAGTTGGCCTGTTCCTGACCGAGATCCTCGGGGGCGCGCTTGGGCAGTGGGGGGCCTGGGCCGTGGCGACCTTTTTGCTGGTGGCTGGCATCGTCTTGTTGACTGACCGCTGGCTGCTTGATCTGGGCCAGGAACTTGTGCTGATCTTCCAGGAATGGCGCGATCAACCGCCAGTGTCGCCACCGGCCACGTCGCCGATCAGCCCAACCGTGCCCTTGCCCAGTGGGTTGATCCCCTGGTGGAAGCGCGTGCGCGAGCGCTGGCAGAATGTGGCCCCATCTACGGTCACGATTCCAACCCCGCTCTCGAATATGATCCGCCCGGAACCGGAGCCAACCCGCGTCGAACCCCAACGGGCCCCAACATCCACCCCGCAAGCGCCACGTGCCAGCGGTGTCACCCCACCCACCGAGGGCGAGTTCCTCACCCCGCGCATTGTTGGGGGCGCGCAGGAGTGGCGGTTGCCCCGGGCTGGCGATATTCTGCGCGATTGGGAACGCCACACCGATGACGATAATTTGATCCGCCAGCAGGGGCGGATCATCCAGGAGACCTTGGCACTCTTTGGCGTGCCCGCGGATTTTGAAGGAGCCTACAAGGGGCCGTCGGTGACCCAATATCTGATCAAGCCCGGCTACATCGAACGGACGGTGCAGGGCGAGGTCAAGCGGATCAAGGTCAAGGTTGCCAAGATTGCCGGGCTGGCGAACGATCTGGCGCTGGCGCTGGCTGCACCGAGCGTGCGCATTGAAGCGCCGATTCCGGGCACGAGTTATGTGGGCATCGAAGTGCCCAATCAGGAAGGCAATGTGGTCGGCCTCAAAGAGCTGATGGAGGCGGACAACTTCCAGAATATGAAGGGGCGTCTGCGTATTGCCCTCGGCGAGGATGTCAAAGGCCAGCCAGTAGTGGCTGATCTGGCTCGTATGCCCCACTTGTTGATCGCCGGGGCAACTGGTGCAGGCAAGTCGATCTGCATTAACTCGATTGTGGCTTGTCTTTTGCTGACCCACACGCCCGACAGCCTGCGCTTCCTGATGATCGACCCCAAGATGGTCGAGTTGAGCGTCTACAATGGTGTGCCCCATCTGCTCAGCCCCGTGGTCACCGAAGTTGATCGGGCGGCAGGGGTGCTCTTTTGGGCAGTCAAAGAGATGGAGCGCCGCTATGCGCTCTTCAGCAAGGCCGGCGCGCGCGATCTGCTGCGGTATAACGAATATCTCAGCAAGCGGGGCGAAAAAGCCTTGCCGTACATCGTGGTGATCGTCGATGAAATGGCCGACTTGATGATGGCCGCGCCGGAAGAAGTAGAAAAACATATCTGCCGCCTGGCGCAGATGGCCCGGGCCGTCGGTATCCACCTGATCATCGCGACGCAGCGCCCCTCGGTCGATGTCATCACCGGCTTGATCAAAGCAAACTTTCCGGCGCGCATTGCCTTTGCCGTGACCAGCCAGACCGACAGCCGGGTGATTTTGGACATCCCTGGCGCCGAACGGCTGTTGGGGCGCGGGGATATGCTCTTTATGGCCCCCGACGCCAGCAAATTGGAACGTTTGCAGGGCACCTTTACGCATGATGATGAGATCAATCACCTGGTGCGCTACTGGAAAGGGATTCGCAGCCTAAACACCGCGAGCCCCAGTCTGGATGCACCGGAAGTCGGCACGGAAGCTCCGCTGGATGCCGCTACTGACGGGCTGGCTGAAGTTATCATGCCGCCCCTGCCTGAAGCCCCAAGTCGACGGCCATCTGCCTCCGCACCGTTGACCGGGTTAAGCCAGGCTCCGCTCTTTGAGGAGATCGAAGCGCTGCGCAAAGTGGCCGCACGCGACGAATTGTTTGAAGTCGCGGCGCAGGCTGTGGAAGAAGAAGGGCGGGGTTCGATCAGCCTATTGCAGCGCAAATTGCGCATCGGCTACAATCGCGCCGCGCGCCTGGTCGAACAATTGGAAGAAGCAGGCATCCTCGGTCCCGACTCTGGTGGAACGGCTGGACGCCCGTTCCTCGCTGGCGCACCATCAGCCGCCCCGGAGCAGCCCAATGCTGATGCTCTGGATGATGCTGAAGACGACGCTGGTGATCTCGCTAATCATCCCCCCCGCGTCTGGATGTAACAACAACAACCCATACTTTAGGAGCATTTGTGCATAATCAGACGCAATCGGCGGACCGGGGGCTTTCGCTCCGGCGGTTGATCGGGCTCTGCATCAGCGCGCGCTTGTTGCTTGATACAGGGATACAGACCTTCAACCCCTTTTTGCCGCTGATCGCCAGCGGGCTCGGTGTGGATATTGTCACGCTAGGACGGATGCTTGGCCTGCAGAATCTGGTGGGGCTGGCCTCCCCGGCGCTGGGGATCGTAGCCGAACGCCAGGGCTATCGCTGGTTGATGCGCCTGAGCCTGGGCATTGGGGGGCTGGGCTTCCTGTTGGTGGCAACCAGCCAACACCTGGTTTGGGCCGCGCTGGGCTTATTGTTGATCGGCTTCTGCGTGGCCGGGTTCATCCCCACACTGGTGGCGTACCTGAGTGCGCGCCTGCCCTATGAACGCCGAGCGCGTGGCATTGGCACCCTGGAATATTCATGGGCGCTCTCCGGCATCGTTGGCATCTTTATTGTCAGCCAGTTGATTGCGGTTGCGGGCTGGCGCACGCCTTTTTGGGGCATCGGCATCGGCTTGTTGATCATGTCGCTGGTGTTTGCCAGATTACCAGCGGCCCCTGCCGATTCATCCCCCAGCGTGTCAAGCGGCCCAGCGCCGGATTGGCGAGTCCGCTTCCGGCAATTTTTGGCGCTGGGGCCCAACGCCCGGTCGGCCTATACAGCCATGATGGCCAGTGGCTGCAATTTTATTGCTCTGATGCAGCTAAACCTCTCTTATGGGGCTTGGTTGAGCGGTCAATATGGTATTGGTGCCCGGGAATTGGGGTGGGTTGCGCTCTTTTTTGGCCTGTTGGATCTCTGTGCCAGCGTCTCTGTGAGCCTCTTTACCGACCAGTTGGGCAAGCGGCGCAGCCTGCTGATTGGGGCCAGCGGCGCGCTGATGGGCTATGCGCTGTTGCCGATGATGAATGTCGGCCTGCTGCCCGCGGTGATTGGGTTGGGGTTGGCGCGTGGGTTTGCCGAGTTTTTTCTGGTCAGTATGCTCTCGCTGCTGAGCGAGCAAGTCCCCGAGCGGCGCGCTCGCGTCATGACCTTAAACACGGCCACCATGCAGATCAGCTTTGCGATCGCTGGGTTTGTGGGCCCCTGGCTCTTTGTCCGCACCCATGTGGTGGGGCTTTCGATCAGCGGGACATTCTTGTTGGCCGTGGCCATCGGCTTGATTGTATTCTGGGTACGCGAGCGGCAAGGTGTGGCAGTAGGAGGACTTTCCCAATGAGTGAACATGCGAAATTGCGCTTTCAGTCGAATCTGTATTATTACGCGGCGCTGGTCACCTCAGTTTATGATGGGGATACCCTGACGGTGGATTTGGACCTGGGCCTGGGCATCTGGCGGCATGGGTTGTCGATCCGCCTCTGGAAGGTCAATACGCCGGAGGTATCGGGTAATGAGCGCGAACGAGGCTTGGTCGTGCGCGATTTTGTGCGCGGGCTGGTGCTCAACAAAACCGTGCTGATCCGCACCATTCTCGACAAGCGTGGCGTGGATAAAACCGAAAAGTTTGGCCGCCTGCTCGGCGAAATCCTCGTGGCGGATGAAAACGACAACTTGCTCAACGTGAATGATCTGTTGCTGGCTCAGGGCATGGCCCGGCCCGTGACCGCGGAAGGTACAACCCTGCCCGCGCCTGCTGGGTTGCCGCGCGGGGCCAGCGAGCTTCCCTGCCCTTATTGCGGCGAACTGCGCGCGGTGCAGGGTGATCAACTCACCGCTTGCCCCAATTGTCTGGATCCTGCCCAACCCCTCACCGCGGCTGAATAGTCACCCGATTCAAGCCATTCAGGGCGGCCACGCGATAAGCCTCGGCCATGGTCGGATAGTTGAAGGTTGTGTTGACAAAATAGAGCAGCGTGTTGGCCTCCCCTTTCTGCGCCATGATCGCCTGCCCAATGTGGATGATCTCCGAAGCCTGGGCTCCAAAACAGTGAATGCCCAAGAGCTGTAATGTTTCGCGGTGGAAGAGCAGCTTCAACATCCCCGTTGTTCGGCCGGTGATCTGCGCCCGGGCCAGGCTGCGAAAATAGGAATGGCCCACTTCGTAGGGGATTTTTTGGGCCGTGAGCTCGCGTTCGGTTGCACCCAACGAGCTGATCTCGGGGATGGTGTAGATCCCATTGGGGATTTGGGCGACGAGCTTGGTATTGCATTCCCCGGTCACCAGATGGGTGGCGGCAAAGCGCCCCTGGTCGTACGCCGCGCTGGCCAGGCTCGGAAAGCCGATCACATCTCCCACCGCGTAGATGTGGGGCTGCGACGATTGATAATTGTCGTTGACCTTGATGTTGCTCCGGCTATCACAGACAATGCCTACCTCTTCCAACCCCATCCGGTCGGAATTGCCGGTGCGCCCATTGGCCCACAAAAGATAGTCGCTGCGAATCTGCTTGTTGGATTTGAGATACAAGGTTACGCCTGTGTCGTCGGCTTCGACCCGGTCGTATTCTTCATTGTGGCGGATTAGCACACCGTTGACGCTGAGGTGATAGCTGAGCGCATCGATGATCTCATCATCCAAATAGCTGAGGAGGCGGTCACGGGTATTGATCAGGTTGACTTTGATGCGCAACCCGCGGAAGATCGACGCATATTCGCAGCCGATCACCCCCGCGCCATAGATGGTCAACGAGCGTGGGGAGCTTGAAAGCCGCAGAATCGTGTCGCTATCCAAAATGCGCGGGTGCGAAAAGTCAATGTCCGGCGGATGATAGGGGCGCGCACCGGTTGCGATCACAAAGGCGGAGGCCGTGTAACGCCGTCTGGCCCCATTGGCTGACGTGACCTCAATGGTGTGCGGATCGACAAAGCTGCCCCGCCCGTGTAAAATATCCACATAATTGCGCTCATAAAAGCTGCTGCGCAAGGCTACTTGTTGCTCGATCACCGTTTCGGCGCTTTTGAGCAGGGTTTGATAATTCACCCCGCGGAAGTTGCCGCTATCTTCCAACAATTGGATGGCGTGGCGCAGCGCTTTGCTGGGGATGGTCGCCAGGTGCGTTGCATTGCCCCCGACCAGGGAAAATTCTTCGACTACGGCTACCCGCTTGCCCGCTTTGGCTAATCCCATTGCGGCACCTTCGCCCCCTGGCCCGCTGCCAATGACGATTGCATCGTATTGTTCTTGCATGTTGATCTTCTCTTTCTGCACAAGGCTTGGCGAAAGAATCGAGAGCCTATCCTGACCATGGAGGCGGGGCCTGATCTGAGCGGACTACCAGAGAGGAATGCCAGATTTTAGGATAGAGTCTTGTAGTTATGCTTACTATTCTATGCGGTTTTGTCCAGTACAATAGGGCCGACTTGAACAAGTCCACCTCACCTTACAAACGAGGCTCAGCACTGGCTATATCCCCATCCATAAGTTATACCTGTTCTTATGTGTCGACGCCAATCTATAGCGCGGTTGTTTCGAAAACTGGTCTTTAGCCCCGTTTTGCCGTTTACGGTGATTCCGGTTTTCAAAGAAAGCGTATAGAGAAAGCAGAGAACAGCCGCACAAAAGTAGCTACGACGGACGGCAATGAGCGACCAGCTCGCAGCCATTAGCTTTCACCGCTTCTGTGGATGCTGGTTGTTCCGTCTGGCAACCCAGGCGTGACCTTACAACGTTAACCCTGCCCAAAGACCACCAGGAGGTGCCTGTATGACCCGTCGCCGCATTGCGATCCTGTTAGAGATCTCCGAAATCAGCCCCGAAATTTTGCCGGTTGTGCGCCATTTATTCTCACCAGAAACGGTTGAATTGACGCTGATCGCCGTGGCTCAGCGCAACTTGTCCCCGATGGTCACGGAAGCCTATCTGACTGGGATGCCCCCTTCGCTCTATGCCTCGCCAATCTACACCGAAGAAGAGTGGGAAGTCCATGTGGGTGGGATCCAGGAGACCATTCAATCGATCGCCCAGGCATTGCGCAGCAGCGGCTACGCGGTCCAGACTGTCCTGCTGAAAGGGGAGAAGGTGCAGGCTATTGTGGATTATATCGAGAATCGCTCGTTTGATCTTCTGGCAATGGCCACCTACGGGCGCAAAGGATTGAGCCGCCTGGTCTATGGCAGTGTTGCCGAGCGGTTGCTGCGGATGGTGACCACGCCAATGCTGCTCTATCGCCATCAACCCGACAAGGTGTTTGCCCCAATCACCGAGCAACAGCCGCAGGCAACGGCGAAATCGACTTTCTCGGTGATGGCTGCCACCAATGGCGCTGTGCATCTGCAAGACACCATTTTGTTGGCGGGCAAGGTCGCGCGCGCCCTGGAAGGTACTTATACCATCCTGGTCACGACCGACGAGCGCGCTGGGATCGATGTGGATATTGTGATGCGGGGTGTTGCCAACACTGTGCGCAACGTGGAGCCGCAGCCGGTATTGATCCCGCTTGGTGGGCCGCCGCTGACCGCCATTACTCGCCAGGTGGCCAAAGACTCACCAGATCTACTCGTGATCGGGGCTTCGTATACGCAGCAAAGGGACGATCCTCTGGCGCTTGGCCCCACAACGCAGCAAATTTTGGAATCGACCACCAAGTCGGTTTTGGTCGTAAAGGGGAATGGGGCTGTGGCCCGCATGTTGGTCTGTGTGACCGACTACGCCACACCCCTGTTGGATGATGCCCTGCAATTTGCCCAGGCGCTGGATGCCCGGCTGGATGTGGCTTATGTGGCGCCACCCAAAGCCCCTACAGAAGTGCATTGGGTGGATATTACTTCGCCGGAATTTGGGGCAATTCTGGAGGCCGACCGCCCCCTGGCCGGGGCCTGGCAGCGCATCCAATCGCGCTTAAACGACCGGGGGATCGCGGCCGAGGCGCTTCACCTGGGCTATGGCGAACCCGTTTCAGCAATCCTCGAATTGGCCGAGCAAGTGCAGTACGACGTGATTGTTGCCGGCACGCCAGGGAGCAATCAACCCTATGCCGGCAGCTTTGTTGATAATCTGGTGCAACGCTCGCCCCAGTCAGTCCTGGTGATTCGCGCCTAGCTCTGGCAGGAGTCGCAAGCTGGACACGACGTTGTCAGCTTGCTTTCCGCCCAATCAACAGCGCTTCGGCCAACGTAAAGGCGATGTCCCCCTCGCCCAAAGGCTGGGGCCGCAAAAAGTCGAGCACCGCGGGTGGTGCATCCAACAAGCGCTGCTGCAACTCGGCGAGGATCGTTCTGTCATTGGTCATGCGGGTTGCCCAATCGAATAGCTCGATTGCCTTGGGCGCACTCTCGGCCACCAACAAGGTAAATCCCGCCGCATCAATCGCCGCCTGCCATTCTTCCATACTCAAACACCGCGCGTGGCTGGGGTCACGCAGCTTTTCAAGGGCGTTGATATACTCGCCCGCTGGGCCAGGGGGCACCATATTATCGACCAATGCCAGCAGACCACCCGATTTCAAGACGCGTGCCGTTTCGCTCAGAAAGGCGGGGATGTCCCCAAAATGGTGGGGCGCAATGCGACAGGTAACCAGATCAAACTGGGCGTCGCCAAAGGGTAAGGCTTCGGCGTCGGCCTCTTGCGTGCTTACATTGGTCAGCCCCTTTTGCGCGGCCAACGCGGCTGTCGTCGCCAGCATCTCCGGGGTGATGTCGCTGGCGACCACTTGAGTGACGTAGGGGGCAAAGGTCAAGGCGGTATGACCGGCCCCCGTGGCAACATCCAGCACTTGCCAATCCCCTTGTGGCTGCACCAATTCGAGCAACCGCCCTAAGCTCGCTCCCTGCGCGTGTACTTTGCTGACCGCGTAGGATTGGGCCGCCGCGCCAAACTTCTCTTTTACCAAAGCCTTGCTCATGCCATTCTCCGGGTCGCGTACATGGGAATTTAGGATTGAAAGCGCTGTACCGCGCTGGCCAGGGCATCATTGTCACCGACATTGCCCGGAAAGACCACATAGATCAAGCCCGGCCAACGACTCTCCGCCCCAGTTTGCCAGACCGGCACACCGGGCAAAATCTGCCCCAAGACCGTGGCCCGTTTGACGCCCAACCCTTTGGTGGCCGTGTCGCTGGATGTGATTCCGCCCTTGGCCAGGAGATAACGCGGCGCGTGGCCAATCGCCTGGACAATGGCTACCAGGCTGGCCGAGACACGCTGACCAATCGCCAGACTGGCGTCGGCCCCGTCCCCGGTCACCAGGGCGCGACTGGTGTAGATCACCGCGGTCTGCTCGGCGTGCAGCGCGGCCTCGGCGATCTGGACAACGCGGGCAATTTCGCTGGCCTGGGTCGCATCATCCAGCACAGCCGCCACATTTACCTCCGCGCTGACAATCCCGGGCAGGGCCAGCAGCGGGCCGAGTTGACTGCTGGTTTTGGGGACATAAGAACCCACGACTACGAGACCGCCGCCCGCGCTGGTTCCCGCCAATTCCTCGCGGGTGAGCAGCGGCCGTGGCGTAATCCCCGCGCGTACCTGCACAAAAGAGGCCGCGGTGCGATAGAGAAATGTTTTGCCCTGCGCTTCCGCATCCAACAGCCCCAGCACGAAGATCTGCATATCGCGCATCGAGACACAATTCACCACGCAAGCCTGGTTGTTCTGGAGCGTGCGCAATTTTTGCGCCACCGCGGCCGGCCCACCCTGGCGGATCTCGGCCAGGCTGATCGTGGCCACAGTGTCAGCGGGCTGGGCCCCGCCACTCTTTTCGGCAACCCATTCGCGTAAATTGGATGAGCGGTAGCCAAAGGCCGCGTCTTGCGCAAAGGGCGTTTCCGCCGCGGGAATCAGTTGATCCCCTTCGGCCACATAATGCACATCATCGATGGTGAAGCGCCCCCCTTCCAGAAAGAAAGGCACGAGGAGCGTCCCATCCACCTGCATCCCAAGTGCGTTGGCCAGCGCATCGGTCTCGCCGGGATAGTGCCCGCGCAAGGTCGAATCGCTGCGGCTGACCACGGCAAATGGCCGACCGGTCTGCTGGGATGCAGCCAACAGATTTCGCCCGATCTCGGCGTTGAGCGCCTGCGCGGCGGGGAGCGGCAAACTGCGCGAGTTGGTCAGAATATAGAGACACGGATCGGGCCGGGCTAATTCCGCTGCCAGCGCGGCCACCGACCATTCAGTCAGCACGGCCACTTGATGGACAGTCTGCGTGCCAGTCGGGTCGTCATCCAGCACGATGATTTTGCGACCACTCGCGGCCACTTGTTGTTGGATCTCCGGCAGCCGGTCAGTCGGCCATTCGGGCGGTAGTTGTTGAAAAATTGCTGCTTTGCGCGTCGGTGGCATGGTCAACTCGGTAATGACTGGGTGATTGGCTTGAGCAGGTTGGATGGATAGCTCGCCCACCAACGGTTGCAACGTCCGATTCCATGGGTCGTGCTGAATCGGTTATCGCGGCATGGATGGGCGAACTAAGTGTATCATTGCTTCAGGGCCTTGCCAATCCCCTGGCCGAACAGCGCTGAACTTTGGCCCACGATCTGGCGTGGAGAGTTTGGGCTAATAGCGAAACTAGATAAATATCGCATAAATCGTAGGTGCGGTTAGAAACCGCACAGGTAGGCTAGGGCCAGAATATGCGGTTAAAAACCGCACCTACTTGCTCGCTATTTGTGCGATCTCTATTTAATTTCTCTATAAGTTCAGCGCGATGACCAGCCACGCAGGCTGGGAAGCCTATTCATCCGCCAACAAGATCACCTCTCCGCGTGTGCCGTCGAGCCGAATCTGCTGACCGTCTTGAATGCGCTGGGTCGCGCCCGATACATTGACCACTGCGGGCAAGCCATATTCGCGCGCCACAATCGCGCCGTGCGAAAGGGTGCCACCAATCTCCAGCACCGCCCCGCCAATGATCGAAAAGACCGGTGTCCAGCCTGGATCGGTGGCCCGGGTGACCAGAATGTCGCCCGGCTGCAACCGATTCGCTTCGGCAGGGGACAGAACAACCCGCGCCCGCCCGCTGATCTGCCCGGGGCTGGCCGCCATGCCAGTGAGGGTATTGCCCGCTACGTGGGCCGAGATCACCGGGGCCCCATGCTTGTCCAGCGCATCCGGCGTGGGCTGGGTGAACCAATAGTCATAAGCCGTACGGCGATCCGCCGCGAGCTCGGCCAGATTCAACCCGGCTTTGGTGGGATCGCCCTGCTCGACCACCGCGGTCAATTCTGCGGCGACGAGGAAAAAGATCGCATCCGGCGCGGGCAGCCACCCGCGCGCCGCCCAGCGTTCCCCCAAAACCGCATAAAGATGACGAATGGGTAAGAAGAGCCGAACCAGGTAATGTTGGCCATTGTCGCGCAGCCGCGTAAAACGGTGCAAGCGAGCAAGATTGGCCCGGAAAGCACGCCGTTGCCACCAGGTGAGCTTCTCTTCCATCTGGGCCGCGACTGCCTCGCGACGTTGTTCGGCCTCATGATTGACCGCCGCGGGCGCTTGCTCCATGTTCAGATAGGGGGTCAACGCCTCGATCACTTGTGCCGGTGCTTCGCTCCAGCGGGGATAGAGGAACTCGGCCTCAACCATGCAGCGGTGGCCGTGGCGTTGCAAAAAGCGTTCGAATTGATCAAGAAAAGGCTGGGCGTGCGGATCTGCGCGCAGCTCGGCCAGGGCGCTGACCGGCGACTGTGTAGTGAGCACGCGCTCTAGGCCCAGCGTGCGCAGCGTTTGGGCCATCTGCCACAGTTCGGGCGCCATCTCCGCGGTGATCACCCCGGACAATCCACTGGTCAATGTATGGGCGAGTGCAGCATCCCCCAGCACCTGGTTGGCTTGTGCTTCCATTTGGGTCAGGCTGGAAATCGAGAGCGATGTCACGTTGCTGTGATACCGGATATATTTCAGCACGCGACCATACCACAACTCGCGAGCCTCGGTCAGCAAGCCGCGGTCGCTCAGCTCGTTCAGGTCGCGCTGCATAAACTCGGTGACCCAGCGGTCGATCAAGGGGAAATCGGCCTCAAAGCGCGCGGCATTGCGCGGCCATTCTGTGGCCACTTGCCAATACCAGGGCAGATGACGCATAACTTTGCCCAGTTGCCAGCCCGATTCGCCAGCGGGGCGAGCTCCCTCGTGGGTCAGCCCGCCTGCCATCATGGCCAGGGGCATGCCAAAGCCATCGGTATAGGCGTGCAGTAGCGCGCCCTCATTCAAATAGACGTGGCCAAAGGCTCGCTTGCACCAGCGGATTTGATGGGCATAGGGTGCTTTGAGGCCAGCAGCCGATTGATCCATGCTGGTTTGGGTCATCGCTTCAGAGATCGACCAGGTGAGCGGTGTGATCGGGTCGGGCCAGCGTTCGCCGAGATCTTGCTGGGTCCAGAAGTCGAAAGCTTGCTCGGGGAACCCATCCAGCGTGGGCCAGGCATCATCCCCAGGTGGGCCGGACGGCGCGGCGAGGGTGGTCACGGGGCGAGCCTGGAGCAGCAGCACCTGACCAGCGGCTACCGCCCACTCCACATCCTGCGGCTGCTGGAAGAGGGCTTCGAGTGTACGCCCCAAGCGCGCGAGTTCGCTCACCTGCGCCGGGGAAAGTGCTGGATTCTCCCGTTGTGCTGGCTCAACCGCAACCTCGCTTGTACCCTGCGCATCTGGGGCTGTCATCACGGCCTTTTCGCCGATCTCCAGCCGTTTGATCTGCCCACTGCGCTTGTCAGCAATAATGGTGTCGGGATTGACGCGACCCGCCACCAACGCTTCACCCAATCCCCACGTGGCGTTGATCACGAGTTCGTCGCGTTGCCCGCTGACCGGGTCCACCGTAAACATTACCCCGGCGGCAGTGGCAGGCACCATGATCTGCACGACGACGGCCAGGCTGACCTGGTCGGGCAGAATGCCCTGGCGGTGGCGATAGGCCATGGCGCGGGCAGTCCACAAGCTGCCCCAACAGCGTTTGACCGCGGCCAGTAGCGCATCCTCCCCGATGATATTGAGATAGGTGTCCTGCTGACCAGCAAAGCTGGCTTCGGGCAGATCTTCCGCGGTGGCGGACGAGCGCACAGCCACTGGTTGCCCGGCAGCAAGGTCGGCGTAAGCGTGCAAGAGCGGCGTGGCCAGTTCCGGCAGGAAAGGAGCCGCGTCAAAGGCTGCACGAATGACCGCGGACGCGGCCTCAAAAGTGTCGGCATCGGCGGGGGAGAGGGTTTGCCACTGGTTGGTGATCGTCTCTGTCAGGCCATTGGCCTCGACAAAGTGCCGATACGTTGCCGTGGTCATCACAAACCCCGCGGGCACGGGCAGGCCAGCCCGCACCATCACCCCAAGATTCATGCCCTTGCCCCCGGCTGATTCTAAGCTGAGCGATGGCGCGGTCAGGGGCAGGATCAGCTCGCTGATTGGTGGCAGGGGGGCTGATCTGTACGGTTCGACTGATTGTAGGGCGAGTGTGGACATAGCCATTCCTCTTTCGTAATGTTGATGGAGAACCTATCCTGAGCAGGGTGCGGTACCCACAGCTGGCGCTGTTCGCTAAGCTGGGCGCAGAATGTCAGGCCGAACGTTATTTGGTCGGCTCGGCAATGCCAAACAAAAAGGCGTCGACAATCACATCGACCCACTCGTCTGGCGTGAGCATCGCCTGGATATCTTCGGGGCGATAGCGGCTGGTGACCACATAGCCAGCCGCCATCAGATCGAGCAGGCGCATGAGTACCGGCGTTGGTAAGGGTTTTAAGCCGGGCAAAGTTTGGAGCCAGGCGCTGAATTCCTGCATTGGCGTTGTCAATTCGGGAAAGATGCGCTGGATGTTGACCCCGTTAAACTCGCTCAGATCGATCTGAACCAGCTTCAGATATTCGTAATAGCGCTGGCTGATCGGCAGCCAGCCCCGCAGAAAATGGCGAATGACTTCGGGCGCGGATTCGCCATTCAGCCCGGCAAAGAGCGTGCTCATCTCATCAACCGGGGCCGCCATCTGCAGCAGCTCCTGAAAGATCGCCTCCTTGCTGGCAAAGTGATTGTAAATTCCGCTGGCCGCACGATTCCCCGCGACCCTGGCAATGTCGCGCAGGCTGGTGCTGACATAGCCTTTGGTGATGAATAATTTCCAGGCAGCTTGCAGGATCTCGCTGCGCGCTTCTTCGCCTTTATTGGTTGGTGCCATTCTTATCTGCTCAATGTTTGTCATGTTGTTATATTACAATTTATGAATGAACGGTCATTCATAAATTGAATGATACAAAAAACCGCCATCTTTTGTCAAGATGACGGTCGGGAAATTGCGACAATTGCTCGCTCCCCAGGTTGCGCAGAGTCTACAGGAGGAAAGTCAGAAATCTGTGTCTGGCCTCCGCTTTATGCCGGAACCGGCTCGATCACCGGCTCGAACTCGCGCAATGTCTCTAGCTCGATGTGGCAAAAGATGCGGTGGCCGTTGCCATTGTCGCGCCAGGGCGGGAGGGTCGTCTCGCAGATTTTGCCACCGTCGGGCAGGAGTTGGCGGCGCGGGCAACGGGTGTGGAAGCGACAGCCACTCGGCGGGTCGATCGCGCTGGGCACGCTGCCTTCCAGGCGAATGTGCTGCTGTTGAGCCGTCGGGTCGGGGATGGGGACGGCGGAGAGCAGCGCTTCGGTGTAGGGATGATAGGGCAGCGCATAGATCGCATCTGCCGGGCCGATTTCCATAATCTGCCCCAAATACATGACCGCGACACTGTCGGAAAAGTAGCGCACCACACTCAGATCATGCGCGATAAAGAGCAAGGTGGTGTTGTATTCCTGCTGAATTTCGAGCAGCAAATTGAGGATGGCCGCCTGCACCGAAACATCGAGCGCGCTGACCGGCTCGTCGCAGAGCACCAGGTCGGGCTGGCTGGCGAGTGCCCGAGCAATGCCGACCCGCTGTTTTTCCCCGCCGCTCAACTGGCGCGGCAATCGATCATAATAAGCCTCGCTCAGGCGGACCGCGCGCAGCAACTTGATCACTTCGCTGCGGATCTGGTCGCTGGGCACGGTGCGGAAGCGCTCCATCGGGCGGCTGATTTGCTGGCCGACTGTGTAGGCCGGGTTCATGGTCGAGTCGGGGTTTTGAAAGACCATCTGCAATTCCTGGATGGTGGAGACTGGGCGTTGCGAGAGGTCGCCAGTGATATCCACGCCGAGAAATTCCATCTGGCCGGCGCTGCTCCCTTCCAGGCCGATGATTGTGCGCACGAGTGTGCTCTTGCCACAACCGGACTCGCCAACGATGCCCAAGGTATGACCGCGCGGCACCGTAAAGCTGGCATCCTCAACCGCCTTGACATAGGACTTTTCGCCCAAACCAATCAGTGAGCCGAGTGAGCCATCGTACGTTGCGTAATATTTTTGCAGCCCTTGGACCTCCAAAATCGGTTCGGCATGGTTGCCGTTGCGACTTTGCGGCGTTGGCGCGTCGGCTGGGGGTTGCCATTGGGCCGGGTCAATTTCCTCGGCAAAGTGACAGCGCACCCAGGTTCCATTCGGCAATGGCCGCAATTGCGGGCGCTCTTGCTTGCAGCGATCCTGGGCATAATCGCAACGTGGGGCGAAGATGCAGCCTGTTGGCCGATTGTGGGGCGGCGGCACGCGGCCGGGGATCGGATAGAGCACGCTGCTGGCCTTGTCGGTCCCCAGTTTGGGCACACAACGCAGCAACCCTTGGGTGTAGGGATGTTGCGGCGCCGCAAATAGCTTATTCACGGTGGCACGCTCCACCATTTCCCCCGCATACATCACCCCGACGCGCGAACAGACGCGCGCCACCACGCCCAGGTTATGGCTAATAAACATGATGGCCGTATCAAAATCGCGGCGCAACTCGGCGATCAGGTCGAGCACAGCTGCTTCGACCGTCACATCGAGCGCGGTGGTCGGCTCGTCCATGATCAGCAGCGCTGGATTGTTGAGCAAGGCCATGGCGATGACCACGCGTTGCTGCTGCCCGCCCGAAATCTGGTGCGGATAGCGGCGCATCACGCTGGCCGGGTCGGGCATGTAGACTCGTTCGAGCATGGCTAAGCAGCGTTCGCTGGCTTCCTCATCGCTCATGTTGCGATGAACCATGAGCGCTTCTTTCATCTGCTCGCCAAGGACCATCGACGGGTTGAGCGCCTGCATCGGGTCCTGGTAGACCATGGCGATCTGAGCGCCGCGCAAACGGCGCAACTCTTCGCCACTTTTGCCCACCAATTCCTGGCCCATAAATTGGATACTGCCACGTTTGACATAGCCATTCGCGCCCAGGAAATTGACCACCGACCACGCGACTGTGCTTTTGCCACAGCCAGATTCGCCGACAATGCCATACGATTCGCCGCGGTTGATCTCAAACGAGACATTTTGCACCGCTTCGACCTCGCCACCGCGCACCTTGTAGGCGATTGCTAGATTTTCAACTTTGAGGACTGGTTCTGTCATATTGAATTACTTTTTGTTTCATAGAGAAGCAAACTACAGGGACTGTTTGGAATCCACATCTGCTAAAGGTGACCCGGATTGCTGACTTTGCTGCTGTTGAATCTGCGTAAACCTGCGCAATCTGTGGATGAGCTTTTCTGGATTCTACTCAGGATCTTTGGCTGCCATGCCCCAATAGAGATAGGCTGCGAGTTTTGGCAGCGATTTTGCATACCCTTCGTTGATTTGCAGGGTGTCGAAGTGCGCTGATACCAGGTGCCGAATATTGCGATTGAGGTGGCAACCGCCCGCTACCAGCTTTTGGATCGGCGTCAGCCGGTGTTGCCAGCTTTGGATCTTAGCCTCGTTGCTCAGGCCATGCTCGATGAAAAAATAGCGCCCACCGGGCTTCAAGACGCGATAAATTTCGCGCAGCGCCTGGTCGGCATCGCCAATACTGCATAGCGTGAAGGTGCTGACAACGCTGTCAAACGTGGCATCGGGCATGGGCAGATGCTCCCCGTTGAGCACCTGATGCTCGACTGGGATCGGCGAACGTTGGATGCGCTGCTGAGCGAGCTTGTGCACTCCTGGGTTGGTATCGACGGTGACAAGGCGGCGAATGGTTGCCGGGTAATAGGCCAGATTGATGCCCGTCCCAAAGCCAATTTCCAGGACCTCCCCTTGCACATGCGCCAAAACTTCTCGGCGGTACTGAGCAAAGATGGGGTTGGAAAGTGACCGATCCAGGAGATAGGGTAGAATTCGTTCCGAGTAAAAACCCATTGTTATTTCTGATATCGCGTGATCTCTTCACGCACACCATCCGCGATCAAGTTAAGGCCGATCACCAGACTGGCAATGGCCAGGGCTGGCCAGAGGACAGCCCACTGATTGACAAAGATATTGCTGCGCGCCTCGTTGACCATACCCCCCCAATCGGGGTCGGGTGGCGGCAGGCCGATGCCCAGGAAGCCGAGTGTGCCGATGGCGAAGATCGCATAGCCGACGCGCAACATGGCATCGACCATCAGCGGGCCCATGGCATTGGGCAAAATTTCGCGGTGCATGATGTACAGTGCGCTTTCGCCCCGTGTCTCGGCTGCACGAATATAGTCGCGGGTTTTGATGTCCAGGGCCATGCTGCGGGCCAGCCGCGCAATGCCCGGCGTGCCGGTCACGGCAATGGCGATGATCACCACCAGATCACTCCGCCCCAGCGCCGCAACGATGACCAGATAGAGTACGATCACCGGGAAAGCGATCAGCGCGTCCAGAAACTGCATGATGATCTGATCCCACCAGCCACCGCGATAGCCTGCGTTCAGCCCAAGAAACGAGCCCAGCAGAAAGGCCCAGGCGACGCCCCAGAGTGCCACACCACCGGGGATGACAACGCCACCGGGCAGGCGTGTTTTGAGCAAAATGACCTGCGTGCCTTGCATCAGCCGCGACAAAATATCGCGCCCGAGATAATCGGTGCCCAGCCAATTGGTGCTGTTCGGCAGCAGATTGGTGGCAAATTCAGTGGCATTGGGCGGAAAGGGCGTCCAGAAGAGTGAGAGCAGGCCGAGCAAAAACCAAAAGAGGACAATGCTCAACCCCACGGTTGCCACGCGCGAATCGAAAATGATCCGTACACTCTGCCACCAGCGTTGCCAGCGGGAAGGGGGGCGAAATGAATCTGCAGTGGGTTGTGCGATAGTCATAAGCAGACGATTGGTGAATAATGATCAGTGAACAGGATATGACGAATGACGTTTGACGTATAACGTTTGTCAGGCGTAGCGAATCCGCGGGTTCAGATAGGTATAAAGCAGATCGCCCAGGAGCCGGGTCGCAACAGCAACGATCACAGTAAACATCGCCGCAGCTTCGACCGCGTTGTAATCCCCAAAGATGGCCGATTCGTAGATATATTTGCCGAGCCCAGGGAAGCCAAAGAGCACTTCCACCACCACAATGCCGCCGATCAACCAGTTGATGTGCAGCATGATCACCGTGATCGGAGCCATGAGCGCGTTGCGCAAGGCATGGCGCAGCACCACCTGGCGGAATGGCAACCCCTTGATGATGGCGGTGCGAATGTAGGGCGAATCCATCACTTCGACCATGCTGGCACGCGTCATGCGCGCGACGTAGCCAAGTTCGACTGCGGTCAGGGTGATGACGGGCAGCGCGATCAGACGCAGGTTGTAGACATCGCTGTCACTGAGAAAGATCGCGGCCGCGGGTAGCCATTTGAGCCACACCCCAAAGATCAGGATCAGCAAAATCCCGGTGACGAATTCAGGAGTTGCCGTGAAAGCCAGGCCTGTGATGGAGATCACGCGGTCGGGCCAGCGCCCAGCGTTGATCCCAGCCACGATCCCCAGGACCAGCGCCAGGGGCATCACGACGATGAAAGCGATACCGGCCAGAACCACGGTATTGCGCACGCGCGAGAAGAGGGTGCTCGCCACCGGTCGCCCATATTGCAGCGACATGCCTGGATCGCCCCGTAACAGACCTTTGCGGAGGGGGATATAATCGCTTGGGCCATCGCTCACAGAACGCAGCCCGGCTTTGGTCAGCTCAAACACCTCAGTGGCATCCCCGCGCACCCACATGACTGCATTGTTGCGGTTATCGACTCCCCAAAAGACCTCTTGGCCACTTTCACCTTGTTGCCAGACATCGCCCGCGGGTTGTTGCTGGGTGGAGCCATCTTCTTGACGCACGAGGGCTGTCAGTTCCCCATCGCGCATTTGCCAGCGCATCAATTGGCCATCGACCTCGGCCCACCAGCCTGCATCACCCGAGCGCGGATCCTTTTGCGTGACCAGGGGATGGCCCACCTGGCGGGTGGCGCGCCAATCGTTGCCGATCAGCCAGTCCAGATAGCGCTGCCACGCGGGCTCATCCAGACCCAGTTGATTGTCGTACGAGGCCAGTGATTCCGGTGTGGCAAAGACGCCCAGAATCTGCACTGAAACCTTACGCCCGACCACTTCCATTAAGGTAAAGAGGGAGGCCGAGACGATCAGCATCGTGATGATGGTTGAGATCACGCTGCGGATAAGAAAACGCGCCATGCAAACCCTTTCTAATGGCTAATTGTCAATGCTCAATTGCCAATGGTTAATGAAAACTTGCTCGATGACGAACTTGTCTTCGTTAACCATTGAGCATTTACCGTTGAGCAGTAACCATTATTTAGACATCTTTCCAGACTTCGGTCAGCTGGTCATAGTTGTTGGGGTGAGCGGCAACGTTCTTAAATTCCGAACGTGTGATATTCCACACCCGCTTCCAGTAACTGTTGAAGATGGGGCCGCGCTCAATGAAGATGTCTTCCAGTTCGCCCATAATCACGCGGCGCTCTTCAATGTCCAGGGTTTTTTGGGCTACGCTCAATTTCTCATTGAATTCGGCATCATCCCAGCGGGTTTCGTTCCAGGGTACCGGCGTGCCATCGGCATCGACCGAATAGCCAGCGGCCAGCACCATGGTGCCCAAGGGGCGGTGTGTCCAGGCGGTGATCCCGAGCGGCACTTCCGTCCAGCGGTCCCAATAGCCATTCGGATCGGTGATGTCGAGTTCGATATCAAAGCCCGCGGGGCTGGCCATCTCGCGCAGTGCCTGGGCAATTTCTGGCTCACCCTCATCATTCTTGGTCGAGAGAACCACGCGCAAAGGCAATTCAATGCCCTTTTCAGCCGCATATTCTTCCAGCAGGGCCCGGGCCGCATCGGGGTCGTAATCGGGGATGGGCCGTTCGGCATATTCTGGGTGAATCGGGGCCACATGCGCGTCGAGGCTGAGATCGCCCTGGCCCTTGTAGGACAACTCCAAAATGCGAGCACGATCCTGGCATAACTTCAGTGCGTTGCGCACGCGTACGTCATCCCACGGTTCCAGGTCGACGCGCATCCGCCCGACCAAACATTGCGCGGTGCTGACATCATAGACCGAAAGGCCGGGTTGACCGTTCAGCGCTTCCCAGTCGGACGCAGTGGGGTTATAGATGCTGTCGACCTGACCGGAGAGCATCGCGGCCACGCCCGCATCGTGATCCAGCGAGACATAAGTCAGGGTGTCGAGATAGGGCAACGGGCTGCCATCTTCGCCCATGCGCCAATAGTCGCTGCGGGCCTGGAAGACCGCGCGCTCACCTTCCGCGTATTCAGCCAGGGTGAAGGGGCCGGTGCCAATCGGCTGCTGAAGGAAATCACCCTCGAAATTGCGATGCAAAATCACCGCGGGGTATTGATTGAGATCCTCCGGCAAGCTGATGCTCGGGGCATCTAAATGCAGCGTAATGGTGTAATCATCAACCTTCTCCACATTCTGGATCCCCCCAAGGTAGCCGAGGAACCCCAACATGCTGGAGCCCACATCGGGGTTGAGCCATTCCCCAAAGGTGAAGATCACATCATCCGCGGTCAGTGGATCGCCATTGTTGAATGTGACCCCTTGCTGCAAATAGAGCGTCCAGGTCTGGACATCATCACTGGCTTCCCAGCGTTCCAACAAATGGGGATAGGTCAAATTTTCCGGGCTTACCTCGGTGAGATACTCGCTGACCTGACGAACCACATTGCCCCCTTGTGTCCATGAGAGGCGGGCAGGGTGATCGACCCGTTGTAGCTGCATAGCGCTCGTCCAGGTGCCGCCGCGCTTGATTGCCCCGGTTGCGGCAGCTTCGGCCCCGGCAGTGGTGGCAGAGGCCGCGGGCGCAGATGGGGCCGCGGTGGGTGTGGTACAGCCTGCCAGCGCATAGGCCGTGGGGATAGATGCCCCCAAAAGTGTGGCAAAGCGCAAAAATTGGCGGCGGTTGATCTTGCCATTACGCAGGCTCGTACTCGCATCCAAAACGGCTGGGTGAATTCTAGACATAACAATCGTCTCCTTTAGGATCTGAAGGCATTTGGATTTGCAGGTCGTAATCTGGGAATCAGTAGATGAGCAAAAGTGTCCAACCGCTGTAAAGCGGAACTTCACGCAAATGGGCGAGGGTAACGACTTGCGACAAGATAATGGACGTGCACAAACGGGTTGACTAGGGTTGCCTGGTGTACAAGGTCTGCGCGTCGTTTGGCTAAAGCGTTTAGGTAGCAAACGAATGCTAGACAAAAGCGTGGATGTTTGTCTAGGCACACTGGTAGATAGACTTACTCTCTATCCATAAAAGGCTGCGCTTTCGGGAGAGGCCTGTAGACGAATAAGCGCAGAATTGATGGAGCGCGACCTAGTATACTGCAAACACCGCGATTCTTCAACCATAAGTTTTTTTCAGGCGCACTGAACAACCGATTCTGTTGTGACAACTACCTGCCTCACAATTGAAAACTGCTAACGACTCCTTCTGTAAAAATCTCTGTAAAAGATTGTTGGGCTGTTAACTCATGGGGCGGCGCCATCCAGCCAGATCAAGTTGTGCTGCCCGGGTTGGAAATTTTGCGGCCAGCGCGTTTGTGCATTGCAGCGTGCCTGATCCAGACAAGCCTCGCGCAGATCGGCCTGACGTAAATCGGCCCAGGCCAGATTCGCCCCCGAAAAATCGACACCACGCAGATCAGCCTGGCGCAGATCGGCCCATCCCAAGTTGGCATGCTGCAGATCGGCCTGGCGCAATTCAGCTTGCCGCAGGTTTGCGCCGCACAAATTGGCATGTTGTAAGTTGGCCCTGGACAAGTGCGAAGCGTAGAGATTGCTGCCCAACAGATTGGCCCCACTGAGATCCGCCTCGCCAAGGTCGGCTGCATCCAACTCGGCCCAGTGTAAGGTTGCTCCACTGAATTCGGCCTGGCGCAGATCAAGCCCTGTCAGGTTGGCTTGAGTTAAGTCGGCGTTGCGTAGTACAATCCGCCCACGAGTTTGCCCATCACCGGGACGCCTCGCGGCCACCAGGCTGCCATGTCCTGGGATATGAACGAGCGCTTTTGTCATCTGCCATCCTCCTTTCGAATCATCCTTGGCCCACAGCACCCAGGGGACTAGTGGGCTATTGGGTTATCGGAATACAACCGATCCCTGACCGATTTGGTTGGCCTACGACAAAGTGAGTTGCCTGGTGCCCACAGCAAAGCTGCTCATGCTGCCATGAGCTGTCGCCTGGTTGTCCCGTAAGCAATCATCGGCGAAACGGGTAAAGGCCATAGACAGCACCTAATAACCGATCCGCTCTGAAAGCGACGGTGTTACAACACGTCAAATGCCAATGCGATGGAAAGAAGAGATTGACAAGAGAGCCAAACAGGGGTAACAATCAAAACAGAGTGCGATAAACCCCGCCGTCAACGTGGAAAACTTCTTTGTTTGCCCTGCCTTCATATGCGCGTTGTTGGCGCTACCAGGGATACAAAACGAAAGCAGATCATAGACGGCTTGACCCGGCAAGGGTATTTGGTTGTGTCGCAAGCCTAACAAAGAATCTGCCAGTTGTCAAACCTCATCCTTTTCGCGTTCTGCGGGTTTTCAGGGAGCCAGCGTCGTCTGTGGGCCAGTCTGGAACAAAAGCGGGCCTCGACCAGCAGTTTGACTTTCGGCCTCATCGCGCCTATGATCCGCGTATAGGGAATGCACCTGGCCTGTAAGCCGTGCCTCATCATCGCTCGTCTTGATCGCCCGTCTTGGCAAACCAAACCGCTACGAATGTCGGAGTCCGCCTGATGTCCACAACTGCCGCGCCCCGCCCCAATACCGACCGCCGCCGTGAGCGCCGCGAACGCCAACGTGAATCTGCCGCAGCCCCCCAGATGCAGCAGATCACCTACCGCGTGCCGCGCTATAATCTGCTCGACGCCCAGGCAATTCAGCGCATCCACGACCAGTCGATGAAAATTCTCGGCGAGTTGGGCATCGATTTTTACGATGAGGAAGTGCGCGCCATTTTGGCCGACCATGGTGTCAGGATCGTCGGCGAAACCGCGTTTTTCAGCGAAGCGCAGATTATGGAATGGGTGCACAAAGCGCCCGCCGAATTCACGCAACTGGCCCGCAACCCAGCCAACAATGTCACCATCGGCGGGAATCGGGCGGTTTTTGCGCCGGTCTATGGCCCTCCCTTTGTGCTCGACCGCGACCGGGGGCGGCGTGAGGCTACGCTCGAAGACTTTCACAACTTCGTCAAGCTCACCTACCTGTCGCCCTATTTGCACCACTCTGGCGGTACCGTGGTCGAGCCGACCGATGAACCGGTGGAAACTCGGCATTTGGCCATGCTCTTTGCGCACATCAAATATAGCGACAAAGCCTTTATGGGCTCGGTGACCGACCCGGCCAATGCGGCTGACAGCGTGCGTATGGCCGAGATCCTGTTTGGTGCGGAGACGATCCGCCAGCACCCCGCGCTGCTCTCGTTGATCAATGTCAGCAGCCCGCGGCGATATGACGACCGCATGTTGGGCTGTATCAAAGTTTATGCCCAAGCCCGCCAGGCCATGATCATCACCCCCTTTCTGATGGCCGGCGCGATGTCGCCAGTCAGCGTGGCGGGTACCCTGGCGCTGCAGAATGCCGAGGCGCTGGCCGGGATTGCCCTCTGCCAGATGATCAACCCGGGCATGCCGCTGATCTATGGCTCGTTCATGACCAATATCGACTTGCAGAGCGGCGCGCCGGTCTTTGGTTCGCCGGAAAGCCAGATTGCCATTTATGCTGGTCGCCAACTGGCCGAATTTTATGGCTTGCCCTTCCGCACTGGCGGTACTTTTTCCTCGTCTAAAATTTCCGATGCGCAGGCGGGCTACGAATCGGTGCAGGTGATGCTGCCAAGTGTGATGGCGCAAGTGAACTTTGTCTTGCACGCGGCGGGCTGGCTGGAAAATGGGCTGGTTGCTGGCTACGAAAAGTTCATCATCGATTGTGAACTTTTGGGCATGTATCATGTCTGGGCCAACGGTTTGGGCCTGACCGACGAAGATTTTGCCTTTGACGCTTTCCTGGAAGTACCACCCGGTGGCCACTTCCTGGGCACGCAACACACCATGCGCCACTTCCGCACTGCCTTTTATCGCAGCGATCTCTTTGATTACAATTCCGCGGAACAATGGGAACTGGATGGTGGCCTGGACACCGATCAACGGGCCAATCGCAAATGGAAAAAGTTGCTGGCCGACTATCACCCCCCGGCGTTGGATGAGGCGGTCGAAGCCGAGTTGTTGGGCTTTATCCAGGCGCGCAAACAGGCGTTGGGCTTTTAGAGCTTGGAGGGTAGCTCATGCAGGCACTCACGTACTGGAAAACTGTAACGATGGATCATGCAAATTTAATCGAACAACTGGTTGACTTGCTGGACGCCGAACAAATTCGCTACTGTGTGATCGGTGGTCAGGCTGTCAACGCCTATGTCGATCCACTGGTGAGCCTCGATCTGGATCTTGTCGTTGCGCTTGAGCAGCTTGAGCAGGCGGAAACACTGTTATCCCAAAAGTTTGTCGTAAAGCGCTTCCCTCACAGTCTCAATCTTTCCCTGCCAGACTCAGATGTACGTGTCCAGATTCAGACTGACCCGCGCTATTTTGATTTCGTTGAACGAGCAACGATCCAAGAAGTTCTGGGACTGCCGCTCCCTGTGGCCAGCATAGAGGATGTGCTACGCGGGAAGATGTGGGCATTTCAAGATCCAGCACGGCGAGGAAGCAAACGCCAGAAAGATTTGACTGACATTACGCGCCTCCTGGAGCAGTATCCACATTTACGCGAACTTGTGCCGGATGAGATTCTGGCTCGGTTATTGTGAACAGATAATGCAATCAGTGCTATCGACTGTGACATCTCTGATGATGCCTGGCTGATGATGCCTGGCATCACGCATCACGTTTGACGGAGCCTCCCTATGCCCGAACGTCGGTCTCCATTTTATGACTATCATTTGCGCCACGCCGGTCAATTGATCAAAGGTGGCGGCGATTATCTATTCCCCGATGCTTATACCTCGGCGCGGGATGAACATCTCAACACGCGCAGCAATGTGGGCCTGCAGGATATTTCGTCGATGGGCGAGGTCGATGTCAAAGGCCCGGGCGCGGAGCGGCTGCTCAACCGCCTGGTCGTCAACGAATTGCAAACTATGGAGCCCGGCCAGATGCGCTACACCACGATGGTCAACCCCGAGGGGGGCATCATCGACGATGTGACGGTCTATAAATTCAACGACGAGCACTTTATGGTCGTAACCAGTTCGGCTCCACGCAAAACCGCTGCCCGCTGGATCGCCGAACAGAGCAGCGGTGCCAGCGCCTATGTGACCGAAATTTCTGCCGCGGTCGCGCTGGCGGTGGTCCAAGGCCCCCGCTCACGCGAATTTTTGAGCACCATCGCTGAAGGGGTCGATCTCGGTCGGTTGCCATTTTTTCGTTTTCAACCGGCCACCATCAACGAAACCGAGTTGTTGCTCTCCCGCAGCGGCTACACCGGCGAACTTGGCTACGAACTCTATATCCCCGCGGAGGATGCTGGCGGGGTCTGGGAATTTTTGTTGCAGCGCGGCAAAGAATTTGGCCTGCAACCCTATGGCGCGCTCGCCATGCAAAGTTTGCGCATCGAAAAAGCCTTCCCGCTCTATGGCCCCGACATCTCGCCCGATGTGACGCCCTTCCACGTTGGGCTGGAGCGCTGGATCCGCTTCGATAAGCGCGATTTTATTGGGCGAGATGCCTTGCTGCGTGTGCAGGAGAGCGGCATCCACGAGCGCTGGGGCGGCCTGATCCTGGACAGCCCGACGCCCGCCAACGTGGGTGAGCCGATCCACAGCATTGGTGATGTCGCGACCTTCCGCCGCCGCAAAAAGAGTGGTGCCGAAGCCGGCGAGCAAACCGACGCGGCCAGCCCCGGCGAGCAGATCGGGCGAATCACGTCGAGCGCGTTGGGTCACTCCGTAGGCAAAACGCTGGCGCTCGGTTATCTGCGCACCAGCCACGCCTGGCCCGGCAGCAAAGTGATCGTGCTGATCGGTGGGCGGCCGGTGGTGGCCACCGTGGCCCAGACCCCCTTCTTCGACCCATCCGGCGCGCGGATGCGGGCCAAAGCCAGCGATAGCCCGCAACAAACCCGTGGCTAATAACAACCAGTGAACAGGTGACCAAGTGAACGCAGCACGGATCACGCCGCACGATTCACGGCTTATGCAGCACGCAGCACGCAGCAATCGCGTTTATGAAAAACGCTACAACACCATCGTGATCGGGATGGGCGCGATGGGCAGCGCCACTGCCTATTATCTGGCCCGGCGCGGGCAGCGCGTGCTCGGTCTGGAGCGCTTCGACATCCCGCACGACATGGGCTCGTCGCACGGCTACACCCGCATCATTCGCCTGCCCTATTACGAGCATCCCTCGTATGTGATGCTGCTCAAGCGCTCGTATGAGTTGTGGCGCGAGATCGAAACCCGCACCGGCGAACAGCTCTTACACATCACCGGCTCGCTCGACATCGGCCCGGCGGATGCCTGGGTCTTCAAAGGGGCGCTGCGTTCGGCCATGGAATACGAACTGGACCACGAAGTGCTGACTGGGCTGCAACTGGCACAACGTTTTCCCGGTTACCAATTGCCCCACGACATCATGGCGCTTTATCAGCCTGAGGGTGGTTTTCTGGCCCCTGAAAAGTGCATTATTGCCTACTGCTTTGCGGCCATGAACCACGGCGCGGAGATCCACGGGCGCGAGGCGGTGATTCGGTGGGAGCCATTGCCCGGGGGGGAAGGGGTGCGGGTTTATACCGAGCGAGCGATCTATGAGGCCGATTCGCTGGTGGTGACCGCGGGTGCCTGGAATGATGAGATGTTGGGCTTTCTGCGTGGGCTGATCGTCCCTGAGCGGCAGGCGTTGGCCTGGTTCCAGCCCGAGCGCCCGGAATATTTCCAGCCGAATAATTTCCCCGTGTTCAACCTGCTGATCGACGAAGGGCGCTATTATGGCTTTCCGGTCCATGCTGTGCCCGGCTTCAAGATCGGCAAGTATCACCACCTCAACGAACATGGCCCCGCGGACACGTTGAGCCGCGAGATCACGCCGGAGGATGAGCAGGTTCTGCGCGAGTGCGTGGCTCGCTATTTCCCAATGGCGGCTGGCCCAACGATGACGCTCAAGACCTGCATGTTCACCAACGCGCCCGATGGTCACTTTTTGCTGGATCTGCACCCAGATCATCCGCAGGTTTCGTATGCCTCGGCCTGTTCGGGCCATGGCTTCAAATTTGGCAGCGTCATCGGCGAGATCCTGGCCGACCTGGCGCAATATCGGCAGACACGCCACAACATCGAGCTATTCACACATGAGCGCTTCCGCGGCAAGTCGGTCGATCAATTCCATGGTGAACATGGTGATCTGGTACCAACGGGCGATACCGCGGTGCGCCGTCATGCCTTGCGTGCCCAGCAGCACGGACATCCGTCGTCCACCGTCAATCGTCCATCGTCCTTTGCCTCGTCGAGCAGCCAGCGTGTACGCGAACAATCTGAACGCATTCGCTCGCTGTGGTAGAATAGCGCTACATAGCTGGAACGACGGCTAGATAGTTTGAAGGAGATGCGTGATGAGTGCCGTCACTGTCCTACAAGTGGAAGATGACATTAAACGATTGCCTTTAAGCGACCAATTATGGCTGATTGAACGGCTCGCCCACCATATTCGGCAGCAGACCGGAGAAGGCCAGGCTACCCCTCCACATGGGGTGATGGGTAATCAGGAGCACCAATCGGCACTACGGGGCGCTCCTGAAGCGGATGAGTCAGGAACAGACGAGCAAGCAAGCTTTGAATCATCGTCCAATCTGCCCCCCTTGCACTGGGCCGACAAAAGCCCCTTGCTTGAAGGGCTTGACCTGCTATTGGATGAATTGGGAATTGAAATCAAACCAATTGGGGCCAAAGCGCTCCGAGAGATGATGCAGGCAGAAGGTATCCTTGGCCCGAACGAGTTGAGCCGAGGAATTATTGAGATGCGCGAGGAAAAGCTGCGTGCTCGTGGTCTATTTTGATGCTAGCGCCTTGGTAAAGCGCTACTCGCCTGAAGAAGGCTCAGCCCTGGTTGATGAGGTGTTTGCGCGTCTACAGCCTAATCAATTGGGTTGTACCACCATTGCCATGCTTGAAGTTCTTTCGGTTTTGGTGCGCAAACGTAATGATGGCCGCCTGTCGGCCAGGACATTTGCCCAGGCTCTGGTTGAGTTCCGCTCAGAAGTGCTTGCCAACCCTACCTTTGGGGCTGTTCCCACACGTGACGCACGCATTTTGGCATCGTATGATCTGATCTACCGACACAATATCAATGCCAGTGATGCTATCGTATTACGTTCTGCCCTGGATTTACGACAATCACTCTCGCCCCCAAACGATCATCTGCTCTTCTGGGGGTGCGATAGACGTCTGTTGCGTGCGGCCAGTATGGAAGGCATTGAAGTCTTCGATCCAGAGGTCGAAACGTTGCAACGTCTTCACAGCATTCTGAATACCGCGGGTGGGCATTAGGCAATGTTTCCTCTGCACAGATCACGTAAAATAAACCCGCCTGTCATTCCATTCTACCCCTATAGCTCATACCGCATGATACCATCGGATTTGCCATGAATCAGTTTGTAATTTCTGTGATGTCGCGCGACCGCGTGGGCATTGTCCACGAGATCGCCAGTCAGATCAGCGCGCTGCAAGGCAATATTGCGGATCTGAGCCAGACCGTGCTGCGCGGCTATTTTACGATGATCTTGCTGGCGACTTTCCCCGAAACCACCAGCGCCGAGGTGCTTACGCAGCAACTGGCAACAGTGGGTCATGCCGATGAACCACCATTCAAGATCAGCGTGTTGCCCATTACCGATCAAGCCGTTGTGGCCGCGCAACCGACACCCGAAAGTGTCTATGTTTTGACCGCGCGCGGGGAAGATCGGATTGGCTTTGTCGCCACCGTAGCTGCATTTTGCGCCGAGCAAGGCATCAACATTTTGGACCTCGCCACAGTGGTTCATGCCGACCAATACACCATGATGCTGCAGGTTGATCTCAGCGGGGCAACCTCGCTGTCGACGATCCAACGCAGTTTGCGCCAGTTTGGCGAGCGGCACTCCATCCAACTGGTCTTGCAACACAACGACATTTTTCAAGCAATCCACGAAATCAACATGCCGCGATGATCAACGCCAGGAACCAGGGCAGGGAATCCAGGATTCAGCGTTGGCGAACTGGCTCCCAAATCCTGGCTTTCTGAAACCTGTATCCCGAATCCCTACCTATGCGCTCAGACCAAATCCTCGACACCGTCGAGATGATCGAAAAAGAAAAGCTCGACGTGCGCGCCGTGACACTCGGCCTGGATCTGCTCGACTGCCGCGCCGCAACCGTACACGAAACCTGCCGCCGCATCCAGGCAAAGATCCGCCGTTTTGGTGCAGGCCTTGTGCCCACCTGCAACGATGTCGCGGAACGCAACGGCATCCCCGTCACCAACAAACGCATCGCCATCACCCCAATTGCGCATGTCTGCGCTGGCTTTGATCAAGCCGGTTTTGTTGCGGTGGCACAGGCGTTGGACGACGTTGCCAGTGAAATCGGCATTGATTTTGTCGGGGGCTTTTCGGCCAATGCCGAAAGCGGATTGACCCCGGCCAGCCGGGCATTGATCGCGGCTCTGCCCGCCGCGCTCGCCAAGACGCAAAAAGTCTGCGCATCGATCAATGTCGGCTCGACGCGGGCAGGCATCAACATGGATGCGGTGGTGCTGCTGGGGCAAACGATCAAGGATCTGGCCGAGCGCAGCGCCGACACCGGCGGATTTGCCGCGGCCAAACTGGTGATCTTCACCAATCAGCCCGGTGACAATCCCTTCATGGCCGGGGCAATCCATGGCTTGGGCCAGCCTGAAGCCGTGCTCAATATTGGGGTGAGTGGCCCCGGTGTGGTGGCGCGGGCGCTGGAACGCCGCGTGGCCGCCGGTGGTGCTCCGCTCGGTCTGCACGACCTGGCGGATGAGATCAAACGGGCTGCGTTCCGGGTGACACGGGCTGGCGAATTGATCGGGCGGCGCGTGGCCGAGGCGCTGGGGCTGCCGCTCGGTATCGTGGACCTCTCATTGGCCCCGACCCCCGCGATCGGTGATAGCATCGGCGAGATCCTCAAGATTCTCGGGGTGGATGCGATCGGCGCGCCCGGCTCGACCGCGATTCTGGCGCTGCTGAATGATGCAGTCAAGAAAGGCGGCTCGTTCGCCAGCCAGAGTGTCGGCGGCTTGAGCGGTGCCTTCATTCCGGTTTGCGAAGACCACGAACTGGCTGAAGCGGTGCGCACGGGCAGCCTTACGCTGGAGAAACTCGAAGCCATGACCAGCGTCTGCTCGGTGGGGCTGGACATGGTCGCCATTCCTGGCGATGTGGATGCCGCTACGCTCGCGGCCATCACCGCCGACGAAATGGTGATCGGCATGATCAACAACAAGACGACCGCGGTTCGTTTGATCCCGGTGCCGGGCAAACGTGCGGGTGATTTTGTGGCTTTTGGCGGTCTCTTTGGCGAAAGCGCGATTCTGCCGGTGCGCAACAGCGGTCAATCGGCGCGGTTCGTCGCCTATGGGGGCCGCATCCCCGCGCCGATTCATAGCCTGCGCAACTGACTTCACCTGCGCAATCTCTTCAAAGTGGAAATCCACAGATGCTACAGATCGCCCAGATTTTCGGCTTTTCTGCTGGAGAATCTGCGCAAATCTGCGTAATCTGTGGATAAGCTTTGGGTTTCCCCTAGTGTTGTTCCAACGCCAACCCGCCACGCAGCACCGTGGCATCGTCCCAGGGGCGGCCGCTGAGTTGCAAGCCGAGGGGAAGCCCGGTTTCGGTCTGGCCGACGGGAACGGACAGGGCGGGCCAGCCGAGCAGATTAAAAGGCATGGTCAAGGTCGTGGGCGACGGAATGCCCAAGAGCGGGGCTGGCGCTGGCATACTGGGCGTGGTGATCAGATCCACCAGCTGGAAGATCTCATTGGCTCGGCGGCGCAATACCCCACGTAATTGTTGCCCACGCACAAAAGCCCCCGCTTCGTAGGCCAGGGCCGCCAGAATACGCGGGCGCATAAAACTGCCAAATTCGTGCAAACGCGTCTGCAGATTGGGCAGATGATAGGCAAGTGCCTCCTGGGCCAGGAGCGCGCCACCGAGCACCCACATGGTGCGGAAATCGGGCAGGTCAATTTCGATCAGGGTGGCCCCGGCGGCGGCCAACCGATCCAGCCCGGCCTGCCAGGCGGCCATGGCATCGGGCGAGGCCAGGGCTTCACCGCTGCCATCCTCGCGCAATACGCCAACGCGCACCCCGCGCAAATCCGCTGGCCCATTCAACAAGTCGCCGATAGGTAAGGGCGGAGTTACCCGTGTGCGCGCATCACGCGGATCCACACCTTCCAGCGCAGCCAGCACCAGCGCACTATCGGCCACGGTGCGGGTCAGCGGCCCCACATGATCCAACGACCACGCCAGGTTGATCGCACCGTGCAGGCTGATGCGCCCAAAGGTGGGTTTGAGCCCCGCCAGGCCACAGTGCGCGGCAGGGATGCGGATCGAGCCGCCGGTGTCGCTGCCCAACGCGGCGAAGACCTGGCCGGCTGCCACGGCTGCGCCCGACCCACTGCTGGAGCCGCCGGTGTCATGCGCCAGGTTGTGGGGGTTGCGTGTCTGGCCATAATGGGGGTTGATCGAGGCCGGGGCATAGGCAAATTCCGACATGCGCGTCTTGCCGATGATGATCGCGCCCGCGGCTTCGAGTTTGTCCACCACCGCGGCATTTTCCTGCACCACTTCCGAGGCGCGGATGATCGACCCCGCGGTGGTGATGGTTCCGGCCCAGTGCAGCAGATCTTTGATCGCCACGGGGATGCCATGCAGGGGCCCGCGGTCGTCGCCCTGTTGCAAAGCTCGGTCGGCTTGCTGGGCTGCTTGCCGCGCTCGCTCTCCGGCCACCACCTGAAAGGCGTTCAACTCGCCATCTGCCTCGTCAATGGCGGCCAGGGCCGCTTCGGTCAGTGCAACTGCCGAAGTTTCGCCGCGGCGGAGCTGGGCAGCGGTCGCCAGGATGTCTGGGGCTGGCGCGGTGGGCGGAGCAGGCTGCGCCACTGGCTCGGCTGGCGGCTGCCACGCGCTCAGATAATCGGGCACACTATCGATCGGTTGATTTTGCAACAACTTGGCGAAGAGCAACGGTGTCTGCAAAAACCCTTTTTCTTCGATGGTTTGAATTTCGTCATCGCCAGCAGGAATGCCATTGGACTGCAAGTTACGCCGCAAGCGGTCGATGATCGGCTTTAATTCTTCGCTCATACGAATTCCTTTGTGGGTGCGAGATGGGGAATCAGCTGTTGATTGCCCCATATTATGCCGAATCCCCCTGGCGGGCAAACGCGCTGCGTGATGCGTGAACCGTGATGTGTGAAATATCCCCCGCCCCCGGTCCACCGTCCATCAAACCGAGTTGACAAGGAATGAGGGGGCGAATTACAATCCATGTACTTCAGTAATGGAACAGTTTCACATAATGGAACAAGCGGTGTGGAACGATGGCGGTGATTCAATCGTTGACCCGGGCTTTTGAGATTCTGCGGGCGGTGGCCGTTGCCGCGGAGGGGCGTCCACTCGGTGAGATCGCGCGCCAGGTTGATCTGCCAAAGAGCACGGTCTCGCGCATGTTGACGACCCTGGAGCAGATCGGCGCGGTCGAACGGGTGTATCAGCCGGACGGCTTCCGCATCGGCGCGGAGATTGTGGCGCTCGCCGCGCAAACGAGTTATCCACGGGGATTGGTGGCGGTGGCTCGTCCCTATCTTCAAACCTTGGTCCAAAATGCAGGCGAAACAGCCGCGCTGGCCATGCCCGATGGCGGCCAGGTCTACTATTTGGATCAGATAGACAATGGGCGCAATCTCCGCTTAAAAGACTGGACCGACCACCGGCTTCCGCTCCACGCCACCGCAGATGGCAAATTGTATTTGGCCTATGCCTCTGCAGCCAGCCTGGATGCCTATTTGCAGCAACCGTTGCCCGCTTATTCCTCGCACACCATCACCGAACCAGCGCTGTTGCGGCAGGAATTGGCGCAGATCCGCGACCAGGGGTATGCCTGGAACCAGCAAGAGTACGATCCCGATTTGGTCAGTTTGGCCGCTCCGCTGTGGGATGAAGCGGGGCAACTTGTCGCGTCGATCTGTCTGTTTGGCCCCTTCTTTCGCTTTCCACCGCCCGAGCAACGCCAGGCTGTGATCGATCAGGTAGTGAGCACCGCCGAGCAGATCAGCAGCCGCCTGCAATTGTTCGGCCAGCAGCTGCAATATCCAATGCCGGGTGCAAGCTCATGAGCACCATACATCAATCATTGCCCGAAGCGCGGCGCTGGCCAGGCAGCGAATGGCTCAAAAATCGGCCACATTTCTGGGAGATTGCCTATCAACAGACAGCGCGTTTGCTGCGCTGGAGCTATCCCTGGCTCAAGCGGATCAGCCCGCGCCTGAGTGAACGTGTGCTCCATCGCGCCGAGCAGGTGGGCAAAGGCTATCTGTTCAATTGCCAGATGTGCGGGCAATGCATCCTTCACAGCACCGGCATGACGTGCCCGATGACTTGTCCCAAAAATTTGCGCAATGGGCCGTGCGGTGGCGTGCGCGCCGATGGCCGCTGCGAAGTGATCCCCGAGCGGATGTGCGTTTGGGTGCAGGCCTGGGAGCGCAGCCAGCAAATGCCGATCTACGGCGCGGAGATCCAGCTGATCCAGCCGCCGCTCAACCATACATTGCCCGAGAGCACCGCATGGATCAATCTGCTTGAGGGGCACGATCAACAAATGCCGCCTGGTTGGCAACTCCGCCAATCAATCACCAGGAACGAGTTGGGTTAGGGAAGCCCTGCTATGGGTAGCTCGCCGAATTTGCCGACCGCCCCGCCCAATCCAGTGGCCGGGCGTCTGGAAAGAGTGTTGCGCTCTGGCCGTTTTGCGGTCACCGCCGAGTTGAACGCGCCGGACAGCGCCAACCCTGAAGATGTCTATAAAAATGCCCTGGTTCTGGCCGAGGTGTGCGATGCGATCAACGCCACGGATGGCTCCGGCGCCAACTGTCATATGAGCAGTTTGGGCTGTTGCGCGTTGCTGTTGCGCGCCGGGTATGAGGCTGTCTTGCAAGTCAGTTGCCGCGATCGCAACCGGATCGCCATTCAGGGGGACCTGCTGGGTGCGGCCGCGCTCGGCGTGAAAAATGTGCTCTGCCTCACCGGCGACGATGTCAGCGTGGGGGATCAGCCCCAAGCCAAGCGCGTCTTTGATCTGGACAGTATTCAGTTGCTCAACACGGCGCGGATCATGCGCGACCAGGGGGTCTTTCTGAGTGGTCGCAAATTGAGCACGCCCCCAAACCTGTTTCTCGGCGCGGCGGAAAATCCCTTTGCGCCCCCTTTTGACTTTCGTCCACTGCGGCTGGCCAAAAAGGCCCAGGCCGGGGCTGATTTTATCCAGACCCAATATTGTTTTGACTTACCTCGCCTGCAACAATTCATGGAGCGGGTGCGCGATTTGGGTTTACACGAACAACTCTTTATCCTAGTGGGTGTTGGGCCGCTGCGTTCGCAGAAAGTAGCGGAATTTATGCGTACCAAAGTGCCCGGCGTGTGGATTCCCGATGCGGTGGTGGCGCGGTTGGCGAAAACGCCAGTCCGGCAACAGGCCGAAGAGGGGAAACGCATTTGCATTGAACTGATCGAACAAATCCGCCAGATCGAAGGTGTCCACGGCGTGCATCTGATGGCCTATCGTCAGGAGGAGACGGTGGCCGAAATTGTGCAGCGCGCTGGGTTACTGCCCCGGCAACGCTTGCCCCACTATGCCGCCAGCGCACCCCCATTCAGCCGTGCCAAAGCCAAGCGCGCTCAAGAAGGAATCAGTGGATGACGACCAAAAAGGTACCCAGCGATATCGAAATTGCCCAGGCCGCGAAGTTGGAACCAATTGAAGCCATCGCCGAGAAGATGGGGTTACAGCGGGCCGATATTGAATTCTATGGGGATTCAATGGCCAAAATTAAGCTGGAGGCGCTGGAAAAATTACAAAGCCGCCCCAATGCCAAATATGTGGTCGTGACCTCTATCACGCCGACACCCCTTGGGGAGGGCAAATCGACCACCACGGTGGGCCTGGGGCAGGCGCTCCACCATATTGGCAAGAGCGCCACCATTGCCATCCGCCAACCCTCGCAAGGGCCAACGTTTGGCATCAAAGGGGGTGCTGCCGGAGGTGGCTACAGCCAGATCGTGCCGATGGAACAGTTTAATCTGCATCTGACGGGCGATCTGCACGCGGTGACCGCGGCCAACAATTTGCTCGCTGCGATGATCGACAATCACATTTACCAGGGCAACGACTTGCAGATCGACCCCTATTCGATCACCTGGCGGCGGGTGTTGGATGTCAGCGACCGCGAGCTACGCAACATTGTGATCGGCCTGGGTGGTTCGGGCGATGGGCAACCGCGCCAGACCGGTTTCGACATCAGCGTGGCCAGCGAAGTGATGGCAATTCTGGCGCTGACTACCAGCTTGGAAGATATGCGCGAACGGTTCGAGCGGATCGTCATTGGGCAAGGGGCCAAAAAGGCACCAGTCACTGCGGGGCAACTGCGCGCGGCCGGCGCGATGACCGTTTTGATGAAAGAAGCGATCAAGCCCAATTTGATGCAGTCGTTAGAGAACACGCCCGCGCTCGTCCATGCCGGGCCATTCGCCAACATTGCGCATGGCAACAACTCGATCCTGGCCGACCAGATTGGGATCAAAGCGGGCGATTTTCTGGTGACCGAGGCAGGGTTTGGGGCAGATATTGGCTGCGAAAAGTTTTTTAACATCAAATGTCGCTACAGCGGTCTCCGGCCCGATGCCGCGGTGCTGGTTGCTACAATACGTGCGCTGAAGTTGCACACCGGCAAATATCGCGTGGTGCCGGGCAAACCCTTGCCCGAGGCCATGTTGCAGGAAAATCCCGACGATGTCTACGAAGGAGCGTCCAACTTGCGCAAGCAGATCGAAAATGTTCTCAAGCATGGGGTCAGCCCGGTGGTCTGCGTCAACTATTTTGCCAGCGATTACCAAAGCGAAGTTGATGTGGTCTTTCGTGTAGCGCAAGAGATGGGGGTGCGCTGTGCAGTGGCAAATCACTGGGCAGAAGGGGGCGCGGGCGCGACCGACCTGGCGCGGATCGTGGTCGAAGCCGCCAATGAGCCGAGCGATTTTCATTTTCTCTACGAACTCGAACAGCCGATTAAAACCAAGATCGAGACGATTGCCCGCGAGATTTACGGAGCGGGCGAGGTGATCTATGAAGCCAAGGCCGAAAGTCAGATCCGCCACTACGAACGCAGCGGCTTTGGCAATCTGCCCATCTGCATGGCCAAGACCCACCTCAGCCTCTCGGCGGATCCCAACTTGAAGGGCGCGCCGCGCGGTTTCCCCTTGCCGATCCGCGAAGTGCGCGCCAGTGTCGGGGCTGGCTTTATCTATCCGCTGGTGGGTGAAATGCGGACAATGCCCGGGCTCCCCAAGCACCCAGCCGCCGAACGGGTGGACATTGATTTCGAGACTGGTCACGTGGTCGGCTTATCCTAAGCGACTGCTGTTGCACTGTTCGTTGGTATCTGTGGTATAAGTTCAGCAATGATTGGCAAGTTTGCCCATTTTTGACAGGAGGTTGCGACGCATGAGTTATACAGCATTGGATCTGGAAGATCTCTATCTGCAAATGCAGGATGATTTGTACGATGGTTTGAAAGAAGAGATTCCAGAACAGGTACGCGAAGCCTTGACCCGCGGCCAGACCCCGCAAGAGATCCTTGATGGTGGTTTAGTGGCCGGGATGGATATCGTCGGTGTGGATTTTCGCGATGGCATTCTCTTTGTGCCCGAAGTGCTGATGGCCGCCAATGCCATGAAGGCGGGCATGGAGATTTTGCGCCCGCTGCTGGTAGAAACCGGGGCCGAACGCATTGGCACCGCGGTCGTGGGCACGGTCAAGGGCGATATCCATGACATTGGCAAAAATCTTGTGGCGATGATGATGGAGGGCGCGGGCTTTGAGGTGATCAACCTCGGCATCAATGTGGACGCAGACAAGTTTGTGGCCGCCATCAACGAATACAACCCCGATATCATCGGCATGAGCGCGCTGCTCACCACCACCATGCCCTATATGAAAGTGGTGATCGACACCCTGGGCGAAGAAGGGATGCGCGACGATATCTACGTGATGGTCGGCGGGGCCCCCGTAACCGAAAACTTTGCCCGCGACGTCGGGGCCGATGCCTATGGCCGCGACGCTGCGGTCAGTGTGGAAATTGCCAAGTCGTACATGGCACGTAAGCACAAGCAATTGCGGGCTGCGCAAGTCGCCTGACCCAACCACGCACACAAAACAAACGGGCGAGGATCGTGAGATCACCGCCCGTTTTTGTTTGGGTGCAACTTCTGGAGTAGCCCTTGCTCGCTATTGCGTGAGCGCCAGGTCGATCACCTTGCTGGTGCGATTGTCCGCTTCGTCCATCTCGAAGATCGCATTTTGCGGATCAACCACCACGCGCAGCTCGCGATAGGCCGCAGCACTGGCCGCGTCCACCGTCAATTCAGCGGTAGCGCTCTGCCCCGCGGCCACCAGGCCCAATGGCTGGCGGCCCAACACCTGCCACCCCTGATTGGTCATCACCACAAATTCCACTTCGACATTGCCCGCATCAACCAGACCTCGGTTATGCACGGTCGCGGCAAAGGTGACCAGGTCATTCGTGGCCGCGGCCACCGCCACATAATCGGGGCGGAAGATCGCCACATCTTCGGCAGCAACCACCAGGTTCGGCTGTGCCAGCAAATCTGCCTGGCTGGTCACCGCGGTTGTTGGGGTCACCGGTGCCGACGCTGGCGGCATTGTTGACGGCGGTGCCTCCCCGGTCGATTCAGTCACGGTGATGGTGCTGCTCGCCTGGTTATCTTCTTCGTCGCTCTCAGGAATGACATTATCCGGATCCGCGGTGGCTTGCAACGTGCGCACCCCCAACCGGTCGGTTGTGTCGTAGATGAAGCGCACCCGTCCGGTGCGGCCCGCTGCCAACGTGCCGGTGATCATCTGGCGGCCAATCACTTCGGCTTCATCGTCCGTCGTATCGACCAGTTCGACGACCGCATCGACCGCCGCGGCCTCGCCATTGTTCGAGATCACCACCGTCACCGTGACTGGGCTGCCCACGGTCGGCGTGATCGGGCTGAAGCTGAATGAGTCTGGCGCAACCGCCAGGTTCGCTTGCGGCTCCGGTCGCTCATCCTCCGAGAGGACACGCAACGTCTTGGTGACCTCGTTGTCGCCCTCATTGGTCTCGGCTACCAGATTTTCCGGATCGACCAGCAATTGGATGCGCCGCTCGCCACTCTTCTCGCTGGTGTCGTAGGTGACCGTGAAGGTCTCGCTGGCTCCGGCTGCCAGGCTGGCAAACGTTTTGGGCTCGCCGATCAACTCGCCCAACCCCGCGGTCAGATCCAACAAGTGGACGGCCACATGATTGGCCTCGCCCGTGCCTTCGTTGTGCACCGCCACCGTGATCGTCACCGGGTCGCCGGCAATCGGCGTGGTCGGGCTGAAGAGCAGATCCGCGGTGCGTACGACCAGGTTCGGCACAATCGGCGGCGTGATCACCAGCGTTTGCGTGGCACGATTGTCATTCTCGTCGGCTTCGGCAATCGTGTTGCCGGGGTCAACCACGACCTCTAATTCCCGCTCCCCGGGTTCGTCGGTGTTGTTGTAGAAGAAGGTGAGCGTGGCGCTGCTCCCCGCTGGGATCAAGTCAATCGTGCGCTCGGTGCCAATCGGGCGGCGTTCCCCGCTGGTGAGGTCGCTGAACTCGACCATCACATCGTCGGCATCCGCGGAACCATCGTTGATGATCGTCACCGTCACCGTGACCAGATTGCCCTGCTCCGGTGCGGGCGGCGTGAACTTGAAGTTACCCGGCAACACTTTGAGATTCGGCGCAGGGGCCGGATCAACGCGCAAGGTGGCGCTGGCCCGATTGTCGGTCTCATCCTGCTCCGCGACAAAATTGTTGGGGTCGACCACGATCTCAAGCTGGCGAGTGCCAACCTTGCCCCGCGTATCGAACGGGATCTGCGTGGTGCCACTCTGCCCCGGCGGGATCACACCGATCACTTGGGGCGCGCCCACCGGTAAGGCGGTACCGCCAGTGGTGTCCATCAATTGCACGACGACATCGCTGGCACTGCGGGCCCCAGTATTGAGAATCACCGCATGGACGAGCACTTGCTCGCCTGCCACCGGGTTGGGCGGGTTGAAACCGATATTCTCGGCCAGGGCCACCAGATTCGGCGCTGGGGAGGCGTGCAGCGTCAGGGAACGAGTCGCGGTGTTGTCGGTCTCCCGGGTTTCGGCAATAAAATTGTTGACATCGACCAGCACCTGAATGCGGCGAGTTCGGGCAGTGCTCTCCGTGCCCGTTGTCTCGTAGCGAACCTGGGCAATCCCACTGCCGCCAACCGGAATCGTGTCGATCGTCTGGGGCTCGCCGATGGGCAGCGCGGGCGTGTTTGTCGCATCCACAAATTGCACAATCACATTACTGGCCGGGGCATTGCCATCATTGAAGATGGTCGCCAACACGGTGACAGTCTCGCCATCGACCGGATCGCTCGGGTCAAAGCCAATGTTGCTGGACAGAATGACCAAATTGGGCGCGGATTGGGGCACCAACGAAAGCGTCTTTTGGATCGAGTTGTCGGTCTCGCGAATCTCGCGGATAAAGTTGTTCGGGTCGACGATCACCTGGATCTTGCGGTCACCGAGCAGGTTGGTCGTGTCGTAGGTGATCTGCACCGTGCCGCTGCCCCCGGGCGGAATGCTGGCAATGCTTTGGGGCTGACCAATCGGGCTGGAAGCGCCGGTGACGGTCATGTCCACAAACTGGACGATCACCTCATCCGCGGGCGCGTTGCCGTCGTTGATCACCGTCGCATAGATCGTCACTTGGTCGCCCGGGTTGGGTTGCGGGGGGTCAAAGCCAATATTCGCCATTTGGATCAGCAAATTCGGCGCGGCGGGCGGGGCAACCTTGAGCGTCTTGCGCACTGCGTTGTCGGTCTCGTTGCTCTCGCGGATCAGGTTGCCACCATCGACCACCACCTGGATGCGCCGATCACCGCTCTTGTCGGTGGTATCGTAGGTTGCCCGTGCTGTGGCACTTTCGCCCGGCGCAATCGTCTCGATTGTCTGGGTCGGCCCAAGCGGGACCACGCTGCCGTTGGTGGTGATGTCGAGGAATTGCACCGTCACCCCTTGTGCGGGCAACGAGCCATTGTTGAGAATGGTCGCGGTGATGCTGACCACTTCGCCCGCGCTGGGGCGCATCCCTTCGGGGCGGGGCTGGAAGCCGACATTGCCTTCCAGGATCACCAGATTGGCGGCTTGCGGCGGCGCAACCACCAGAGTTTGCGTAGCCGTGTTATCAGCCTCGTTGCTTTCGGGGATGGTCGTATGGGGGTCAACCAAGACTTGAATCTTCCGGTCGCCTGTTCGGAGGTGCGTCTCGTAGATCACCGCGGTGGTCGCGCTGCTGCCCGCTGCAATCGTCGGGATCGTCTGTTTTTCGCCGATGGGCTCAAAGCCTCCGTCGGTCACATCCACAAACTGGACCAGCACAGCGCTGGCAGTGATCAAGCCGCTGTTGAGGATCGTGGCCGTCACGGTGACGCGCTCGCCTTCGCGGGGCATGGGCGGGCTGAACCCGATATTGCTCGGCTGGATCATCAAATTGGCGGTGGGCGGTCGGGTAATCGTCAACGTGGCCGTGTTGCGGTTGTCGGTTTCGTTGGTCTCGGCGATCAAATTGTTGGGGTCCACAATCACCCGGATCTGGCGGTCACCGCGACTCTCGCCGGTGGTCAGCAACACTTGCACCATGCCACTGCCACCAACCGGGATGAAGTCGATCACCTGTTCCCGCTCTATGGGCAGCGGGCGGCCATCGGTGATATCGACCACCTGTACGACCACGTTCCGGGCATCTGCCGCGCCGGTGTTGAGCACAATGGCAGTGACAGTGACCGTTTCGCCGCTGGTGGGGCCGGGCGGGTTGAAGCCAATGTTGCTGCTCAACATGGTCAGGTTGGGCGCGGGCGACGCGGTGACCGGCAACACCTTGAGCGCGCTGTTGTCGCCCTCATTGGTCTCGGTGATCAGATTGTTCGAATCGACCAGGACTTGCAGCCGACGGTCGCGCTGGGGCAGACCCGCGCTCGCGCGCAGATCCAGCGTGGCTTCGGCGCTGCCGCTGCCCCCGGGCGGGATCAGGTCGATGTATTGCTCGGGCACAATCGGCACCGGGCCGCCGCCGGTGAGGTCGTTGAATTGCACCAGCACATTGCGCGCCGCGACCGGCCCATTGTTCAGCACGACCGCGTGGATCGTCACCGTTTCGCCATCATTTGGTTGCGGCGGATGGAACTCGATATTGCTCGCCAGCAGCACCAAATTGGGGGCCGCGGGCGGTGCAATGCGCAAGCCGCTGCGCGCGGTGTTGTCGGTCTCGTCCGACTCTTGGATCTGGTTGCTCGGGTCCACCACAATTTGCAGCGCACGATCTCCGACGCGGTCTGCCGTCTCCAGCGTGACCGATGCCTGACCGCTGCTCCCCGCGGGAATGCTGGGAATGATTTGGAGCTCGCCAATCGGCAGATTCTCGCCCCCGGTCGCGTCGATAAATTGCACCGCGACATCCGTGGCCGTGGTGACCCCGTTGTTGAGGATCGTGGCGTAGATCGTCACCGGCTCCCCTTCGACGGGCGTCAGCGGACTGACATTGACATTGCTGGCCAGCGCCACCAGATTGGGTGCGGCCGGTGGCGTCACGCTCAACGTCTTCTGGGCTCGGTTGTCGGTTTCGCGGATCTCGGCAATAAAATTGTTCGGGTCCACCACGACATCAATCTTGCGGTCGCCCGCTTTATTGCTGGTGTCGAAGCTGATCTGCACAATGCCGCTGCCCCCGGCGGGGATCGATGGGATCACCTGTTGCGCACCAATCGGCGTGGCACTGCTGCCGATCGTCTCCATAAACTGGACAGCGACCTCGTCGGCGCTGGCGCTGCCATCATTGAGGATGGTGGCGTAGATCGTGACGACCTCGCCCGCGGTGGGGGCCACTGGGTCAAAGCCGATATTCGCGCCCTGAATGTTCAGGTTGGGGGCCAGTGTTGGGCTGAGCCGGAGCGGTTTTTCGGCCCGATTGTCACGCTCATTGGTTTCAGGGATGGTGTTGGCAAGGTCGACGACCACTTCGATATCGCGTGCGCCCAGGGCCAGCCCCGCGGTGTCAAAGGTGGTTTCAACCACACTACTGCCCCCGGGCGGGATGACATCGATGACCTGTGGCTCGCCAATCGGCTGCGTAGTGGTGCCGGTGGCGTCGTTGAATTGCACCGTCACCGAGCGGGCCTCGACTGTCCCCGTGTTGTTGATGGTGGCGCGCAGCGTCACTTGTTCGCCGGGATCGGGCGTTGGTGGTTCGAAGCCAATATTGGCGGGCTTGATGCTCAAATTAGCCGCGGCCATCGGGCGGATCGTCAATAACTTTTGCGCCACATTGTCGGTTTCGTTCGATTCCAGCACAAAGTTGTTTGGGTCCACCATCACTTGGAGCGTGCGTTCGGCGACCGTGGCGGGCAAGGTATAGACAACTTCGGCGCTGCCGCTGCCCCCCGCGGGGATGTTGGCAATGGTCTGTGTGGCCTGGTTGCCCTGCCCGATGGGCAAGAGCCCGTTGTCGGTCACTTCCATAAACTGGACAACCACCTCGTTGGCATCGCTGGTGCCATTGTTGAGCACGGTGGCGTGCAGCGTAACCTGGTCACCGACCTGCGGATTGGGTGGGTTAAAGAGCAGATTGCTGGCGTGCATCACCAAATTGGCGGATGGCCGCTGCTCACCTGGGATCTCGAGATTGGCAGTGCGCAACTCGACATCATCCACATACCAGCCCTCGAAATTATTGGCAGTAGCATCAACCGTGTCGAACCAGAAGCGGATTTGGATCGAGCCCGTGGCGGTGATGTAGGGGGAGAGATCCACCGTGCGCTGGACCCAGGCCTCTTCTGTGCCGTGCGATTCAAAGACCGTTTGCCAGCTTTGGCCGTCGCTGGAGACCTGAACCTGTGTGCGGTCGAGGCGGGCCGATGTCTGGACCTGGCTCCATTCGTAGAAAGTGAGGCGAGCATCGTCAGCCCCGGTCACGTCGATGGGCAGGGTGCTGATTCCGCCTGCATTGGGGGTGCCGGTATCGTAATTGCGGCTCTGTTCCTGGCCATAATACCACGCTGTCACCGGGCTGTTGGCGCGTAAGCTCGACAGATGCCACAAGGTGTCGGGGCTGCTCAGCGTCCACTTCTCGGCCCCATTTTCCATGTCATCCGCAAAGACAATTGTGCCATTGCTGGTCTTGGCCATCACCACATTCGAGATGTCGGAGGCATTGCCCACATTGTCGAGGACTTTCAGGCCGAAATAATAGGTGGTGTCGGGCTCCAGGCCGCCGACCGTAAATTGCTCGCTGCTGCCCGCTGGTTGCGGGCTGGGCGTACCTTCCACCGGCGTGGCTTGATCCCAATTGGCCGCGGAAAGCGGCGTGGTCGCATAGCGCAGATCATAGGCAGTGGCCACCCCCCGGCGTTCATCGTCCCCGCTGGCCGTCCACGCCAGTTGGATCTTGGTCAATAACAGACCGGACGCGCGCAGATCATTCACCGCGGCGGGCGGGGTGAGATCATCATCAAAAGCATTGAACAAGTTGAGCCGACCATTGGTGAGGGTCAGCTTGCTGCGGTCGGTCAGGGGATCGATGGCAGCGAGCAGCCGCTGGTGGACTTGTTCCTGCGTGAGCGTGGGGAATTGCGCATAGAGCAAGGCCGCGCCGCCTGCGATGTGCGGGGTTGCCATTGAGGTGCCGCTGGCCGTGTCGTAGCCGGTTGGCGAACAGAGCGGGCAGGAGGCCCTGGGCACTGTCGAGAGAATATCGACCCCTGGTGCGGCCAGGTCGACCCATGCCGCGCCGTGGTTGGAGAAGCTGGCATATTGATCATTGTGATCGGTCGCGGCAACGGAGATGATATTTGGCAATTCGTAGGCCGCGGGGAAGTGCGGGTTGCTGCTGTTGGAATTGCCCGCCGCGCAGATGTGCAGCGGTTGCCCCGGCCCGGCCATCGCGTCGCGCAGCGCTTCGGACGCGACCGCGCCGCCCCAACTATTGTTGGTGAGGACAATATTCTGCTTTTGTTCGTTCCTGAGTTGGTGGATGTATTGGAAACATTTGACCGCCGAGGCTACCGTTCCGCTGCCAGTGGCGCTGAGAAATTTACAGGCGACGATCTGCACGTTCCAATTGACGCCGACCACGCCGACCCCATTATTGCCGACCGCGCCAATCGTGCCCGCGACATGGGTGCCATGCCCAAAATCATCCATCGGGTCGCCGGTGTTGTTGACCGCGTTGATGCCGTGGAAATCATCGATGTAGCCATTGTTGTCATCATCGATGCCATTCGGTGTGCAGACCCCATTGGGGCATTCACCGGGATTTTTCCACATATTGGCGGCCAAATCTTCGTGACGATAATCCACGCCGGTATCGATCACCGCGACGATCACGTTCGCCGAGCCAGTGTTGAGGGCCCAGGTTTCGGGGCCATTGATGTCGGCGTTGGTCGTGCCGCCGGTTTGGCCGGTATTGTTCAGCCCCCACAACCGCCCATAATCGGGGTCGTTGGGCGTGGCATCCAAATGCAGCAAATAGTTTGGTTCGGCATAGAGCACACGCTCATCCGCTTCGAGCAGATTGATCAACGATGCGCTGATCGAGAGTTGCACCGCGGCCAGTTTTAGCTCTTCGTCCCCATCACTGGGGTCGCGATCAAGATTATCGCGCTCCGATAGCCCATATTCGGCATAAAAATCTGAAATCTGCTCGCGGCTCACACCGGGCTTGAAGCGAATCAGCAATTGCCCCGGCACATAATCTCCGACGATCTCCTCGGGCTCAGCTGGCTCTGCGGGCAGGGGTGTGGGCGATGGTGTTGGCTCCGCGGGCGCTGTCTGGGCATAGGCGGGGGGAATTCCAGCCAGGGCCACACTCACACTGAGCAACACAAACAAGAACAAGCAGATTCCAGAGCGAAACATAGTCTACTCCATCGATTCCCTGGCCAGGCCAGGCCACCATGAACGCGTTGGCAGGACAAATGCTCTATCCGCAAAATCTGCGGCAATCTGGACGAGGGGCGTCTCGCTTTCGGGGTGCACCTATCAACAAACAGGCGCTAACATTGGCGATAGGCCCCAATGAGGGGCAGATAGTGCAAAAAATTGTTTGTAATCGGTTGCGGCGGCGGGCCAGCTTCGGTTTGAAATGTCACAAAGACTGGCTCGCTCCAAACGCCTGGATAGCGCTGCGTGGGAAAGACGCCCGGTTCATCGTCGGGTTGCTCGGCACGAGCGCGGATGCGAAAAGCGTATGGCGTATTCAGACAAGTGACGGTGAAGGGCTGGCTGCCCGCGCCCAGGTGTCCAGTCACCCAATCGCGCCAGGGCTCGGTTGGGTCGGCGCGATATTGAATATCGACATAGACCACAAAGTTGCCCCCGGAGATGGCTGCCACATCCGGGCTTTGGGTGGCCGTCCAGGTGATCAGGGCGGTCGGGCCAGCCAACCGCGCTGGGATGGGCAGCGTCGCGGCTGGGGCGCGCACAAGGCTCAGGCCATCGACAAACGCATGGTTGCCATGCCACTGAAATGGACTTTCCACCCGGGCAAACACAGTGATCGTGGGCGCTTGCGCCATCGCTACCAACGAAAGATTGCTCCAGCCGACGCGCTGACCATTTTCAACAAAGTTGCGCCGATCTTCCGCCCAGACCACGGTCGAGGCCAGCGGATCCACCCCGCCAGTCGGGTCGATGCCCAACCGTTTTGCCATGTAATAACCGTCCGGGCAATCATTCGGGGTCGTGCTGCCGCCGCAGAGGCTGACCATCCACCCGCTGAGGCTATACGCTCCGCCCACGGTCGCGCTGACTTGTTGATGGAATGCCAGATCAAACGGTTTGCCGGGCTGCGCAGTCGACTCGATATCTTGCGCTTTGATGATCCAACTGTCGAGCTGGCTGATCTTTTCGATGTGCTGGCCGCTGCTCTGGTCGCAATTGCGCGTCACTTCGCGCCGGGTGCTGTTGGTCTCCGGTGCTCCCTCCAGGAAGTCAACTTGCCAGCCCGTGGGAATGCGGATCTGCTCGCCAGCCGGGTTGGAGACCGTATCGAATCCGACCGCGCATTCAAAATCGGCGTTGCGCAAAGTTGGAGCTACGGGCGGGATGGTGCGGCCAGCCGCGGTTGCGCTATCGAGGTGCAAGCCAATCAGCAAAAGCCCAATCAGCCCAAATGCTATCGAGCAACTGCGCAAAACATGCTTTGGCATGGTCGCTTTCTCATATTTGTTCGCCAACGGAGGACAGAAAGGATGTTACAGTCTCGGTCGATCAGGCTGGCGTTCGCAGCCAGGCCACCATGCCAAAGAGTCCGCAGCGACCTTGTTCGGCGCGATGGCTAAAGAAGTCCGCCGTGTTTTGAGCGGTGTCGATGCCGCTGACTTCGATTTGCGTCGCTGGAACCCCGGCCTCGATCAATTGATCGACATTTGCTTGCCAGAGATCAAAATGTGGGTTCTGTTCGGGGCCAGCCGGCTGGGTAAATAGTGCAGCGGCATTGTTCAGTTTGGCCTGAGCCAGATTGTAGACCTCGGGGCCAACCTGATAGCTGGCCGGGCCAATACTCGGGCCAATTCCAGCGATGATGTTGGCCGGGTGGCTGCCATACGCGGCCTGCATCGCCCAGAGCAGCGAGCCGCCAGCCCCATTGACCGTGCCGCGCCAGCCAGCGTGCGCAATACCCAATGCATGATTCACCGGGTCGTAGAGGAGAACTGGCACACAATCAGCAAAGACCAGCATCAATGGCAGATCAATACTATCGGTGAGCAGCGCGTCGCAATCTTCCTGCCATTGGCCTGCGTCGGCCTGTTCGACTTTGGCAACGCGTGTGCTGTGGGTCTGCCGACAACGAATGATCGCCCGGGCATCCACCCCAATCCCCTCGGCCAACCGTTGCTGATTCGCCTGGACACGTTCGGGCGTGTCCCCGCGGAAGATGCTGAAGTTGAGCGTATTCCAGGGGGCCGGGCTGACGCCGCCGTGGCGAGTGCTGACATGGGCCGACACGGGCAAGCCAGCCAGCGCATCAAATACATAGGTGATAACGCCATTGGGGTGGGTAATCCGCCGCATGAAGGCAGTGTACACAGTGGCGGGCGTTTCGGCAAATTGCGAAAAAGAGGGGAAGAGCCGCGAAGCGGGGGGGGGTGACTAATCAGGGGACAGCCACTTCTCGAGTGACTGCCCCCTGATTCAGGCCTAATTCGCTGGGTTTACATCGTACGGGAAGTTGTCACCAGCCGCGAGTTCGATCGCATCGTTGAACGAGCTCCACGGTGGTGGCGCATCGACCGTGAACGTATAGCTACCAGGATCAAAACATTCGCGCTGCTGGCGGTTGCCCGGCACTTTGAAGGTGCGATTCCAGTTATCGCCGCTGCGAGTGAATGTAATGTTGAGTTCGGCCCCCAGGTTGTTGCGGAAAAGAATGCAGGCCTGCCCACTCGCTGCATTGCTGCTGCCTGGATTGCCGCTTGTGCCGGTGTTCGTGTTCGCGGGTGGTGGTGGCGCCGCAACCGTCGCTACATTGGCACAATCCCCGTTGATGCGTGTATATTGCGCGCCGCCGGAGATCCAACCGGTGCTGTTATCGGCGGTGGCAACTTGCAACCACGCACAATTGTTGACCTGGCCGGTGACGAGGACTTCGTCGCCATTGCCGAGCGCGCCGACGCGGTTGTAGTTGGTGCCCGGCCCGTTACGAATGTTCAGCGTGGGCGCGATCACGGTTGCGGTGACGTCAGCATCCGCGCTGGGCTCTGCCACACCGTTAAGGAGATTGTCCGGCTGCTCCACCGCGAAGCTCGCCAAAATCTGCTCGAATGGCTCCACCGAAGTGCCCGCTGGGATCGACACCTGGATGAGCACCCAAATCCCATCGACCTCCTTGGGTTGGGCAGCCAGCACCACGAAGATGTTATTGTCGCCATCACAATCAAAGTAGATGTCGTAGAAACCGGCATAGACCGAATCATCATAGTCAAAACGCTCCACCTCGAGGCAGGAATTGGAATAATCCCACTGGTTGAGCATCTCTTCCGCATCCATGCCCGCGGGCATATTGGCAGTCGCGCCGAAGAACATCCCCGGGGTGGTCCAGGTCTCGTTATAAGCAGCCAGATCCGGCGAAGCATTGATCGAGAAGCCGATCACTTCGTCGTCTTCGGTCCAGGTGCCGCGTCTGGTATCCTGCCAATCGGCGGGCACTCGCACCGAGATGGTGCCGCTTTCATCGCTGAGCGTAACATACTCAAATTCGAGGGGTTCCGCGGTGGACGCGGTTTCGCTCGGCACATAAAAACTATCCATCAGGACCCCAAAGGCTTCGACATCTGCCTCATCGATCACCTGGAAGTTGAGCAGAATCAATTGTTCGGCTGGCTCGGAGACGGCCACCAGGAAGACAAAGGCGTTCTCGGTCTCTCCGCAATTGAGCCAAATGTCATACGCCCCGCTGTAGGTCATGCCGCCAGCGCTGTGGCTATGCTTCACCCGATCATCTCGCTCGCAATACTCGGAGAGATCGACGCTGTCCAGCCATTCGTCGATGTCGAGATCTTCGCTCAGGTCGGTGGCGGTGCGCACATAAATGCCGGGGCTGCTCCAACTATTGTTGTAATCGTCGATGCTCGGCGCTACAGCCAACGTGCTGCCATATACTTCGCCGTCCACTTCCCACTCGCCGCTGAGAACATCGCCATATTCCTCTGGGAAGAGGCCGCTGAGCGCTGGTTCCTCCAGCAGTTGATAGGTGTAGAGCAGGTCGCTGGTATCGACCGTGGTGGTTGGGTCATCGGTTGGGGCGCTCGGCTCTTCCAGGGTGACCAAAAAGCTGCCGAGGATCTGGTCGAGTGCCTCAAGATCGGCCTCTGTATTGACATAGATCTCAAGCAGCAAGAGATAATCTTCTGTGGCCGGTGCCAGGGCAACTATCGCTGCTGTACTTTCAGCGTCGCCACAGGTGCTCCAGATATCATAAAAACCGACATAATTGCCTTCGGGATATTCCTCGCGGCCTTCATGGATACAGCTATTGCTGTAGTCGATGCCATCCAGCAATTTGGCCGGGTCAGTCCCCAATTCCGCGGAAGCCCCAAAGAAGACACCGGACGTTCCCCAGCTACTCAACATCTCATCCAGATCCGACGAAGCCATCAGCCGCACGCCGATCTCCTCGTCGTTGCTGATCCACGGGCCGCCGTCTACATCGTCCCAGGCTGCGGGCACACTCAACGACAGGATGCCCGAATCGTCGGTGATGGTCACATAATCTTCGTAGCTGACCGGGCCACCCGTCGTGCCGCGCGGCTCTTCGCCATTCTCTTCCAGGGTCTGCGCCAAAGAGAAGCTCAACTCGAGCGGTCGGCCATTCAACTGACCCGCTAAGACTTCGCCAGTATCCAATCGCAAGACTTCCAGCGACATCACATCCGTGAGGGTATGGCTGCGCAGGATGTCGCAATATTCGGTCATGGTGTCGTTGGTGGCCAGGGTCACCCCTTCCATGGACAGCAGAATATCACCAGCGCGCAGACCCACATTATCGGCAGGCGACCCGGATTTCACCGAGGCCACCCAGATGCCGGTCACTTCGTCGCCGAGGCGAACCGCCTGGCCGTTGATGCCGATCGAATCGATATCATTGCCCGCTCGCAATTCATCCAGCACTGGCATTGCTTCGGCCGCGGTGATGGCAAAGAATTGGTTGGTCTGGTTGTTCCCCGCATAGTGAATGGCGACCACCGCCCCATCCGCATCGATGATTGGCCCGCCCGAATTGCCGGGGTTGGTGGAGGCATCATGCTGGATGACGTGATCAACCGAGGCCCAGTTGGATTCACCGTCGGCGTTGGCTTTGGCGATAATGCCGCGGGTGAGCGTAAATTCTGGGTCGCCCAATGGGAACCCGGCCGCGTAAATTTCCAGCCCGACTCGGACTGGTTTTTCCGACCAGTGCAAATAGGGGTAGCCATCCCCTTGCAGATCGATCACCGCCAGGTCGGAACATTCGGAAACACCGAGCACGCGGGCATTGCGGGGCCGAGTTTCACCTGCCACGTACACTTTCAGAAAGGCCGCGCCCGTGACCACGTGGTTGTTGGTCACGACCAGGCCCGAAGGATCGATGATAAAACCAGAGCCCCGCCCGGCCGCGTTCCTGACTACGCCTTCGCTGGGATCTACAAAGGTGCCGACCGCTTCGATCTGCACGACCGCATCACTCACCCGATCCAAATCGCTAACGGCAAGCTCATCCTCTTCGTCGTCGAGGAGCTCTTCGACGACTGCTTCTTCGTTTTTATTCCCACCTATAGGCGGTGGCGTAATCTGGGTGAGGTTGGTACGGGCGGGAGCGGCAAGTGGGGCAGCAGCAACAGTCAGCTGAGGGCCAAGAATGAGGCTCAATGTGAGCAGCAAGCCAATCAGCCAACGAGCCGGGGTCTGGGACGACTTAGTCATACAGGACTCCTTGATTAGTGGATAAGTAAGTACTTCGTAAACAAAATAAGCTTAGAATTTGTAGGTCACGCCGGAGCCGCGACCGGGTCCAATAGATAGTTTGACGATCAGGGGACGAATCAAGGTGTGACTACCCGCAACAAGACACTCTCATCCGTGGCGTTGAACTCAAAATCACCCAACATGGCTGGCAGCAGTACCCACTGAACGCCGCTCAGGGTCAGAGGTTCGCCCTCCCATGATAAGGTTACCGTGCCGCTGAGCACAGCCCAAATTTCGAAGCTGGCTCCGTCGCACATCCCATAAAAGCTGCTACCAGCAGGTAAAGTCACCCGTTCGGTGATGAAATAATCGCACGCGCCAATCTGCTCGACGCGCAGCCCATCGTCATCCAATACGGGGACTGGTTGATAGGCCGTCGGCTCGATCTGGTCGAAATTGAGGACATCGAGCGACTTTTGCACATGGATCGGTCGCGGGCGTCCCCAGTCGTAGATGCGATAGGTGACGTCGCTGTTCTGCTGGATCTCGGCGATGATGATGCCCGGCCCGAGCGCATGGATGGAGCCCGTTGGCACAAAAACCACATCACCCGCCTGCACCGGCAGTTGATGCAACCATGCTTCGGTGGTGCCCTGTTCGATGGCCGCGGCAAACTTGGCGCGATCCACCCCGCGCTTGAAGCCGAAGATCAATTTCGCGTCGGGCTCGGCATGAAGCACGACCCACATTTCGGTCTTGCCCCAATCATTTTCATGGGCCAGGGCGTAGTCGTCGTCGGGGTGGACTTGCACCGAGAGCCAGCTATTGGCGTCCAATAATTTGATCAGCAAGGGGAATTTGTTGCGCGCCAAAGCGGCCTGGTTGTTTTCCCCGACCAGATCCACCCCGAGCTGGGCCTGGACTTCGGGCAGGGTCAAGCCCGCGAGCGGGCCCTGGTTCACGGTGCTCGACCCGTTGGGATGGGCGGCAATCTCCCAACTTTCGGCGACGATGCCATCGGGGATGGCGCGGCCAAACTTTTCGCCCAAATTGCGTCCCCCCCACGGGTAATCTTTGAAGATCGGGTCAAAGGTTAATGGATAGATCAATGGGTTTGCCATGATTCAACCAGCTTTCGGGTTTGGGATTAAGAATTCGCATGGTGACCAGCTATTAATCAGGGTATGCAGCCAGGCTGTGCAGATTGGCCGCGTTCGTCTCTTAGGCGCTTTGGGCGCGAATTTTTGTGTAATCAGCGGTTGGGAGCCGGAGTTTCGTTCCAAAAATCATCACTATTCGCAGATTCTACAGAGTTTATCGATATGATCTGCGCAAGTTGTCAATAGCCTTCTATTGATTAATCGTAAAAAATGGGGAAATCATGCGCGGCGTCGCACAAGTCGGCCAATTTGCAACCGCCAAAGGCGGAAACGCGCGGGCCAACCTTGCTGACCACGCCGTGGTTTGGGGGGTGGTTCTGGCTCAGGAAACGGGGGCAGATCGAGCAATTTGCGCCAGGCATAACCGCTAAAAAGTTTCATCGAGGCGACGACCGGGGCTGCCAGCACGGCGCCCAGAATGCCAGCCAGCGAGGCCCCCATCACCACGCTGATCATCACCACGAGCGGATGCAGATCCAGCGCTTCGCCAACAATGCGCGGCACGAGCAGGTTATTCTCCAATTGCTGGATCAAGATCATGACGATTAGCACAGCCAGGCCAAAATAGAGGGGCGCGAAGCCGAGGTAATTCTCCGGCTGAAAGAGGGCGACCAGCACCGCGGCCACCGTGCCGATCAGCGGCCCGAGTACGGGTAAAAATTCCAGGACGCCGGACAAAATCCCCAGGCCCAGCGCGTTGTTGACACCGAGCGCGGCCAGTGACAAGCTGACGACCACACCGATCACCAGGCCCAGAACGACTTGCCCGCGCAGGTAGGCATCCCAGATGCGTAGAAATTCGCGCACCAGCCGCTCGGCATCGTGACGATAACCCGGCTGGTGGGCAATATCCCCAATACCTTTGCTCAATTGTGGGCTGTCTTTGGCAATGTAGAGCGAGATAAAAAAGATCAGCAAACCGGTGGAGATGGTGCTGATGGTGGTTTGGGCAATGGTGGCGGCCAGCGAGCCGCTCTGTCGCAAGGTGGTTTGCACGAGTGAGATCGCCTGTTCGGCCAGGGCGCGCAGATCGATACTTTGGCGCAGGCCGCGCAGATCATAACCAAACCGCTCTGACCATTGCCCAAGCAGCGCGTCGACTTGGGTTTGCACTTGTTCGGCCAGGGCGAACACCTCGCTCAGCGAATTAGGTAGCAAACTCGCCAGCGCCAAGATCTGGTCGTAGGCGACGATCCCCAGCGCGCCCATACCCACAACGACCAACACCAGCCCGGTAAGGTAGACCAACACCACCGCGGTGCCACGGTTCAGCGTGGAACGCCGCATCAGCCAGATAATCAACGGGTTGAGCAGGTAGGCGATGATCGCCGCCACCACGAGCGGGCGGATCAGCTCCTGGAAGCGCCACATGATCGCCACGGCCAGAATCAGGCCGGCGATGGTGACGATCGCTTTGGTGGTGACGCTCCACGGCGGTGAATGATCTTCGGCGAAGGTGGATTCAGGCGGTGTGAGCGGTCTCTTTAACTGATGGGGAGCTGCCGGATCATTTTTCATGAAACTTTTTTCAATTCGACCAGCGAAAGCAGTAATTTTTTGATGCCCACCCCGGGAAAGGCAACGGTGACCTCTTCATCGTTGCGGGTTGGGTTACTTTCGATCACCGTGCCAACCCCAAATTTGGGATGTTGCACGCTATCCCGCCGTTTGAATTTGGCCGCACGAGTTGGCCCCTTGGCGGCTGCGCTCTTTGCCGACTGGCTGGGGCGAGTAATGCGCTTTGATTCACTCCCGCCGGGCGTCCAGTACACTTGTTTGTTCTCGGCAGGACGGCTGGAGCCTGCGTTGTTGTTCCAGGTGTAGGGGTTGCGAGTTTGGCCCGAGCGAGTGCCAGCAGCGCGCAGCGGTCGGCTCTCTTCGTCACTCTCCCAACTGGTGGCGCGCTGAAAGGCTGCCTCGCGGCGATTGCGCCGATTCACCATGCCGTTGAGTAATTCTGCCGGAATTTCGTCCAGGAAGCGGCTGGCCGTTTGCACTTCGCTGCCGCCCCACAAACTGCGCCGAAAGACATGCAGCAAGTAGAGCCGTCGTTTGGCGCGGGTGATGCCCACATAGGCCAGACGGCGTTCCTCGGCGAGATCTTCCGGGTCGCCACTTTCCAGGCTGCGGCTGTGCGGCAAAATACCTTCTTCGAGCCCCACCAAAAAGACCACCGGATATTCCAGGCCCTTCGCAGTGTGCAGGGTTAACAGGGTCACCGCGCCGCTGCCTTCATCGAGTTGATCCGAATCGCTGACCAAACTCACTTCTTCGAGGAAAAGGGACAGCGGTGTTTGCTCGGCTTCGGACGAGGCCATGCCCTGCGTATATTGGGCGGCCACCCCGCGCAACTCTTGCAAGTTGGCGAAGCGATCCTCCCCTTCGTCGGTGCCATTGCGCAATGACGAAGCGTAGCCCGAATCCTGCATGACCAGATCAAAGAGATCGGCCACGCTGCTGTAGCGATTCAGTTCGCGTGTGCGTACCCACGTTTCGAGCAGGCGCGCAAATTCGGTCAACGCATTGGTCGCGCGTGGCCCCAGGGCAGGCGCCTTTTGCGCTGCGCTCGGCAGGGGCCGCCCCAATTGTGCAGAGACCGCGGCTGCACCGTGCAACAGAATCAACAGGGCTCGATATTCATTCACCCCGACCTGCGCGGCCCATTGTTTGAGCGCGCCATAGGTTTTGGGGCCGATGCCGCGCGCCGGCTCGTTGATGATGCGGTCGAGCGCAATCGTGTCTGCCGGGTTGTGGACCACCCGCAAATAGGCGAGCGCATCTTTGATCTCTTTGCGTTCGTAAAAGCGCGTCGCACCGATCAACTTGTGTTTGATCTGGCGCAGCACAAACGCTTCTTCCAGCGCCCGGCTTTGCGCGTTGGTCCGATACATCACCGCGATGTCGCCCAGCGTAAAGCCGCCCCCACTCGTCAGCCGTTCGATCTCTTCGCAAACATAGCTGGCTTCTTCGACCTCGTTGTACGCCTCATAGACCGAGACCGCCACCCCTTTGCCATTTTCGGTGTGCAGCCGCTTGGGCGTGCGATTGCGGTTGTTGTTGATCACCGCGTTGGCAACATCGAGGATGATTTGCGTGCTGCGATAATTTTGCTCCAACAAGATCACCTGGGCGTCGGGATAATCCTGCTGGAAATTTTTGACGTTATGGTAGGACGCGCCACGAAATTTGTAGATCGATTGATCTTCATCGCCCACGACAAAAAGATTGCGTTTGCCCTCCAACCCGCTGGCCAGCAGCCGCAAAAATTCATACTGCGCGGTGTTGGTATCCTGGAATTCGTCCACGAGCAGATAGTGCCACTTCTGTTGATATTTGCGGCGTATGTCTTCGCGCTCGCGCAAGAGCAGGACGCTCTTCATCAGCAGATCGTCAAAATCCATGGCGTTGTTGGCGTGCAGCGCTGCTTGATAATGCCCATAGACGCGGCCCGCGACCTCTTCAAAATAGGTGGCTGCCTGGTAATGTTCGGGGCGGATCAATTCGTTTTTTTGCTGGCTGATGCGAGCGTGGATCGCCGCGGGGCTGTTGCGCTTCTCGTCGATGTTCATCTCGCGCATGACATTGCGCACCAGCGAGCGCTGGTCATCGCTGTCGTAGATCACCCAGTTGCGCTCATAGCCAATCGCATCCGTCTCCACGCGCAGGATGCGGGCACCGATGCTGTGAAAGGTGCCAATCGTCAACCCGCCGAGCCGCGAGCGTGGTTGTGTCTCGGTGCCTGGTGGCGGTGCCCCAAACTTATCGGCCAGGAGTTGTTCCACCCGCTCGCGCATTTCGTGCGCGGCCTTGTTGGTAAAGGTGACGGCCAGAATATTCCACGGCGCGATCCCGGCACCGTCGATCAAATGGGCAATGCGCCGCGTCAGCACGCGTGTCTTGCCCGAACCAGGCCCGGCCAGGACCAGCACCGGCCCGTTGACCGCGGTCACCGCCTGAATTTGTGGACGATTGAGATTGGCAAGCAGATCACTCATGAAGACTCTATTCTTCGCCTCGCAGCAGGCGCAAATAACTGTCGTAGCGTTCGGGATGAATTTTCCCGGCCTGCACCGCGACCCGCACTGCGCACTCCGGTTCATGATCGTGCGTGCAGTTCGGGTATCGACAATCGTGCAGAAATTCCTTCATCTCGATGAAATAGAAGCCCAAATCCGCGGGGTCGATCTCATACAGGCCCAACTCGCGGATCCCCGGTGTGTCGGCGATAAAGGTCTCTTCACCAAAGGGCAGGGCGATCAGATGGGCGGTGCGCGTGGTGTGTTTCCCCTTGTTCTCAAAGTTGCGCAGATCGCCGGTTTCCAGCTTGAGCGCGGGATGAATCGCGTTGATCAGGCTGCTTTTGCCCACCCCGCTCGGGCCCGTCACCACGGTCAATTGGTCGTAGAGAAGTTCTTTTAGTTCCTCGATGCCCTGGCCGGTGATGATGCTGGCATAAATCACGTGGTAGCCGATGGCTGTATACCGCTCGAAAATCGCTTCCGTGGCCGGCTGACCGATCAGATCCACCTTGTTGACGACGATGCTCGTGGGCAGCTCATTATGCTCCGCCACCACCAAAAACCGATCCAACATGCGCAGGTGTGGGTCGGGTTGTGCTGCCGCAAAGACCACCAATGCCTGATCGGGGTTGGCCAGGATCACATCTTCGGCAGGGCTGTCGATGCCGGGCTGCTGGCGGCTGAGCACACTCTGACGCTCTTCGATCTTTTCGATCTTGCCCCCGCGCTCGCCATCGGGCAGGACCCAAACCCGATCGCCGACCGCAACCAGGGTGTCTTTGCTACGTTCGAGCAAGAGGCGCCCGCGCACTTCGCATAGCCGCACACGGTGATCATCGGTCGCGCCGGTCTGGACATCATAATGATGGCCCAGCGAGCGGATGACCACGCCAGGGATCAGGTTGGCCGATTCTTTCTTGGGTTTGGGTTTGCGGCCCCGTTTTAGATCGTGTTGCAAGAGTTCGTAGGGTAAATTTTTCTGGCGATTGGCCAAGCAAGTTCTCCTGAAGGTTGTTTCTGTGCACTGATGCACAAATAACGGTCACTGGTTTATGGCCATTATACCATAAATCCACGGCTTTTGCAGCGGTCAATCAAATTGCAGGATGAGGCCGATTGACGATTGACGGTTGATGATGGCGTGTGGCTGGCCCGGCCCCATCAAGCGCCCGCCACCCTTTGGCAGCAGGGGAATGCTGTATGCGCCCGACAGGCATTCACGACCGCGCCTGGCAGGCTGACCCCGAATTCGGCCAGCAGATCGCGCAGATCCGCCAGGGGCAGACCGATCACCCCGGAGACGCAGCCTTGCAAGTGCGCAACCGGCGCGAATTCCGGGTGCTGGATGGCATACGCGCCGGCTTTGTCGAATGGATCGCCGGTGGCAATATAGGCCGCGATCTCGTGATCCGTGTAGGGACGCATCTGCACGGTGGTACTGTTGACGCGCGTCGATTGGATGCCGGTGTGGGGCGCTAACACGCTGAGCCCGCTGTGAACCTCGTGGCTGCGTCCCCCCAGCGTCCGCAACATAGCCGTGGCTTCGGCGGCGTCGCTGGGTTTGCCGAGCAGGTGTTTGCCCAGAGCCACAACCGTATCCGCCGCGATGATCAACGAGGAGCTGCCATCGTTGGGCAAGTGTTGGGCCACGGCCTGGGCCTTTTGTGTAGCCAGACGCCGGGCCAGCGCAACCGGATCCTCGCCATGGTGTGGGGTTTCGTCGATGTCGGCAGCCTGCACGCGGAACGTGAGGCCCAGATCGCGCAGGAATTGTTGCCGCCGCGGGCTGGCCGAAGCGAGGATCAACTGATACGGAACAGACGCTATGCTCATCACCCAATACCTTTTCACGAGTACGGAAAGCACAAAAAGCCGAATTTGGCACTTCAGCCCCAGAACGCGGGCGTGAGATTGTAGTCTAGTGAAGAACGCATCAGATAGCAAAAGCCGATTTGCAGGATCGACAGAACGGTGGCACCATGCAGAATCACGCCCACCCAACCGCATGACGCTTCAACCAATCACAGAGTGGCTCGGAATTCAGAATTCCGAACTTAGGATGCAATGAAATGAGGGATAACGATGAGCAATGCAGGAAATAATGGCTTGACTCGACTGATGATGGTTGGCACTGGTGGCATGGCGCGCCATCACGCCACACGCATCGCCCAGCAGACCGACACGACCCACCTTGCGCTGGTCTGCGAGCCATCGGGCCAGGCATACGAACTATTTTGTAGCAAGTTGGAAGAATTGGGCGTCGAGCCACCACCCAACGAGCCTGATCTGGAAAAGGCGCTGGCCAAACATGGCCAGGATCTGGACGCCGCGTTTATCATCACCCCCCATGCGTTGCATCACAACCAAGCCAAAGCCTGTTTGGAAGCGGGGTTGGATGTGCTATTGGAAAAACCAATGGTGATGAATGCTGCCGAGGCCGAAAGTTTGATCGAAACCCGCGACCGCACCGGTCGCCTGCTGGTAGTCTCCTTTAACGGGAGCTTATCGCCGCAGATCCGCACCGCGGTGAACCTGTTGCGTAGCGGCGAGATCGGCCCAATTCTGAACGTGAGCGCTACGGTTTGGCAAAATTGGAAGCGCGGCACCACGGGCAGTTGGCGGCAGGACCCGGTGATCGCGGGCGGTGGCTTCCTGTTCGACACCGGCGCGCACATGCTCAACACCGTCACCGATTTGGTGGGGGAAGATTTTGTCGAAGTGGCGGCCTGGTTGGATAACCGCGGCACGCCGGTCGATATTCTGGGCTCGGTGATGGCCCGCACCCGCTCTGGCGCTCTGGTCACCATGAATGGCTGTGGTGAGGCAATCAAATCCTGCCATTCGGATGTACGGGTCTTTTGTACCGGGGCGATTCTGCGCACGGGGGTCTGGGGCGAGCGCCTCCAATTGCAGCGAGATGGCCAGGCCGAGTTGATCCCCATGCGGGTCCCTGCGTCGCTGGGGCAATGGGAGCAATTCCTGCGTGTGCGCCGCGGCGATCTGGCCAATCCCTGCCCGCCCGAAGTTGGCCTGCGCATGGCGCGCCTGTGGGATGCCATCCAGGCTTCGGCCGCGCAAGGTGGCAAGCCCGTGGCCATTGGCTGATCATCGCAATTTTTGTACCGATAGAAAATGAAAAGGCCATCTACCTGATGAACCGTGGTAGATGGCCTTTTTGTTGGGTCGCAGTCGGGAGCACTATCCTGGTGCCCCCAACTCAACTACTTCCGCACGACTCTTACCGCGCAATCATCGGCAGGAAGATCGCATTCTGCTGGAGGATTGGCTCCTCGGTCGGTGCTTCGTTGGTTGGCACGCAGAGGCCAGCATCCCACGAGAGATCGGTCTGATCCCCCACTAGTTCGATGAGTGTTGTGCGGGCCAGGGTACCGTTGCCATTGACCGGAACAGCATCGCTGTCGGTCTCGCGATTCCCCCCTTGGTTGACAGGGGCAAAGCTGAAGGTTGGCGGCGGCACTGGCCGCTCGAACTCGACGTAATAGGTGCCATCCGGCAAGCCATCAAAGCGATAGCGCCCAGTGGCGTCGGTTTGCATCGTGTCGATCAGATCCCCATTGGCGGAGAAGAGGCGGACAGTGACCCCAGGAATGCCGATCGCATTCAGCTCCTGGATGCCATCGCACGATTCATCGCGCCAGACAAAGTCACCAAGTGCCGAGAGCAAGACACCAGAATTGCCACAATTTTCGCAGACCCCAAAGTCCACCGTTGGGTTGTAATTCGGGTCTGGATTCGTAGCGCTGGTCGGCTCGCCACCTACGCTCAGCGTGACAGGCAGGCTGCGGATAACGCGCGGGTTTCCGGTTGCGGTGCCATTGTCATCGTTGTCGATATCATTGTTCGGGCCCGGCGCGGGCTCGTAGGGGCCGGTTGGGTCGCCAGGGGCACCACCTGTGCTACTCGAATAGCCCGGCGGCACGATGATCTCCACGATATAGTCACCGGGTAGCAGCCCGCTGAAGCGGTAATTGCCATTGGCGTCAGTCGTGGTGGTCATCAACAAGGTATCGGTCAGGTCGTAGAGCCGGACTGGAATGTCGGGCAGGCCAGGTTCGCCAGCATCGACCAGACCATTGTTGTTGCGGTCTTCCCAGACCAGATTACCCACTGAAACCAGCGGGAAGATGCCCATGTCGAGCGTCAGGTCTTCTTCGCCCGCGACCAGCACGCGGCTATTATCGCTGCGCCCTGTGGTCGGGTTGGCATCGCTATCATTCGTGTCGGCCACCCCATCGGCGTTCTGCGTCGTGACTCGGTAATTCGCTGGCAGATCGGCCAGGTCAAAGACGACATAGTATTGGCCGGGGGGCAGAGCATCAAACAGATAGAAGCCGCTGCTGTCGGTCTGGCTGACAGCCACTTGCTGATCGGTCGCGGCATCGAAGAGGGTCACGCCGATGTTGGGTACGCCCGGTTCGCCCGCATCCTGCGCTCCGTTGTAATTATTGTCGAACCAAACATAATCGCCCACCCGCACACTGTCGGCCAGTTGCACGAGGCCCATATCCAGGCTCAGATCGCTACTCCCGCCCGGCAAGAAGGGGGTCGCGGCGGTCTGCCCGGTGCTGGGGCTGGCATCTGAATCCAGCGCGTCATCGCCACCGACATTCGGTGTGGTGACTACGTACCCAGCCGGCAAGGTGGTGAGATCAAAGACCACATAGTAGCTGCCCGGCGGCAAGTCCGTAAAGAGATATTGGCCGGTGCCGTCGGTGGTTTGGGCTGGGACTGGCTGCCCATTGATATCCGTGACTGGTTGCCCATCCGCGGTAAAGATCCGCACGGTGACGCCTGGAGCGCCCGCTTCACCGCCATCCTGCAGACCGTTGCCATTGGTATCGAACCAGACATAGTCACCAATGCTAACGGGCAAGAGGGGGATGAAACCAAAGTCGACCGTCAAGTTGCTGTTGATATCCAGTGCATTGCCGCTGCCTGCGCCACAGAGGGCTTCGCCCAATGGTTCACCATTCAGGCTCAGGGTGACGATTCCGCTGCGGATTGCCTGGTTGACGGGAATGTCATTGCCATTGTCGTCCAGATCAACATCATTGTTCGGGGGCGGGGCAATGTTGTTGGTGCTGTTGCCGGTGCTGCTGGTGAGATTGAACAGCGCCTGACCAGCGGCAAAATTACCGGCCGCAATCTCAACAATGTAATTGCCCTGCCGCAGATTGTCGAAGAGATAACATCCATCTGCCGCGGTCACGGTCGTGATCGGTTGGTTGTTGGCATCCAACACTGGCGCGCCCGTGCCATCCAACAGCGTGAGCGTTACCCCGCTGATCCCCGCTTCGCCGCCATTTTGGAGGCCATCGTTGGCAACACCACCACCGGCACCATTATCCAGCCAGACGCGATTGCCCAGGCTGAAGGGGCGGGTGAGATAGTGGCTGGGGTCGGTATCGGTCACCCGTTGCGTGGGGTAGAGCGTCGGCGTGCCAGTCACAACGGCGGTATTGGCATATTGCCCAAGCGTCGAGGCAATGCCGGTGAGCACACAGGTCATCGCCTGGCCCGGCAGCAACGTCCCTTGCGGACAGGTGATGCCCCCTTCGATATCGTCCACCAGCGTGACATTGGTCAGCGTGACGCCACCAGTGTTGACGATGTCATAGGTCCAGGTCACCACGCCGCCATAGGCCACTTCCGGCCCGGTGGGCAGATCCGCATCTTCGCCATTGGTATATTTTTTCAGGCTGATGCTGGGTGGGGGCGGCTGCACACTGCGGGTAAAGCCAAAGTCATAGGTGTGATTGTTCTGGCCGGGGCCGGTGCTGGCCACAGTCGCCACCACCGTAGTACCGGTCGAGACCCCATCCGAATCGCGCAGATCGCCATTCAGGCTTGGGTCGCTATTGGCCAGGGTGGGCGACAGCCCTGTCAGCGCGGGCTGGGCCAGCACAATGCGCACTTCGTAATCACTCTGATTGGGTTGAATATCGCCCACAACAACGCCGATATGATCAGCCGGGTTGGGGTCGGCTGCATTCCCACCGACGAAATAATATTCGCCAGTCGCATTCGTCACCGCGCTGGCCACGAGCGTGTTGCTCTTATAGAGCTGCACGGTCACACCGGCCAAAGGTGGCTCATTGGGATCTTGTACGCCGTCGCCGTCGCTATCTTCCCAGACGCGGTTGCCAATTTCCAGCGGAGCGAGCGGACAGAGGATTTCGAGGTCGCCCAGCCCATTGGCTTTTTCAAAGCGGGTAGGATTGCCGCTGGCGTCGAAGACCAGATAGCCCCGGGTGGTGGTGCCGGTGGTGTTGTTGTACCACTTGATACCGCCATCGCTTACGGCATTCTGCGCCTCGATCGGGTTGAAGATCACCGAGACTACATCGGGCAGGCCGGGCACCTGCACCTGCGAGCCCAACGAAGTTTCGTTGTGCAGCGGGCTGTCCTGTTGATCCCGGAAGTAATATTCGCCGCCACCTGGCCCCTGACCACTGTTTGCGCCAGCCGTGGTGACATTGCCACAGGTGCCATTGTTTTCTAACGCCCAGCCGCCGCTGCCATCCTGGCAGGCCCGCAGGATATCGCCGCGGGCTTTGGCTGAATAATTGGCCGAGTCATTGGGATCGGGCCCACCGGCGACGGAGCCAAAGAGGTCGGCATTGCGGTCGCGCAGCGCCAGGACCATATCACCATTGTCGAAGGTGATGTCGCTGAGCCACGGTTGCGCCCATTTGCCATCGAGCTGAATCGCATCGGCTGGGTTAAAGGTGGTTTGGTTGAGCCAGTATTGCCAGAGAGCATTGGCCCCACCCCGACCATAGGTCAGCGGGAAGTCCAACACTGGGGTGGCATCAAACGCGCCGTTGAGAAAGCGATAGACATAGGCGCGCAGTTGGCTCGTATCCTGCGTCGATTCTGCGGAACAGACCAGACCGACATAAACGACGCCATCTTGCACACCCAGGCCAAAGGCCCGCTGATCGACCGCCGGGCACGAAGCCGGGCTTGGCACTGCCACCGCGGTATAAGCTGCTGGATCGTTGATCGGGATCAGCATCAGTTCGTTGGTTGCCAGGTTGACAGTGTAGAGCGTTTGGAAATCTTCCGAGATGTCCAGATCCCCAAAGCCAACTTTGCCGACGAGATCAAATGAATCGACGTCGTGCAACCAGCAGTTGAAATTGCTGGTGAGATTGTTGTGGCCGGGCGCTGTGCAGGTTTCCCCTGGCTGTGGGTGCGGATCGGTGCCAGCGATGGCGCCAAAATTATGGAAGAGGCTGACCGTCCCCCCGTTGAGTTGGTAGATCGCTCCTGGGCCAGCTGGGCCAAAGCCCACATGTCGTTTCATAAAGGCCGAGGTGTAGAGCGTCTCGTGGAGCGGACTCCATGCCAACCCCCATACCGAGCCCATTTGTTGGGCCGAGGCCAGCGAGGCCGGAGCTGGCGAGCTCACCGCCGCAGCATCGGTCAGGTCGGCAGAGCCAGCAGTGTAGGGGAAAGAATAGAGCACCGCGGCATCTTTGTTGACCCCATCGGCATTGTTGTTCTGTTCGCCAAAGGCAAAGCAGCTAATCGCCAGGTCGGGTGAAGGATTGGTCCCGCAATAATCGGCAGGATTGTTGAACCCGACATTGACATCAGCCGTTGGCCCGGTCACAAAGGTGACCGATGTGGCGGAACCCGGCCCAGCAACACCTGGGTAGAGCGCGTCCAGCGAACCATCCGCGGGCAGCGTGTATTCCAACCGCCAGGGGGCTGCCGCTGCGGGATCGATCCCATAGCTGCCATCGGCGCTGGTTTCGCAGGCGGTGGCTGTACCATCGCTGCCATAGGCCGTCACGGTGATCCCGGCGATGCCCGGTTCCCCGCTATCTTGCGTGCCATTAGCGTTATAATCGCGATAGACAGTCCCCGTGACAGTGGTGCCGCTACAGACAGCAGCAAAGGCTGGGGTGGGTGACTCGATAATCAAACTCAGTAGCAAGCCAAAGCCGGCTATCGCTAAGGCAAGGCACCCTCTACTAAGCGCTCGACTGGAATACGAATGTGTGAATAGGCTTATCATAAATTTGGTTTCCTCAAAAATGGCCGGAGACAGCAGTCCATTAAAAACACGGAAGTGTTTTACCTCGAATTTTCTGCCCGTAGCAGGAACGCCCCCGACTGAAAGGATGAGCATAGCGCGCTCGCTACCCATACTATGACAAATTGTTACAATAAATTGCACAATAAATCGCTATGACAAATTACGATGACAAATTGTATACAACAAAAAGCAGTGCTCTTGCCATTATATACTCAAAATGGCAATAAGCATATACGTCATTTTGGCTACAAGATAACACTCTGGTATAGCGCATTGTTTAGCGTAGTGTACCAGATGTTTCATGCCATCCTGTAGTGCTATCAGTTACAATCTGGTCAGGAAAATGGCAAAAAGGATGATATTTTCTTCGTCATTTGGATAATGGCTCCTGAAAATAGTAGTCTAAATGGTGATTGATAATTGGACTATTGTAGTAGATCTTTCGGACAGTTTCCATACACTTGATTACAGAGAAGATTGCAGTTTGCTGACAATTCGTCGATTTTTGTTCAAAAAGTGACAAAATAACCCAGGCTGCCCAGAAAGCGGGCTCCTGATAGCGTTTGCGAAGCCTGATCGACATGCTGGAAATAAGCCGCTAAGGTTATTGACAATCTCCAAGACCTCCGTTATACTGGCAGGCGATGGTATAGACGCTATGTCTATGCACTCTTTCTGAATTACCTGCGCTCGTACGGCAATGGAGCCGAAGGTCGACAAGCTGGTTTTTTTACTGTCTCTATCTCAACTGGATAAACTAGGCCTTTGGTTTGACCCATGCCAATAGTTGCACTCTTTTCCAACCTTGTAGTCGTAATTCTTAGCAGCCTTCTGGTACTTATTCGCCAGGGGCTGAATTTGGTTGGAGAAGGGGTAGCGCTCTAAGTCCTGCACTACTTCTGGTCATCGCAGACCCTTCCCAACCGGGAAGGGTCTTTTTGTTTCGTATAGCTTTTCGGTGTATAAAATTCGGAGTCAACAAGAGCGAGGTGAATAACAATAGCCAGGATTGCCAAACGCTACTGATACTGAAGGTTTCTCTGCATTTTGGGAAAGTTGTGGCAAGCTCATCTGTTGAGGCCCACAAGGAATTGCTGCGGGAACAATAGATCAACCTGACAACTGGGCTGCGTAGGTTGAGTACGATCAATTGAACTGGTAAATGGGTGCGTAGTGGGATTTTGACCAAGGAGAGTTAGAGTTATGAGGCAACGCTATCAGAATGGACATCATCGCCCGGCAGCAGCCAGCGAAGCGCGGGAGATGACAGGCGCACAGATGATCTGGGAGGCGATCTATCTGGAAGGCATTGAGGTGGTCTTCGGCCACCCGGGGGGTGCCATCTTGCCAGCCTATGATGCCTTGACGCCTTATGAAGCCGAGGGCAAAATTCACCATGTGTTGGTGCGTCATGAACAATGCGCCGCCCACATGGCTGATGGTTATGCTCGAACGACCGGTAAGGTGGGTGTCTGTGTGGCAACAAGTGGGCCTGGGGCTACCAACCTGGTGACCGGCTTGGCCACCGCCCAAATGGACAGCATCCCCATGGTGGCTATCACTGGTCAGGTGCCCACCAGTTTGCTGGGCACCGATGCCTTTCAGGAGTCCGACGTGGTGGGGGTGACCCAGCCGGTCTGTAAACACAATTACCTCGTTACCGATGTGCGTGAACTCCCCTTAATCCTCAAAGAAGCGTTCCACATTGCCCGCGAAGGGCGGCCCGGCCCAGTTCTTGTGGATATCTGCAAAGATGTGCAAAATGCCAAAGGCCTCTTCCGCTACGATATGGAGATCGACTTGCCCGGTTTTGAACCCTGGCCCACGGTCGAGAGCGAAGCATTGCGCATCGCCGCGGAATTGATCAACCGCGCCGAGCGCCCGTTGATCCTCTCGGGGCATGGCATTCAACTCTCGCGCACCAGCAAGCAGTTGATCGAACTGGCCGAACGCGCTGAGATCCCGGTGGTGACCACGCTCTTGGGCACCGGCAATATTCCCGAAAGCCACCCCCTGAGCCTGGGTATGGGGGGGATGCATGGTGAAGCCTTTGCCAACCGAGCCGTGCAAGCGTGCGATGTGCTGATTGCCATGGGGATGCGTTTTGACGACCGCATCACTGGGCGCCTGGATAAATTTGCCAAACAAGCGAAGGTGATCCATTTTGAATTGGATCACGCCGAGGTTGGCAAAAATGTGGTGCCCACAGTGGCTGTGGTGGGCGATCTGGGTGAGACATTGCCCGCATTGCTGCCGCATATTGAACAACGCCGCCACCAGGTTTGGATCCAAGAGCTGAATGAGTGGCAAAATGATTCGCACACTCGCGATATCCTCAACTTCGAGACGGATGAGCTGATCCCGCCCTTTGTGATCCACCAATTGTGGGAGAGCACAAAGGATGCCTCCAATGGCCCGACCGTGATGGTCACCGACGTGGGCCAACACCAGATGTGGGAGAGCCAGTATTACACCCACGACCACGCCGGGCAATTGCTGACCAGTGGGGGCCTGGGTACAATGGGCTATTCGCTGCCAGCCGCGATTGGCGCGCAGATGGCCGACCGCAATCGGCTGGTTTGGTGTGTGGCTGGGGATGGTGGGTTCCAGATGACGTTGCAAGAGCTGGCCGTGCTCAAACAAGAGGGGGATCTGCCCGTGAAGATCGCCATCATCAACAATGGCTTCCTGGGCATGGTGCGCCAGTGGCAACAATTTTTCTACGACAAACGCTATACGGCTACCCCCATCTACTCGCCCGACTATGTCAAACTGGCCGCCGCCTATGACATCCCGGCGCTCGTGGTGGATAATCCCAAAGATGTGGCCGCGGCAATTGAGCAGGCCAATAAGACGCCGGGGCCGTTTCTGATCGACTTCCAGGTGAAGGAAGAAGTCAATGTCTTCCCGATGATTCCCCCGGGCGCGGCGGTGGATGAGATGATGCGGCGCGAGAACCCGCGGGTGGTGCAGGGGTTTAGTGGCGTGGAGCCGTCTTGGTAATTGAGGGGATTGAGAGAGTTGGGGAGCGTTGTCGTGCCTGAATCCAGCTCCCCGAATCTCCTGATCTCTGTTTGCAGAGCGTGAGGAAAGAGGAACATCAGATGAAACATACTCTCATCGCCTGGATGCGTGACAAACCGGGCGTGCTCAACCGGGTGGCCGGGTTGCTGCGCAGGCGCAACTTCAACATCGAAAGTCTGCAAGTCGGGCATAGCGAAACCCCTGGCATCAGCCGCATGACCTTTGTTGTCAATGGCAACGAACGCATGGTGGATCAGGTCATCAAGCAATTGCGCAAAGTGGTGGATGTGACGCGCGTCGAGAATATCAGCGACAAACCCACCGTGATGCACGAATTGGTGATCACGCGGGTGAAGGCGACCGCCGAGACCCGCAACGAGATCATCCAATTGGTCACCATCCAGCGTGCGCAGATTGTGGATGTGGCGCTCGATAATTTGCTTGTCCAGCTGGTGGACACCGAAGAGCGTGTGAACTCCTTGCTGGGCCTGTTGCGGAATTTTGGTATCCTCGAAATGGTGCGCACTGGCCCTGTGGCCATGGTGCGGAGTAGTGAACCGTGGAGCGCGCCGATCAGTGCTGTCTGGCGAGCGCAAGCCAATGATGCCGAGGCCACGACCGCGAAAGATTTGTTCTCGATCAGTGGTGTGTAAGGTGTGAACCGTGGTGTGTGAACTGCGACAAAGTTGCGCTTCACGCATCACGGTTCATCTCTTATCTCCTATAAAAATTTGCTCAACAAAAACTCAATTTTATTCAGGAAAGTTGCAATGAATCTTAATTTTGAGACCAAGGTCTTTGACAAAGAAGCGATCCAAATCGGTGATACGGTCGAATATGTCGTCCGCGGTGGGCGCCATCTCTTCCCGCTCCTGCCCAAGGCCTTTGAGGGCATCAGGCAGATCGGCGTGCTGGGCTGGTCGTCGCAAGGCCCGGCCCAGGCGCAAAACCTGCGCGATTCGCTCGAAGGCACCGACATCAAGGTCAAGGTCGGCCTGCGCGCAAATTCGGCTTCGATCCCGCTGGCCGAAAAGGCCGGGTTCACCTTTGCCAACGGTACCCTGGGCGAGATGTACGACGTGATCGCCGAATCGGACCTGGTATTGGTGTTGATTGCCGATGGCGCGACCGCGCAGACCTACAAAGACATCTTTAAGGCGATGCGCCCTGGTAGCACCTTGGGGCTCTCGCACGGCTTTTTGTTGGGCCATTTGCAGAGTGTAGGCGAAAGCTTTCCCGACAACATCAACGTGATTGCTGTCTGCCCCAAGGGGATGGGCCCGTCGGTGCGGCGGCTTTACGAACAGGGCAAGGAAGTCAACGGCGCGGGTATCAACGCCAGCTTTGCCATTCATCAGGATGTCAATGGCAAGGCAACCGATTACGCGCTCGGCTGGTCGGTGGCGCTCGGTTCGCCCTACACCTTTATGACTACGCTTGAATCGGAATACAAGTCCGACATTTTTGGCGAGCGCGGCATTTTGCTCGGCGCGGTGCATGGCATCGTCGAAAGCCTCTATCGCTGGTTTGTTGCGCAGGGCCAATCGCAGGAAGAAGCCTTTGTCAACGCCGTCGAATCGACCACCGGGCCGATCAGCCGCACCATTTCCAAAGATGGTATTTTGGCCGTCTACGAATCTTTGGACGCAGAAGGCCAGGAGATCTTCCGGCGCGCGTATTCCGCGGCCTATCACCCGGCCATGGAGATCCTGCTGGAGATTTACGAGGAAGTGGCGTCTGGCAACGAGATCCGCAGCGTGATCGCGGCCAATCAACGGTTCGACCGCTACCCGATGGGCAAGATCGATGGCACCGAAATGTGGCAAGTGGGCGTTAAGGTGCGGGCCAATCGCCAGCCCGACACCGCGATCAACCCGGTCACCGCGGGCATCTATGTTGCCACCATGATGGCGCAGATCGACCTGCTCAAGGAGAAGGGACACCCCTATTCGGAGATCGCCAACGAGTCGATCATCGAAGCGGTCGATTCGCTCAACCCCTACATGCACTACAAGGGGGTCGCTTATATGGTGGATAACTGCTCCACCACCGCCCGCCTGGGCACCCGTAAATGGGGCTCACGCTTTGACTATATCCTCACCCAGCAGGCCTTCACCGCGCTGGATCAGGGCAATCAGGTGGATGAAGAATTGTTCGACAATTTTGTCCACAACAACATTCATGGCGTGCTGGCCGTTTGCGCTGAAATGCGCCCGTCGGTCGATATTGCGTTAGTCGGCTAAGCTGACGCCAGATTTGGAGAGCGGATTGGGTGGCACGCGCTGTTCAATCCGCTCGCAAGGTCTGTTGTCAGCACAGGAAGGCGAAAGGAGGTGATTGACGTGGACGTTGATCTTGCGGATCTTTGTCAGTTTGTTGGTAGCCTGTCTGGGTTTATGCATGGTCCAATCAATCATCAACTTGTAGGGGAAGGGTCTTATGAGTAGCGAGAACAATGGCAGTGCCGAATTCGCGAACACGACAGAAGCGGTCGATGTCACCCAATTTGTGATCCAGGATATTCGCGCCCATGCGCGCAGTGTGGCCCATGGCGATACCGTGTTGATCTTCGATACCACTTTGCGCGACGGCGAACAAAGCCCCGGGGCCACGCTCAACACGCAAGAAAAACTCGACATTGCCGCGCAATTGGCCCACTTGGGCGTAGACATTATCGAGGCCGGGTTTCCCGCGGCCAGCCCGGGCGATCTGGATGCGGTCAAGCAGGTGGCGGAGACGGTGGGGCGCACGCCGCGCCGCGGCAAAGATGGGAAACTGATTGCGCCACCGTCGGTTGCAGGGTTGGCGCGCGCCAACAAGAATGACATCGACAAGGCATGGGCCGCGGTGCAAGGCGCGCTGCGGCCACGCATTCATACTTTCCTGGCGACCAGCGATATTCACATGGAGCACAAATTGCGCATGAGCCGCGATGATGTGCTCGAAACCGTGGGCGACATGGTGCACTATGCCCACAGCCTCTGCGCCGATGTCGAATTCAGCCCGGAAGATGCGGGGCGCAGCGACCCCGAATTTTTGGTCAAGGTGCTCGAAGTGGCCATCAAAGCCGGAGCCACAACGTTGAATATTCCAGATACCGTCGGCTACACCACGCCCGAAGAATATGGCGCGCTGATCAAGCATCTGCGCGAAAATGTACCCGGCGGCAAGGATGTGATCTTCAGCCTGCACTGTCATAACGATCTGGGCCTGGCGACGGCAAACACGCTGGCAGGCGTCCAGGCTGGTGCACGCCAGATGGAAGTGACGCTCAACGGGATTGGCGAGCGCGCGGGCAATACCAGCCTCGAAGAAGTCGTGATGGCGATCCATGTGCGCAAGCCGGTCTTTGACCTGGAGACCAATGTCGTCACCAGCGAGATCCATCGCACCAGCGATATGGTCAGCCGCTATACTGGCATGGTGATCCAACCCAACAAGGCCATCGTCGGCGCGAATGCCTTTGCCCACGAGGCGGGCATCCACCAGGATGGTATGTTAAAGAACAAGCGCACTTATGAGATCATGGACGCGTCTACGATTGGCTTGAATCAGAGCCGATTGGTCTTGGGCAAACATAGCGGCCGCAACGCACTGCGCACCAAATTGGAAGAGATGGGCTTTCGCGTCGACCAGGATGAGCTGAAGGAAATCTTCCGCCGTTTCAAAGACCTGGCCGACAAGAAAAAGACCGTCACCGATGCTGATCTCGAAGCGTTGGTGGGCGATGAGATCTATCAGCCCGAAGAGACGTGGGAATTGCTCAAAATGCAGGTGCAATGTGGCTCCGGCCTCACCCCCAGCGCGGTGATGGTGCTGCGCAACAATCGCAGCGGCGAGACAATCACCGATACCAGCCTGGGTGTCGGCCCGGTGGATGCCGTCTACAAGGCGATCGACCGTATCATCGGCGTGCCCAATACGTTGAGCGAATATCTGGTGCAGGCGATCACCGAGAGCACCGATGCCAACGGAGATGTGACCGTCCGCATTGAGACGCCAGAGAGCCGCGGGTACAAAGAGACCGCGCAGGGGCGACCGCGGCGGCGGCTCTTCAGTGGGCGCGGGGTCGATACCGACATCATCGTTGCCAGCGCCAAAGCCTATTTGCAGGCGCTCAACAAATTGCTCGCCGCCCAGGAAGCCGAGAGTTCAACCGTCAATATTGCCGGGGATGAGCTGATCACCGCGTGAAACAGATTCGGAACGCTCTCACCGTCCTTGTTATCCTGTCGCTGATTCTGGTCTCTGCGCCGGTGCAGGCCCAATCCGGCGCGCAGACGCTGCAAACCTGTAGCCAGGTCGATGAAGCAGCGTTACAAGACGAACTCAATACCGTCACCCAAGCGATCTTCGCGCAGGCGCTGACCGAGATCGACCTGGCAGCCATTGTCGATGCCGAGTGGCAACGGTTGGGGATCGACGCCACGATCGATACCGCGGTGGATCAGGCTGCGGCGCGCGTGCGCGGGCAAGAGGCACTCTGGGAGACGTTCCTGTCGAGCTGGTCCGCGCAAAAGGCCGAGGAATTGACCGAAGCCGTGGCACAAGCGACTTTCGATTCCGAAGCATTTCATCTGGCGGTCGATTCACTGGCCAACGCGGTGGCAGACCAATTAGCCGCGGAGATCGCCGTGCTCTCCGCAGAGTCCGCTTCGGCAGCCTTTTATTGTCTGCAGACCTTTATCGCGGGGAATTATGCCGGTGTGCTGGTCAGCCGCTTTGAGCAACAAGTCCAGGCCGCGGCGGCCAGCGTGGAGGTCGATGGGGCCAGCGCGGTGGATTCGAACATTCTCACCGTGCTCAATCAACACCGGCCCCTGCTCGGCGGCGTCGGTGTGATCATCGCTGCGCAGATCGCCCGGCGCGTGGTCGTGAACATTGGGCGGCAAATTGCGCGCCGGGTGGCGGGACGCATCACCGGGCGGGTGCTTGGGCGCATCGGCACCAATGTGATTCCACTGGCGGGTTGGTTGGTGGGCACTGGCTTGATCGCCTATGATATTTATGCCAGCCGCGATGGCGCGCTGCCGCAGATCCAGGCGCAACTCAAGGAGCCGGAGGTCAAGGCCGCGATCCGTGCCGAATTGGTGACGGCCATGGCCCCCGAATTCCGCCGCGAAGCGCCGCAGATCGCCCGGGATGTCGCCAATGAACTCTTTGGGCAGTGGCGCGAAGTGCGGCGCACCATTCGCCAGGTGCTGGAGCTGGCCGAGCAAGATCCAGCGTTTCAGACATTGCTCAGCGGGCTGGAAAGCGACAGCGATTTGGCCCATCTGGTTGATCTGGTGGCTGTGGCCCGGCCCGCCCTGGGGGAAGAAAATTTTCAGCAGGCGCTGACCGATGGCTCATTGGAGCGTTTGCTGCATCAATCGCCCGCGCTGTTGCCAATCTTGGCCGCGACCCAATCGGTGGATGCCACGTTGGCCTGGGCAGCCCTGGCCGGGGAACAACTGAGCGCGGTTGTGCAGAGTGAACTGTATAAACATGTCGCGCCGGCACAATTGAACCGCACCCTGCTCGATAATCTGCTGGCAGTGGGCAACCCGAGCGTGATCCAAAAGCTGGCGCTGTTGGAGCCAGCCACAATCGAGACCTTGCTGACGATTTCGACCGGCAACCTGAACCTGTTGGCTGGGCAACTCTCTGCCGATCAATTGCAGGTGGTGGCGACTTATCTGCCCGCGTTGACCCAAGAGCAGCGCAACCAGTTGATCAGCCGGGTGGCGAGCAACCCCGAATTGATCACCTTGTTGGAGGGCGAATCTGTGCGGCAGCGGCTGGTTGCCGGTGATGATGTTGATGCGACGCTCACTTTTTTGGCCTCGCCGCGCACGCTTGATCGACTGTGGCGCGATATTCCCGCGGTGTTGAGTGGGCAAGTGGGCATCGGTCTGTTTGTGGATAAATATGGCGCTGGCCAGAGCAGCCTGATCACCCTGGGCCTGGTGCTGCTGCTCCTGATTGGGGTGCGCCTGCTCTATGCCTTTGTGCTCTGGCTGATCAATCCTGTGACGGGGTTGTGGCGGCGCTAGATTAGCTTAAAGCCACTTGGAACGCTCATGGAGCAGTATGAAATCCGTTGGACCGAGTACATGCAATATCGAGCGCGGCTGCGCGGTTTTGATTTGTCAAGACTTGAATCAGTCTTGCTTCGCTCAACTGAACGATATTTTGATACGGAAACGGGGCGATCTGTTGTGATCGGTGGTTATAATGATAATCTAGTGATGGTACCCTACGAGGTCGATGGGACCACGATTACGCCAATCACTGTTCATGCGATTACACGTCAGCAGATCAATTTTCGTGTCAATACAGGAAGATTTGTCTATGAATAAGATAAAGATGGTCTATTTTGAAGGGGAGGATATTCTGCATCTTGTGCTCAGTGATGAGCCCGAGGCGCAAAGTATGGAATTGAGCCCCAATATTACTGTTGAGCTTAATGCTAAGCACGAGATGATAGGAATTGAAATTCTCGAAGCAAGTGCATTCCTGCGTGATACTGTATTGGAAACAGTCCAAGCAAGGTTACTGATGATGGCATCCGCTTCGGCTGTCGAATCGGTCTGACAAAGGGAACAATTTATGCTGATCAGTCTGGATGTCAGCCCGGATAAAGAGATCGAACTTGGCGAGTTGCTCACGGTGGTGGTGGTCTATGCTGCCAATGTGGTCAAAGACATCCGCGAGAATATCCGCAACCTGATCGGCGGGCGGATGATCCATTACGAGGGGCTGATCGACCAGGCGGTCAGCACGGCCATGAGCGAATTGGAGCAAAAGGCGCGCGATCGTGGCTACGATGGTGTGATCGGCGTGAAGATCACCAACATGAACGTGGTCGAGGGTGGGGTCGAGGTGGTGGTATACGGGAACGGTTTTCGTTATCGGAAGCCGACCGCTTGAGGTAGCAGTCCATGGTGGGGTCTTGGCAAAAGGTAATTCTAGGGGCGTTGAGTCTGCTGCTGGCGCTGGGTTGGTTGCCGGTGCAGGCGCAAACCCCACCCCCCAATAACGCCACGGGTGATTATACCTATGGCGAATGTAGCCGCATCGAACCTGAGACCTTACGCAGCGAAATCGAAGCTGCGGCCTATAACGTGCTGACGGCCCCGACGGGCGCGCTGGATCTCACTACATTGGTCGAGCGGAAGTGGATCGAACTCAATGTGGATGCGGTCATCGACCAGGAAGTTGCGCGGGCCGTGGCTGCCGTGGCCGCTGATGAAGGCTATTTCAGCCGGTTGTGGTCGGGCTGGTCGGCAGATCGGGCCGAGGAATTTGCGACACGCATTGCCGATGATGCCTTTGGCTCCCCGGCCTTTGCCGCCAGGATCGACGAATTGTCCGCGGCCATTGCCGGTGAGATCGCCCAGGATCTGGAGGCCGATTTTGCTCGCGCCGCTTCCGCCGCATTTTTGTGCATGAAGGCCTATATTGGCGACCAATATTCGGCAACGCTCTTTTCAGCCTTTGAACGCCAGATCGAGGTCGAAGTCGCGGATGTCGCGGTCGCCAGCGAAGCCGAAGTAGATGTTTCGGTGTTGGATGTGCATGGTCGAGCCTTGGGCGGTGTCGGGGTGATCGTCGTCACCGAGATCGCTCGGCGCATTACCCAGCGCTTGAGTCAACGCATTGCCGAACGAGTGGCGGGGCGTATCGCTGGGCGAGTCCTGGGGCGGGCCGGTTCCAGTTTGCTGCCCATTGCGGGCTGGGTGATCGGCCTGGGGCTGATCGTCTGGGATCTGTGGGAAGGGGGCAAGGGCGCGCTGCCGCAGATCGAAGAAGCCCTGACCAGCGAAGATGTGAAAACCCGCATCCGCAGCGAGATTGGCGATTCGATCCAGAACAGCTTGCCCGACGAGACCGCGGTGGTGGCGCTGGAGATTGCGGTCACCATCCTTGAAGAGTGGGAAGGCTTCTGCGGGCGCTACCCCGATATTTGTGGCCTGGCCGAGGAGAACGCGACCTTTCAGGCGATTCTCAACGATACGCCGCTCGCTCAGTTGGATCAACTGGCGCTATTGGTGCAGGTGCTGATCAACTTTGCCGGGCGGGCCGAATTGACCACCGCTATTGCCAACGGTCAGTTTGAAACGGCGTTGAGTCTGCCCGCCGAATCCTATGTGATCGTGCAGAGCGAGCGTTCTCTGGCCCCATTGTTGGCGTGGTCGCAACTGGCTGGTGCTCGATTGGGGGAAGTGCTGACCTATGGCCTGCATCGCCATAAACAACCCGCGGATTTCAGCCCGGAATTGCTCACGGCTGTGCTGGATGTGGCCGACCAGGCCGCAATTGACAAGTTGTTGACATTGGAGCGGAGTGAATTGGCGCTGCTCGTTCCATTTGCGGCGTCGAGTCTGGGCCCGCTGGCCCTCAATATGAGTGCCGCAGAGCTTGAGCAGCTCGTGGGCTATTTGCAGACACCACCGCCGGAAGCCACATCGGCACCCGCGGCAGAATTGGCTCCGCGGCTAGCCAATCGCGAAGTGACTATGCAGGAGCTGCTGCAACCGCCCACACCGACCAGCAGCGTGCCAATCACGCCGTCGGTGCCAGGTACGCCAGTTGCGGCGGAACCAACAGCGGGTAACAGCGTGGTCGTGGGCGGCCTGGTTCTGCTCGGCTTGATCCTGGCCGCGGCGGGGTTTTTGTGGCTGCGCCGTAGTCGTGTGTTGCATACGGATAAAGAGTGATTTGAGGAATAGTAGGATGAACACGATTCAAGTGATTGAGTTGATAGCGATTAACCCTGAGATCCGCAATGGGCATCCTTACATTGTTGGCACCACTGTTACGGTTGCAGATATTGCAATTACCAAAGTGTTTCGCATGATGGATGCGGATGAGATCGCCGAGCACTTCGAGATCTCTCTCCCTCAAGTCTATTCCGCCCTAGCCTACTATTATGACCATAAGGCTGAGATTGATCAGAGTATTCATGAACGGCGCAAATTAGCGGCAGAGTTGAAGGAGCAGCGCATTGGCAGCCGTCATCAGCCTCTATTTGGATGAGAATATCTCGCCCAAAGTCGCTTTTCAACGTCGGCGTCGCGGAATCGATGCAATTACGGTGCGCGATCTCGACCGACTGGGGGATTCCGACACGAATCATCTGCAACAGGCAATTGCAACGCGGAGAGCATTAGTCACTTGCGATTCGGATTTCCTGGCCCTAGCTGCTTCCGGTGTAGAGCATACTGGAATTGTTTTTGGGGTTCAGGAAGAATTAACGATAGGGGATTGGTCAGAGCACTAGAATTGATTTGCTCTGTCTATTCAGCAGAAGATATGATCGATCATATCGAGTATATATAACGATTGAGGATAAAGAAATGGGTAAGACACTTTTTGAAAAAGTTTGGGAAAAGCATGTCGTCACGCAAGATCCCGGCGCGCCCGCGGTCTTGTACATCGATGCCCATCTCGTTCACGAGGTGACATCGCCGCAAGCCTTTGCCATGTTACGCGAACGCGGGCTCAAAGTCCGCCGTCCCGATAAAACCTTTGCGACGATGGATCATGCCATCCCCACCCGTAGCGGTGTCGATATTGCGTTGTGGCCCAGCGACGCGGCCACGCAGGTGCGCACATTGCGCCAAAATTGCGAAGATTTCGGCGTGACCTTGTGGGATATTGAAGGCGATGTGCAGGGGATTGTCCACGTGGTCGGGCCGGAGATGGGCGTCACCCAGCCGGGCATGACGATCGTCTGCGGCGATAGCCACACCAGCACGCATGGCGCGTTTGGCGCGTTGGCCTTTGGCATCGGTACCAGCGAGGTCGGTCATGTTTTGGCAACGCAATGTCTGCTGCAGACCAAACCAAAAACCTTTGCCATCAATGTCGAGGGTGAATTGGGGTTTGGTGTGACCGCCAAGGACATCATTCTGGCGATCATTGCCAAGAATGGCGCCGCTGGTGGTACGGGCTATGTCTTTGAATATCGCGGCAGCGCTATCCGCAACTTGAGCATGGCCAATCGCATGACCATCTGCAACATGAGCATTGAAGGTGGCGCGCGCGCGGGCATGATCGCGCCGGATGAGACGACCTTCGACTATGTCAAGGGACGCAAATACGCGCCGCAGGGGGAAGCGTGGGATCGAGCTGTGGCTTACTGGCGCACCCTCACCACCGATGAAGATGCTGTCTTTGATCGTGAGCTGAATCTGGATGCCAGCCAGCTCGCGCCCATGGTCACCTATGGCACCAATCCGGGCCAGGGCGTGGCCGTGACCGGGCACATTCCGCTGCCCGAAGAGTTGGAAGACCCCGCCGAGCGCCGCAGCCTGCTGAGCGCGATGGAATATATGGGCTTGAAGCCCGGCCAACCGATGGAAGGCCAACATGTTGACATCGTCTTTATTGGTTCCTGCACCAACAGCCGCATGGAAGATCTGCGCGAGGCTGCCAAAGTCGTGCAGGGCAAAAAGATTGCCGATAACGTGTGGGGCATTGTCGTGCCTGGGTCCAAGGAAGTCAAGGCGCAGGCCGAAGCCGAAGGGCTGGATCGCATCTTCAGCGAGGCCGGGTTTGAATGGCGCGGCGCGGGCTGCAGCATGTGTCTGGCCATGAATGATGACAAGGCCGGCGCGGGCAAGTATGTCGCCAGCACCAGCAATCGCAACTTCCAGGGGCGCCAAGGACCAGGCGCGCGCAGCCTGCTGATGAGCCCGATCATGGCTGCTGCCGCGGCGGTCAACGGCAAAGTTGTCGACGTGCGCGAAATTCTCTGATCCAGCGCATTGCAGAGCTTGAGGCTGATCAGCAACTCACAGGAACTTTTTCAAACGCTTATCCACAGCGTACGCAGATTTCACAGATTTTACAACACAAAAATTCAACATCTGCGTACGCTGTGGATTGCCAAATATTACTTTGATCTCCTGTAAAAATCTCTGCAATCTCCATCAGCATATAGAGGAACAATCATGCAACCATTTCAGAAATTAACGGCCACTGCTGTCCCGCTGCGGGCAGAAAATGTCGATACCGACCAGATCATCCCCGCGCGCTTTCTGACCGCCGTCACCAAAGAAGGCATGGGGGATGGCCTCTTTTCGAGCTGGCGCTACAATCCCGATGGGTCGCCCAAGCCAGACTTTGTGCTCAACCAGCCAGAATTCGACGGGGGCCGCGTGTTGATCGCCGGGCGCAACTTTGGCAGCGGGTCTAGCCGTGAACATGCCGTCTGGGCGTTGACTGAATACGGCTTCCAGGCGGTGATCACCCCTGGGTTTGGTGATATTTTTTACAACAATAGCCTCAAGAATGGGCTGTTGCCAATCACCCTGCCGACCGAAACGGTCAACATGTTGCTGGATCTGGTCGAGGAAGAGCCAGAGACGCAGATCGCGATCGATCTGCAAAATCAGACTGTCACCCTGCCCGATGGTCAGCAACACAAATTCGCCATCGACCCATTCCGTAAGCTCTGTTTGCTCGAAGGCGTGGACGATCTGGGCTACATTATGAAGAGTGAGACGGCAATTGCGGCCTATGAGGCAACACCTGCCTTCTGATCGGGCCATCGAGCTTGTGGTATAATCAAACGAAAGCAAACGGTTGCACAAGTTAAGGGGTGAGTGACAGGAGCGGGAACAATGGTCGCGGCACAGCCAGTTACGCAGCGTCAATTTCAACAGCGCGAGCGGATGATGGCATTCTTTGGGGTGGCGCTCCTGGCGTTTAGCGGTGTGCTGGTCGCCCTCTTCTTGCGCTATAGCTTGCCGATCCAGCAGCGGCTAGTGCTAGGTGCCGCGGCGGACTTCCCCGTGAGTGACCGCCCCTATGCTTACCCTGCGGGTCAACTCGTCGCCGACCTGTGGCTTGTGCACCAGACGGATGGCTGGTATGCCCTGGGGCCAACCGTGCAACATCCGTTTGTCCGTTGTAAAGTGTACTGGGTAGCCGACAATCACCGGTTTGAAGACCCGTGCCTGGGTGTGAAATTTGCGCTCAATGGGGCTTATCTCGAAGGGCCCACGGGGCGACATCTGTTGCGCTATCCGGTCGAGGTGAATGAGGTTGGCCTGCTGCTCGTGGATCTGGAGCGACCACTACTCGAAACTGAAACTGCCTACATCGAGCGCTGTATGGCCGGTCTGCGCAATCAGCGAGCGCCGCTCTACAATCTCGATTGGCGGCCCGCCAGAAATCTGGATGACTACTGCGCCAGGTTGTGGAAACGGTCGTGGCAAGCTGAACAATGACATGCTATCTAGCATCCGTAACTGGAAAAAATCTTAAGTTTGTGTGCACCTTGGTGCATAAACAAGCATATTGCAGAAAGAAATATCATCAATGAAGGCAAAAATTGTCGTTTTATCCGGCGATGGTATCGGCCCTGAAGTGGTTGCCGAAGCCCGCAAAGTGCTCACCGCCGTTGCTGGGAAATTTGATCATACCTTTCAGTTTGATGAACAATTGATGGGCGGACGCGCCATCGACGAGGTCGGCAACAGCCTGCCAGATGAGACCGTAGCCGCCTGCAAAGTGGCGGACGCGGTGTTGCTTGGCGCGGTGGGCGGCCCCAAGTGGGACAACCCCAACGCTAAAGATCGCCCAGAACGGGGCTTGTTGGGCATCCGCAAAGCGCTCAATCTCTTCGCCAATCTGCGTCCGGTCAAGCTCAACGACCAATTGATCAGCGCCAGCACGATCAAGGAAGAAGCCCTGCGCGGCACCGATATGTTGGTGATCCGCGAGCTGACCGGCGGTGTCTATTTTGGCCCCCGTCAGGAAGCTGGCGAGGAGGCTTACGAAGCCTACGACACCATGCTCTACACCCGCCCGGAGATCGAGCGCGTGGTCAAGCTGGCCGCGGATGCAGCTCGCCAGCGGCGCAAAAAGTTGGCCAGCGTAGATAAGTTCAACGTGTTGGCCTCCAGCCGGCTCTGGCGCCGGGTTGCCAGCGATGTCCTGGCCGACTACCCCGACCTGGAAGTCGAGCATGTCCTGGTCGATGCCATGGCAATGCACCTGATCCGCCGCCCCGCCAGCTTCGATGTGATCGTCGCGGAGAATCTCTTCGGCGATATTCTGACCGACGAAGCCGCAATGCTGGCCGGTTCGATGGGTATGTTGCCTTCGGCGAGCTTGGGTGATTTGATCAACCCACACCAATTGCCGCTCGGTCTGTACGAGCCGATCCACGGAAGCGCGCCAGACATTGCGGGCAAAGGGGTCGCCAATCCGCTGGCAGTGATCCTGAGCACGGCGATGTTGCTGCGCCATAGTCTGGGGCTGGAACGCGAAGCCCAGGCCGTGGAAGCCGCGGTCGACCAGGTGCTGGCCGAGGGCGTGCGCACACCAGACATTGCCGACACCGGTACCGAAGTGGTCGGTACGCAGGTTATGGGTGATCTTGTCGTTGAAAAGCTAATTGCGTAGTTCAGTTCAGACAGACTAGAGGCTGACGCCTGTGTTCAGCCTCTCAGTCTCTAGTCTTTCACACTCTCATGACTAACGGATCCCAAAACCGTCTCCGCAACACCATCCGCTTGCTTGGCGACCTGCTGGGCGAGACGATCATCGAGCAAGAGGGCCAGGAGATTTTTGACCTGGAAGAAGAGATTCGGGCGCTCTCCAAGGCGTGGCGCGCGGGCGATGAGGCCGCGCTGGCTACGATCCAGCAATTGGTCCCCGGCCTGATCGACGATCTACCCCGTGGGCTCGCGGTCTTAAAAGCCTTCACGACCTATTTTCAGTTGATCAATTTGGCTGAAGAGCAAGAACGGGTGAACATTCTGCGCGACCGCACCCGAGTTGCGCAGGAATTGGGCGTGCCCCTGAGCGAGACCATTGCGGATGCGGTGCGGCGTTTGCAGGCCGACGGGCTTTCCGCGGATGCGCTGCGCACGCTGCTGGCGGATTTGTTGATCATGCCTGTTTTTACGGCCCACCCAACAGAGTCCAAGCGCCGGGTAATTTTGCAGCGCCTGCAGGAGATCGCCGGGTTGTTGCGCGACAAAGAACGGCTGGATCTGTTGCCGCACGAGCAGGAGCAATTGGTCGAGCGTTTACGCGAAAATATCGTTGTGCTCTGGCAGAGTGAAGAGACGCGCGACCGCCCGCCGATGGTGATGGATGAAGTGCGCAGCGGCATGTATTATTTTGAAAACACGATCTTCTCCCTCGTGCCGTTGATCTATGAAGAGTTGACGCGCGCGCTGGCAAAATATTACCCCGCGGAAAATTTTACCGTCGCCCAGTTTTTGCGCTACGGTTCGTGGATCGGCGGGGATCGCGATGGCAATCCTTATGTCACGACGACCATCACCGAGCAGACGCTCCGCACCCAGAAAGAGACGATCCTCGAATTTTATAATGTGATGCTCGACAAGCTCTTTGACCACTTGAGCCCCGCGGTCACTCGCGTTGACATCACGCCAGCACTGGCCGAGAGCATTCAGGCGGATCTCAAACTCGTCCCGCCAGAGGAGCTGGATCAGTTGGAATGGTTCCGGCTGGAGCCATACCGCCAGAAGCTCTTGATGATGTTCCGCCGCTTGCGGGCTGCCCGCGCCGAAAATGAGCATGCCTGGCAGACCGCAGGTGTGAGCCGCAACCCGCGGGCCTATCAGCGGGCGGATGAGTTTCGGCATGATCTCTATCTCCTGCGCGATAGCCTGCTCGCCAACAAAGGTGAACGGCTGGCCCAAAGCGACTTGGCGCGGTTGATCTACGCTGCCGAGGTTTTTGGCTTCCACCTGGCAACCCTGGACATCCGGCAGCACGCCGAGCAACACCGCACCGCCATGGCCGAGATCCTCGAAGGGTATGGCATGGTCGCCGATTACGCGGGGCTGCCGGAAGCGGAGCGCATCACGGTGCTGAGTGAGGAGATCCAGCGCAAGCGCCCCCTGACCGCCAAACTGCAATTCAGCGAGGAAACAAACGAGACTGTGGCGCTCTTTCGCTTGATCCGTCGGGCGCATGAGCGGGTGGATGAGTTAGCGATCCAAACCTACATCATCAGCATGACCACGCAATTGAGCAACGTGCTGGAGGTGCTCTTATTCGCCCATGACGCGGATTTGTTCGGGAAGCTGGATATTGCGCCGCTCTTTGAGACCATCGAGGATCTGCAAAACGCACCGACGATCATGGCCGAGTTGTTCGAGAACGAGGTCTATCGCCAACACCTGGCGGAACGCGGCAACCAGCAGCAGATCATGATCGGCTATAGCGATTCGAACAAAGATGGGGGCTATTTGCGGGCCAACTGGATGCTCTACCAGGCTCAGCGCAATCTGGCCACGATCTGTGATGAATATGGGGTGCGCCTGACGCTCTTTCATGGTCGTGGGGGAACGTTGGGGCGAGGTGGCGGCCCGACCAATCGCGCTATTTTGGCCCAACCACCCGAATCGGTACGTGGCCGCTTTAAGATCACCGAGCAAGGCGAAGTGATCAGCAGCCGCTATGATGATCACGATATTGCGCATCGTCATTTGGAGCAGATGGTCAACGCGGTTTTACTGGCGAGTGCGCGGCAGCAGACGCCTGCACAAGAAGCCGAGTGGGCCACGTTGCTGAATGAATTGAGCCAACAGGCCTATGACAAATATCGGGCTCTGGTGGAAAATCCAGACTTTTTGCAATATTTTAGTGACACAACGCCCTTAGAATTCATCGGCCAATTGAACATCGGCTCGCGGCCCGCCCGCCGCAAAAAGAGTGCCAGCATCGCGGATTTGCGGGCGATTCCCTGGGTCTTTTCGTGGACACAAACGCGGGTGGAATTGCCCAGTTGGTATGGCGTCGGCACCGCGTTGGTGACTTGGGTCGATGCCGCTGATGAAAATGGACGCGCCGAGCGTCTGGCGCTCTTGCGCACAATGTACCGCGAGTGGCCCTTCTTCAGCACGATGTTGAATCAAGTGCAGGTTGGGCTGAGCAAAGGCGATATTGCGATCGCCAGCTTGTATGCCGAATTGACCAGTGAAACGGTGCGCAAAACCGTCTTCGCCGACATCAAGGCCGAATTTGAACGCACGCGTGCCATTGTTTTAGAGATCACCGGCTATCAGGAATTATTGGAAAATGAGCAATGGTTGCAGCGCAGCATCAAGGTACGCAATCCCTATGTTGACCCGCTCAACCATTTGCAGATTGCCATCCTGCGTCATTTGCGGAACAACGAGCCGGACAATCTCGCCGACTTGCAGCAAGCCATGTTGCTGGCGGTGAATGGGATCGCTGCTGGCCTGCAAAACGTGGGCTGAGTGCTACTCGGTTTTCATCCTGAAAGTCTGCACTGCTCTTGATTCGTAGGGTAAAATTCGGGCACCGCAACCATTTTCAGGACAGAGACCAGGCCTGCTGGAAAAATCTGCAAAGACCAAAGTTCGGAAAGTATCTTGTGACTGACTATCTTGCTAATGTAGACGGATTGCTGATTGACATCGAAGGCGTGCTGCTGCGCGGCAGCGAAGTGATCCCCGGCGCGCGCGAGACGATCGCCGCGTTGCGCCAGCGAGGGATGCCCTATCGTTTCATCACCAACACGACGATCTATTCGCGCAAAAGTATGTGCGAACGGCTACAGGTATTGGGCTTTGAGGTCGATGTCGATGAATTGTTCACCGCAACTTATGCGGCGGCAAAATATCTGCGCGAACAAAATGCCAACAGTTATTATCCCCTCTTGTTGCCCGACGCTCAGTTAGAATTTGCTGGGATCGATGTCGATGAAGAGCAGCCCGAGTTTGTGGTGGTCGGTGATCTGGGGGCCAGTTTCAATTTTTTGCGCCTGAATAAAGCCATGCAAGCCTTGCTCAATGGGGCCAAGTTGGTGGCGCTGCACAAAAAACGCATCTGGCGGACAGAATCTGGCCTCTTTTTGGATGCCGGTCCCTTTGTGGTTGCGCTGGAATATGCCACCGAGAAGAATGCCGAAGTGGTGGGCAAACCCAGCCCCGCCTATTTCCAGATGGTGATCGAGCATTTGGGCTTGCCCCCCAGCCGCATCGCCATGATCGGGGACGATGTCGAGGCGGATGTGCGCGGCGCACAGCGCATGGGTGTGCAGGGCTGGCTGGTCAAGACCGGGCGTTTCCGCAAGGAAGATTTGGCGCGCGGGATCTGGCCGGATCGCATTTTCAACAGCATTTCGGACATTATTATTGATGTGTAAACCGTGACGAGTGATGAGTGACGAGTGATGGATCGCACTGATCACTCGTCACTTATCATTTTGAAAGGTTGCTGCTATGCAAATCGAATTGTATGACACCACGCTGCGCGATGGGACACAGGGCGAAGGCGTCTCGTTGAGTTGTGATGACAAGTTGCGCATCGCTCGCCGGTTGGACGACTTTGGCATGGCCTATATTGAAGGTGGCTGGCCTGGCTCCAACCCCAAAGATATGGAGTTCTTTGAGCGCGCGCAAAAGGAGCTTTCGCTCAAGCAGGCTCGGATTGCGGCTTTTGGCTCGACTTGCCGCGCTGGCATCGACCCCGCGGACGACCCGCAGATCCGGCTGCTGATTGAATCGAACGCGCCGGTGATCACGATCTTTGGCAAAAGCTGGGATCTGCACGTCACCGAAGTGTTGCGCACCGACCTGGAAGAAAATCTGCGCATGATCCGCGAATCGGTGCGCTATCTGGTCGAGCAAGGCCGCGAAGTTGTCTACGACGCCGAACACTTTTTTGACGGCTATCGCGCCAATCCCGAATATGCCCTGGCCACGCTCAAAGCCGCGATCCTCGGCGGCGCCAGCACGATCACGCTGTGCGATACGAATGGCGGCAGCTTGCCCTGGCAGATCGGCGAAGCGGTGGATGAGGTCATGGCCGAAGTGCTGGGGCGCGAGTCACAATCCGCAGCCCGCAACTCGCAACTTGAACACATCCGGCTGGGGATTCACGCGCACAACGACAGCGAAACCGGTGTGGCCAACACGCTTGAGGCCGTGCGCCACGGCGTGACGCATGTACAGGGCACGATCAATGGCTATGGCGAGCGCTGCGGCAATGCCAACCTGGTCAGCATCATCCCCGACCTGCAATTGAAGATGGGGCACGCGCTGGTGCCAGACGAACAACTGATCAAGCTGGCTGACCTCAGCCGCTATGTCAGCGAATTGGCCAATCTCAGCCCCGACATTCATCAACCCTTTGTGGGGGCGAGCGCGTTTGCGCACAAGGGCGGCACACATGTCAACGCCGTGGTGAAATATACCATGAGCTACCAACACATCGATCCGTCGCTGGTAGGCAACGAAACACGGGTTCTGGTCAGCGAGTTGAGCGGCAAGGATAACATTGCGGTCAAGAGTCGCGAATTTGGGTTGAATGGTCTCAGCCGCGACGAAGAGCGCCAGGTCTTGCAGCAGATCAAAGAATTGGAGAACGCGGGCTTTGCCTTTGAAAGTGCCGAAGCCAGCGTCGAGTTGATGTTGCGGCGGATCAGGACGGGCTATCACGTGCCTTTTGAGCTGATCGATTTTACCACCAGTGTGGAGCATCGCGCGGGGCGGGGCATCTTTTCCGAAGCGACAGTCAAAGTGCGCGTGGGCGAACGGATTTTTCACGAAGTGGCCGAGGGCAATGGCCCGGTCAACGCCATGGACCTGGCCTTGCGCAAGGCGATCCAGCAATTTTACCCGCGCCTGCACCGCGTGAATCTGACCGATTACAAGGTGCGCATTTTGGATAGCAGCAGCGCGACCGGGGCCACCGTGCGGGTGCTGATCGACAGCACGGATGGCGAACGCATCTGGAGCACAGTGGGCGCGAGCACCAACATCATCGAAGCTAGTTGGATTGCCCTGGCCGACTCGGTGGAATATTTTATCCTGACCGATGGCGAACGCAATGGTTTGTAGAGCAATACACAGGTAGATAAGTGAGACGGGTAAACAGGTATGCAGGTAGTCTGGACCTGTTTCCCCGCCTACCTGACTCACCTCGCCAATCTGGTTGATGGCAAAGATTTAGCGGAATATGATTATCGAAAGCGGTAGGAAAGGGATGATATGACCGTCAAAACGCTCAATGGTCAACTGAATAAATACAGCGCCGAGTTGACCCAAAAACGCTCACAGGTCGGTTCGCAGGCCATGCTCTATGGCGTTGGCCTGACAGATGAAGATATGAAGAAGCCCCAGGTTGGGATTGCCAGCATGGGCTGGGAAGGCAACACCTGCAACATGCACCTCAACGACCTGGCCAAAGAGGTCAAGAAAGGGGTGCAGGATGCGGGGTTGGTCGGGCTGGTCTTCCACACCATCGGCGTCAGCGACGGCATTTCGATGGGCTCGGCCGGCATGAAATATTCGCTTGTCTCGCGCGATGTGATCGCCGACTCGATCGAAACGGTGATGGGCGCGCAATGGTATGACGCCTGTGTGCCGATCCCTGGCTGCGACAAAAACATGCCCGGCACCATGATGGCCGCGGCGCGCATCAACCGCCCCACAATCATTGTGTATGGCGGGACGATCAAGCCCGGGCATTGGAATGGCCAGAAGTTGGATATTGTCTCGGCCTTCGAGGCTTATGGTCAATGGCTGGCCAAACAGATCAGCGAAGAAGAACTGAAGGCTGTGCTGCACAATGCTTGCCCCGGCGCTGGCGCTTGTGGTGGCATGTACACCGCCAACACCATGGCCTCGGTGATCGAATCGATTGGGATGGGCTTGCCCTATACCTCGTCGTACCCGGCTGTCAGCAAAGAAAAGATCGACGAGTGCCATCGGGTTGGGCCAGCGATGCTCAACCTGTTGGAGAATGACATCAAGCCGAGCGACATTATGACGCGCAAGGCCTTTGAGAATGCCATCACCGTGGCGGTGGCGCTGGGTGGCTCCACCAATGTGGTCTTGCATCTGTTGGCAGTCGCCCACGCTGCGGACATTCCCCTGACCATTGATGACTTCCAGGCCATCTCCGACCGGACACCGCTGCTGGCTGATCTCAAGCCGAGCGGCAAGTATGTGATGGAAGAGCTGGGCGAAGTGGGCGGTGTGCCCGGTGTGCAAAAGCTGCTGTTGCGCGAAGGGCTGCTGCATGGCGATTGTATGACCGTCACCGGCAAGACTTTGGCCGAGAATCTGGAGGAGCTGCCCGAATTGCGCGGCGACCAGAAGATCATCTGCCCGCTCAGCCAGCCGATCAAACAGACCGGCCATTTGCAGATCCTCTATGGCAACCTGGCCACCACCGGTGCCGTCGCGAAGATCACCGGTAAAGAAGGCTTGACCTTCACCGGCCCAGCCAAAGTGTTTGACTCCGAAGAAGCCACGCTGGAGGCGATCCAGTCGGGCAAGGTCACGCACGGCGACGTGGTGGTGATCCGCTACGAAGGGCCGAAGGGTGGCCCGGGGATGCGCGAGATGTTGTCGATCACCGGGGTGATCATGGGGGCCGGTCTGGGCAAAAGTGTGGCACTGATCACCGATGGTCGCTTCTCTGGTGGGACCCATGGCTTTGTGGTTGGCCACATCACCCCGGAGGCGCAAGAAGGTGGCGCCATCGCGCTCGTGCAAGAGGGCGACATGATCACGATTGACGCCGAGAATAATCGGCTGGAAGTGGCTCTCTCGGAGGATGAGATCGCCGCTCGCCGGGCCAATTGGACAGCACCGCCCTACAAAGCGAGCAAAGGTGTGCTCTACAAATATATCAAGAGCGTTTCTTCGGCTTCGCAAGGCTGTGTGACCGACGCCTGATCAATACTATAGACCGTGATGCGTAACGCGGGAAGTGTCACGCATCACGGTTCATGCTTGTTTAGAAGAAGATCGCCCGCTTCCCCTGCGCCTGCACCTGGAAACTGGCAATCGGCACGCTGGGGGTGACCGCGATCAGATAGGGGGTGACTTCGCCAGGAGCAAGCTGCGTTGCCCGCGGTGTGCCCTGGTAAACATCCACCACCTCGCCCGCTTCATCGTAGAGCGCCACAGTAATGACCACCGAACCCAGATTCTCGCTGAAATCATTCTGCACCTCGCCCGCCACAGTTGGGCCATTGTTCTCGTCCATGGCCTGGCTGAGAATGATGATGTCCTGGTAGGAAACCACGCTGATCTCTTCCCAACTGATGGCTAATTCGTAAGTGCTAATGTCGTTGGCCGGATTTGCCACCCGGAGCTTGAAGGGATTGCGCTGATCGGGCGATGTCTGCACCAGGAAGGTATATCCTTCTTGGGTGGCCACGGTCTGCCCACTCGCATTGTAGAATGTGCCCACGATCCGCACGTGGAAGATGGCGGCACTCGTCGCATTGAGTACTTCCCCCACGACCACATAATCGGCCCCCTCGGCAAACCCGCGATGGCTGCGCAGATAGACGGTGCCCACTGGGGCCGGGGTGGCGGTCTCGGTCGGGGTCCCATCCATTGGTGTTGGCGAGGCTGGGGGCGGCACCGTCGCCGTCGCTGATGGGGTGGCGGTGGCCGGTGGCAACGGGGTCGACGTGGCAGTCGGCGGGCGAGTCGCGGTTGCTGGGGGCGCAACTGGCGTCGGGGGCGGTGCGGTCCGCGAGGGTGCTGGCGTGGCCGTACCACTTGGCCCAGTTCCCCTGGATGGGGGAGAACCAACCGCCGTGGCCGTTGGGCCCGGTTGTGTGGTCCCCGTTGCTGAGATCGGCGGCGTTGCGTGCAGCGTGCCCGTCGCCACCACCGTACCCGAGATCGGCGGCGTGAGTGTGATCGGCTGAACAATCGTAATGAGCTGGGTGTCTGTCAGGCCCGACGTCGTGGTGAGCGGGCTGGTCTGGCTGAGCGGCACCGTGCCGGGGAGGGGGGACGTGTGCGCGGCTGTGGCGGTGCTACAAGGCACCAAACTCGCCACCGGCGCGGGGGGCGGCACCGTACCAGCATTCTGCCCTCCAGCCTGTCCCGCCGTACAACCTGCAAACCAAACGATCATCATCAGACCTGCAATAGACAGTTGCGTGCGTGTGATCATCCCACCCTCCCAGGGAACTCTATTGTCATCGGCGTGACCCTATTCTACCATAGCTTGGGTGGCCGGGGAACGCGTTGCTGGACGCTGGACGTACGACGATTGCCGGTAGATTGCGTGGCGACCCATTCGCTGGTACAATCGAGAAGATGATTAGACAGGGATCCCAAAGAATATGATTGAACTGCAAGGCTCATCCTCTGCGCTGGCGCAAGAACATACCAGCGAGATTGCTGCGAACCTCGCGGCGGTCCGCCGACAGATCGCCACAGCCGCGGCGCGTGCTGGCCGTGATCCCGCCGCGATCACACTCGTGGCCGTCAGCAAGACCAAGCCGATCAGCGCGATCCAGGCGGCCTATGCGGCTGGTCAGCGGGATTTTGGCGAGAATCGGCTGGAAGAATTGACGCAAAAGATCGAACTGGCAACACAACTTGGGCTGCACGATCTGCGCTGGCACCTGATCGGCCCAATCCAGAGCCGCAAAACAAGTTTGGCCGCGGCTGTCCCGGCTTTGCTTCATGCGGTGGATCGTTTGAAGATCGCCGAGCGCCTGAGCCGCGACGCACAGGCGACCAACAGCGTATTGTCTGTGTTGATGGAAGTCAATGTCAGTGGCGAAGCGACCAAACATGGCTTTACGCCTGTTGAATTGCGAGCGGCTGCCGCACAGTTGGCGGCTCTACCGGGGTTGGCCATCAGCGGTTTGATGACGATGGCACCTTTTGTGGCTGACGCTGAAGAGACTCGACCAGTTTTCCGCGGGCTGCGCACTTTGCGCGAGCAATTGTCTGCTGAACTGGGCATCCACTGGCCGCAGCTTTCCATGGGCATGACCAACGATTTTGAAGTCGCCATTGAAGAAGGCGCAACCCTGGTGCGTATCGGTTCGGCCATCTTTGGCGAGCGCGGGTAAGCTCAATCTAATAGAGAAATCCAATAGATATTGCACAAATAGTGAGCAAGGAGATGCGGTTAAAAACCGCACTTGCTATTTGCGTGATATTTATACAAAAATGGTTCGGGATCGCAGATTGCATGGATTCCCCAGAGGAAAAATCAAAAATCTGTGGAATCTTTAGAATCTGCGGTTTCTAATAGAGAAATTAAATAGAGATCGCACAAATAGCGAGCAAGTAGGTGCGGTTTTTAACCGCATATTCTGGCCCTAGCCTACCTGTGCGGTTTCTAACCGCACCTACGATTTATGCGATATTTATCTGGTTTCTCTATAAGCAGTTTCTGGGTTTTACTGTAAAATCATCAACTGGGACAGAATCGCTGACAACAAGTAGATCGGAAAGGCGCATGGGCGAGCAAGCCAACTTAGAAAAGACCAACATTGCCTTTATTGGCGGTGGCGCTATGGGCGAAGCGATGATCAAAGGAATGCTTGCCCGGCAATTGGCCACCCCCGACCAGATCATTGTAAGTGAGCCGGTGGCCGACCGGCGCGCGCTCATGGCGCGTGATTACAACGTCCGCACCACGGGCGAGAATGCCGAAGCCGTGCAGGGCGCCCAGGTGGTGATCCTCGCGGTCAAGCCGCAGGTGATCCAATCCGTGGCCGCGGGGTTGCAAGGCTATCTGGACCCGGCCGCGTTGGTGATCAGCATCATGGCCGGGGTGGCAATGTCGACGATGCAGACCGGTTTGGGCCATGAACGCATCGTGCGCGCCATGCCCAATACGCCCGCACAAGTCAACCAAGGGGCAACGGTGTGGATGCCTACGCCGGCAGTTACGTCGGCTCAACGCCAGCAAACCAAGCTGATCCTCGGGGCGTTGGGGGCAGAAATTGTGGTCGAAAAAGAAGAGTTTCTCGATATGCAGACTGGGTTGGGTGGGTCCGGCCCCGGCTTCGTCTTCTTGATACTCGAAGCGATGATCGATGCTGGCGTGCAGATGGGCTTCAGTCGAGCGGATGCCCAGACCATCGTCTTGCAAACAGTCGGGGGCAGCGTGGAATTGATGCGCCAATCCGGTTTGCACCCGGCAGATCTGCGCAATCGCGTAACCAGCCCGGGCGGCACAACCGCGGCGGGGCTCTATGCATTGGAAAAAGGCGGCTTGCGTGCCCTGTTGGCCGATGGTATCTTCGCGGCTTATCGACGTAGTCAGGAATTAGGGCGTACCAGTTAGGGAGATTGAGGAGGATTATGGGGCTTACCAGTTTATTGGGAATGTTGCTTGAACTCTATTCGTTTGTGATCTTGGCGCGTGTGCTGATGACATGGGTGCCCAATTTGGATCCGTACAACCCAATCGTGCAATTTCTGCATCAGGTTACCGACCCCGTCCTGGAACCGGCGCGGCGTTTGATCCCGCCGATTGGGATGATCGATATTTCCCCAATCGTGGTGATGATCGTGATCAGCTTTTTGGCGCGGGCGTTGCTGAGTAGTGGCTTTTAAGCGAAAGCTCAGCGCCAAGTGATGCCGCTTTCCAGCTGAACGAAGCAATCTGCGTTAATTTGTCTGCTCCGCGCTTTCCAGATACTTTTGCATTTTATGGGAAAGCTGCCCAGAAGCGTGGCGGCTGATTTTGTAACCAATTGTTATGATCAGATATTCTGCCAGCGTGTTTTGGCTTTCCAGTACGGAATTTGAGGAGTTAGTGCAAGCTGCTCTCGACGCCATTCCCGATGAATTGTGGGCTGCGATTGACAATGTCGCGGTTACCGTGGCCGACTGGCCAACCGCACAACAGCGCGCCGCGGCAGATATTCCCCCGGGCAACCTCTTGCTGGGGCTCTATGAGGGAGTGCCGCTCACTGGGCGCAACGCGGGCTATGGGCTTGTCCCGCCGGATCTGATCACGATCTTCCGCGGGCCGATCTTGCAAATCTGCCCGCGCGGGGATGAACAGGCCGTTTGTGAGCAAGTGCGCCGCACCGTGCTCCACGAGATTGCCCACCATTTTGGCATTAGCGACGAGCGGTTGGTAGAACTGGGAGCTTATTAAATGGTCAGGTGGCTGCGCCCAATCGGATTGCTGATTTTGCTGCTGGGGCTAAGTGCGTGTAGCGATGGGGCTGTGCCGGCGTTGCCCGAGTTGCCAACGGTGGCGCTGCCGGATCTGGAAGTGCCCAACATCGAGTTGCCCACGAATCTGCCGGATCTCGAAGCGGCTTGGCGCGACCTTGGCCTGCCCGATCTGAGCGAGGTGCCCAATCTCCCCGCATTGAGTGATCTGCCCATTCAACAGACGCCACCGGGAGCGATCAACTATAATGGCCCCACAGAAGTCGGGCTGGTGGTGGGCGACGTGATCCGTGGGACCACCATCGAGTTGACAGCCATCAATGACAGCAGCGCAGACTTTGTGATCGCCGGGCAACGGGTGACGCGGCAACTGGGCGACGCACTCGATTACGATGGCCCCTTTGTCGGCCTCAGCGAAAATGAGTATTCCTTGCGGCTGCGCATCTATAGCATCGGTGATACAACAGTGCGCGCCGCGGGTGTGCAACAATTGATTCTGAGTGAGATCGCCCCCACAACCTCTGCTGGCGAAATTGCGGGCACGACCCTTCAATTTCCCTTCACCGTGGGCGTCAACCCCGGCGAACTGATTGCCGGTACAACCCTGCGCTATCAGGGCGGCGCGGACCAGGGCGCGCACTTTGGGGGGCTCGCCGAAGATGAATATGCCTACCGCAAACTTGGGGATAGCCTCGTGTGGCAAGGCCAACTACGTGCCGATATTGTGGCCGATTATCAATTGCGCATCCTCTTTTACAACGCTGATCAAGCCCGTGTGGGCGGCATCGTAACCCTAACCATCCCACAAGAATGAGGAGCGATATGACGCTTTCTGCCCCAACCGCGACCCTAGGCGCACCAACGCCAGAACATACTCCGCCCATTCACGCTGATTATTACAATGTCAGCGATGATGCGGGCTGGCCGGTGGCTTCGCTGGTTGTTTTGCTCGACCGCCAGCGCGACCCCGTGCGAGCCGAAGTCCACCTCTACGAAGAACTCGACGATGATGTCCGCCAGGATGCGTTTCGCAAGGCGCGCAGTTTGCTGGAGCAGCGCTATTACAGCAACGAGCCTGTGCCCCTCAAAATCTTCCAGGCCTACCTGGGCCGCGAGACAGTCCAAGTCCAGACAACCGGCCTCTATCGGGTGGCCGGAGAGAGCCAGCAATGGTATCAGCGCTGGCAAGTGGCCGCAGCAGCTGGGATCCTGGTCTTGCTGATCGCCTTGATTTGGGCGGTTTCTTCATTCTTGCGTGTCGGGACGACCGCCGTACCCCCGACTTCGGCTGAGCAGGCAGGTGCAGCGCTTGACCAGACCAGCGACACTTCAATTGCGGATGCGCCCGCGGCTTCGGCTCCGCTGACCGAAACGAACAATCTGCTGCCACCCAGTCAACATGCCAATCCTGATCTGTCGGTGGGCGCGCGCGCGCGTGTGCGGCCAGGCTTGCGGCTTGCCTTGGTCGCGAACCCGGGGGCAGATCAAGAGGTGGTTGGGTATTTGCAGGCGCTCGAAGAGGCCACTATTGTCGAAGGCCCATTTTTGACCCAAGGCACCAGTGATACCATTGTATGGTGGCGCGTGCAATTGGATGATGGTTCGATTGCCTGGGCCCCGGCCAATACCAGCGAAGGCCCAGTTCTGGAGTTAGCCCAGTAGGGTGAGGTGGGCTGGATCTAACTGAACGGTGACTGGCTGGTCGAGCCATGCCGGGGAGATTGGGGCTTCGCCTCCGCTATTGGGTAGCGAAAAGTCGAGCGCATAGCTCTGGTTGTCGCCCTGGGCCGTCAGCGCAAACCGGTAATGGTCGCCGCGAAAGGTGATCATTGTCAGTTGGCCGCGGATCTGGTTGAGGCCGGGTGTGCCATTTTGGCTGATCGTGCGCGCGGCCTGAGGGCGGATCAGCAACGTGTGTGCGTGCGTGTTTGGGTTGGCCATTGAGTCGGCGAGCGCAAAACTGCCGATCGGTGTGCGGATGGTCGCGGCGGTGGTGGTTGGTTGGGTCGGCAACAGGTTGTGGAAGCCCAAAAAGCGGGCGACAAATTCGTTGGCTGGCTGTTGATAGAGCGCCGCTGGAGGGCCGATCTGCTCGATGCGCCCGCGGTTCATCACCACCAGACGATCGGCCACCGCGTAAGCCTCTTCCTGGTCGTGTGTCACGTAGAGTGCGGTGACGCCAACCTGTTTCAGGATCTGGCGCAACTCGTTCATCAGCCCTTCGCGCAAAGCCCGATCCAAACTGCCCAAGGGTTCGTCCAACATCAGCAGACGCGGATTCGGCGCCAGGCTGCGCGCCAGCGCGACCCGTTGCCGCTCTCCCCCGCTGAGCGCAAAGATCGATCGCTGCGCATAGCCATCTAAATTGACCAGGCGTAACATCTCGGCAACCCGCTGCCGAATCTGCATTGTATTTGCCCCCGCCATCTGGAGCCCAAAGCCAATATTCTCTTCCACGCTTTGGTGGGGGAAGAGCGCAAAATCCTGAAACATAAAGCCAAAGTTACGGCGATGAACGGGCAGGCGCGCCAGGGCTTCACCATCGAGCAAAATCTCCCCCTGCTCCGCTTGTTCTAAGCCAGCGATCACCCGCAAGAGGGTGGTTTTGCCACAGCCGCTTGGCCCCAGCAGACAGACAATCTCCCCCACTGCCACATCCAGATCAATCCCCCGCAGCACCGGTGTCGTGCCATCATAACTTTTGGTCACATTGCGTAGTCGTAACATAGCTATCTTTGTATCCATGCTCGCCAATCCCCCTGCGGGATGGGCTGTAGCCGGGCGGCGTAGTCAACCTGCCCAATAAAGACCCAAGCCTGGATTGGGTCAGCCGCCACCGTGGGGCAATCTGCCCAATAGCACACTCGCTGATATTCGGGCCCCTCATAGGCGTCCAGTCTGGCCAATCGTGCGGGATAGTCAGCAGCGCGCAGCCAGTGTAATTCGCCAGCGATCTGGCTTTCAGGTGCCGCGGGTGCGGCTAGGGGATACCGCCCAACATTGTACAGGGCGAGGCCCCGCAGGCTGGCCAGGGCCGAGCGCACAACTGCCCCCGCCAATAGGGGAAAGGCGGGTTGGCCGGTCATGAGTGTGCCGTACACAAACAGGGGCAGCGGGCGCGGCGTAGCCATAAGCATCACGTTTTTGGTGGGTAGCCCAATTTTGCAACCTTAACGGCTATTCTATCAGCCGGATGGTTCGATGGTAAAATTGCAGGCAGAGGATCAATAATTCGTTATGTACTTGCGTTGCGCGGCGTCGGCCAGATCCTCCGGGGAGAAACAGCGCTCAAACACAAATCCTCGGCGGCGCTTGCGTATAGCCATTATTGAATCGAAAGGTAATCATTTATGACTTCGCTGACTGCTTCACCGGCCTGGCAAGCGCTCGTGGCCCATCGTCAGGAGATGGAAGGGGTTCACCTGCGCGACTTGTTTGCTGCGGATCCGCAGCGTTTTGATCGGTTTTCGCTGCTGCTAGGTGATTTATTATTGGATTATTCGAAGAATCGGATTACCGAAAAGACCATGGCCCTGTTGGTGGATCTGGCTGAGCAAGCCCAGGTGACCGAGCAGATTGCAGCCATGTTTAGCGGGCAGAAGATCAACAACACCGAAGGTCGAGCGGTGCTGCATGTGGCGTTGCGTGCCAGCGCGGCTGCCGAGCAGCCCCCGATTGTGGTGGATGGGGTCGATGTCCTGCCGGGGGTCAAGCGGGTTTTGGCGCAGATGCGTCAATTTAGTACAGCAGTGCGCTCTGGCGAGTGGCGCGGTTACACCGGCAAACCGATCACCGATATTGTCAACATCGGCATTGGCGGGTCGGACTTGGGGCCCAAGATGGTGACGCTGGCCCTGACGCCCTATCACCAGGCCGGCTTGCGCGCCCATTTTGTCTCGAATGTGGATGGCACCGACATTGCCGAAACGCTCAAGCACCTGAACCCAGAAACCGCGCTCTTTTTGATCGCCTCCAAAACCTTTACGACGCAGGAGACGATGACCAATGCGCACACGGCGCGCTCCTGGTTCCTGCAACATGCGCAGGACGAAGCGGCCATCGCCCGCCATTTTGCCGCGCTCTCGACAAATCGCGCCGCGGTGGAAAAATTTGGCATCGACCCAGCCAACATGTTCGAATTCTGGGACTGGGTGGGGGGGCGTTATTCGCTCTGGTCGGCCATTGGCTTGCCCATCGCGCTGATGGTTGGCATGGATCGCTTCGAGGAATTGTTGGCGGGTGGGCGAGCGCTTGATGACCATTTTCGCAGCGCGCCCCTGACCGAAAATCTACCGGTGATCCTGGCCTTGTTGGGTATCTGGTACAACAATTTTTGGGATGCCCAGAGCCACGCCATCCTGCCGTATGACCAATACCTTGCGCGCTTTCCGGCCTATTTTCAGCAGGGCGACATGGAAAGCAACGGCAAAGGCGTGACCAAAGCCGGAGAACGCGTCGATTACACCACTGGGCCGATCATCTGGGGCGAGCCGGGCACGAATGGGCAACATGCCTTTTACCAATTGATCCATCAAGGCACCAAGCTGGTCCCGTGCGATTTCCTGGCTCCGGTCGAAAGCCAAAACCCCATTGGCGAGCATCACCCAATTCTGATCGCCAATTTTTTGGCCCAAACCGAAGCGTTGATGAAGGGGAAGACCGCGCAGGAAGTGCGGGCTGAGTTGGCCACGCAGAATATCCCCGCCGAACAACTGGATGTGTTGGTCGCGGCCAGGACTTTTTCAGGCAATCGCCCGTCCAATACGCTCTTTTTCCAGAAACTGACCCCGTTTATGCTGGGCATGTTGATCGCGCTCTACGAACACAAAATTTTCACCCAGGGCGTGATCTGGCAGATCAATTCGTTTGACCAGATGGGCGTGGAGTTGGGCAAGGTGCTGGCCAAAGCCATCGAGCCGGAGTTGCAAGGCGATGCCCCGGTTGAGACCCACGACAGTTCGACCAATGGGTTGATTACCTTTTTTAAGCAGCGGCGCGCTCGCTGAGTTGCTGACCGAGGTCAACTTGATGGCCGCGACGGGAACAAAAGCGCGGGCAAACCAGTCTCGATAGTAAGACCAGAGTTGCGTTGCGGTAGGCGATGCGTGTGCTGGATATCGCCGATAAAAGCCCTGCACTAGTGCGGTAGTTGCGTTGCAAAACGCCTGGATAGGGAGAAATTTTTTTGATGACTTCTGAATTATCATTACAACAACAGTTACAACGGCGAATGAGGGCATCCATCTCCTGGATGGCCCTGGTGGTGATGCTCTTTGTGCTGAGCGGTTGTGTTATCCCGATACCGCAAACCGGCCAACTCGACACGCTACCTCCGGGCCCGGTCGACGAGCCGATCATCGCGGTGGCACCGAATGTGGTGCAGTCTGGTGACTTTATCTCGGTGGCCGGTGCTGGTTGGGCTGCCTCGGAAACGATCTATGTAAACCTGGAGTCGATCCAAAACGGCGAGCGAATTGCCACGACCGTGGCTGTGACGACCGCCAATGAAGAAGGTCGGTTCAGCGTCTCGTTCTTTCTGCCCGACGAAGTGGCCCAAAGTGACAGCGGCGAGCTGACGGTATCCGTCTACGGGGCGGATGTTGAGACGCAGGCGACGGCTGTGCTCACGCTGGGCAGTGACGCCGGAGCAGCGCCAACCGCGGTGCCGACCCTTACCTCCACACCGGTGACAACGCCGGGCACAGCCACGGCCACCGCAGCCGCGCCCACCGCTGCCCGCTCTGGCTGGGATGCCGAAGTCGTCAGCCGTGGGCTGAATCTGCGTTCCGGGCCGGGCGCGAATTATGCGATCATCCGCTCGTTGAGCTTTGGCGACGAACTCAGCGTGCTGGGGCAAAGCCGCGACGCCTACTGGCTCTATGTCGCCACCAGCAATGGCACCATGGGCTGGGTGGCGCGGCCTTATACCAACTTCACAGGGACCGCCCCGATCGTCCAGCCAACCGATCCGCCACCGACCCCGCAAACGCCTTATCCCACACCGACGCGGACGGCCACACCCGGCCCAAGCGAAGGCTGGCGCGGGGAATATTTCGCCAATCGCTGGCTGTCGGGTGAGCCGACTGTGGTGCGCACAGATGCCAATGTCGACTTCGATTGGGGCAGGGGCTCACCGGCCTCTGGTCTGCCCAATGACAATTTCTCGGCGCGCTGGACCCGAACCGTCCATTTGGAGGGGGGCACCTATCGCTTCTATGCCACCGCTGATGATGGGGTGCGCGTCTGGCTCGATGGCGAACTGATCATCGATGAGTGGCGCGAACAAGGGGCCGCTACCTTCTCTGCCGAGCGCACGGTGAGTGGCGGGAATCACGATCTGCGCGTGGAATATTTCGAGGCTCGCGAGTTTGCCAGCCTCCACTTCTGGTGGGAATTACGCGGCAGTGGCGACACTTGGCGCGGGGAATATTTCGCCAATCGCTCGCTTTCGGGGGAGCCGACCACAGTCCGCAACGATACCAATCTCGACTTTGATTGGGGCAACGGCTCGCCTGCCAATCGCATCCCAACGGACAACTTCTCCGCCCGCTGGACGCGCACGCTCCATTTTGATGCAGGCACCTATCGCTTCCGCACCTTGGTGGATGATGGTGTGCGCCTCTATGTGGATGATCATTTGGTGATCGATGAATGGCGCGATGGCAGCGCCCGTGAACACGCCGGTGACATCTATCTCGGTGTCGGCAACCACACGGTGCGGGTGGAGTATTACGACCGCACTGGGGAAGCGCGCATCCGCGTGACCTGGGAACGAGTACGCGATGATGACGATGACGATGATGATGGCCCCTGGCGCGGCGAATATTGGAACAACGAAAACCTCGAAGGCAATCGGCGTTTCTCGCGCAGAGACGACCGCATCGACTTCAACTGGGGCAATGGCTCGCCAGATGATCGCATTGATAATGATACCTTCTCGGTGCGCTGGACGCGCGAAGTAGACTTTGAGCGCGGGCGCTATCGCTTCAATGCCCGGGCCGATGATGGCATTCGCGTCTGGCTGGATGGTGAGCTGATCATCGACGAGTGGCGCGAGAACGATTATCGCCAGACCTTCAGCGCCGAGCGCTTTGTGGATGGGGATACCGATCTCCGAGTTGAGTATTTTGAATGGCGAGGCGGTGCCCGCGTCCGCTTCTGGTGGGATCGAGTTGGCGATGACCCCGGCCCTGAGGATCTGGATCCCTACGCCGATGTCAATCCCACTTCTGGCCCGGCAGGCACAACCGTGATCGTAACTGGTGGTGACTTCCCGGCTAATCGCCCGGTCTATCTCTATTTGGGTGGTGTGGTGCAAGCCAGCCAATTGTCTGGCCCGCCGCAACGCTATGCCAGCGGGATCACCAATAACGATGGCGACTATCGCCTTTCGTTTGTCATGCCCGCGACCTGGCCAGACGGCAGCCCGATCGAAGCTGGGGACTTGTTTGTGCATGTTGCCACCGACAATTTTACCCACGAGGCCAGTGACCTCTTTGAATTCCAAGTGGCCGCCCCGAGTGGTGAGCCCACGCTCAATGTGAACCCGTCGTCTGGCGGGCCGGACACCCCGGTCACGCTGAGTGGTAGTGGCTTCCCGGCCAACACCCGCATCAATGCGCACTTGGCACGCGTGGTCTCGGCCGCGAGTAGTGGTGAGCCGGAAACGTATGGCAGCACCATGACCGACGCCCAGGGCAACTTCTCGTTTGCCATTACCATCCCGCGTGAATGGCGGGGTACTGACGACGAGATCGACACCGGTACGCTGATGGTGTTGGTGGCGACTGATAACTTTGCGGTGCAGGCCAGCGCGTCCTTTGACTATTTTGTCGAAGTGCCGCGCCCGACGATCAACCTGGCGCCTGCGGTGGGTGGTGCAGGAACCGCGATTGCTGTCCGCGGCGATGGCTTCCCCGCGGATACCCCGATCAGTCTCTATCTGGGGGCCTTCGGCGAGCAGATTGGCGACCGCGATAGTCAGCGCTACGCCAGCACTGTCACCGATGGGGATGGCCGCTATCAGCTAGCCTTCACGCTGCCCGCCACCTGGCCAGACGGTTCGCCGATCACGCAGGAGCGCCTGGTGGCCTTGGTGGCCAACGATAACTTCAGCGTCCAGGCCAGCGAGAGCCTGACCTTTGTGCTGCCCAGCCCGCCACCGGCTACGGCGACCTCGGCCCCCCCGGCAACGCCGACCGCAGCTCCTCAGCCGCGGTTGAGCCTGGCCCCGGCCAGTGGTGGTGCCGGTACCGTGGTTCAGGCCACCGGCAGTGGATTCCCCGCGGGCGCGGCGCTCACGTTGTATTTGGCCAGCTTTGAGGGCGAAGGGGAATCGAGCGAAGGCAATCAGCAATATGCGGCTGGCATCGCGGATAGCAATGGCAACTACAGCCTGGCCTTTACCATGCCAACTGAATGGCCGAATGATGAGCGCATCAGCAGCGGGCGCATTTTGGTGGTGGTGGCAACCAATGGCTTTGCAGAGCAGGCAACCGCGACCTTTGTCTATCAGGGAACGAGTGCTGCTGGTGACGCGAGCGCGCCACCAGTCGCTGCAACGGCGGTGACCACGCCGACCGCGACCAATACTGCGACCTCAGTCCCGCCGACGGCAACCACGGTTCCCACCAATACACCGGTGCCGCCGACCGCGACGAATACGCCCGTCCCGCCGACGGCAACCAATACAGTCGCGCCGACCAACACGGCGACGCCGCTACCGCCAACCGCGACCACGGTTCCTACCAATACAGCGGTTCCGCCGACGGCTACGGAGCCAGCCGCTGCCGCGACGGCCACCCCCACCGCGACCCCGACGGATGAGGATGCGCTGGATCCGCCCCCGACGCTGGAGGCTGGGGAGCCGATCACCAGCACCGAACCGATCACCGGCACTGAGCCGATTACCAGCACCGACTAATCGGCTCATAATAAGAGAGTAAAACTCGCTGGCACCCTCACTCTTGGGAGATGCCAGCGAGTTTTTTTGTTAGAGGATAGAGTTGATTCCGCACATTTTGATGCAAAAATCGGAAAAACTCGTGGTTAAATTTGGCAAATTGGGGGATTGACAAAGCCAAAATCCTGTGCTATTCTCGCCCTTGGCAATTTGAACGGCATGATTGAGGGCTTCCATAGGCCCGGAATTGCCTGGTCGTTATCGGGCTCGCTGCAATAGGTAGAATGTGGAGAAAGGAGCATGGGGGTGTTTAGCCGAATGATTCAAGGACTAGCTGGTGTGCGTGGACAAGCAATTGTCTTCGGCGGCGCCGTCCGTGGCCAACTGAATACTCCTGTGTTGTTGAGGGCAGTGAGCAGATCGCAAGCTGATTCTTAACTTGTGATGCTATCTCTCCGATAACGCAGGCCTGCAAGCCTGCGTTTTTTGTTGCCCAGTAACGACGAAAGGGGCTTCCGATGGCTTGGATACAACAATTTCTGATGCATAATTTATTTCGAAGTCTAGATAAAACAGCGCAAATCTTTGTCGATTTTTATTGGCTCGCTTTTGAGCTGATCGCTGGCACGCGCCCATTTGCAGCCGAAATTGGACGCGGGTTGGGCCAACAATTGAAATTGGACTTTCGCCTGAGGCAAGAAGCAATGGGGTGAACGGATCGTTCACTCTGGATCCTTTCTGCGCAGGCGGGCCACTTGGCCCGCTTTTTTGTTGCCTGTTCCATCCATACAAACAAGCGTGGTTGTTTACAAACCACAATTTACGAGGATAAATTTTATGTTTCCGCAATCCCATAGCAATCATTTATTTGAGATGGCAAAAGAACGCCATACCGAAATGATCAAAGAGGCTGATCTGCACCGAGTTTTGGCCGACCAACAGCCGCCTGCTCGCGCGTTGTCAGCTCGTACGCTGGTCAGGAGCCAAGTTGCCTGGCTCACCACAATGGTGGCATGGCTACGTGTGCGCCCGTCCGCGACCGCCTAAGCGCCTCTGCCCCATCGACCCGGTATCTGGTGAAGCCCCGCCGCTCACCAGATACCGCCCCAAACCCCAGCTATCTCACTGAATGTGCCGCCTCCCTCCAGTATAGTATGCAGTATACCCGTTTCCCCCGCTGGTTTTTCAAAGCCATCTCCAAAGCGGCTGTGGTTCGTATCCGCTTTGTCAGCACGACCAGGGGCACAGAGATCTTGCGGTAATTGCTGGTAAGTTTTTATAGAAGCTATCTCGTTGTACAATAAGCCTGGGCCTGGAGTTGAAAACGAGCTCGTTTTCCCCGAGTGCACGTTACTCGAAGTCATCTCAAAAATCGGTTGTGGCTCCTATGAACAAAGGTGGCCCAACCAGTGTGGCACAGAGATTTTTGAGATAAATACTAATGACGTATGGTTCGTGCGTGTGATGTTTGCAGCACAGGAGATGCTTATGTTTGTTGTGCTCCTCCTAAATGCCAGTTATGAACCCTTAGCCGTGATCCCTGCCCGCCGCGCGCTTTCTCTGTTGATGCGCGACCGGGTGGATGCCGCCACCGATGAGTATTTGACCCTTACCAGCCCGACTTATGGCTTGACCATTCCCTCAGTGCTGCGCTTGCGGCGCTATGTGCGGGCTCCCCAGCGAGGTGTCCGCTGGAGCCGTCTCGGTGTTTTGCGCCGCGATGGATACCGCTGCATCTATTGTGGTATCAGCGCCGGGGAAAGCCGCGGCAATCGTACTTTACGCAAAGATGACTTTACCATCGACCATCTGATCCCACGCAGCCACGGAGGCAAAAATAGTTGGGGCAATACCGCGTGCGCGTGCCCCGTATGCAATCAGCGCAAGGGGAATCGCACCCCCCATGAGGCCGCAATGCCGCTCTTGTGGGAGCCCAAGACGCCGCGCGTCGATTATTTGGTCGCTTCCGGGGCAATGCCAATGGCCTGGAAGTTCTATCTCGAATACACCTTACACAGCGCCTAGGTTTTTCAGGGGCGACGATCTCTCTGCGCCCAAATCTCCAGTCAAACCTGTGTCGGGTCTCTGTGGAAATGTAAATCATGTATCAGATCATCAACAAGATACCCGTATGGGGCGAACCGCTGATGGATGCGGTTGCCCAAGCCGAAACTTGTGCACGTCGCGCCGCGGCCTTTGCGCTGATGGCGGATCATCACCTGGGCTATGCCATGCCGATTGGGGGCGTCGCGGCCTATCCTGAACACATCAGCCCGTCGGGGGTCGGTTTTGATATTTCCTGCGGCAACAAAGCCGTGTTGCTGGATGCCGATGCTGCCGATGTGCGCCGCAACATCCACATGATCATGGACGACATCTGGGCGACGATCTCGTTTGGGATCGGGCGCAAAAATGCCGAATCGGTTGACCATTCCCTCTTCGAGGATGACCCGGCCTGGTCGATTCCGGTGGTCAAAAAGCTGAAGAGCCTGGCCCGCGAGCAACTGGGCACCGTTGGCTCGGGCAACCACTATGTCGATCTTTTTATTGATGAACAGGAGCGCGTCTGGTGTGGCGTCCATTTTGGCTCGCGCGGTTTTGGTCATCACATTGCTTCACACTACATCAAAGCAGGCGGCGGCAAAGATGGTATGCACGTTGAGCCAGTCTTGTTGGCCACCGACTCAGCTTTGGGTGAAGAATATCTGGCGGGGATGCAGCTCGCGGGGCGGTATGCCTATGCGGGCCGCGATTGGGTCTGCCAAAAGGTGGCGGATCTGCTGGGCGCGCACATTGTGGATGAGGTGCACAATCACCATAACTTTGCCTGGCGCGAGACCCACAATGGCGAAAATGTCTGGGTGGTGCGCAAGGGCGCGACGCCCGCGTTCCCTGGCCAACGCAGCTTTGTCGGTGGCACCATGGCCGAGCCTGCGGTGATCCTCGAAGGGCTCGACAACGAGGAAAGTCGGTTGGCGCTGCATTCGACAATCCACGGGGCCGGGCGTATCATGTCGCGTACCCAGGCCGCGGGGAAGCGCAAGTGGGTCAAAGGGCGGCCAGTCCCTGTGACAGAAGGGGCAATCAGCCGCAAGATGATGATGAACTGGGTGCGTGAGGCCGGGGTAGAGCTGCGTGGGGCTGGGGTGGACGAAGCGCCGCAAGCCTACAAACGCTTAAGTGAGGTGCTGGCCTATCACCAAAATACTGTGCGCGTCTTGCACACGCTGCGGCCGATCGGGGTGGCAATGGCGGGTGAAAACGAGCGCGACCCCTATCGCGATTAAGGCACGCCAGTCACAGTCGCCGACCTCGTGACTGCGACTGGCATCGTGAACCTCCAATGTAGCCTACCACCGATTCATTTCGGCGCGCATATCGTCTGAAAGCCCCTTTTGCTCGGCCTCAAAGGCCTGATCAACCTGCTCCGTATTCCGACAACCAATCAACACCGAAGTCACGCCGGGCTGGCCGATCACCCACGCCAGCGCCAGCTGGATCATGGTGGAGCCACTGGCGGCAGCGAGCTCGCGCAAGTTCTCCATGCGCTGAAACGAGCGCTCGCTATCATAGATGTTCCAGTGGCCGGGCATGATGTCGAAGCGCGCACCCGCTGGCGCGCTCTTGTCGCGCGTGTATTTGCCGGTCAGGAAGCCTGCGCCCAGGGGGCTATAGGTGATCACGCCGATCTCCTGGTCCGCGCAGAAGGGCAGCAGTTCGGTCTCAATGTCGCGGATCGCCAAATTGTAATTGGGTTGCACCGATTCGAGGCGCGGCAGGCCAGCGACATCCGCCTTCCAGAGCGCTTTGCACAGTTGCCAGGCGGCGAAATTGCTACAGCCCAGATGGCGCACCTTGCCCTGCTCGACCAACCGGGCCAACGCGCCAAGTGTCTCCTCGATCGGGGTGTTTTTATCAAACGCATGCAATTGATAGAGGTCGATCACATCGACTTGCAGGCGGCGCAAACTATCCTCCGCCGCTGCCTGGATGCGTGCTGGGTCGAGCGGGGGCGTGACCTTGGTCGCCAGCACAATCTTGTCGCGCGCCGCGCGCGACTTGATCCAGCGGCCAACCGTGGTTTCGGACGCGCCTTTGGCATAGGCTTCGGCGGTGTCGAAGAGGGTGATGCCGCGCGCAAGCGCATGATCCATCACCTTGAAAGAGCTTTCTTCGTCGATCTCACGCCCAAAGGTGACGCAGCCCAGCCCAATCGAGCTGACGCTCAATCCGCTTTTGCCCAATGTTCGGTAATTCATCTTGTTTCCTTTCTGGCCGATCCCTACCCGAGGCGATCCTTCGGTGAAGAAGGGACTACGCGCCTGGCACTGTATCCAGATCGGCGCTGGCATTTTTGAGCACAGTCATCAGCGCAAAGTCGCCGCCGTAGGGCACCATCTGCGCGCCCATGGCTCGGTAGCGTTTGAGTTCGTCCAGCGAGCCAGCAGTCGTACCCCAGACTTTGCCATGCTTCTCCGCCGCGGCCGCGACCGTCTCGATTGCTTTTTCGAGGGTCATATCGGTGCCGCCGGGAGCGGTGGCAATGCGCAGATTGAGATCACCCGGCCCGACAAAAAGCCCATCAATGCCGGGGATCGAAGCGATCTCTTCGGCGTTGGCCACGGCCTGCAGCGTTTCCACCTGGGTGATGATAAAGGTTTCCTGGTTGGCGTCGGCGTTGTAGGTGCTGCCGGGGAACCAGACATCGATCCCATAATCGCCGTCGAAACCAGCCCCATCCATGCCCCGGTTGCCCAGGGGCGGATATTTGATCGCCTGCACCAGGTCGGCGGCCATCTGTGGTTCGGAGACCAGCGGCACCAAAAAGCCCGCCGCGCCCTCTTCCAAATAGCGATAGAGTTTGGTGCGTTCCAGGGTGGGCGGGCGCACCATACAATCGATGTCATGCACCTTGCAGAAGTTGATCAGGTATTGCACCTCGCGGTTGTCCATGGCCCGGTGTTCAAGATCCAGCCAGATGCCGTCATAGCGGAAGTGCGCGGCATAGCGGACAAAAAAGGGCAACACATGGCCCAGCCCAGCCACGCGGGCAAAACCACCACTGCGAAATTTGGCGAGCATTTTGCTCTTGCGCATTTAAATCTCCTCAAATAAAGGTTTTTATGACGTAGAAATCTCTCCGCAGATTGGGCCGTGTTTATTTGAAACTCTGGGGAATCTGCGGATTCTGATTGCTGTTTGCCTACGCGGAAGCCTGTAATTGCGCCTGCCCTTGCGCCACAATATCGACCCCGACCAGTTCGCTCCAGGCTTGCAGCAACTGCTTTGTGATCGGCCCGACCGTACCATCGCCCACCGGCAGGCCATTAAAGCGTGTGGCTGGCATGATGCAATAGGGGGTGCTGGTGAAAAAGGCTTCGTCCGCGGTGTAAATGTCGTACGGCTGAAAATCGATCACCTGCGTCGGGATGCCCAGTTGGGAGGCCAGCGCCAATACGGTGGCCCGGCTGATCCCATCCAGGGCATTGCGTGTTGGCGGCGTTTTGAGCACGCCCTCGCTGATGATAAAAAAGTTACCGCCTTTGTTTTCGGCCACATTCCCATAGATGTCGAGCAGGATGCCCTGCGCCTGGGGATCGACCAGCTTGGCTTCCATTTCGGCCAGGGTATAGGCCAGGCGGCTGCGATTTTTGATGCGCGGGTCGAGCGCTTCTGGCGGCACTGCCCGGCTCATTGGCGTCACCGCGTGGCAGCCTTCGGTGTAAAAGCGCGCCCAATCGGTCAGGATCATCGGCGCGGTGTGGATGATCACGGTGGCGCGCGAGCGTTGTACGGTCGGGTCGGCCCCAGCCATCGACAAGCCACGCGAAATGTTGTGAACCAGCCATAGATCGGTCTCTGGGTTGACTTTGGGCAGGTTGCGCTCCAGAACCTCCAACGAGAGCGCGGTCATCTCCGCCGGCGTCATGCCGACGTTGATGCGGGTCACTTTGAGCGATTTGTAGAGCCGATCGATGTGCTCATCGAGCTTGAATGGGCGATGAGCAAAGGTGCGCGTCGATTCGGTGACAGTGTCGCCCAACATCACCGCGGCATCGAAGATCGAAATCTTGGCCGAGGCGGCTGGCACAAACTCGCCGTTGAGATAGACCAAATGGCTACCTGGATCTGCATTTTTCATAAATGGTTTCACCTGACAAGGAAGGTTCGGATAGAATAAAAGCTGGTTTGTGGTCTCTAGGATTTTTACCCATTCCTGGCGTTGGTTTAGCCCTATCTGTAAACTGGTTGCGGCTCGCAAAACTGGGCTTACCCGCATAAATTGGCGAAGATTTACGGATAGACCCTTAGCGCACCAGGCGACGGAATGGCTCTTTTTTCAGATCCGCCTGCAGTAACTGATCCAGCGTGCCGTGGGCGAGCCCTTGTTTGATGATGCAGAACGTTTCGTACGCAGCGGCGGCGGTCTGCTCGATCTCGGCTGGGCCATGGGCCAGGGTTGCGCGGAAATTCATGTAACAATGCACGCCCCGCCGCGCCATCTCCTGAATAAAAAGCGTGCTCACCTTGCGGCTATCCACCCCAGCGGGTAAGTTGAGGCTGATGGCCGGGTTGCTGTGCAGGCCCACACAAGCGCCATCGAGCCCAGCCGCGGCCAGCGCGCCATTGAGCGCGGCCCGCAACCGCTCGCCGATCTCGGCAAACCGTTGCTCGGCGTTGCGCCGCTTCAACTCGCGGATCGTCGTCAGCGCGGCAATCAGGCCGAGGTTGTCGCTCCAGTACGAGCTGGAGATAAACATGTGCGCGGCCGAGGCCATCACTGCACGGCTGCCCACCACCGCACCCATCGGGTAACCGTTGGACATGGCCTTGGCCACAACGGTCATGTCGGGGGTGACGCCGACCGCGGCTTGCACGCCGCCCAACCGCAGCCGCCAGCCACACGAGACTTCGTCAAAGATCAGCACAACATCATGGGCGCTGGCAAGGGCTCGCACCCCTTCCAGATACCCCGCGGGTGGCAATTCGCTGCGCGCTGGCTCCATCATGATCGCCGCAACCTCGCCCGCGTGTTCCTGGAGCAATGCTTCCAAGCCCGCCAAGTCACCATAGCGAAAGGGGAGGACCGTGCCCGCCAGCGCTTTGGGCACGCCAATGGGCTCGATCCCGGCAAAGGGATAGTCGCCGCTGTCGGGGTCCACGCCAAAATTGGCGGCTTGATACCAATCATGCCAGCCATGATAGCCACAGAAAAGGATCTTGTCGCGCCCAGTGGTGCCGCGGGCAATGCGCGCGGCCACGGCACAGGCTTCGCCGCCCCCTTTGGTGTAGCGGACCATCTCCGCGCTGGGGATCGTGGCGCACAACAGTTCGGCCAGCTCGATCTCCAACGGGCTGTTGAGCGTGTAAATACTCCCGCGATCGATCTGCTCTTTGACCGCGCCATCCACAATCGGGTCGGCGTGGCCGAGAATCACCGCGCCAACCGCGTTGACCCAGTCGATATAGTCGTTCTCATCCACATCCACAAAGCGGGCACCACCGGCGCGCTGCGCATAAACCGGGCTGATGCCCTGCGCAAACTGGTCGGCGCGGCGGCTGATCAGCTGTGTGCGCCCGGGGATCAACTCCTGCGCGCGCTGATAGAGTTCATAGGAGCGGGCAACAGCAGGGTGTGAGGTCATGGGTCTCCTGGTAAGCGCCTGTGGTGTCAGAGAATAGGAGATTGGGTAGCCGCGCACCAACTCGGTGCCCGATCAGACCGCGCGCTGGCGCGGATCACTCGCTACCCCTGATTGGTTGAGTACCCATTCGGATGGTAATTGTCTGTGGGGGAAACCACAGCCAGGTTTTGGCGCGCGCTTGCAAATTCACGCTCCAGCGCTTCCGGCATCCGGCAATGTTCGCGGAACGCGGCCTGCACCACGCTTTGGTCGCGCGTGCGTAATGCGTCGATCAAGGGAATGTGGCGGCGGGCATCCACCGCTTGCAGCGGGCGAAAAAATGTATTGGGGCGGGCGAGCGCCAACGAACGGAAAAAGTCCCCCAGGACCTGGCGGCCAACCGACAGCAAAACGGGATTCTGCGCGGCTGCCCAAAGGCTGAGATGAAAGCTCAATTCATCCTCGGCGTTGGCCTTGTTGCGCGCCATGGCCTCATCCAGCCTGCGCGCTTTTGCTTCGAGCGTTGCCAAATCCTCATCCGAAAGCCGCTGGACGATCAACGCAGCGACGCCCAGTTCGATGGCAATGCGCGCTTCCAGATTATCATGCAGCAGATGCTGGGCTTCTTCCGCGCTGCTGGCCCCAGATGGACCAGCGCCAGCGGCCACAAAATAGCCAGTCGAAGCACCATGCTCGACCCAGCCCTGGGCTTCGAGCGCCACCAACGCTTCGCGGATCACCGTGCGGCTAACGGCCAACCCCTGGCTCAAGTCGCGTTCGGGGGGCAATTTGTCGCCCAGGGTCAGGCCGGCTTCAACAATATGGCGTTTGAGCACCTTCACCACTTGCTCGCGCAGCGACTGTTTGCGCAATTGTGGTGCGGCCAACGGGATGTAGTCGCTTTTGGGTCGACTCATAATTTGTCAGGGGCGGCTCTGTGCTACCCACCAGAAACTTGCTTACACGAATTTTCTAACTTGCACCACTCGCATAGATCAATTACTATATCGGCCAGTATATTATGGTCTAGCCATTAGACCAAAAACCGGCGTGAGCGATCAGAATGATTCTTACCATGGTTTATCCCGCTCCCACTGATTGACGAGGCGTGAATTGGAACATCGAACAGTTTACGCCAATGAGCGTAGCTACAGTGCTTTCCCCGATGTCAAACTGCTTCAAAATGGCGACCTTGTGATCGTCTTTCGCGAGGCGCAACGGCGAACCCGACTGACCCATACCGATTCGACATCACGCGCAACCTTGGTGCGCTCGCTCGACGGCGGCTACCATTGGGACGCTGTGCCGCCGGTCACTGTTGCCCAGGACGGCCCCGACATAGGCATTCAGGATCCCTCAATTGCCCAATTGCGCGACGGCACCTTGATCAGCAATTTCTTCAAATGGCAAGTCTACCGCGATGAACCCTATGGCGCGGAAGGGCTGGGCAGCTTTATCACCCGCTCATTCGACAATGGCTACACCTGGGAACAGCAGCACCACGCGGTCGGGCGCCCCGAAGGCGTTGGCGCGTGGGTCTCGACCACCGATGCCGTGCTCGAATTGCCCGCGGGCGAATTGTTGATCCCTGTGTATGAAAATAACTCGCCAGCGGGCGAACAGGGCGGCCATCGCGCCTTTCTGATGAAATCCACAGACAAAGGGGAAAGCTGGCAACCCTGGGGCATGATTGGCTACGATCCGTTTGGCAATCACCATTTTGAAGAGCCCGCGCTGCTCTATCTGCCCTCGGGGAAGTTGATCTGTCTGTTGCGCGAGGACAAACGCAAAGAGTGCGCATGGCAGGCGGATTCGTGGGACGGAGGCCAGACCTGGAGCATCCCGCGGCGTTTGCCAGTCTGGGGCCATCCCCAACATTTGGTACGGTTGCAGAGTGGTCGGCTGTTGTTGACCTATGGCTATCGTCGCCCACCCTATGGCGTGCGCGCCTGCATCAGCAACGACGAGGGCACCACGTGGGATCTGGCGCATGAACGCGTCCTGCGGGCCGATGGTGTGAATACGGATCTCGGGTATCCCAGTTCGGTGCAGTTGGCCGATGGGCGCATTCTCACGGCTTATTACTGGCACGAGCCCGGCGAAAATGGTCTGCGTACCATCGCCGCTACCATCTACGAAGAATGGTAGCAGAGTGGCAGCAGCGTGGTAGAAGAATGGCAGTAGTACAACTTAGCCAATAATTATGATGAAGTTGGAGTTCACGGCATGAAAAAGTACCGAGCCGCGGTGATCGGCTGTAGTCGGATGGGTGGCTTTATCGACAATGAAGTAATCGGCGCGCCGGGCCATGTGCCGCCCTACTCACATGCCGCGGGCTTTTACGCCTGCGATCGTGTGGATCTGGTGGCCTGTTCGGATGTGCGCCCCGAGGTGATGGAACAATTTGGGCTGCGCTACGACATCCCCAAAGAGCGCCAGTATACCGATTATCGCGAGATGATCGCGCGTGAAAATCTGGATATTGTCAGTGTGGCCACACAGCCCGAGCCCCGCGCCGAGATCGTCATCTACGCGGTAGATCATGGGGTCAAGGCGATCTATGCAGAGAAGGCGCTGACCGCGTCGCTGGCCGAGGCCGACGCCATGATCGCCGCGCTGGAACGCAACGGCGCAATCCTCAACCTGGGCACCAATCGCCGCTGGTCGCCGGTCTATGACCAGGTGACAGAGTTGATCGCCAAGGGGGAGATTGGCACGCTCAAGAGCATCATCATCTACAACAATGGCACCCTTTTCAACACCGGCAGCCACACGTTGGATGTGGCCATGCGGCTCAATGGCGATGTGCCCGCGCTCTGGGTGCAAGGCCGCCTGCCCGACGGCGACAGCGTGATCGAAGGCAATCTGCTGCATGAAGATCCTCGCGGCGAAGGCACCATCGGCTTTGCCAACGGGGTGACTGTCTATGCGCTGATGACCCCACGCAGCGTTGAGTTTGAGGCGATTGGCGACACCGGGGTGATTTCGATCCTCAACGATGGTATGGAATTGCAACTGCGCCGCCGCGTGCCCAAAGATCCCCAAGGACGCACTGGGCTGCAATTTGTCGACATCACACCGGCAGCCCCGGTCAGCACCACTTTGCGGCTGATCGAAGATCTCGTCCATTCGCTCGACACGGGCGAACCGCCGGTTGGGGGCGGCCGCGTCGCATTGGCCAATACCGAGCTGATCTTCGCCATTATCGAATCGCATCGGCGCGGCGGTGCTCGTGTGGATCTGCCACTCAGCGAGCGCACCTTGCGTATGCAGCGCAGACGTGGCCCCAATCAGCCCAAATATCAAGCATAAAACAGACCCACGGCTTGCGCAGATTGAAATTCAAAGTCTGCGAAATCTGCGCTTCATGATTTTTGGTTTCACAACATAGAAAACGAGTATGAGCAAACAAACTTATCGTGTTGCAATTGTCGGGCTGGGGCGCATGGGCAGCACCATCGACAACGAATTGCCCGCTGGTTCGCCCCCCTATTCGGTCGCCGCTGCCTGTGCGGCTAGTGATCGGCTGCAAGTCGTAGCCGGTGCCGATATCGATTCGGCCAAGCGTCAGGCCTTTGGCGAGCGGTGGGGCGTGACAGCCCTCTACGATGATTATCTGGAGATGATCCGCCAGGAGCAGCCCGATCTGGTGGCGATCTGCACCAGAGGGGTGCTGCACGCCGAAATGTCGATTGGTGTGGCCAACGCGGGCGTCAAGTTGATCTTCTGCGAGAAGGCCATTGCCTGTTCGCTGGAAGATGCCGACGCGGTCCTGGCCGCGGTGCGGGGCCAGAATGCGCGCTACAATACCGGGGTTTTGCGCCGCTTCGACCCCATCTATCACCGGGCGCGGGCATTGATCGAAGCGGGCGAGATTGGCGAGGTGCGCGCCGCGGTCCATTTTGCGGCCACCAACCTGCTCCATGGCCACATTCATTCGCTCGACACGCTCAGCTTCCTGCTCGGCGACCCGCAGGTGGAAAGCGTCTGGGGCGAGCTTGTGCCCAGCAACACAGTGATCGAGAATAACCGGCTGGACAAAGACCCCAATGCCATTTACCAGGTTCGTTTTGCCAACGGGATTGAAGCAACCACCGTGCCCGCGGGCACCTGGGAATTTGAGATCATCGGCACAACGGGCAGCGTACGTGTGCTCAACAATGGGCAAGGGATCCTCTTGCGCAAAAGCGAGAGCGAGCGCAGTCGGGTCTTTGTCGAGAGCCCTGTGCCAGCGTTGCCCAAAAGCAGCGCCACCCAAGCCTGCCTCGAAGATCTGATCAATGCGCACGAGCAGGGCCGCCCCTCATTGGGCAATATCGAAGTGACGCACCACCTGACCGAAGTCTGTTTTGCGGTGGCCGAGAGCCATCGTCAAGGCCAGCGGGTGAGCCTGCCGCTTGCGAACCGGTCGCTGTATATTTTTCATGTGTAGCGGGTAGACGATTGACGGGGACGACGGACGGTGGGCCAACAGCCAATAATCAACGGTGAATAGTGAATAATTAATGGTGAACGAAGCTTCACGTTTCACGCATTACGTTTGACATTTGACACACAGCAATAAACCACCGTCCACCTTTCATCATCTTTTGTCCATTTGACAAGCATAGACAAAGGTGATATTAATAGCGCCAGACAGGCGGGCTACTTTCTAGTCCAGAACTGGTATAAGAAACAACCATCGATCCGCCTGGATCCTCCCTACGCATGGACAAGCATCTCCTGCCACCGTTGACGCGGGGTACACTGGCGAACCAAGTCTATCAAGTGATTGTGCGCTACCTGTTGCGTACAGGGGCCGAGGTGGGGGAGCGGCTGCCTTCCGAACGCCGCCTGAGCGAGATGCTTGAGGTAAGCCGTACCGTGGTGCGCGATGCGTTGCAGCGGCTGGCCGACGCAGGGTATGTCGAAAAGCGTGCGGGTGCAGGTATTGTGTTGGCGCGTCGGCCCCCTCCCGTTGATGCAGAACAAAGCTTTGCCCTGGACAATGTGCAAGCCACGCTCGTGGACCTCTATCAAGCTCGCATTGCGCTGGAAGTAGGTGCCATGGAGTGGGTGGTACGAGGGCTGACCGAACAAGATCTCACCCGGCTTGACGAGTTGGCCGATGACATGCAAGTGCGCCTGGCTGCTGGCGAGCCGATTTTGCTGGCCGACCGCGAGTTTCACAACATCTTGATGCGAGCCTGCGCCAACCCGGTGATCATCCAGTTTGCGTCGATCATCGACCAGTATTTCGACCAGATGCGGACTTATCGCCCCGACATTGTCTTTGACGGCTGGCGGCTGGATCAGATCGATGTGCGTCATCGCATGGTGGTGTTGGCATTGCGCACGGGCGATACCGAAGCCGCTCGCCAGGCTTTACGGCTACACTTTTTGCCCTTTCCGTCACCAGATCATTCATAACAAGGCAACCAAAAGAAGCTTATGACAACCGCAGTGAAAATTGGGTCGATCCGTCAGGTGTTCAACGATGGCAACCACAATGCGTTTACCGATTTGGTCCGCTTTGGCGACCATCTCTACCTTACTTTTCGCAGTTGCCCCGACGGTCACATGTTGTTCACCAGCTCCAGCGTGGTGATCCTGCGCAGCGTTGACGGCCAGGCCTGGGAAGAAGTCCATCGGTTTCACGTGCCAACGCGCGATGTGCGTGATCCCCATTTCCTGGTCTTTGACGGTACCCTCTTTGTCTATTCCGGTGCCTGGCTGGTGGACCCCAGCAACCCGCGCGCGATGGATATGAATGATCACCTCGGGTTTTGCGCCTGGAGCAGCGATGGTGTCTCCTGGCAGGGGCCGCGCATGGTGGAAGGCACGCACGGTTTTTACATCTGGCGGGCTGCAACGACCGCCGGCAAAGCCTATCTCCTGGGGCGCCGCGTGCAAGGGTTTGCCCAGATTCCCGACCGCACCGAGGAAGCCGAGTTGACCGAATCCTGGCTATTGCGCAGCGACGATGGCTTCAGCTTTCTGCCGCATGGGTTGATCCAGCCGCGGCGGGGCAACGAGACCGCGTTTCTCTTCACCGAAGATGGGGACGCGCTGGCTGTGGCCCGCGTCGATACGCGGCGCTCTGCCGATAGCAATGATCGCCTGCCCGCGCAACTGGGGCGCGCCAAACCACCCTACACCGAATGGACCCTGACCGACCTGAATCGTTATGTCGGTGGGCCGATGTTGGCTCGCTGGGGTGATCGGTATGTGGTGGGCGGGCGCAAATTGGTGCCGGGTGCCCCGCCAACCACGGTGATCTATTGGCTGGTCAACGACCGCCTGGAAGAGATCGCCGAGTTGCCCAGTGGGGGAGACACGTCCTATCCCGGCTTTGTCGAATTGAGCCCGGACAAAGCGTTGCTCTCCTATTATTCGAGTCACGAAGGTAGTGGTACCTCGTTAGCCCCGTCGGCCATTTATCTGGCCGAGTTGAGTCTTGCGTAAGCGCTGTGCAGTGGGGAAATTATTGCCATGTTGATGTTCATCCTTCGCCGCATCTTGTTGATGATCCCAACGTTGCTGTTGGTGACGGTGGTGTCGTTTGCGATCATTGAAGCGCCGCCGGGCGACTTTTTGGATTCGTACATCAACCAGCAACTCTCTTCGCAGCAGAATGTGGACCCGGCGGAGATCGCCGCGCTGCGCGCTCGCTATGGCCTGGATGATCCCTGGTACGTGCGCTATTTCCGCTGGATGCAATCCATCCTGCAAGGGGATCTCGGGCGTTCGATGGAGTGGAATCAGCCCGTGGCGCGCCTGATCGGCCAGCGCCTGCCCTGGAGCATTGTCATCTCGCTGACCTCGCTGATTTTCTCCTACGCCATCGCCATCCCGATTGGGCTTTATTCCGCAACTCGCCAATATTCGATTGGCGATTACACCTTTACGCTGATCGGCTTTATGGGGCTGGCCGTGCCGGATTTCCTGTTCGCGCTGATCATGCTCTGGGTCTATTTCCGAGCCACGGGCAGCGTGGCTGTGGGCCTCTTTTCCGACGAATATCTGATCGCGCCCTGGAGCTTTGGCAAGCTGATCGATCTGCTGAAACACCTGTGGCTGCCCGCCATCATCGTTGGTACTTCGGGCGCGGCAGGGTTGATCCGGGTGATGCGCGCCAATCTGCTTGATGAACTCGACAAGCAATATGTCATGGTGGCCCGTGCCAAAGGGTTGCCAGAACGCAAGGTGCTCTACAAATACCCATTTCGGATCGCCGTCAACCCGGTGGTGAGCACCATCGGCTGGACGCTGCCAACCTTGGTCAATGGTGAATTGCTCGCCTCGCTCGTCTTGGGGATGCCCACCATTGCCCCGCTCTTTGTCGGCGCGTTGATGAGTCAGGATATGTTCCTGGCCGGCAGCATCGTTTTGATCCTCAGCACCTTGACGGTGATCGGTACGTTGATCTCGGATATTTTGCTGGCTTGGCTAGACCCACGCATCCGCGGCGCGGTTTAGCAAATTTTCGGCCAATTTGTGAATTGATGGTGGGAGCGTTTGCATGATCGACAGCAATGTCCTCAACCCGCACGCCAAAAGCGAGGCTGTGCATCCGGCAGAGCAGAATCTGGCGGTCGCCTCGCAGTGGCAACTGATCCGCTGGAAGTTTGCGCGCCATCGTGTGGCTGTGGTTTCGCTGGTCATTCTGGTGGTGTTCTACCTTTCTGCGCTCTTTGCAGACTTTCTTACACCGTACAACCCGGCCCGCTACGATGTGCGCTACACCTTAGCCCCTCCGCAGCAGATCCAATTCTTCGACAATGGCGAGTTTCAGTGGCGCCCCTTTGTGTATGGCCTGGTTTCGGAGATGGATATGAATACCTACGAAACCATCTACGAGATCGACGAGACGCAAAAATATCCGATCCACTTTTTTGTCCAGAGTGATCCCTATAAATTGTGGGGGCTCTTTGAAATGGACCGGCGCCTCTTCGGTGTGCAAGAGGGGAGCATCTATCTCTTTGGCACCGATGGCATGGGCCGCGATCTGCTCTCGCGCATTGTCCACGGGGCGCGCATTTCGCTTTCGGTCGGGCTGCTGGGGATCGCCATCAGCTCGATCATCGGGATTGTGGTTGGTGGGATTTCCGGCTATTTTGGCGGCGGCATCGACCTGGTGATCCAACGTCTGATCGAGTTTATTCGCTCGGTGCCGACCCTGCCGCTGTGGATGGCGTTGAGTGTGGCTTTGCCGCCAACCTGGACCATTCTGCAGAAATATATGGGCATCGTCGTGATCCTCTCGCTGGCCGGGTGGACAGGCCTGGCGCGTGTGGTGCGCAGCAAATTTATGGCCCTGCGCGAAGAAGAATATGTGATGGCCGCCAAACTCAATGGTGCACAAGAGGGCCGCATCATCTTCAAACATATGCTGCCCTCGTTTTACAGCCACATCATCGCTTCGCTCACGCTCAGCGTGCCAGGCATGATCCTGGGCGAAACCGCGCTCAGCTTTATCGGCGTCGGCCTGCAATCCCCCGCGATCAGTTGGGGCGTCTTGCTCAAAGATGCGCAACATATTCGGGTATTGGCCAATGCGCCGTGGCTCTTGCTACCCGGTCTCTTCATCGCCATCACGATTCTGGCCTTCAACTTTGTGGGCGATGGGCTGCGCGACGCGGCTGATCCGTATGCGAACATTTGACGATAGACGACCGACGGCGGACGATTGAAGTTAGCCCCGTCCACCGTTTGTCGTCCACCGTCCTTATAGGAATCTCTAGCACAATGACCGAGTCTTCCACGCTCTTGAGCGTCCGCAATCTTTCCACCCATTTCTTCTCGCGCGAAGGGATCGCCCCGGCGGTCGATGGGGTCAGCTTTGACATCCGCCCTGGGGAAGCCCTGGGCATCGCGGGCGAGAGTGGGTGTGGCAAGAGCGTCACTGCCCAGTCGATCATGCGGATTGTGCCCCGCAATGGCAAGATTGTCGATGGGGAAATCCTGCTCAACGCCGACGGCGAGACGATCGATCTGGTCAAGCTGGACTGGCAGGGAGCCAAGATCCGCGAACTGCGTGGCCGCGTGATCTCGATGGTCTTTCAAGAGCCGATGAGCGCCTTTAGCATGGTCTACACCATTGGCAACCAGATCACCGAGGTGATCCAGTTGCATCAACGCTGCAGCGCGGCCGAAGCCCGCGAGCGGGCCATCGAAATCTTGCGGCGGGTAGGCATGCCCAAACCGGAGCAGACCATCGACGCGTATCCCTTTGCCCTGAGCGGCGGTATGCGCCAGCGGGCCATGATCGCGATGGCGCTCGCCTGTCGCCCTGCCTTGCTGATCGCGGACGAGCCCACCACCGCGGTGGATGTGACGATCCAGGCCCAGGTGCTGGAGCTGATCAAAGACTTGCAGCAGGAATTTGGCATGGCGCTGATGGTGATCACGCACGATTTGGCGGTCATCTCGGAACTGTGCGACCGGGTGATGATCATGTACCTGGGGCGGGATGTGGAGAGCGCGCCAGCGCGTGAACTCTTTCGCAACCCCAAACATCCCTACACGGTCGGGCTGCTCCATTCTGTGCCAGAGTTGGGCCATGGCAAAAGCCAAACGCTCGCGGCGATCGAAGGGGCGGTGCCCAGCCTGACTGCCCGGCCATCGGGCTGCCCATTCCACACCCGCTGCCCGCAATTTATGGCCGGAACGTGTGAAGTGCTCGAGCCGCCGCTGGTGCAGGTCGGGCCGGATCATTATGTGCGCTGTCATTTATACACCGAAGCGTGACGTGATGCGTGAACCGTAATGACTTGACGCATATCATTTGTCACGGTTCACTCTTCTCTTTTGTGAAGTTGCTCTAAAGGATCGGGCATGACCGACGCTGCAAATGTAATTGAAGTACAAAACCTCACCAAACATTATCCAGTTGTGCGTGGCTTTTTGAGGCGCACCGTGGGGCAGGTGAAGGCGGTCGATCAGGTCTCCTTCAGCGTGCGGCGCGGGGAAACCCTGGCGCTGGTGGGTGAGAGTGGCTGTGGCAAAACCACGACTGGACGCTGCATCTTGCGGGCGATTGAACCCACGAGTGGTTCGGTGCTCTTTCAGCCAGACCCGGAACAGGCACCGGTCGATATGGCCAAACTCGATGCTCGGGCGCTGCGCGACACGCAACGTCACCTGGGCATGATCTTTCAGGATCCCTATTCGTCGCTCAACCCGCGTTTGACCGTGCTGGACATCATCGGCGAGCCTTTTGTGACGCGTAAATTGTTGCGCAATGGCCGCGAACTGGAAGCGCGGGTCGCGGAATTGTTGCGCAGTGTGCGGCTCGACCCCGCGATGATGCGGCGCTATCCCCATGCGTTTAGCGGCGGCCAACGTCAGCGGATCGCGATTGCGCGTGCGTTGGCGCTCAACCCGCCTTTTATCGTGGCCGATGAGCCAGTCTCGGCTTTGGATGTATCGGTGCAAGCGCAAATTCTGAGTTTGCTCAAAGAGTTGCAGAGCGAACGCCAGTTAACTTATTTGTTCATTACCCACAATCTGGCGGTCGTCGAATATATCAGCGACCGCGTCGCGGTGATGTATGTGGGCAAGATTGTCGAGTTGGGTGAAACCGCCACGATCTTCGCCCGCCCGCGCCATCCCTATACCGAAGCGTTGCTTTCGGCTGTCCCGACCATCGAAACCGATGAGGGGCACCGCCGCGAGCGCATCCTGTTACCGGGCGATGTGGCCGACCCGAGTCAGGTGCCGCCGGGCTGCGCGTTTCATCCGCGCTGCCCCTATGCCGCTGATCTCTGTCGCACCACAGAGCCATCCCTGGTCAATATTGCCGCCGCGGACGAAGCACCCCATTATGCGCGTTGCCATTTTGCCAAGGAGTTGGCCCTGCGAGGTGTTTCCCAAAACGAGCAAACATTACCAGTTGTGGGGTAAAGCTTGCGATCGTGTGGCGTTCCACTAAAGGAGGTGGCAGAATCCAGTAAACAGGTATCGAAGTAGCGCCTGCGTACAGCCAACAACCGTTCCCACACGTACGAACCTTGTTTGTTCCATCTATTAGCCCTCTCGAAAGGAGATCGATTGTGCAACGAAATCAGTGGCTCTTCCGTCTCTGTTCCTTGTTGCTCGTAAGCTCATTCTTGCTTGCGGCTTGTGGTCAGCCCGCGGCTGCACCAGCACCGGCTGAGGCACCACCCGCCGAAGCTCCTGCTGCTGCCGACGCGCCCGCCAGCCAAGGCAGTAGCGCCGCGGTTGAAGGTGCCCTATTGACCGACCCACCGCTCGGCCCGGGTGAGCGACCCGTGCAACAAGCGGTTTACAACTCGCCGGTGGAATATGAAGGTGCGACTGGCAACGCCATTGCCGAATTCCAGGAAGCGCCGATGTTGACCGCGCTGGTTGATACTGGCGAATTGCCGCCGCTAGCCGAGCGCCTGCCCGCCGATCCGGTTGTGGTTCAGCCCGAAGAGGGGATCGGCAAGTATGGTGGCTTTCTGACCGCGCCGATCGAGGGGCAAAACCGCGCCTCGCCGACCATGTACGATTACTGGACCATCGACCCCCTGACTATCTTCTCGCCCGATGGTTCAGAGATCATCCCGAATGTGGCCCAAAGCTGGCAGATCTCGGAAGACAACAAGACGATCACCCTCTTCTTGCGCAAGGGGATCAAGTGGAGTGATGGCGAGCCATATACGGCCAACGACATCCTCTTCTGGTGGAATGATGTGGTCTTGAATGATGAGTTGACGCCGAGCAAGCCGACCATCCTGACACGTGGTGGTGAATTGGCGCAGGTCACGGCCATCGACGATTTTACGGTGGAGTTCACCTTTAGCGAACCTTATGCGCTCTTTGTCACCTATCTGGGTAGCTGGGGTGGCCCACGCATCGACCCGGTGGCCCTGCCCAAACACTACCTCTCGCAATTCCACCCCAATTATGTCGAGATGAGCGAGATCGAAGCGTTGATGGAAGTTGAAGGGTTCGACACCTGGCTGGATTTCTTCGCCTACATGCGCGACCGCCACAACCCCGAACTGCCGAGCATCAGCGCGTGGATCCCCAACGAGCGCCCGCCGCAGCCGATCCAGACCTATCGCCGCAATCCTTATTACTGGAAGGTCGACACCGCTGGCAATCAATTGCCCTACATCGATGAATTGCGCGCCGTGCGGGTAGCCGATACCGAAGCGCAATTGCTCAAGACCATTGCCGGTGAATTTGACTGGAGCAGCCTGGGCTTCAATGGGGGTATCGCCAACATGCCACTGTTGATGCAAAATCGTGAGTCGGGCGGATATCGCATGGCCTATGGCACGTGGATGCCCAACTCCTTCTCGAACATCATGTTCAACTTCAGCCATCCCGATGAGGTGCGCAAAGAGCTTTACAACGATGTGCGCTTCCGCCAGGCCCTTTCGGTTGCCATCAACCGGGAAGAGCTGATCGCCCTGGTCTGGAAGGGTGGTGTCTTCGCGTCACAGGTGGCGCCACTTTACGGGCCTGACTATCATGGCGAGTCGGAGCTCTTCCAGTCGTATGCCCAGTTTGACCTCGACCTCGCCAACCAACTGTTGGACGAGATCGGCCTGACCGACCGTGACAGCCAGGGTTTCCGCCTGGGCCTGGATGGCGAGCCGCTGATGTTGATCATCGCTGCGAATACTGCCTGGCCGCCAGAAACGCCAGATGTGATGGAACTGGTGCGTGGCTATTGGGCGGAAGTTGGCATCAACGCCACCGTGCAGCCGGAAGCTGGCGAGTTGTGGACTGCCCGTCATAATGGTGGCGAGCATGATCTCTCGGCCCGTGGTGCCCACTTTGGTGGTGGCCCGGTCCACCCGACGCTGAATGGCAACACCTTCGCCCTCGGCGGCTGGCAATGGGCTCCTGAATGGGCGCTCTGGCTTGATACGGATGGGGAGCAGGGCGTAGAGCCACCGGATGATGTCAAGCGCATCCGCGAACTGCGCGAGGAGATCCTCGGTGAACCTGACCAGGCGCGGCGCATCGAGTTGATCATGGAAGTATTCCAGATCCACATGGACAACCTCTGGTCGATTGGCCTGGTCGTTGATGACCCGAAGATCAATCAGCAGACGATCGTCACCAACCGCGTGCGCAACTATCCGACGTGGACCGCTGGTGAATGGTATCCGAACGTGCCCGCTTCGTTCTTCATTAACGAGTAGTTAGATCGTGGACAACGAGTAGGTAGACCGTGGACGATGGACGGTAGACGATTGTTTTCGCTGCCATCCGTCGTCCACGGGCTGTCGTCCCCCGTCTATCGTCCCCCGTCTCCCGTCTATATCACGGAATCCCCCAGGTGCTGGGGTCGAGCAGATCGTCATCATCCAGGCGCAGGGTAGCGAGCTGGGCCAGGAATTCTGCCGACAGCGGCCGCGCCACCGCGGCCAGATCGGCCTCAAGTTCTGCTTCGCTGCGTACCCCCACCAACACCGCATCGATCTGCGGGTGCGCCAGGGCAAAGGCCAGCGCCACCTGCGCCGCATCCAGCCCGAGCTGGGCCTCTGCAACCAATTGCCGAAATTGGCGCGAGCGCGCCCGCAACCCTTCAAGCTGATCGGGCAGATGATCGGCGCGTGCGGTGAGTGCGCCCTTGAGCAAGACCGACCGCACGATAATGCCCACGTTCTGTTGCTGCGCCAGCGGCAAAACCCGATCAGACAAGCGTTGATCCAAAACAGAATAGGTAACTTGCAGCGCATCAAACAGGTTGTAGGCCAGCGCTTGTTCCGCGGTCTTTGCCCCATAAAACGAGCCGCCGGTGTAACGTACCTTGCCCGCGGCTTGGGCCTCGCCAAAGACCGCGGCAATGGTTTCGCGCTGGGCCAAAACTGCTTCATCCACCAGATGTAACTGCCAGAGGTCGATGTGATCGGTCTGCAAGAGGCGCAGGCTGGTTTCCAGCGCGTCGAGCATGTGGCCGCGCAGGGCCGCGCCGGTAGGTAGCGTCCCATCCGGCTGATAGAGCCCAACTTTGGTGGCCAGCACGACCGCCTGGCGCCGCCCCTGCAACGCCCTGCCCAGGATCGCCTCGCTCTCGCCATACGCGCGCGCCGTGTCGATAAAGTTGATCCCTGCATCCAGCGCGGCGTGAACCAGGCGGATTGCGTCAGCCTCGGCTGGGCGACCAAAGTGACCCGGCGCGGGAATGCCATAATCCAGCCCCAATTCCACCGTGCCCAGGGCCAATGCCGAGACTTGTAAGTTTGTTCGTCCGAGTGTGCGGTACTGCAAGAAAGCCTCTTTCTGATGATACGTGAAAACGTGTGTCGTGAAAACGTCAAACGTCTGTCGTCCATCGGCTATCGTCACATTTCACGTTTGACGCATGACTTATGACAATTGTTCAAAAGCCAAACAGCGACGCTGCATTGTTGTAGAAAATATCCTCGACCTGTTGGTCGCGCAGCTTCAAACGGTGACAGGCCAGGCGCAAACTGCGCAGCGATTCCAGCCCGATTAACACCGGTTGCAGCAGCGTATGTTTCTCGGTCAGATTCAGCTCATCTGCATAGAACCAGTGAAACGAATCCCCAATCGCGACGCAGCGCCCGCGCAGATGGCTCACGTAGAAATCAGTGCCATAGAGCAACTTCGCGTGGCCCATGGTCTCGACAATCGCCTCGAACGCGCCCGCCTCGGTCACCGCGGAGCTATCAAACCAGACATTGTCTAGCCCGGCCAGGCTGTGGATGCCCTCAATGGTGTGCCAAGGGTTAAAGCCACGCGCCGCGTGCGCCAGGATCAGACGCATGTTGGGGTATTGTGTACAATAGCGGCGGATCGTCCTCTGGTTGACGGGGTCGGCCAGGGCGCGGTCGCGCACCATGTGCAGCGTGATCGTCAAGCCCAATTCGTGGGCAACGCGCACGTGCTCCTCGATGAGATAGGCTTCGATCGGTGCTTGGAACGTTGGCCCGGCCACCTGCGCCATGCTGTGGTAAGGCTTCAGCCCCACAAAGCCGTGGCGCTGCACTGCCTCGTACACTTCATCGGCGCTCATACTCGGTGCGATCACCCATTGGCCGCGCGCGACAAATCCCGCGGCCTGGCCGGCTGCCACTTCCTGCGCCACAAACTGGTTATTGGCGGCGCGATCACCGGTGAAGGCCAGGCCAAAAAAGAGGCCACCGACCGTGCGTCCACCCGGGTGAAGCCACTCGATCCCAGCGCGATAGACCGCCAGGCCGAGCTCGTCCGGGGTACCAGCCAGGTGCGCGGGCAAGGTTCCCGGCAGATAGTGGTCGTGCCGAAAGAGATGCGCGTGGGCATCAAAGATGCGATCCGGCAAGAAGGGCTCGACCTCGCGGGCAATAAACGCCTGGTCTGCTGCGGTTAATTGCCAGGCAGTCATGGTTGATGGATCTCCAATCTTATTGAATCTCTATCAATCTCCCCAATTTCTACTCGTCCCCGTAGATTAGGTGAGATTTAGGAGAGATTTTTTGGTTTTACCACGCTGTCCAGCCGCCATCGACCAGAATATTCTGCCCGGTGATGTAGCTGCCCGCCTCGCTGGCCAGCAACACGACCAGGCCTTTCAACTCCTCGGGGCGCCCCATCCGGCCCATGGGCACTTTTTGCTCAAGGCGCTGGATAAATTCTGGGTTGGCGTTCTGGGTCTTGGCCGTGGGGAAGGGGCCGGGACTGATGGCGTTGACGCGGATGCGATCCTTGGCCCAGTAGGCCGCCAAATGGCGCGTCAGATGGACGAGGCCGCCCTTGAGCCCGTGATAACTCGGCGGGCTGTTGACCGGCAGATCCGTATACGCGTCGGGATAGCTGGCGACCACCCCATACATGCTGGCAATGTTGATGATCGAGCCAGGAACACCGCGGGCGCGCAGACTATCGGCCACCTCACGCGCCAGCAGAAAATAGGCGGTCACACCGGTGTGATAGGCCTGGTCGAAATCCTCGGCGGTGGCAGTCGCGATGCTGGGGCCGGTGCCGCCATAGGCATTGTTGACCAGAATATCGATCGGCCCGAGTTGCGCGGTCACCTGCGCCACCAGGCTGGGGATCGAATCGGTGTTGTCCTGGGCAAAGGCCAAGCCGATGTGGCCGCTGCCCGGCAGGGTGGCTGCAAATTCCTGCGCACGGGTTGCATCGCGGCTGGTGACCGCCAAGGTGGCCCCGGCTTCGGCCAATGCTCGACTCATCGCCGAGCCCAGCCAGCCCGCCGCGCCGGTCAACAGCGCAACTTTGCCCTGCAGATTCAAGAGATCGTGAACTGATTTTTCGGTCGTAGACATAAATTTCTTATCTCCGCTCGCGCATCTTTTGCACACTAAAGTCCGGCGAATTATAAAAGGCAAAGATATCGGCCTCGCGTTGGCGGATGCCTTCAGCCAGTTGCAGAATCTCGGCAGCGTGTTCGGGGGGAATGCGCACGGCGCCATCCGCATCGGCGAAGATCAGATCTCCCGGACGGATACGTAATTGGCCGACGGTGACCGGCGTATTAAACCGGGTCAGGTTAAATTGACCGTGACCGGGTACCGCGCCCCACGCCCACATCGGCAAACCAACGCGACGAATGCCCGGCACATCGCGGATCGTGCCGTCGATCAGCGCACCGACCACGCCCAGGCGTTTGTGGACGGTGGCCATGCCATCGCCAAAGCTCGCCCCACGACCCGGTCGAGAATCGACATCTTTCATGGCAACGACCAAGGGCCCGCTGCTGCGCTCCAAATAGTCGTAATAGTCGATCCACGGCAGCGCAGGGGAATCGGAATCATTTGTCGTCACTTCGGCGGTGACGGCATAGCCGATCACGTTGCCCAATTCGGGCACGAGCGCGCGGATCGTGTGGTCGGTATATTCTTCAGTCGGCAGGCCAAACTTTTCAACCAGTGCGTTAAAAATTGTGGGTGAATCCAATTGCTGGAAACCAGCGAGGATTTCTGGGCTTACTATTGGCATCGACTTTGCTCCTTTTGTAGAACCGAGAAAGCGGCTCATAGCTCAATACGGCGCCCGGTTCGGCTCGATTCGTAGGCTGCATCGACCACACGCGCCACGCGCAGTGCATCTTCGCCGGTGGTGGGCAATTCGCCCTGGCCGTGGGCACCCTGAAGAAAGGCGCGGATAAATTGTTCGCCCGCGACCCCGCCATAGGCCGGAGAGTCGCCGGGGGTGAAGTGAAAGACGCGCTGAGGAGCCGCGCTCCATTCCGGCGCGATGCTCTCGGCAATGATCTGGTTGGGGGTGTCAATCGAGACGCAGTTTAACCGTCCGCTCCGCCCGTTGACGCCGATATAGCTGTCGTATCCGGCTTTGTTGGCGTAGCCACTGCCACTCAGCGCCAGGATGTACCCGGCGTGGAGCGAACCAACTGCGCCAGAGCGGAAACGCAGCGAGAGCGTAGCCACATCTTCCACATCGATCGCCTCGCCGCTGCGCGTGGCAACCTCGGCCATCACCGAGACGATCTCATCGCCGGTCAGAAAGTACATCATATCGATGTAATGGCAGCCCAGCCACGAGAGAATGCCACCCCCGGAATATTCGTTGCGAAAGAGCCAGTGTTGCGGATTGCGAAATTGCACTTGCGTGGTGATCATGCGCATTTCAACCGACATCAGCGGGCCGATCAGGCCGCACTGGATGATCGAGCGCGCTTCTTGCGCCCAGGTGGTAAACCGATTCTGATAGCAGACCGTCAGTTTGACGCCCGCGGCGCGCGCCGCGTCGAGTACTCGTTGCGTATCGGCGGCGGTGCGGCCAATCGGCTTTTCGGCCATCAGATGTTTGCCCGCGTTGATCACTTGCAGAAAAATATCTGGCCCTACGTCGTTGCGCAGCGCGGCCAGCACAACCGAGAGATCGGGCGTGGCAAGGAGTTCGGTCAGATCGGTAAAGGTGCCGACCACTTTGGCACCCTGCGTCGCCTGGGCTCGGGCCAGCGCATCCGGGTTCGTATCCCAAAGCAGAATGCGCTCGACTTCGGGCAATTGTTGCAGCGTATGCAAATGGCCCAGCGAGTGGGGGTGTTCGATGCCGAGCAGCGCAGCGGTAATTCCAGTCATGAGAGATTCAGTCTCCAGAGATCATTCGGTGTTTGGGTTTCAGTGATGAAGGGAAAGTTGGGTATATGATACTCGTTCGTAATGAAGTGGGTCAAAGTGCGCACGAGCGGGAACGGGGCAATGGCTGAGGCGAACGCTAGCGATGCTTCGGGGGGCCGTTGGCGTGCCGCGGCCACTGTTCGACGGCCAACAACGCGCTGATCAGCACCAGGCTGCCGCCAAACCATTGTAGCGCGGCCATACGCTCGTGCAGGAAGAGCACCGACAGGACGATCACCAGCAGCGTCTGCAAGGGCCAGAGCAGGGCGATCTGCCCGCTGCCAATCCGACGAATGGCCGCGAAGAGTGCCAGGCGCGCCAGGTAGGTGCTGACAATCGCCAGCACCGCGATCACAACCCAGCCTGAAAGCCCAGGATCTTGCCACCCTGCATCTTGCAGCCACCACCAGACGATGATCACCAGGGTCATGATGCTGGTCAGGTAAAAGGTGATTGTCTGGTTGTGATAGCCCTTGAGCCACCATTGGATCAGCACGAGTTGCAGCCCATAGAGGATGAGCGAAAGTGTCAGCAAAAAGAGGCCGAAGGGTTCCACGCGCCCGCCCGGCCCAACCAGAAAATAGATGCCCACCGTGGCAAAGCCGAGCCGCAGCCAATGCCGGCCCTGCAAGCGTTCGCCTCCGCAGGCCAGGAGCAGCAAAACCACCAGCGGCTGGGTCGATTTGATCATCGCTGACATCGAGGCATCGACAAAAGCCAGCGACCAGAAGAAGCAGCAGATCTCAACCCCGCTGATCAGTCCGATGATCCCCAAGTGCCAAAGGCCGCGGCGGTCGATCTGCAAATGGCGGCGGGCAAAGATGCCGATCGCCCCGACGATCAGCACCACGGTCAGCAGCAGGCGCAACAACAGGAGCGTGATCGGGTTCATGCCCCCGACCACCACCCCGCGCACCAACGGCGTGACAATGGCACCGGCAAAGGTGGTGAAGAAGGCCAATAGCCAACCAAGCTGATCGACACGGGTGGTGACGACTGCTGGCGTTTGCTCAGAAAGGTCTACTGATTGCATCGTCAGGATAGTACCAACGGAAGCGAACAGGATTGATAGCGGCTGGTTGATAAAAAGCTGGGCGGCGATGAAACTTGCTGTGCAGGCGAATGAGCATTATACGATCAAGGGGTCCGCCTAAAAAAGCACGAACCCCTCGAACAGTGAAATGTTTACCTAATCCCGGTTGACCCAGCTGTTATGGGTCAAGGGTTGCGCAACTCAAACGAGTAGGTGCCGGTGCCTGGATCACTGTCATCCCCGACGGTGATGGTGTAGGTGCCAGCTTGTGCCAGTGTGAGTTCACCCACATCCGACCCCCCGCAGCAGTTGAAGATGCGATCAAAGATGACTGTGCCATCCGGGGCGGTGAGCTTCCAGTTGATGTGCGTCAGTTCTGCCACTACATCAAACAGCGCAAAGTAAACTCGTTGCCCTGCGCTCGCGTTGAAGGTGTAGATATCCCGTACACCGCGGGATTCGATGTTGCCCGCGCCTGGTCCCGGTACGCCATTGGAAACGGTGTCGCCGATGGCAATAGCGAATTGATGCGGCGCTGGCACATTCCAGAGCTTGAAGCCATAGGTGCCGATACCTGGGTCACTGTCATCCCCGACGGTGATCGTGTAGGTGCCGCTCTGTTCAAGCGTGCGCACGCCCACATCCGACCCTCCGCAACAGTTGAGGATGCGGTCAAAGATGACTGTGCCATCCGGGGCGGTGAGCTTCCAGTTGATGTGCGTCAGTTCTGCCACCACATCAAACAGCTCAAAGTAGACTTGCTGCCCGGCAGTCGCGTTGAAGGTGTAGACATCCTTCACGCCGCGGGATTCGATGTTGCCCGCGCCTGGTCCCGGCACGCCATTGGTCACATAGTCACCGATGGCAAGCGTGAATTGATGCGGCGCTGGCACGTTCCAGAGTTTGAAGCCATAGGTGCCGGTGCCTGGATCACTGTCATCCCCGACGGTGATGGTGTAGGTACCGCTCTGTTCAAGCAGGCGCACACCTATATCCGACCCCCCGCAGCAGTTGAGGATACGATCAAAGATGACTGTGCCATCCGGGGCGGTGAGCTTCCAGTTGACGTGCGTCAGTTCTGCCACCACATCAAACAGCTCAAAGTAGATTTCCTGTCCCGCGCTCGCGTTGAAGGTGTAGATATCCTTCACGCCGCGGGTTTCGATGTTGCCCGCACCCGCGCCTGGCACGCCATTGGACACGGTATCGCCGATGGCAATGGCGAATTGATCCGGCGCTGGCACATTCCAGAGTTTGAAGCTATAGGTGCCGGTGCCTGGGTCACTGTCATCCCCGACGGTGATCGTGTAGGTGCCGCTCTGTTCAAGCGTGCGCACGCCTATATTCGACCCCCCGCAGCAGTTGAGGATGCGATCAAAGATGACCGAACCATCTGGGGTGGTGAGCTTCCAGTTGACGTGCGTCAGTTCTGGTACCACATCAAACAGCTCAAAGTAGACTTGCTGGCCCGCGCTCGCGTTGAAGGTGTAAATATCCTTCACGCCAGGGGATTCGATGTTGCCCGCGCCCGCGCCTGGCACGCCATTGGAAACGGTGTCGCCGATGGCAATGGGGAATTGATGCGGGGCTGGCACGTTCCAGAGTTTGAAGCCATAGGTGCCGGTGCCTGGATCGCTGCTCTCGCCTGCGCGGATGGTGTAAATGCCGGTTGTGGGCAGGGTGTAGACACCAGGATTACTGCCCCCACAGCAATTGAAGACACGATCAAAGATGGTCTCGCCGCTTGGGTCCTGCAATTTCCAGCGCACCAAAGCCAGGGCTGGATCCACACCAGTTAGCTGAAAATATACCTGTTGGCCGGCTGTGCCACTGAAGGTGTAGATGTCTACCCCGCCGGGAACCTCAATGTTCCCCGCGCCTGGCCCCGGTACCCCATCTGTGATCGTATCGCCGATTGCGATGGTGTAGAGATTTCCCGCTGCCTCAGAGAAGTCAAAATTCATGTAGACACTCTGGTTGAGCGCCGGCCCAACCCCTTCCTGGGCAACAGAAGCGCCGGTCAGCAGGTCGGTTGCCACAGCTCGGAAAGGCTCATCCACGGGAATGAGGGGAATAAAGAAGTAGCCGCCAGGGTCGGTTGCGCCGGTGAACGGAGACAATGAGCGCCCGCCACTTGCCTGGGGGAAAATGCGGACAATGTAACGGCCATTGTCAAACTGGTTGATGCTAGCGCTTTGGGCAAAACTACTCGGGCCTCCGCTCACATTCCCACACCCATTACCGCCGGGAGGTGGTGCAGCCCCCATACCCGTGGTGCCGGGGCCGGAAGCAGCTGGTGCAGGTACACAAGCCGGTGGCGGATCCTTAGGGCATTCCGGGGCTTCCGCAACCAGATAGGCATCGATAGCCCCAGCAGCCGCGAAGGCCGCCGCGCAATAGGCCGCGCCCGCCCCTGTAAACCCTAGCGCACAGCCCAAGGAACCAGAAATGACGCCTAATGCTGCAATCAAGTTGAGTAAATTCTTCTGGCTGGAGGTAAGACACTGGAGCGCACTGGCACTAACTTCAGCCGCGGCTAATTCGGCCAACACGCCCGAACCTTCGATCAAAGTGGCAAATTGGCGCACCATCTGTTGGGCGTCGGGGGCGGGGTCGGCGGCAATGAGGTCAAACTGGGTCTTCATCTCATTGAGCCGTGCCAGCGTCTTTGTCCGCTCGCTCTCCTCTTGGGGAGACAATCCGCTCAGCCCTTCGAGGAAGGATTTGCTCTGGCTGAAATAGCTCTCGACGATTGTGGCAGCAGATTGACCCAACGCGGGCGCTGCCAGGATCGTGATGGTGAATGGGCCAGCGCTTTCGCCCGTGCTCTGATTCTTGAGCGTCAACGTGGCATCGCCAGCCGGTAGCGACGGCACGACCACAGTGAAGATCTGCCCGCTGAACCCCTGTTCCACAATGCCCGGCACCGTCAGGGTGCTCCCATCTACCTTGGACTCGAAGATGGCCAGGTTGCCTATGCTGGAGAGAGGATTGAGCCCACTCGCTTCAATCGTCAACAACGCGCCCGGCGCACCTTGGGGTTGGCCAGTTGCGGCTGCCTGGAGGGCCGCGGCTGGGCTGCTGATCTGCAATTGATGCACAACGATCCCGCTCACAGCCGATGAAACAATCGTGCCATTCGGTGCCAACTCAGCCCCGTTGACCACCACCAACTCGCCAATCCCATCGCCGTCGGCATCGGGCAGAATGCGATAGGTCACAACGGCCTGCCCCGGCTGAACGCGATTGCCAAAGCCTACCGAGCTGACCCCAAACGGGCGGGCGAACTCGCCAGTCGTTTGAACATCAATCGCCCCTAAGAAGGTAACGCCTAGCCCATCCCAATCGATGCCCGCGTCGGTGGTTACCTGTTCCTGACTCTTGTCTGCCACGGCAATCGTTGTTGTTTGGTCGACTGCATTGGGCGGCACAATGATCGTGTTGCCCGATGTGGTGGCCAAGGTCGCGCCACCCGTCCCCACACTCGCTCTGGCCGGTGCCTGGGGAACAATGGTCACATTGACCGTCTCGGTGGCTGTCTCGCCGCTGAGGCTCGTGGCCGTCGCCGCAAGCGTGATCGGCCCAGTCGGCAGTTGGCCCGCATCTAAAAAGACCCGGAAACCATCGGCTGGTGTATCATCGGTGCCGAGATCCACAGAGCCCGCGCGAAAGGCCACTTGCGCAATGGTTCCTGGGACGCTCGGCTGCACCGCAAAGAGCGAGGTGCCACTGACAGAGAGTCCAGCCGACGGGCTGACAATGGTAAATTGCGGCGCTCCGGGGGATGTCCCTACCAGGGGCAGGAAAATATCTCCGCTTTGGGCCTGGACTACGGCTGGACCTGGCAATAGCGAAGCCAGCATTCCGATCATAGCGAGAAATGAGAACCAGCGATATACGATTGGCTTCATAAGTTTAGCTCCTTATTGTACTGAGAGTCTATCTGTGCTTTCTGCGCTTCGCCCGCTGGCAGATCCGGACACGGGGCGCAATGCTGCTACAGACAGGTTTATTGCATTATCGCTACTCGAGCACGGGGGTGGTATCTGCATCGATAGCGCGCAGGAATGAAGCTACCTGTGTAATTTCTGCTTCCGAAAGCCTATTGCCTCCCTCTTGTGGTGTTGGATGGCCGGAAGCCAACAATGCTTCGAGTGTCGGCATCGAGCCATCGTGAAAATAAGGTGCGGTCAACCCAACCCCCAGGAGCGAGGGCACGTCAAAGCCCGTGGCCCCGCGCACATCGAGCGGGTTGAGTGTGCCAACATCGCGCAGAACCTCGTCGACCATGCCATTGCCATCTGGGTCGAGCGTGCCTGCGGAGCCGGGCAACGCGCTGATTGTCCAGTGTGGCCCCCCATGACAAGTGGCACAGCCCACTTGCTCGAAGATCCGCCGCCCCTCTTCTGCCCCAGGGGAAGCGGGGGGCACCGCGGGCGTGACCATGCCTTGCAGTAGAAAAGCGGCCAGCGCGTCCAGATCGGACGAGCGCTCGGCATTGGGCGTACCCAACATTGGCGGGTCAGCCCCCGGCGCTAAGCCCAACCCATGTTGAATGGTGTGGATGGTGTCCTCCACATCCTGCGCTTCATCCAACGCGGCGGACCAGTGCCAGGGTAAGGTCGCGCTGGCATTCCAGAGTGGCGGGGTCTGGCGTGGGCCATCGGGGAAAGCCCATGTTACGTTGTCCGTGCCGCCATCGGGATGACAACTCGCACACGAGATCCAGGAGCCCCGAGACAGGCGCGGGTCGCTGGCGTGGTGGAAGAGAATCTTGCCGCGCAAGACTTCGTCGCTCAGCGTCTCCTGCGTCAGGGGGATCTCCTGCTCCACGGTCAGCGATGCGAGATCGAACACAGTCAGCGAACGCGAGAGGTAATTCAGCACATAGCCACGCCGCCCGTCGGGGGAAACGGCCAGCCCCCGCGGATTCCTGCCGGTGGGCAGAAACTTGACCAGACGCGGCTGCTGCGGATCACCAATGTCGATCACTTCGAGCAGATCGCTGCCCGCCAGAACAACATACAAAAACTGACCATCGGGCGAGGGGATTGCGGCAACCGGATTGTTGACAGGCGAACCGAAGATTTCCTCATCGTTGAGGGGCAGATACGCAGCACTCTCCGGCTCGGCCTGTTGCAGATCCAGCAGTGAAACGCCCGCAAAGACTGTGGTGCGCAGGCTGGTGGGTAAGGCGGGTGCCGACCGCACATGAGGCACCCAAGCCCGGTCGTCAGCAATGGCAATCCCACTCAAGAGATTGGGGAAACCATGTACGTCGGGCAGCAACGCGATCTCCGCGTCCACTTGTAGCGGATCGGTCGTCAGTACGGTGACCAGACCATTGCGGCTGTCGTCCGCGCCTTCTACGCCATCCGCGCGTGGTTGCGCCCAGAAATGTGTCAGATACAGCTGCTCACCGGCGCTGGTTTGGGTCATTGCCAACGCATAGGGCGACGGGGCAACAGTCAGCGTGGCCGTTACCGTCAATTGCGCGGTATCGAGCACCGCCACCCTGTTGGCAGAAGTGAGGGTTACATAGGCTTGTTCTCCTGTGTTATTCAAGACAATACCGCCCGGTTCGGGGCCGATGTCCAGTGTTGCTTGCACCTGGCGACTGGCTGTGTCGATCATACTCAGTGACCCGGATTGGCGGTTGACCACATAGAGGTGTCCGCCATCGGGTGTAAACGCCAGCCCCCACGGGTGACGCCCGACAGAAATTTCGGCGAGCTTGCTCAGGCGGACCGTATCCACCACCGACACAGAGTCCGCGTCGGGGTTCACAACCCATAGCTCCGCACCATTTGGGGCCAGGGCAAGGGGCGCGCTCCAAACCGTGGTCGCTTCAGTTGTTGGGGAAGTTTGCATCACCAGGGGCAAGAAGCCCCGGGGGCTTGGGGATTCCTCGGCTCGACTTGCGCTCGGTCCACCCAGGCTGAGCAGGCAGAGGCCGATCAACCAGCCGCGCCGGATCGTGGAGAAAATTTGTGAGAATACCTGCACTACTTGACTACTCCGTTAGAACTATAGCCGCGCTTCAGGCGCTGCCGAGAGGCTGACAATCGGCAACGTCTGGCTATCACCGAATGCTCGCTTGGCCCGCAGCATCAATCAATCAGTTTTTGGCAGTCCTGGGGATTACGAACCAACCGCAACGCGATTGGCATACCAGGCGCTATTGCTGTAGGGGGAATTGCTGAGTGGGGGTGGTTGGATAGCTGATCGGGTCGATCTGCGCGTCGATCAGGCAGGGACGGCGCGCGGCCAGCGCGGCTGCGATCGCGGCTGCGCAGTCGGCTTCGCTGCTGACCCGATAATGCTGGATGCCATAAGCCGCCGCGATCTGTTGCAGATCCGGGTTGCAAAATTCGGTACCAAAGGGGGGATAGGGTACGCGTACCTGCGCCGAGCGGATCAGATCCAGCGCGGCGTCGTTGAAGACGATGATCAACACCGGCGCGCCGGTCTCTTGCACCAGCGCCAATTCGCCTTGGATCATACTGAAGCCCGCGTCGCCAACCAGGGCCACGGTCATGGCTCCGCCCAGGGCCAGGCTGGCCGCGATAGCCGCGGGCACGGCATACCCCATGCACGACAGCCCATTCGAGAGCAGATAGCGGTTGGGCGCGTAAGCAGGCCACTCCAGCGCGGCGAGGATCTTGTGTGAGCCCACATCGGTGGCGATCAGCAGATCCCGCGCCGCGGCCTGGCGCAACGCGCGTAAGACACTCTGTGGGCGCATCCGCCCCGAAGCTGGCTCGGGTAATCTGCGTGCCGCCAGGGCTTGCCGGAAGGCCGCTACTCGAGCTGCGCCCCAATCGGCGCTGGTGGCAAACTCACTGTCGATCAACTGGGCGATCAGTGGCATGAGCGGACCGACCAACTCAACCGTCGCCGGGATCGTCGGGTCAACATTTGTCCAATTCGCCAGCCAGATCAGCGGCCTGGTCTCTTGCCACGGTTTGACCAATTCCACCACATCAAACCCTACCGCTATGACCAGATCGGCCTCGTCGAGCAGTTGATAGGCGGGATCGGTGCGCGTCAAGCCGATCACACCACCAGCCAGGGGATGGTCATCGGCCAGCGCACCTTTGGCTTTGGGGGTCACAATCACCGGGGCCGCGGCTGCTTCGGCCAATTGCTGCAAGACCTCGTAGGGTTGTTCCGGCTCTAACCCCACCCCAGCCACGATGATTGGGCGGCGCGCCTGGGCGAGCCGCGCGCGAGCCGCGGCGAGATCGGCTGGCGGCTGGGCAATTGGGGGCTGGACAGGTAGAGACTGATCGGCTGGGGGCTGGGCAACTGGCAAGCCAGCTTCTTCGTTGCTGAGGCGCAGGTGAACCGGCCCCGGTCGGCCTGTGGTGGCGAGTGCCAACGCACGAGTGATGGTCGCGCTGGTATTCTGCGCGGTCACCTGAAACGTCCCCTTGGTGATCGGTGCAAAGAGCGCGGCGAGGTCGATCACCTGGTGCGTGTGATAGCTGAGCAGATGGTCGGGCGTCTCCGCGGTGATGATGATCAACGGCGCGCGTTCGAGATAGGCATGAGCCACGCCAGCAACAGCGTTGGTTGCGCCAGGCCCCAATGTGGTGAGGCAGACGCCCGGTTTTCCGGTCAGGCGGGCGCTGGCATCGGCCATAAAAACCGCGGAGTTTTCGTTGCGCACCAACACAAAACGCAGACCCGCCCGGCGCAGCGCTTCCATCACCTGGACATTTTCACCCCCGGGCAACCCAAAGACGGTCTCTACCCCGGCTGCGACCAAATGGGCCACCAAAGTTTCGGCAACAGTCATGATCGTCCTATCCTTCTGCTTTGGGCGCGAGCACTTGCTGGAACCTGCCGAGCCCGGAAACTGGCCAGACCTCTCTGCGACAACCTCCCATTAGGCCGCAACGAGATCAAAGTGTTTTTCGGCCATATTGGCAATCGTCTCGCCGATGCTGAGCGAAGCAGTCGCGGCTGGCGAGGGCGCGTTGAGTACGTGGACCATGCGCCACGCCTCGACAATGTGAAAATCATCCACCAGCGCGCCACTGGGCGTGAGGGCCTGGGCGCGCACACCGGCCCCGGCAGGATGAATATCTTCAGCTTTCAGTTCGGGCAACAAGCGTTGCAGGGCTTTGACAAAGGCGCTTTTGCTGTACGAACGATGAAATTCGCCCAAACTCGTGCGCCAATGGTTGCGTGCCATCGCCCAGAACCCCGCATAATTGGCGAATTCGTTGAGATCGCGCAGCGAGACGCTGGACTTTGTGTAGCCTTCGCGCTTGAAGGCCAGGACGGCATTGGGCCCGGCCTCGACCCCGCCGCCGATCATGCGGGTGAAATGAACGCCCAAAAAGGGGAATTGCGGGTCGGGTACTGGGTAGATCAGATTCTTCACCAAGTGATGCCGGTCGGGATTGAGTTCGTAATACTCGCCGCGGAAAGGCACGATCTGCACGCCGGGATCAACGCCGCACAAGCGCGCGATCCGGTCCGACTGCAAGCCGCCACAATTGACCAGGTTGCGCGTGCGGATTTCGCCCTGGTTGGTCTGCAAGATCAACTCGCGACGTGTGCGAGTGCACCCCAGCAGGCGTGTGTTGAGCCGAATTTCGCCCCCCGTCGCCTGGATCAGCTCGGCATACTTTTGCGCCACCTGTTTGTAATCGACAATGCCGGTTTCGGGCACATGCAGCCCGTCGATCCCCGCGATATGGGGTTCCAATTCTTTGATCTCAGCTGGGCTCAGGCGGCGGATGCCCTGGAGCCCGTTGGCGCGGCCACGTTCCTCAAGGACATCGAGCCGTGGCACCTCGGCGGGATGGGTCGCAACTACCACTTTGCCGCACTGTTCGTGGGCGATATTGTGCTCGGCGCAAAAGCGATACATGGCCTGGCGCCCAGCCACACAATTGAGCGCCTTGAGTGAGCCGGGTTTGTAATAGAGCCCAGAGTGGATCACGCCGCTGTTGTGGCCGGTTTGGTGAGCGGCCACATGGGGCTCGGCTTCGATCACCACCAGTTTGAGCGGGCGACGTTCGCTCAATTTGAGCGCGGTGGCCAAGCCGACAATCCCACCGCCAATCACTGCTACTTCGTACACGCTCTCATCCATAAAATCCTCGTCTGGCTTAGTGAACAATCAGATAAATATGCTGCAGGCTGTGAGGACAACCGGCAACATCAATGGTCATTTTCCTGCAAGACAAAGGCGTCTTGATTCATTAGCGGCTCCGCAAGCAATAGACGTTGACCGCTGTTGTCGTACAGCCCAATAATCAGCCGCTGCCATTGCGCGGTGGCGTCGGCCACTGGTGGCAGCGTTACCGTGTCGCTGATGTGCTCGCCCGCCCGCCAGGTTGAAGTGGGCAGATCCCCGCCACGCGGCGGTTGGTCGATCTGCGCCAGGACTTCGTTGTTGGCTGCCAATAGTTGCAGAAAAATGGTGTACTCCTGCTGAATCACTTGTGTACTCTGCCATTGTATACCAAGCTGGGTTGGGTAGCCAGTCGCATGTTGTTGTTCGATCTCGACTTCCACCAATTCGATGCCATTGACCCAGCGCGCCCGCGGATTGGCGGCCAGCGCGGCAGGCGCGGCTTCGGCCTGGGTGATGCGCACCGGCCCGAGGATCAACCGATCGCCCAGTTCGTTGCCCGCCGCGTCCTGGACCAGTTGGCGCTCGTCCGGGGCGCGGTACTCATAAAAGCCGATGCTCAACGTTGCCAGTGTCTCGCTGACCGTTGCTGGGATGGCGAGCGTATAATCATCCGCGAAGATCACGCCGGGTTGCCATTGGCCGGTGGTGTGTTGACCGTGGCGCGGCACCGCGTCCACCTGAGCGATCAAGTTGTTCTGCGCATCGGCCAGGTGCAAAAAGAACGTATATTGCCCCTCAATTGGCTGTTCGGTGCTGAAGTAAAAGGTCAGCGGCAAGGTTTCGCCGGGCGCAAGCGCGGCCCCAGCCGGAAAATCAACCCCGAGCAAGCGCATTCCCGGCGCAAAAGTGGCCTCAACCGGGCGCTGATACGGTACGGGGGTGGGCAGTGGCGTGGGCAAGCTGTAAGCGCGGATCAGCGTGGGCAGCGGCCAAAGTGCCAAGCCAAACGAGCCAACAACCAACGCCAGCGCGACCCCCTTCTGCCAGCGCCGTGGAAAATAGGCCGCGCAGCCCACAATCAGCAACAGGGCCAGGGCCGGGGCTGCAGCATGGAGCAGCCGACCTTGCTCACCAAACATGATCGTGCGCGTCCAGTACAGCACGCCAGCAAAGATCGTCAGGAACCAAAGCAAGGCAAAGCCCAGCGCAAATTGTGCGGCAGGGGCAGGTTGCCAGCGCTGGCGGATCTGTCCAATCATCAGGCCGAGCGCCCCAATCCATAAGAGCACCTTGGTCACCGCCAGATAGGGCGCGGGGGCCAGCGTGCTGACAAAGACCCCCCAATAGGAGGTGAAGAGCCAGGGAATGGTGGCAATCAGCTGGTCGAGGGCCATGGGCACCGGGCGACGCATCGTCGGCAAGACTTGCGCCATCTGCTCGAACGGAACCAGGCTGCCGTACAGGAGCCAGTTGCGGCCGAACCAAAAGCCCGCCACGAGCAGCGCAGCCAGGATCATCCAGCCGCTGGTGGCCAGGAATGCCCGCCAGCCCACGCGCCGCCAATAGGGCAGCAGCAAATAGAGCGCGGGGATCGCGATCAGGATGGCGCTATATTTGGTCAGCGCGGCACACCCCGCGGCCACACCAATCAGCAGCCAGGCGCGGCGGGACGGCTGGGGTTGGCGGACCGTGCGTGCGATCAGCCAGAGGGTCACGGTTGAGACGGCTGGCACCCAGGCGTCGTTGGTGATCGCCACGCTGATGAACAAAAATTGTGCGTTGAAGCCGACCACAGCGGCCACCGCCACGGCCAGCCACGGCGCGTTTGGCACGATTATGCGGATTAACCCATAACTCGCCAGCAAGGTGACGACCCCACCCAGGAGCGAAACCAGCCGCGCCACGTGGAGCGTGAGCAGCGCAGCGGGGGGCGCATCCGGCAGGGTGATGGTTTGGCGCGGGCTGAGCCCCCGTTCGTGATAGGGGTTGTCGCTGGCCTGGGCAAAATCCCAGGCCTCGGCCATGGGAAACGGCGCGGTGATCAATGCGATGGCGGCAAAGTAGAGCGGCGGCTGCACCACCAGCTCATACGAGCGTTCGACCATTGCCTCGCTGATCTCGGGCAATTGGCGTTCTTGATGGAGATAGGCCGCGTAGCCAAAATATTCGAGCGCGTCAAAGCCCTCCAGCGGCGGTACAATGCGCGCAAACCCAATCGCCAGCCCGACAAACAGGAGCACGACGATCCGCAGTGCACCCCTAGGCTGCATCGACGCGCCAGCCTCCACCGAGCAGATTGCGCAATTGTCGCGTCAATTGCGTCATGAAGTGCAAATTGTGGATGGTCGCCAGCCGCTGAAAGCTGGCCTCGTTGCGCTGAAAAAGATGGTGCAAGTAGCCGCGGCTGTAGCGCTGACAGGTAAGGCAATCACAATGAGGCGAGATCGGTTCCGCGGCTTTGATGTGTTTGTCGTCGGTGAGATAGAGAAAACGAAACCAGTCGGTATTGTGGAGCGAGGGCGATGCTGTTGCGCTGGTGAAGGTATAGACTCGTCCCCGGCGGGCATCGCGGGTGGGCAGCGCACTGTCGAAGATGCCATAACCCATCTGCGCGCACGCCGTCACATTGACCGGGTGACCGACGCCGAGGGCGTGCATTGGCAGGTGTGCGGGCACCAGCGAACGGGTAAAAGCCAGCATATCGGTGACGAGCGCGCCATCTTTATCCAATGGCCAGCCGCCATAGCCATACCCATCAAAGCCAATTTCCAGCAAAGCCTCGCCGCAGCGCTGGCGCAACTCGGTGGAGCCGCCGCCTTGGATCACGCCGAACAGACGCGGGCGCTCGGCCTCGGCCAATTTTTTATCCTCAACCAGACGGGTGAATTCGCGTTTGCATCGTTTGGCCCAGGCAATCGTTCGCCGCACCGCCTCGCTCTGATCGGCCGCGGCATCATCAACGTGCGTGCAATCATCCAGACACATCACCACATCGGCCCCGTAGCTGACCTGCAACTGGATACATTTCTCCGGCGTGAGCTGGAATTTGCGGTCGCTGCCTTCAGGCTTGAAGGTGATGCCGTCGTCGGTGAGTTTACCGAACTTAGCATTCTGGCGGATCAACGAATAGGCCTGGAAGCCCCCCGAATCGGTGATGATCGGGTGGGGCCAGCCGCTCATCCGGTGGAGGCCGCCCAATGCCTGCACCGTGGACGAACCGGGATGTTGCATCAGGTGGAAGGTGTTCATCACCACGGCCTGCACGCCACACTGTTCAAGATCCACACTGTCCACCGCCCGCACGACGCCGAGGGTAGCATCGGGCAGAAAGGTGGGCAAGGTGAGCGTCCCGTTGCGCAGGGTCAACGAGGTTGGCGACTTAGTAATCATTTTTTAGCGCGCGGCGGATCTCGCGGTCGCTGTCGCGTTTGGCGATGGTCTGCCGCTTGTCGTGAAGCTGTTTCCCGCGGGCCAGGGCGATCTCCACTTTGGCCCGCCCGCGCTCGTTGATGTAGACGCGCAACGGGACGATGGTCCAGTTGCGTTGGGTGGCGGTGCTGTGCAACTCGTCGATCTGCCTGCGGTGCAGCAACAATTTGCGTGCGCGGGTCTCCTCGTGATTGTGAATGTTGCCCTGTTCGTAATGGCCAATGTGGACATTGTAGAGGTGGGCCTCACCACCGCGGATCAGCACAAAGCCATCTTGCAGATTGACTCGCCCTGCCCGCACCGATTTGATCTCGGTGCCGGTGAGCACGATGCCTGCTTCGTACGTTTCTTCGATAAAATATTCAAACCGTGCTCGCCGGTTGGTGGCGACTGTCCGCGCCTGACGTGCCCCGGCTTCCGCTTGTTTGGTCATAAAGTTACTGGTCGCTATTCTCAAGGAATTCGATTGCCGCCTCGATCTGCGGATCCGCAGTGGCGGTACGTTCTTCTTCGCTCAATTCAATGACGATGTCTGGTGTCAGGCCGGTGCCATCGATCGACCGGTCGAGCGGGGTATACCAGCGCGCAATCGTCACCCGCATGATCGACCCATCGCTGAGGGTGTGGGGCAACTGCACGCTGCCTTTGCCATAGGTGGTCATGCCGAGCAGGGTGGCCCGCTCGTGGTCTTGCAGCGCGCCAGCGACGATCTCGCTGGCACTGGCGCTGCCCTCATTCACCAGCACCACCATCGGGATCCGGGTGTTGAGCGCGCGGCCTTCGGTCTCATACGTTTCGGTTTCGCCATTGGCAAAGCGTTCGAGCAGCACGGTTTGGTCTTCCAGAAAGATGCTGCTGACCACCACTGCCTGACGCAACAGGCCGCCAGTATTGCCCCGGAGGTCAAAGATCAACGCGCGTGGGTTGCGCTTGAGGGCATCTTCCACGGCCTGGCGCACAAATTGCCCGGCATTCTGGTTAAAGGTATAGAGCCGCACATAGGCAATATCCCCATTTTCGCCCAGCATATCGGTGCTGATGGTCGGCATTTCGATGCTGGCGCGGGTGATGGTGAACTCAAGCAGCTCCAATTCGCCTTCGCGTTCGACGGTGAGGACAACTGTGCTGTCCTTGGGCCCACGGATTTTGTTGATCGCCTCTTCCAAATTGGTGCCGACGATCGATTCGCCATCGACCTCTAATACCAGATCGCCCCGCTTGACGCCTGCTGTCCATGCCGGTTGGTTCTCGAACGGCTCCACGATCCGCACCGTGTCGCGCTCAAGATCCCACTCGACGCGTGCGCCGATCCCCTCGAAGCTGCCTTCCATCGACGTGCGGAAGAAATTGGCTTCCTCCGGCGTCATAAACGCGGTGTTCGGGTCACCAAGCTGATTCACCACGCCGCGGATCGCATCATAGGTGATCGATTGCGGGTCGGGGATCTCGCCATAATAGTCGCGATAGACCAGATCCAGCGCTTCCCAGAAGAGGTCGAAATTGTCATCCAATGCGGCTGCCGCGCTGGTGGGGCGACCCTGGGCGCTGCCATTATTGGGGCCAAACGAGGGCAGGGCAGCGAGCGCCCCCTGGCTGAAACGGCCCAGCCCAAACCCCGAAGCCAACCCCACAAGAAAGGTGCTACCCAACACAATGAGGGCAATACAGCCGACCAATATTGGCTGGCGTTTTACCTGCTCGAACGTCGTGCGGGTAGTCTCTCGGCGGTCCCCACGGTCGGTTTCTTGTTCCATCGTGTTTTTATCCCTGCTTGATTCGATTCACTTAACCCCGGGCGTGAGGGTGTTCTCCGCCTGGCCAACCAGGGCCGTTCGTAGGTGGGTGGCGGTTTCGTTTAGCAATAGAAGCGCTTGCGGCAGCGGATCGACACCGGGTTCGACCTGTACATCTGGGATCAGCCCCAACCCTGTGATCTGATCCCCATTTGGGGTGAACCATTGCGCATTGGTCACATGCAGACTGCTCTGGTCCGAAAGTTCATAAACCAGTTGCACGCTGCCTTTGCCAAAGGTCTTTTCACCCACCAATTGGGCCCGACCGTGGTCTTGCAACGCTCCGGCCAGGATCTCGCCCGCGCTGGCCGTGCCCCCATCCACCAGGATGGTGAGTGGCGCATCCCCCGCTTCGCCCCCTGGCTCGGCGTTATATACTTTTTCGCTGCCATCGGCATGACGTTCGAGCAGAACGACGCCGCTGTCCAGCCACATATCGGCGATTTGTACGGCTGCACTGACCACGCCGCCGGGGTTGCCGCGCAGATCCAGTACGAAGCGATCCGCTCCCTGTTCGTTCAGTTCGCTCAAAGCGGTGCGCATCTCTTCCGCGCTGCGGTCGCTAAAGATTGTCTGGCGCAGATAACCGACGGTCGCGGTGGCCGGGTCATCATCCAGCAGGCGCCACTCGACGCTGGGCGTGTAGATTTGGGCCCGCACAATACGAAAGCTCAATTCGCTGAGGCCGCTTTCGGTCTCCCGCTGGACGCCAATTTCCACAGTGGAATCGACCGGCCCGCGCACCAGGCCCACCACTTCATCGCTGCTCATTTGCTCGTGGATCGGCTGATCATCGACGCGGATCAGTCGATCCCCCGCCAGTACACCGGCCAGCGCTGCGGGCTGATCGGGCTGGGGATGGAGGATGTAGCCCCCCTCGGTTGGCTCGATATGGGCACCGATGCCGCCGAAACTGCCGCGCAACTGGTCGGCCACGAGCTCGCGCGGCTCGGGTTCAACAAAATGGGTGTAGGGGTCGGCAAAAGCTTCGGTCAGGCCATGCACCGCGCCATAGAGCCGTTTGGTGGTTTTTGGCTTTTCCCCATAAAAGTCGCGCTCCAGAAGGTGCCAAACCTCCCAGAAGATCTGCAAATCCGCGGGGTCTTCCGAGGGAGCGCGCTCGACCGTTGGCAATCCAGGCGTGCTGCTCAATAAGGGATAGGCTAAATAGCCCAACCCAAAAAAGATCAGGGCAAAACAGAGCAGGATGGGAATGTAAAGAAGCTGCGTGCGGTTGGTTGACATAGGTATCGAACGTACGCAAGCCTTGAATGAAAGTCTACTCGTGGATGACCCACTCACCCTGAAATTTGCTGAGCACTGCGCACGCTATGAATTAGACGAGCATTGTACCACAGCCCAAATCCAATTACCGAACAATGAGGCGATGTGCTGTGCGCTATCCGCAAAGTGCCCGCTGCGCGCCAGCCTTCGTTGGTAAATCGCAAGGTTTGACGCGCTGGCCAGGGCGGGCCGTGTGCCGAGCTGCTGCTGTCAACCCGCCAAACTCCGCCACTTGTTGCAGCGCGGGATCCGCTTCTGATTAATGCGATTTTGTTTGCCTCATCACGCTGGCAGGTTGCCCTGAGACACTTCACCCATCTCCGCAAACCCCAATGACCCATTGAGCCGCGAACAGTCGCACCGTAGACTGGATGCTCTCGATAGGTGCTTGGGGGCGGGGCTAACCATCACCAAGCCATAGATTGGCAAAGGAGGCGCAATTGCGCATAGCGATCATGAACTATTTACGACGAATCGGCTGGATCCTCTTAGGCTGTTGCTGGGGTTGGCTCCACCCAGCGCCGGTATACGCTGCATGTGCCACACCGGTCTTTATCAATGAATTTCATTATGACAACGTTGGCGAAGATGTGGACGAATTTATCGAAATTGCCGGTCCGGCGGGCACGGATCTGGCGCACTGGTCGGTGGTGCTCTACAACGGCAGTGATGGTCACCCCTATGGCGCACCAATCCCCCTGAGCGGCACGCTGGCTGATGAAGGGAATGGATATGGCGCGCTGGCCTTTCCGGCTGGCACGCTGCAAAATGGCGCGCCCGATGGTTTTGCCCTGCTGGATCCGAATGGCGTTGTGCAGCAATTTTTGAGCTATGAGGGCTCTTTGACCGCGGCAAGTGGCCCAGCCCTCGGCCTGACTAGTGTGGATGTTGGCGTCAGCGAAACCACCGCGACGCCGCAGGGCCACTCACTCCAATTGACCGGGGCCGGTCTCTGTGCCGCCGATCTGTATTGGGCGGGTCCGTTTCCCGCTTCACCCGGAATGCTCAATGCCGGGCAACTGCTCAGCCGCGCGCCCCAGGTTGTCGCCACCACGCCAGCCGCCAATGCGTATGATGTTGCGCTCGACGCAGCTTTGGTGATCACCTTTTCGACTGACATCGCGCTCACTGGCTCCGCCTCGCTTGTTTGTGAACAGAGCGGCGCGAGCCTGGTCGCGCCCCAATTGGTGTCCGCACGCGCGATCAGCTTGCCGCACGCGCCCTTTCGGGGGGGCGAGCACTGCACGGTCACGCTGCCTGCTGGGCTGGTGCATGATCCAATCGACCCCAGCCAGATGCTGCCTGGCGATTACCAGTGGCATTTTACGGCTGGCTACCCTGCCGTGAGCGGGGCCACACTCTTTATCAGCCCCGAAGAAGGCCATGATCGAGCAATCGTCGATGCACAAGATGATGCGTGGCGCGGTGCCGTGCAAACCGCGCAACAGTGCTCCATCTTCCAGACCGGGGCCATCCACGAAGTGACCGCGGCGCACTGTGGCAGCCAGACCGGCGATTGTGTGGTGCCAACCACCTTCCCCACTGGGTTGACCATCACCTATACCTTGCGCAATATGGACGGCCCTCTGCTTGGCAGTGCTGATGCCTGGGCCAGCGGGCAAGCCGATGGTTGTGGCGAAGGTGCCACCTTGCAAGATGGGGCGCCCCGCCCGTCGGCCCTCCCTGGCTGTTATTACAATGATTCATTGCGCGGTAGTTCCAGCTACGCCAATGGCTTGCTTTTCAGCTTTAGTGAACCACTCTCCGCCTTTGGTGGCTGGTTTGGCGACCTGGAAAGCAAACCCACTGGCACGGCCTATTATGCCGCGGGGCGCGATGGCGGCACAGGTATCGGCGGGGCTCTGGCCTATCTGCGGCTCTTTTTTGAGGATGGCACAATGCAAGAGAGCCCGATCCTGCCGACAAGGGCCCCAGCCGGGCCGTGGACGCTGGCTGAGACGCCGCCGCCGAGTTTCGCGTTGGATGCCGGTGGGAATGTCGCCTATTGTGGTGGCCCGAATCAGGGCGATCCAGTGGGGTGCGGCAACCAAACAACCCGCTGGATTGGTTTTGTGGCTGATAACCCCGCCAAGCGCGTCGTGAAATTCCTGGTGACTGTCGGTGATGATGACCATTCCGGGGCCGGGCCAAGCGATGGCCCAAACGTCAGTTGCGCCGGTGGTGATGCGCAATCCTGCAATAGTGGCACCGAATCCTTGAGTTTTATTGGGCCGACCATCTGTGTCGCGCCGGATCTGGCCCTGCACAAGCACGTACAGCCGACCCTCGTGCGCGCGGGCGAGGTCGTCACCTATACATTGACCTACACCAATCAGATCGCTGGTATGGCGGCCACCGCTATCGAACTTCATGATTCCTTGCCGAGCGGATTGACCTACCTGACCACACTGGCAGCCGATCCACCAGCAACAGTGATGACCGACCCGCTCCGCTGGCAGATCGACACGTTGCCGCCAGGGGCCCGCGGGGTGATCACCTTTACCGCGCAAGTGGCAAGCGCTGCTGCAGGCTGGCTGACCAACACTGCATCGATCAACATTGCTGGCGAATTGAACCCGACCGATAACCAAGCCCAGGCAACGCTCTTTGTTGCCCAGCCGAGGCTGGCCGTGCAGCTTTTGCTCAACCAGCAACCCACCGAGATTGCACCCGGCCCTGAGCTTGTGAGCGGCACGCCGATCCACTGGCGCTATACGCTCACCAACACCGGCAATGTCCCCATGACCAATCTGGTCTTGCGCGACGAGCAAGGCGCGCCGTTGCTTTGCCAGGAGGGTCCCTTCCCAGCGCTTTGGGCCATTGGGGAACAGGTAGTCTGCACGGTCGAGCAAGCCGCGGCCTTTGGCGCGGTGAGCATCACCACTCAGGTGACAGCCAACATCCCAGCCCTCAACCATGAACCAGTGGTCGCATCGGTGCTGGGTCACTATGTGGGCATCAACCCGCCGCCGACCCCGACAAACACGCCAACCGCAGAGCCTGCAACCGTCACGCCATCACCGACGGTGACGCCCGAGCCTGCAACCGTCACACCATCACCGACGGTGACGCCGGAGATCAACACACCCATGGCGACCCCATCACCGACCATGCCCGAGGCAACACCAACTGCCACCATGGCGCTTCCCAGCCCAACATCGTCCCCGATCAGCCCGCCCTTGCCGTCAGCAACCCCAACTGCGCCCGAACCGCAGCCGCCGACCGCGCCGGTGTTGGAATTCCACAAAACCGTGAACCAGAGCCAGTTGATCGCTGCGCCAGCCAGCGGCCAGATTTTGACCTACACCCTGAGCTATCACAATCGGGGCGACATGGTCGTCACCGGGGTGGAGATTATTGAGGAGGTGCCCGCGTTTACCAGCTTCTGGCCTGAAGGAAGTTCGCCAGGATGGGATTGTCCAGTGCCCGCCGCCGGAGAAGCCGCGCGCTGCCACTGGTGGATCGGCGACCTGCCGCCCGGCGCGAGCGGCAGTGTCACCTTCGCGGTGATGCTTGCTACGCTGCCCGACAATACGTATCGGCTCGAAAATCGGGCAACATTATCCGCTCATGATGGGTCGCAGACCGCGGAAGCCAAGATCACGTGGTTGGCGAGTGTGGCGGTCGAAGTGATCATGGCCCCCACTTCGTCACCGATCAGCGCCGAGCCAACCACCATCAGCCATTACGTGTGGCTGCCGACCGTGTTGCGCTGAGTGGGCCCCAAAAGGGCCGGGACCGCAGATCACACAGATTGGCGTAGATGTCTTGCTTGAATCTGTGTGATCTGCGCACGCTGTGAATGAGTGTCAGTTAGTCCAGCCGGTAGCGCAGCAGGCGCAGCGCATTCAGCACAACCAGGATCGTGCTCCCCTCGTGCAGGATGACCGCGCCGCTGAGTTGCAGCCAACCAAAAACCGAGGTCACGATCAACAGGGCAATGACGCCCAGGGAGATGCCTAAATTCTGGTAGATGAGTGTGCGGCTGGCCCGGCTGAGACCGACGGCAAAGGGCAACCTGGTGAGATCATCCGCCATCAGCGCGACGTCGGCGGTTTCGAGGGCCACGGCCGTGCCTGCCCCGCCCATGGCAATGCCGACATTGGCCGCGGCCAGCGCGGGCGCGTCGTTGACCCCGTCGCCGGTCATGGCGATGGGGCCATATTGGGCTTGTAGCTGGTGGATCGCCCGCAATTTGGCCTCGGGCAGCAGTTCCGCCCGCACATCGCTGATGCCTACTGTCTGGGCAATCTGTTCGGCCACGACGCGATGATCCCCAGTCAGCATGACCAGGTGGGCCATGCCCAAACGCCGCAATTGGGTCAACACCGTGGCAACGCCTGCGCGTGGTTGATCGGCCAGGCCCAGCACGCCGAGGATTGTTTCATCCTGACCGATAATCATCGTGGAGCGGCCCGCAGCTTCCAGCCGCTCGACTGTGGCCAGCACCGTGTCTGGGAGTGGTTGCGACGCGGCAAAGAGGTGGCGTGAACCGATCCGGATCGTGCGAACACCGAGCTGGCTGCGCACGCCCAGCCCGGGCAAATTTTCGAGATCCGCGGCGACGGGCAGCGTGAGATGCTGGGCTTGGGCCGCGGTGACCACCGCTTGTGCCAGCGGATGCGTAGATTGCTGCTCGACCGCGGCTGCCACGCGCAACAATTCGGCGCTGGATTGGCCTGCCAGCGGGATCACGTCGGTGACGGCAAATTTGCCCGTGGTCAGCGTGCCAGTCTTGTCAAAGGCCATCACGCGCAACCGGCCCAGATTTTCCAGATGAACGCCCCCTTTGATCAGCACACCATTGCGTGCTGCCTGGGCGATCCCAGCCAGGACTGCCGCGGGGGTGCCAATCGCCAAAGCGCAGGGTGAAGCTGCGACCAGCAACAGCATCGCCCGGTAGAAGCTGGCGCTGAGCGCCATCCATCCCAGCAGCGGCGGCAGGCAGATCACCATCAGGACAACCACCAAAATGGTCGGCACAAACCACCGGGTGAATTGCTGGGTAAAGCGTTGCGTGGGGCTCTGCTGGCTTTGCGCCTCGGCCACCAGATGCAGAATGCGGCTGAGTGTGTTGTCTTTTGCCAATTTGCCAACCTGGATCTCCAGCGCGTTGCTCTGGTTGACCGTCCCGGCAAAGACAGGATCGCCCGGGGTTCGGGAAATGGGCTGGCTTTCGCCGGTGATTGGGCTCTGGTCAACTGTGCTTTGGCCTTGGATGATCTGCCCATCGACGGGAATCCGTTCGCCGGGGCGCACCAACACCAGGTCATCGACCATCACACTTTCCACCGGCTTGCTGACCCACTGCGTGTCCCGTTTGACGAGCGCGCTCTTTGGCATCAACGCGCCCAGGGCGTTGACGGCATTGCGTGCCCGATCCAGCGCATAATGTTCGCCCGCGTGGCCGAGCGCAAAGAGAAATAGTAAGAAGGCCCCTTCGCCCCATTCCCCGAGGATGGCGGCGCCACCCGCTGCCGCCAGCATCAGCACATCGGTGTCGAAGCGCCCTTTGAGCAGACCAGGGATGGCATGGGTCGCGACATCATAGCCCCCAGCCACATAGGCCAGGAGATAAAAGCCCCAGGCGACCGTCGGCGACAGGGCAAAAAAAGTCTCGCCCGCCCAGCCGATCAGCAGAAACAGACCGGCTGCGGCCACCAGCAGGAGCGGCCAACGTTCCTGCATCCAGTGGGGTAAAAAGGCTGGCGCGCTGCCGTGATCATGCCCCGCATGATCGTGCCCAGCGTGAGCGTGTGCGGCCTCTCCCGGGGCGGGGTGGGCCGCGAGGTCCGCTTCGTGGTCTGCCTCGTTGTGGGGCTGGCCCAACACGGGCTGGGTTGGCAGCACTTTGAAGCCCTGCTGACGGATCAACCGTTCAATGGCCGGGCGTTGAAGCTGCGTCGTGTCATAGGCGACGAAGGCCAGGCCAGCAGCATAGTTGACTTGGGCGTGTACCATGCCGGGCAATCGGGTCAACTGCTCCGCCAGGCTGAGGGCGGCATCGGCAACATCCATATCGGCGAACGGGATCTGCTCATGGCGATAATGGGTGCTAAATTCGCTACCTGCCTGGGTGGCGATGCGTTCGACCGCGCTCAGCGAAACAAGGTTGGGGTCGTAATGAATACAAAGTTGCGGGGGCTTTTTGTCGGCCTCGACATGCGCGTGCCGAATGCCTTTGTAATGCTGAAAGGCAGCTTCTAAACGCGCCAGGCACTGATCACACGCCTCGCCCAGTTGCGGCACCAATACGGGTAAACTCAATTCGATCGTCTTTTCGGTCATGTTCACCTCTGAGCTGCCTGCCCAGCCATTGCCCTGGCAGAAATGGGGATCGCCTTCTGCAGGCTGCGAGGCAGCGATCCGCGTTCGGTCCAGGGTCAGTATAGGGTTCGCTGCAGGGAACTTCAAGCGCGAGGTAACTTTGGTGTGAGAAATGATCCCAATAGGAGTGAGTTTTCCATAACGGGAGCAGCAATGGCCCGGCCAGCACGAAGAACGCGGGGTGGGCATAGGCCCCATCGGGGAGCGAACCCTGGGTGCTTCCACTTCTTTCTGCAAGTTGACAAGCTGTCCCTAATGCTGGTACTATCGTGCACACTCCCAAAACTGTCGAACCAAGAGCCATCCATAAAAATTGTTTAGACCATTCTCATCGTTGTAATCGCCTGGGGTTTACTCTATACGATTTTTGTTGCTCGTCTGAACAACGGAGCAATTTTCGGTTTACTCTGACAGGGGCTTGCCAGGTTGGCTTGCCTGTGGTTATCGCGTCAAATTGACAATTCGCACCCAAGACCAGTGACGTAATACGAAATCCGGCAATTCCCGCGCGCGCTCTACATGCGTGAACGAGCGATGTAGTGTGTGGGCGACCAGAAGGATTCTGGATAACCGGTTAGAAGCTGCAAGCAGCGCATACCATATCCACATCCTTGGTACCGGCACCAAACTGTACAGCACACACGCCAGAGCATTCCTGGCCACCCAAGAACCCGCAGCCTTAGTGGCGGATCCAGACTATGACGGCAATGCGCTACTCGCTGTCATCACGCAACGTTAATCTGTAAATTCTGCGTCAATCTGTTTTTGTGAGCTCATAGAGAAATTAAATAGAGATCGCACAAATAGCGAGTAAGTAGGTGCGGTTTTTAACCGCATATTCTGGCCCTAGCCTACCTGTGCGGTTTCTAACCGCACCTACGATTTATGCGATATTTATCTGGTTTCTCTATCAGTTTCGGGAGCCACAACCATTGTACGCATAATGCCTGGCCTGATGCCTGAGCAGTCATCCCCGCGAAACGTAACCGGGTCGCAGCGGGAACCGGATCATCACCTCAATTGCCAACACATCCTAGCTATGCACTAGTGAGCGGCATTTTGGAACTTCACCACGAGCCGCTCACTTCCCAATCAATAGCCAGCAATGGCGAATCGTTACTCCCTAATCACTTTTGAGGAATACCTGGAGGAATGGAATGGCCCTACAAAAACGTTTGTCGAGTAAATCTTTTCTGCTGGCGCTGATGCTGGCTGCACTTATGCTGATCGTAGCCGCGTGTGGCGGTGGCGGCTCAGCACCCAGTGAGCCCGCGGCTGGTGTTGCTGAAGAGGGGGCTGCGGCCCCGGCTGGTGGTGAAAGTGCCCCTGGGGCCCAATCTGCCGGGCCTGCGCTTGACGAGTATCAGACACAACGTGAAGCATGCACAAGCGAAAGCCCCTGTTGGCCGACCATCTCCGAAACCATCCCGGATTCTTTCAGCGAATCACCCGACCTGGCCGAGCAGGTTGCGAGTGGCGATCTGCCCCCTGTGGAAGAGCGCCTCCCGGCCAACCCCCTGGTCGTTGAACCCGCGGAGATGATCGGCACCTACGGTGGCGTCCTGCGTGGCGCGTTCACGGGCCCGGGCGACCGCCAGAACTACGAGCGCTGGATCAACGATTACACCATCTTTTGGGATGCGGGCGCGACCGAGTTGCGGCCACGCTTAGCCTGGAAGTGGGAAGCGAACGAGGACGCGACCACCTGGACGATCTATCTGCGCGAAGGTCTGAAATGGTCGGATGGGGCACCCTTCACCGCGGATGATTATATCTTCTGGCGCGAGTATGTGGTCGCCAACGATGAGTTGGTGCCTGCCAAGCCCTGGTGGATCGTCTGGGGTGGTGAACTCGCCACCTTCGAGAAGATCGACGATGCCACCTTCTCGATCACCTTTGCGGATTCTTTCCCCACTTTTGCCGTCAACCTGGCTTCTTCGACCGTTGCCGGGCATCTGCAAGGTGGGCGCACGGGGGGCGGGCTCTACGCGCCGCGCCACTACCTGGAGCAATTCCACCCGGACATTATCGGCATGGATGAAGTGACCGCTATGGCCGAAGAAGCCGGCTTTGACACGTGGAACCTCTTCTTCCTGGCGAAAAATGACGCGGCTATGAATCCTGAGGCACCGGTCATGGCGCCGTGGAAACCGGTGACCATCCTGGCTTCGGATGAATTGGTTTTCGAGCGCAACCCCTATTTCTGGGCGGTTGACACTGCAGGAAACCAGTTGCCCTATTTTGATAGCATCGCGCTGGAATTGGTGGAAGAGCTAGAGGTCTTAAACCTGCGGGCGATTGCCGGCAACTACACCATCCAAGGGCGGCATATCGACTTTGCCAAGCTGCCTGTGATTCGTGATAACCAGGCGCAAGGCAACTATTTTGTCGATTTCTGGCTCAGTGGGACGCGCCACCCGGTAAAGATTGCCTTTAGCATGGATTGGAATGAAGATCCAGACACGGCAGAGTATACAGTCCACAGTGTCGAGTTCCGCCGGGCCCTGTCACTGGCCATCGAACGGGAAGAGATCAACGAAACCTTCTTCCTGGGTGTGGGTACGCCAGCTTCAATGTGCCCTGGCAATACGCCCCCTTATTACAACTCGGATCGGTGGGATGAGCAGTGGGGTCAATTTGATCCTGATCAGGCCAACGAAATTCTGGATGGGATCGGTCTGGACCAGAAGGATGCGCAAGGCTTCCGCTTGTTGCCCAATGGGGAACGCTTGACCTTGCGCCTGGATGCTGTGAGCGGCTCCTTCCTGGATTATCCCAGCATCGGCGAGCGGATTGCGCAGATGTGGGCAGAGAATGTCGGCGTTTACATGACCGTCAACCCCGTAGAGCGCAGTCTGTGGATCGAGCGCACCGAGGCCAATCAGTCTATGATGAGCATCTTCGAGACTGGTGAGTTCAACCCCGAGGCCTTGCCACGCCTGTTGCCGACGGAACGGTGGGCCCCGGTGGCTGATGTGTGGTCAAATGACCCCAATCCGGACCCGGCTGAGTATGATGGGCCGCAATGGGTGAAGGATCTGGTCCTGAAGCACTGGGAAGCCACCAAGGAACCCGATGCTGAGCGCCGTCGCCAGCTCTTTATCGAGGGCTCCGAGATCCTGTGCGATAACCAGCCCCGGTTGGGGGTGGTGGTGGATGTGCCCGTCTATACGACGATCATCAAGAATAATGTCCGCAATATGCCGAAGCCCTTCGAATGGGTGGTCTATGCCCAGACCCCGGGCAATGGCTTGCCAGAGCAGATGTTTATTCTGCCTGAATAGGCATTGAAAGGGTGACAGTCACCGCGAAGGTGGCTGTCACCTGGTATCAGAAGGATGTTTGCATGCTCCAATATCTTATCAGACGGCTGGGCTATGGCCTGCTGACAATCTGGGCCGTCTCGATTCTGTCATTCCTGATCATTCAATTGCCCCCAGGCGACTATGTGACTTCTTACATTGCCGCTTTGGAGGCCCAAGGCGCGCAAGTTGCCGCGGAAGAGGCTGCCAGTTTACGGGCCCTGTATGGTCTGGACGACCCCTTTTATGTGCAATATGGCAAGTGGATGGGGCAGATCTTGCAGGGGAATCTTGGCATGTCCTTTCAGTATCGCGTGCCTGTGACCCAGGTGATCGGCGAACGTCTCACCCTGACAATTGTGCTGGCCCTGGGCAGCGTGGTCTTTATCTGGTTGACCGCAATTCCGATTGGGATCTATTCCGCGGTGCGGCAGTATTCCTGGCAGGATTATGTGGCAACGACCATGGGCTTTATTGGGCTGGCTATTCCCGATTTTCTGTTAGCCCTGGTGCTGATGTATTTCGCCTGGGATCTGTGGGGCTTTAGCATTGGTGGCCTCTTTTCACCCGAATATGTGACCGCCACCTGGAGTTGGGGCCGCGTGTCGGACTTGCTCCAACACATGGTCATCCCTGTGCTTGTGCTGGGAACCTCAGGAACAGCCGCGCTGATCCGTATTACTCGCGCCAATTTGCTGGATGAGCTGCGCAAGCCCTATGTCGTTACCGCGCGCGCTAAAGGTATGAAAGAATGGCAATTGATTTTCAAATACCCAGTGCGCCTGGCCTTCAACCCGATCATCAGCATGACGGCCTACATCCTGCCCTTCCTGGTGTCGGGGAGCGTCATTGTCTCGGTGGTCTTGAATCTGCCGACATTGGGGCCGGTGCTGCTGCGGTCGCTGCTCTCGCAAGATATGTTCCTGGCTGGCTCGATCATTCTGATGATCGGCGTCATGACGGTGATTGGCACGCTACTCTCCGACATTCTCCTGGCAGTGGTCGATCCTCGGGTGCGGCTACAGTAGAGCGATTGTCCCCTCGCCTGGTCATTCTGGATGAATCTACTCCTTTAGAAATTATGGTTAACTACCCATGAGTCAAGCGGTTGCACTTCCTGTCGACGCAGAAATGGCAGGCCAGGACCAAGTTAGCGTGGCCTCCCAGCGTCAACTGATCTGGTGGCGGTTTAGTCGTCATCGCCTGGCGGTCATCGCCCTGGTGATTGTGATTTTGTATTACCTTTTGGCGCTCGGCGCGGAGTTCTTTTCTGTCAGCGACCCGCGTGAAGGGCGCTCGGCACGGGCTGTTGTGCCGCCACAACCCATTCATCTCTTTGATGAAGGAGCCTTTCGTCCCCACGTTTGTGCCGTGGAAGGCAAGCGCGACAATTTTACCCTGGCAAAATTTTACGAGGCAGACTGCACGCAAAAGATCGGCGTCCGCCTCTTTGCCCGCGGGTACGAGTATAAGTGGCTGGGGCTGATCGAGTCGGATCGGCATCTGTTCGGGGTGAGCGATCACGAAAACTATCGCGCCGAAGAGACAATCTTCCTCCTGGGGACAGATGTCCAGGGCCGCGATCTGCTCTCCCGCATCATCTACGGTACACGCACGTCCATGACGCTCGGGTTGATTGGGGTGATCCTGAGCCTGGCCCTCGGCATTACCCTGGGGGGGATCTCCGGCTTTTTTGGCGGCTGGATCGATAATGTCATCCAGCGCTGTATTGAGATCGTCCGCTCGATCCCCAGCATCCCGCTGTGGATGGGCCTGGCCGCGGCCATGCCGCCCGACTGGAGTGTGATCCAAATTTATATCGCGATCACCATTATTCTTTCGCTTTTTGCCTGGACAGACCTGGCGCGTGTGGTGCGTGGTCGTTTCCTGGCAATGCGCGAGGAGGATTTTGTCACCGCCGCGGTGGTAGCGGGCTCTAACTGGCGAGATGTGATCTTCCGTCACATGCTCCCCTCCTTCTACAGCCACTTGATCGCCGCGGCCACGCTGGCAATCCCCTTTATGATCATCAGCGAAACCGCGCTGAGCTTTTTGGGCCTGGGGCTGCGACCACCGGCAATCAGCTGGGGTGTGCTGCTGCAAGCTGCCCAAAATGTGCAATCCATCGCTCTGACCCCGTGGCTCATGCTGCCAGCGATTCCCGTGATTGTGATTATTTTGGCATTGAACTTTATGGGCGATGGGCTGCGCGATGCGGCTGACCCCTATAGCACAACCTAGAATTTACGTCAGCCTGGGCCAAACTTGGCCTCCGAAATTTGAAGCAGGTGCTGCGTAAATTGTGAACAGGTGAATTATGGAACAGACAGCAATCAGTCAGCCAGGTCGCGAGCGAAAAATGTCGCAACAGGTTTTACAATCCGAACAGAGCGCTGCCCCACCGTTGCTCCAGATCAAGGACTTGCAGACCTATTTCTTTATGCGGGAAGGGATCGTCAAGGCGGTGGATGGCGCAACCCTGGATGTGCGACCGGGCAAGACGTTGGGGGTGGTCGGCGAGAGCGGTTGTGGCAAGAGCATTACCTCTAAGTCCATCCTGCAGATTGTCGATAAACCGGGCCGCGTTGTGGATGGCCAAATTCTCTACACCCGCCAGGAAGGCCCAGGCCAGTCACGCACCATCGATCTGCTGCAACTTGCGCCCGACAGCGCGGAGATGCGGGCGATTCGTGGGGGCGAGATCTCGATGATCTTTCAAGAGCCGATGACCTCGTTTAGCCCGGTGCACACTGTTGGCAATCAGATCGTCGAAGCGATCCGGCTCCACCGCGAGGTTGATAAGCGCGAGGCCGCCGCGATTGCTGAAGAATGGCTGCAATATGTAGGCATCCCCAACCCCGCGCAACGGCTGAACGAATATCCCTACCGGCTGAGCGGGGGGCAATGTCAGCGAGCGATGATCGCGATGGCGTTGGCAACCAGCCCCAAAGTGTTGATCGCGGATGAGCCCACCACCGCGCTCGACGTCACCACCCAGGCGCAAATCCTGAATTTGTTGCAAGACCTGCAACGCGAGCAAGGCATGGCCATGATCTTCATCACCCATGCGCTGGGCGTCATCGCCGAGATGGCCGATGAGGTGGCGGTGATGTATCTGGGGAGTGTGGTGGAGCGAGCGCCGGTGAAAGACCTCTTCACCAATCCCAAACATCCCTATACCCAGGCATTGATGACTTCGATCCCCAGCATCGAGGCGGCCCCGCGCGAGCGGTTGCCTTCGGTAAAAGGCTCGATTCCCCATCCGCAAAATAAGCCCGCGGGTTGCCCTTTCCATCCCCGCTGTCCCGCCTATATGCCGGGTGTGTGCGAGCAGAAAGAGCCACAATTGACGACCGTCGGGACAAATCATCAAGCTAGTTGCTTCCTGTACCCGGGAGCGTAGCCCCTATCCTGAAGATGGTTGCGATGCCCGAATTGTCCCTATGAACAAAGAGCGGCGCAGACTTCAGGACAGAATCTTAGTGAGTGGACCGTAGCGAATGACCATTCTTGAACCAACGCAAGCCAATTCTGTATCAACGGAAACACGCAGCATTCAGGATGATCCAAGAATTGTGCTGCAAGTCAATCAATTGAAGAAGTATTTTCCCATTGAGCGGGGCTTTTTGCGGCGCAATGTGGGGGTCGTGCGCGCGGTGGATGATGTGAACTTTACCGTTCGCCAGGGCGAGACGGTGAGTCTGGTCGGCGAGAGTGGCTGCGGGAAGACCACCACTTCACGCTGTATTGTGCGCGCAATCGCCCCTACCAGCGGGAACATTTTCTACCGGACAGGCGAAGGCCAGGTGGCTGATCTGGCTCAGATGAGCATGGATGAGATCCGCCCACTGCGCCGCGGGATCCAGATGGTTTTTCAGGACCCCTTTTCCTCACTCAACCCGCGCATGACCATCTTTGATATTGTGAGCGAGCCATTGCGGGTCAACAACATTGGCACGCGCAGCGAGCGTCAAGATCGGGTGGCCGATCTGTTACGTCGGGTAGGGCTGCGCCCAGAGTATATGCAGCGCTTTCCGCACGCCTTCAGTGGTGGACAACGCCAACGCATTGGGATTGCCCGCGCGCTGGCCGCGAGTCCACGCTTGATCGTCGCCGATGAGCCAGTTTCCGCGCTAGATGTTTCGGTCCAGGCGCAAGTGTTGAACCTGATGATGGATCTGCAGGACGAGCTGGGGCTGACTTATCTCTTTGTCTCGCACGATCTGAGCGTGGTCAACCAGATCAGCAGTTTGGTGCTGGTGATGTATGTGGGGCGTGTGGTCGAGATTGGGCCTCCGCAAACGCTCTTCCGCCAACCCAAACATCCCTATACCGCGGCCTTGATCTCCTCGCTCCCCAAAATTTCTTTTGCCGACGAGCTCACAACTCGGTCGATTCCAAAAGGGGAGGTGGCCAGCCCCGCCAATCCGCCATCCGGCTGCTATTTTCACCCGCGCTGCCCATTTGCGGTGGATCTGTGCAAACAGGTGCGGCCCGAGCTGGAAGAGATTGCGCCCGGCCAATCTGTGGCCTGTCACCGGGCACGTGAAATCGAGTTGGTTGTGTAGGCTCTGTCAACGGATTCGCGCAACCGCTTGAACGGAATTGTCCACTGCATGATCCGCCCCTGTGGCCCTCCAGGAGCGGATCATTGTGTACCCCATTGGCGCTGCTCCGAAATTTCGCTGACGGCATCGCTCGCACCCACGATGTGCCGCACGCCCTGAGCCAAGTCCGCCAATCGCTGCTGAGCAATCTGGCGCTGGTTGGCCAGATCCGCGGGCGGCAACCCCACTTGTTCCACCAGGAAACTGGCCGCGACCGAGCCATAGAGCCCAGCCAGCCGGAGATCACCCGTTTGTAGCCAGCCCACCAAAAAGCCACCACAATAGGCATTGCCCGCGCCGCAGGCATCCACCACCGCGCTGGGGTAAGCAGGGATCTGCCAGGTCTCGTCGCGATCTGCCCGGTGCACCAGTGACCCTTGTGCGCCCAGACGCAGGGCGATGATCTGCGCGCCGGCCGCGACCAGGTGGCGGATCTGTTCGAGCGGCTCGTGGATGCCGGTCATGGTGGCCACTTCGTATTGATTGGGCGAGAAGATCGGCGCCGCGCCCACCAAAGCCTGCAAAGCGCTGGGGCTCAATGGCCGCTCAGCATGTTTGAACGGCTCGATGCCAACGGTGACGCCATTGGCGCGCAGGGCCGCGGCCACGGCGAGATTGGGTTGATCCGGGTGGACGCCATAGTGAAAACCGTGCGCCTGCTGGTAGCTGGCGGGTAGATCCGCATAGCGTAGCGCCAGTTGCTCGGGAATCGCCCGGCCCTGGGTACGCCAAACCTGGGTGCGGCGGCCATCTTCTTCAAAAATTTGCCACGCGCGCAACGTTGGGTGATGCGCATAGCTGCGCACGCCCGCGGTATCGATCGCCATGGCGGCCAGCCATTCCCACGCCGTGGCGGGGAAGCCCTGCCCAATCCCGCCGACCAGCCCCACAGAATCCGCCCATAGCTTCATGCCAAAAGCGGTTTGCGGGCCACTGCCCCCCAACACGCCCATTTGGGTCTGCCCATCGGGGAAAACCAGATCGTCGATGATGATCGAATAGGTGACAAAATCAGGCATGGTAATCGTCCACAAGCGCAAGGTTGATTGGTGAGGCAATTGTACCGTCCCGCATCCTCCCAGGCAACCTTGCCTGTGGCGCGTCAGCCGTCAACTGTGCGTGGCCGGGCTGGGGTTGTGCGGGGGATCACTCCTTGTGCTGGCGCAACTCGTTCAGCTCCTGTTCGATGCGCTGGATGGACCGCTCCATACAGTCATCGCTATCGCGCGACTTGGCACTCCCTTTGTGGATCAGAAAAGAGGTGAGTACCACCATGGTGGGAGCGCCTGGAATTTATACGTCCGTATAACTCACTGGTGTACCAATATATATTTTCAAACTCGTTTAACTTCGCTACAGTAGGGTATGGAATGGCCGTCATTCAATGACGAATCAGGCAAAAGCGAAAGTTTCGCTACAGGAGATACCATGAAGCTCAAGAATCTTGAAGAACTATATATTGATCAATTGAAGGATCTTTACAGTGCTGAAAAGCAATTGGTGCAGGCGCTGCCCAAGATGGCCAAGGCGGCGAATACCCCGGAACTTCAACAGGGGTTCGAAACTCATTTGGAAGAGACGCGCAATCATGTCGAGCGGCTTGAAAGTATTTTTTCCCGTCTGGGCTCTTCCTCTGGGCGCAAGAAATGTAAGGGCATGGAAGGGTTGATCGAAGAAGGCAAAGAAGCGATCGACCTGGAGGGTGATCCGCACGTGAAGGACGCGGCCCTGATTGCCGCGGCCCAAAGGGTGGAACACTACGAAATCGCTGGCTATGGTACGGTTCGTACCTATGCCGAGCGGCTTGGGTTCAACCAGGACAGCGACCTCTTGCAGAAAACGCTGGATGAAGAGGGCGAGACGGACAAAAAGCTGACTTCGTTGGCGGAGGGTGGCCGCTTTGGTGAGGGGATCAACGAACAGGCAACCGAGGAGTCCACGAAGGCCAAAGCCCGATAGATTTCTAATTGAATTAGCAGGATCCAAGGCTGAACACCTGAACAAAAGGGTGTTCGGCCTTTTTTGTTGCCCGATTGTTACCCAATCGGCATTCCATTTTGGTGATGCGGCCTGCCTGCGCGCGGTTTGGGGACGATTTGGGGACGATCTGGTAATGATCGTATGCAATACTGGCAAACAACTTTTCTACCGAGTCCTGCTCTTCTGGCCACTGGCATTCGGCTAGAAGTTGTTCCCGGGGCAGTTCAGCCAGGGTGCTCGCGGCAGTATGCGGGCCCGGGAACCGCAGGGGTTGATCGAAGGCCGAAGATGCAGCAACCCGTCCCACACTATCAGGCCTATCTTGTGCGCTTCTGGCTGGAAAGCACCACGACCACCTGGCGCGCTTCTGCCCAGCATGTCCAGAGTGGTGAGACGATCCGCTTCGCCGACACCAGCCAGCTCTTTGCCTTTCTCCAGGCCAGGCTGCTGAACGTAAGCGGGTCAGAACCAACAGGCGTTGACAGCGAAGCCAATCAATTCGAATGATGTTCCAGGCAGCCAGCGCAGACGCCGCTGATGTAGCCAATGGGCCTTGCCAGCAACCAGGAATTGCCGGGGCGATTGCTCATCTTTTGGCATCCGTTTCTTACACAGGGGGATCCTCATGGCAGGTTTCACAGCGACCTACGGGCAATCATGGGAGTGGGTGCACAGACTGAGCAGTTGGCTCGTCTGCATCTTTCGCACGCAACCGCCGCCCTCCAGCTGGCAAGCCCAGCAGCTCGATCTGGCCTTTCACCAGACCTATCGCCGCTTTGCCCAGACCCACGCTGCCTGGGTGCACCGCCGTTTTGATGAAGACTTTCTGCGCCAGCATGTGACCAAAGCGTTCAAGCCGCGTCAGGATGCCATTGTGCTACCCACGGGGGCCGCGCTGGCCCTGGCTTGGGATCGTCACTTTGGTGTTCTGGCCAGTGATGCTGGGCGTGTCCAGCAGTTGGCCGAACTGACCGCGGTTGCCAATCACTTTTTGTGCTTGCTGGAGCAGGCGCTGCAGCCGCCCGCCCAGGAAACCTGCAGGAAGAGCCGCTTTGTTGTTGATCAGGGGGAACTATGAAATTTTATCGAGCACATACGCAACTTGTGCGCTGGGCGTTGCTGGGTTGCCTCGTCAGCGCGCTGCTTGGTTGGGTCATCTCCCCAATCATGACCAATGCGGCCACCGTTGACCCGGTCACCGCGGCCTGGGCGCAGGCGCGCGCCGCTGGATCCTACCATTTTACCAGCGATGCCACTCAGGTGACGCTGCCCGTAGCAACGCTCACCAATGTAGGGCGCATGAGCCGCACCGAAACGTTCTATCTCGAAGGCCAGAATGATTTACGCGCCGAGCAGATGGCGTTCACACTCTGGTCAGAAGGGGGCAGTGTTCTGCAAGCCGAGAGCGGGGTCAGCATCCGCATCGAAGGGGGCAAAACCTTTGCCCGTCGCGGCGCAGGCGAATGGCAGGAGATCGATGACATCACGGGCTCACTTGCGCCGCAGGGTGATTTTATGAGCTATCTGGCCGCGATCAAGGATGTGCAGCCGCAGCCAGCCGAAACCCGCGGGAACATTCATTTTACCCGCTACACCTTTGCCATTGATAGCCTGCGCTTTGCCGCGTACATGCACAAACAGATGGAGGAGGCGATGCGCGCCCGGGGCGAGTTGCCGCCCGGTTTGCATCTGGAAATCCCCACCTATTTCCAGGAGATGGTCGGCACAGGCGAACTGTGGGTGGGCGAAGATGGCCTGCCCCTGCGCCAGATCCTCACGCTCCAGTTCCCGCCGCAGGATGATGAGCAGGTTCAGTCGCAGATCGTCGTCAACTTTTCAAAGTTTGGGGAAGGTGTCCAGAGTCCAGCGTCCAGCGTCCAGGGTCAACCTAGTTGGCTCCCCGACTTCGGACTGCGGACTTCGGACTTCGGACTGCTTTACGCGTTGCCGCTGCTTGCTGGCGTGGTTTTAGTGGTCTATTACCGCGGCATCCGGCTTGTGCATGTCACCATTGCCATCCTGGTGATCCTCGCCCAGGTGGCTGGCCCCGTGTTGACCACCGCGGTCAATGCCCGCTTCTTCGACGCCCAGGCCGCCAAAGCCGCAGCCCAGGAAGAGCGCCAGGCCGCTGCCGACGAAGAGCGTGACCTGCGCAAGGCTCTGGGCACAGTAGAGTTTAATCCGCACCTGAATCCGTTGGAAATAGTCCAGAGTCATGAGTCCGGAGTCCAGAGTCATGAGTCCGGAGTCCAGAGTCTGGAGTCGGCAGCAGTTGACTTCGGACTTCAGACTACGGACTACGGATTGATAGAATCTCCTCAATCGCTCAATCTCCAGTCGCCAGTCTCTAGTCTTCAAGCTGCACCAGCTGCCCAGTTGGTCGACGACGGTACTGACACCGACGGCGATGGGCTGACCGACTTTGTCGAAGAGCGCATTGGCACAGATCCAAATTTTGCAGATACAGATGAGGATGGCCTAAGTGATAAGCTGGAAGTATTGGGGTTTACGTTGCCCAATGACCCGGCCAATCGCCGCTGGTATCTGAATCCGCTCGAAGTCGATTCCAACCGGGATGGGCAGGCCGATGCCCTGGAGTGGGACAACAACGCCGATGCCATCCCTGATGACACGGACAATGACCTGATCCCCGATGTGTTTGACCCCGACAACGACAATGACGGCGTACCCGACAGCAAGGACAGTTCGCCCTTTGCGGTGGCAACGCGGCCCGGCGGCTTTACCGAGGCCGAGCCCTTCCAACTGAAGATCCAAAATTTGGAGGCTGGCACGCCGACCTTTGTCGATTTCCAAATCCGCCCGCAAGATGTGAACCATCTTTGGTTTGCCTTTACTATGCTGGATTGGCCGCACGATAGTCAGGGGCAAGTGCGTGATATCGACGGCAAAAGCTATGCCGATCTCGCCCCAGCCAACGGCTCGCCGACGGCGAACAATATGCTTGGCGATATGAAGCTTGTGCCTATGTTGGAAGTGCGCATGCCAATGGCCAGTGCCAATTTGCCCCCGGCGAGTGATCTCATTCCCTATAACATCACGGTCAACGATTACACAACGGATGGCGCCACCAAGATCGCCTATCTGCCGCTCTCCCTTATCACCGATGAGCAGACGGGCCAGCGCGTTGCCTTCACGGCGCGCATGCGCTATCTGCCCACCACTGCCTGGAGCGAGGCGCATGAGGTACGCCTGATCTGGTTGGTGCAAGTGTTGGTAGATTTCCCCTGCGATCCGCAGGCAGCCGATGCCGATCCGGCGTGTGCGGCCGACGGCTATATCCACAATATTCCCCAGGTCATCCGCGGCTATTACGATGCCTTCACCCTCAGCGGGCTCAATGTGCGCGAGGATCACGGTGCCAGCGCGGCGATCATCTATGAAGACGTGGCTGTAGATGGCAACTTGAAGGATGATACGGCGTTGGTAGCGCTTTCGCATGGCCTGGACAACAGCTTTCTGGCTTCCCGCGACCAGAACAACGATGGCCAACGCGATGTCACGATAGAGGAGATTGCCCGCCGCTTTGATCGTGACACCAACAGCGCTGTCACTGAGATTGAACGCTGGGGAATCGCCAACACCCTGCAAGTGGAGCGCCAGGCGTATGCCACAAGTGATCAGGCGGCGGTTAGTGTGGCGATGACCGAGACGACGCGTATTCTCAACAGCGTCTTCCAGAGCTACTGGCACGCCGACAAGACAATTCAGCCGCTCCTGATGTTTGCCCAGGAGGAGACCTATCGTGCACTTGGGCTAGACGCCCTACGAACAGACAGCAGCTACGTCACCTTCGACGATACAACGCTGACGCTGAACATGCTTCCTGGTGGCCAGCCGCCCATCTCCACCGATACACTGGCTTCGCTTAAGTGGATGCCCTACTGTGCGCCGGATGGGACGACGCCACGCTGGGCGCCCTGTGAATTGGACAGTTATTGGACTGAATTAGAACAACGATACGTTCCTAATATGCCGCTGCCCGATTATCCGGATACTCCTGACGTAATGGCGGGCAATATGGCAGTGCTGCAACTTTACTTCATCTCGCTGATCCAGGGTTATACTCGCGCCGTGCTGCGCGACAATGTCCTTGTCTCCAGCCTCTATACCCTTAAGAGCGACAGTGAACTCGATGGGTATCTGCGTACTGGGACGGGGCTTGGCGCCACAGCCGTTAAGGCGTTGGCCAATAAATTCGTCATGGCGCGCTATGTGGACAAAGTCAGCGTCCTGCAATATCTGGGACGCCAGTTTCGAGAATTTCGCGGCGACTCCATTGGCCAGGCATTGTTGAATGGGCCGATCAATATTGTTCGCTCATTTCTTTCGGGCGGCAATATCAATCGGGTGGCTGCCACCGGCATTGTTCTCGGCGTGGCTGTGGTGCTCGCCGGCCTGGTCACGGGTGTCTACTTTTTGGTCGATTCGTATCTTTCGAGCGACCCGACTCGCAACTTTGGTGCCAAGATCGCGGTCAAAGTACTCACCATTAGCATTACGACCTATCTGAGCCTGATCAGCCCAATCAAAACCGCACTTGAGTGGATCAAGCTCGTCAAGACAGTGGGCGGGACGGCGAGTTCGGTGTTGACCGGCAGCTCCCAAGTGCTTGGGGCAACCCGAACGGCCACTGTTGTGGGCACGGTGATTGGCGTGGCCATTACCTGGGGTTTCTTTATCTACAGCATGGTCGCCAACAATGTCACCGCCTTCAGCCCCACCTTCAATCGGGCGCTGGCGGAAACGATTGCTACCACCATCTATATGGTCTTACTCTTTATGCTCTCGCTCACTGTGATCGGCACGATCCTGGCCGGCATTGTCGCCGTCATCGATACGATCCTCACCGCCATCTGCGAATTTGGCGTGGATCAACTGCGCGAGGTGCCAGGGCTCGATGGTGCCTGCTTTACGTTGGGCACGTCTGCCACCAAGGTGCTGGCCTATTCGCTCTACAACTACGACTTGATGATCAACACAGACCGTAGCGACCTTATGGTCACAGGTTCACCACAGGTCACGCTGGCGGACAACACATTGGGCTATGCCGCAGGCAATGTACTCACCGTTACCCTGCCCGTGACCACCACCGTCGTCCACAAGGACCCCGACCCAGCCAACGGTTTGCTGATCTATCCCTATCTCTGGCTCTATTCGCAGGACAGCCTGAAGTCCAGCACCTTCAAGTACAGCCTCGACCGGACTGGCAGTATTACCCCCACGGTGGCATTGGATGAGATGAAGGATAGCTGGCAAGAGGTGGGTGAAGATCACAAGTTTGTCTTAACGCCGATGTACAAAGGCACTGCCGGTGCGACGTCGGCTCCGCTGGGCGGCTATGTGCTCAGGGCAGGCCTCAATCAGCCTGTCCCCTTTATGCTCAACATGGGCTTTGCTGTTCCTGCCTATGAATGTTGGGGCGTGCTTGCGGTTGGCGTCTGCTACCGCCGTGAGTACCAGAGCGGTCACCACCTGCCAATCAACTCTCTCTTCTATGATGTCCTCCCTGCCACGCTCGATGGCTTTATGAGCCTGGCCAACAGTGGCGACGGTGGCCTGCGGCTGAGTTGGGATACGGCCTTCACTACGCTGCAGGACGCCGACGGCGATGGCCTCCTCTCTGCGGCGCACAAAGGGCTGGACCCCAACGACGCCAGCGTCGATAGCGACAACGATGGACTGACCGACCGCTATGAACTGGAAAAGCGCCAGGCGGGCTTTGCTCTTTCGCCCCTCTCGCGCGATAGCGACAACGATGGGCTAACCGACTTGCAGGAGATGCTATTGGGTAGCAACCCAGGCGTTGCCGACACCGACAACGATGGGTTGATGGATGGCGAGGAAGTCTACCATCAGCGTTACGACCCCAACACCGGTATGCTAACCGCCGATTGGGCAGGGGGCTGGGATGTGACGATCAACGCCGGGGGATCTCTGGGTGCCTTTACAATTCGTGTTTCGTCCGATCCCTTCCGCGCCGATAGCGATGGCGACGGGGTCAGCGACCTGGCCGAGCGGCAACTGGCGCAGGATCCGAATCCGGCCAACCGCGTGGACAAGCTGAATCGCCCCTACCATCCGCGCGTGCCAAACACGCCGCCTCTGGCCCTCTTTGTGGCAACGAATGACGCCGATGGCTACCTGGCACCGGGGCAAAGCCTGCGCTACACCAACACGGTGGTCGCCAACACCGCGGTCGCTCCGGGCGTGCTCAATGTAACTGTGCCTGGCACCCTGGGGGGGCCGGTCAATCCGCTGGCACTGGGCTTTGACCCGCTGACCTTCAACACCGCGCAGACCGTTACGCAAGCGATCAACCTGACCGTGCCTGGCGGCTCTCAGGGCGCAGCGCGTCTTACCAGCACAGCCAATACACGCCTGGCGAATAGCGGTGAAGCCGGCTGGCGCTTTACACAATTCCCGCTCGTGATCGAAGCGCCCTTGGGCAATTTTGATCCGCCAACTGCGGCAAACTTTAGCGCCGTAACCGCCAGCCGCCCCGACCGCCAGGACAATTACCTGCTTTCGGCGTTGGCGATTAACACCATCGGCCCCCCCTTTGGCTTTGGTGACATTGTGGCTTACTCGCTGCCGGATGGAGCAGTGCGCACCATCGAGAACGATAACAACAATCAAAACGCCATGCTGCATGATCTTGCACCCAGCATGGCGACCAATGCCAGTGGCGACACGTTGGCGGCATGGAGTTATCGGCGCTTTTGCCACACCGTGACCATTAACTCGCTTAGGGTGGTCACCGCTGGCGCCGACCATGGAACGGGCGGCATCGAGCCATTTATTGCCTTCGACGCCTCGAATGGCAGCGAAGAACAGATCTGGTACTGGACTACAGGGGATGGAACGGCGGATATGACCAGTGGCCAGCAGCGTGGCCCCAATGCGTTTGGCTTTCCCATCACGCGCCCCTTCTGCAACGGATCAGCGAATATTATCGTTTATGAATCCGATGGGCCGGTCAGTGATCCGAGCCAGAATACGCGCATCGACTCACAATTGGTGAACCTTTACGCACCATTCAACGGCGTGCTCACCTTCACCGGTGATGGTCACACCATTGAATTGAACGTGACTGTTCCTGTGGCCGACGAGCATCTCATTGCAGGTGCATTGCTGGGATCCGACGGCCAGATCAAACGTTCAATCACCTTCCCGCCTTCACCCCAATCGACGCCTTTCAAGCGCGAAAGTTATGCGCCAGTGGTGGCCAGCAATGGCAACGGCTTTATGGTGGCCTATGAAACGTTTGCAATAGAGAGTAATGGTCTCACGTCTACGCCTGAGATTGTGATCCAGGCCTTCGACAAAGAGGGCAATCCTCTGAACTTCGTCCGCAGTGGGTCCAATGGTCCATCGGCTGTGGCTGTGCAAAACAGCATCGCCATCGATATAACCTGGATCGGCAATAGATATCGTGTGCTCTGGCAGGATCGGCGCGAAGGCACGATTTGGGCTGTGGACGTTCCTGCCAGTGCGCAATCGATCGGCACGCCTGGCCCAGTTGCCACCGATGCTCTCACCAATGCAACTACCAACTATCGGCCCAGCCTGGCCTATGATCCCATCAGCGGCCGCACGCTGGTGGTCTATCTGGATGGCACGCGATCACCCGTTGGCAAGATCTATCAAGACGATACATTTGTAGGCGCGACATACCAGTTACCAATCAGAACTGCAGAATCCGTCAAAGCCGCTTGGCATCCTGGCTATCAGGGGTGGCTGGTCGGCATCAAGGCGGTCAATGAGGGAACGACTGTCTTTACGCCCGTGGATGCGGGTGGAGGTCGGCTATTTGACTACACCATCGCCTACTTCGATGCGATCAACCACAACAGCCTGGCCTGCCCAATGCCACAAAGCTACCCCGTGGTCGATCTCCGCTTCGAGGAGCCACCAGGGACCACTACCTTTGCCGACGCCTCTGGTTATGGCAATAATGCCACCTGCACGGGGGCATCCTGTCCAGCGGCAGGGATGGTGGGCGCACCGAATGCGCCATTCTCCGATTACGCCGTGCAGTTTGATGGCGTGGACGACGGGTTGGCGATCACCCCCGCGGTGCAAGATGATTTCACCATCACCTTCTGGATCAATGCGCCTGCCTCCAATACACAGCAGATGGTCTTTGATGGCGGCAACCCAGCAGTGAACGGTTTCCAGGTCTTGCTTAACAACGGTTCGCTGGCGATCAATGTGCCCGGCTACAATGCCCAGATGAATGGCCGCATCGATGACGGCCAGTGGCACTTCATCGCCATCAATCGCAACAAAACCACCGGACGCGTGGAGGCATATGTGGATGGCAATGGGGTCATCGGCGTGCACGGCACTGCCAATCTGGCCCTCGACGCCATGCCCGATCTGCGTGTCGGCAGCGACCGTAATGGTGGCCGCAGCTATCAAGGTACGCTCGATCACCTGCAGATCTTCCCGGTTGTGCTCCGTCAGGAGACCGTACAGGCTCTCTTTAATCGCACCTTCCAATCTTACTGTGTGGCGGCAGGCACGGGAGGAAGCAATATCTATTGGACCAAATTGGTAGCCAGCCAGCAGGATACGCGCGGGGGGCGACTCTCGGCCAGCAACGGGCTGACCCTGACCATCGACAGCGATCTGCCGACCGCCACGTTCACGGCCCTGC
>CAZIRP010000004.1:111792-182699 GCA_964541665.1 uncultured Caldilineaceae bacterium | reverse complement strand
CCGCCCAGGTCTGACAGTCACAATTAAGCAAGTGAATAGGGCAAACCAGTCAGTTTTTTTGAACCATTAGCGTTTTCGAAATCCAAAAGTTGTTCAGCGATTTTATGTTAGTCGCACATTGAGCGTAGTTTGTACGGAAGGAGTATTATGAGCGTTCACCAAGAATCGTTAGATATTAGCAAACCAGTCGAACGACGCGAAGAAGCCCCAGAGTTGGCGTATCGAGCCGTCAGCCATGATTCATTGTCGATGTTTCTGGCGGCCATTGGTGGTGCAGTTTTGGGGATGTTGTTGACTTTGCTGATTCTGGCGCTGATCAATGGCGGAACCCTGAGCTTCAGCGGGGGCGAACGATTGACTGTCTTCGAAGCCACCTTGGAGCGAGTCAATGACAATGTTGGGGCTGTCAGCACGAATGTGGATCTGGTCAGCCAACAAGCGCAAGCTGTCTCTGATCAATTAAACTCGGTGGAAAGCGCGCTGCGCGCCGAGATGTCTAATCAGGATGCCAACCTTGCCAGCCTGAGCACGGTGGTCACCGAATTGGATGTCACCCGCCAACAGTTTGATCTCTTCATGGGCGCGCTGGGTCAGGCGATGAGCGAGATGCAGGGCCTGACCGACGAAGCGACAGAAGCCCCTGCGGCCGCCCCTGAAGCAGCTGCCCCGGAAGCAGTTGCCGCTGAACCAGCCGCAGCTGAATTGTTCGTCCCGACCATCCTCAGCAGCGAGGAAGTGCCCGCGGATGCCATCAATGTGCTGCTCTTCGTGGATGCGAATGGCAACGGCACATTCGATGCGGACGAGAGCGTCGTGTCTGGGGCCACAGTTGCCCTCTTTGCCAGCGATGGCCCGGCAGTGGCCAGCGCGTCGAGCACAGAGACGGGCGTTCTGTTCGGCGAATTGAGCAGTGGTGATTATGTGGTTTCGGTAGAAGATGCCGCAGGCTACACGCTGACCAGCGAAGCCGAAGCCACCGTGGCCGTTGCGGATGATGCAGAAGCCGGGCAGATCGTCTACATCTCGGTAGCCGAATAACTCGGACCCTGGTCTCCAACAATCGATAAAAAATAAGGGTGACGCAACTGATTTTGCGTCACCCTTATTTTTTATATCTCCCCAGAACACAGCCCTGCCTGCTCGCCAGTTTGGTTACCTTTCTTCCTCAGCAAGTGCCTCGGCCGGCGCGTAAAAGATCAACATCACCGAGCCATACTGGCGCCGGTCGTACTCTTCCAGATAGTGCAATTCGAGCGGCGTAACTTCTTTGGGGTGGATCTGCACGATCACCGAACCGTGGGAGGTCAGCAGTTCGGGCCGCTGATCCACGAGTTGCAGGGCTTTTTGCCATAGCTGCTTGTATTGCGGCGGCGCAATGTAGATAAAATCGAATGGCTCACCGCGGTAGCGCTCCAAAAAGAGAAAGCTATCTCCCTGCTGGACGGCTGCCTGCTCGCTCAGCCCACAATGGCGCAGATTCGCCCAGATCGTCTCGACTGCACGCCGATTCAGATCCAAAAATTGCGCAAAGTCGGCCCCGCGGCTCAAGAACTCGATCCCAACCGCGCCGGTGCCGCCAAATAGATCCAGCACGCGCGCGCCTTCGATCCAGTCGTGGAGGATGCTAAAGAGCGCGCTTTTGGCGCGGTCGGTGATCGCCCGGGTTCCCCCGCCCGGCACCATCAACAACCGGCGGCCTTTGGCACTTCCTGTAATCACACGCATTGCAGCTTTTCCACCCCGCCTAGCGGGTCAGGATTGTATCCCACGTGTTGTTGTCGAGCAGGCGAATGTAACGGATAGTCGCATCCTCATAGCAGCCCAGCAAGCGCCCGCGCTCGAATTGCTGGATCACCGCGTGCTGGCAGAGCCGCTCTTCACGCGGCACTGTGCCCATGATCTCGGCCAGGCCCTCGACCGAGCACCAGATCTTGCTAAAGCCACGCCGCGGCAACGGTGGGGAATCTTCCGCCACCCCCAGCGGGTTGCACGAATAGGTTGGCTGGTCTTCGCTCCAGCTATCGACATAGACTTCCCAGCGATGATCGGGCCGCAGCACATAGATTTGTGCCTCGTTGCTCAACCAGAGCATAAAGCGGTCGATCTCGGGCCCTGGGCCAAACTCATTGATGCCCACATCATCAAAGCGCGCGGGCTCCACCGCACAGCCCATCTCGGCTTCCAGATCGGGATAACCGGCCAGATCGAGGTCGGGCTGGATGATGCAGGTGCCATCCGCGGCTCGTTCTGCGGCGCTGGCAACGGTGACCGTCCCAGGCACAGCCGGCACCAATGGCGGATACTCGGCCAGGCTAACGGTTTCGGTGAGTGGCGGCGCGGGCGTCGGTTCGGGGAGCAGCGGCGAATCAGCAGCCGGGGTCGGCGTGGCTACTGGCGATTCCGGCTCGACCGCGGCCGCAGGCGCTTCGGTGGCGGTTGGCGGCAGGGGCGTTTGCGTCGGCGTGGGGGTCGGCTCTGGATCCCCACAGGCCATCAACAAGAGCGGAACCACAACTACCCAACAAAAGGTGCGAAACAGTTTATGTTTTTTCCAAATCATGCTTATTTATCCACGTGTAATTGAAATCGGACGAAGCTCAATCGCATAATCCCCCAACCCGGCGCTGATTGGTAAGCGCTGACCGCTCACCGGATCGTACAGGCCAACGACGATCCGATATTCACCAAGCGGGAGATTAGGGGGGAGCAACAAACCGTAATGATCGATAATTTCCTCTCCGGGTTGCCAACTGCTGGTTGGCCGCAGCCATTGCACCGGTTGGCCATCACGCTGGGCAATCTTCTCATCGTGGGGATCCACCAGATGCACAAAGACGTGATAGTCCTGGTCCACGCGCTGCAAACTCGACCAGCGCAGGGCCAGTAAGATCACCCCACCGGGCTTACTTTCAATGGTCAGGCCATAGCCATTCAGCCGGATCCAGCCATTGGCTTCGCTGACGCCGAGCGGGGCCTGGGCAGGGTCGCCAAAGATCGTGCCCAGGCCGCTTTCGACCAGAGAAGCCTGGCGCGCCGAGGCATAGAGTGCCAGGCGCTTCCCATCCACATCGGGCAGGCGGGTTTCGTAGAGCAAGAAATCACTCGTGCGCAGCGCCCGCTCCCACCCCGATTGTTCGGGTAACGTTTCGTTGGGAATGACCCACAGACGAGTATGCCGCTGTTCAAGTTCCGTCAGCCACGCCTGATCGCTGGCATCAAGCATACCAGTGGGCGAAAAGCCATAAGTTGGCAGCTTGCCATGGTAGACATTGGCAAATTGCTGCGTCTGGTTTGGCTGCAACAGCAAGATTGCATCGTCGGCCTGCTCCAGCGCGGCGATCTGCTGGGCCACGGCGTGATGTTCGGTGGCGGTCAGGACATATTGATAGCGCACCAACAGGGCAATGGCAATGCCGCAGAGAAAAATTCCATAGAGCCAATTGGCCTGCGAGCGCTCGGCGGGAGATTCGGCGGCCGCTGACAGGGTGCGCAACATCCGCGCCAGCAGGATCACCCCCAGCAGCGCGCTTGCGAGCGTAGCCAGCAAGGCTGCCCAGTCGATCACCCCGCCTTGCCACCAGGCCAGTTGGATCAAGTCGGGGCACAGATATTGCCACTGCAACACCAGCGGCGACAGCGCAATGGCCAGAAACGTTTCGGGGGCAAAAAGCGGTTGATAATTTGTGGCCAGCCATTCCTGTACCAGGTTGAAGGGGACCAACATGCCCAGGAATTGCACGCCGACCGCGATGGCAAGCAAGAGCCACGCGCAGCTGGAGCCAAGCCACCCCCAGCTTCGCTGTTGGACAGCTCGTTCCCAGGTGGGGCCAACCAACAGCGCCAGGAGCGGCAGTAATGGCACCAAAAAGCGGGGGCCCCAACTGTAGCCACCGTGCCACATATACCATTTGGCATAAACCAGCACATAGAGAGCGGTTAGCGCCAGAATCGTCACCAGCAGCCAACGGGCTTGCCGCCAAAACCAGGGCAAGGCTGGAAAGATCAGCAACAGACTGGGGCTATACCAGAAAAAGCCGCGCGCCGGACCGAGCAACAAGCCATAAAGCCCGGCGAGCCAATTGCCGCTAAAGTTTTCGGACTCGACATAGCCGCTATCAAAGAGATTGCCATAGCGCGCCCAATTCCACCACAATGAGAGCAGACCAGCTAACACGATCGGCACCAGGAATGTGACCAACGGTCGCCAGTGGCGCTCCACAAAGGCATACCAACCGGGCCGGATGGCATTGCCGCGCTCGCGCTCGCTCAGATTATAGACCAACACCAGCAGGAAGATCGGCAACGTCATCAGGTTGATCGTGCGGGCCAGATACGCAATGCCCCAGGCCACGCCCCCCGCCAGCAGATAGCGTTTGCGCCCAGTTTGCTGATGGGCCACCAGCGAGTAGAGCGCAGCAAATAGGCCCCACCCACAGACCGGGTCGCTGAAGAAGCCCTGCGTGTAGGGCCAGGCAAGCGTCGCCAGGCCAAAGATCAAGGCCGTGGCCGTCGCGGTAGATTGGGCCCAGCCGAGCCGCCGCCCCGTCCGGTAGATCAGCGCGCCGGTGAACGCGGTCAGGAGGGGATTCAACAAGAGCGCGGCTTGCACCAATCCCAACGCCGACCAGGTTTGTGCCAGCCGCACCAGCGGATAGGCCAACAGCGCCATGCCGATGCCTTTGCGGCTGTACAATTCGCCGTCGGGGCCAAAGCTGCCCTGCTGGAGCCCCATCCACAGCAATTGGTTGCTGTCCAACTCGCCGCGGCGGACCATGCTCTCCACGGTGGCGAACATACTCAGCCCGTCGCTGCTATCGATCACCCCGGTGAAGGTAAAAAGATAACAGGCCAGCAAAACGCCAAAGATCAAAAAGGCGATAGTACGATCCCGTGCAGAAATTTCAGCCATAACCATCAATCATTGACTGCTCATCAATCAGCGGTCACCTGGACATCGAACGCCACATGGTCGGTGCCTTGCCCCGCGGATGTTTGCCAGGTCAGCCGCCCCGCTTCGTTGTACATCCCGACGATCAGCCGATAGGCACCGGGGGGCAGGTCGGGCGGGAGAGCCAACCGATAGGGGTCGCGGATCAGCGTCTCGGGTTGCCAGAGGTCGGTTGGGGCCAGCCCCCCCACCGGCAGATTATCCTGCTGAGCAACCACCTGGCCAACCTCGTTCAGCAACTGGGTAAAGACCGTATAGCGCCCTGTCACCGCGGTTGCAGCCTGCCAGTATAGCACCAAATCAAAATCAGCGCCCACTTGTGCGGTGCCCCAATCCGCCGCGCGTAGCGCGATCTGCTCATCCGCCGCGGGGCGCGCCACCGCCAGCGGCATCGCGGCTAACTGGATTCGGCGCTCGATCGTGCAAGCGCCCAGGGTCTGCGCGTCCAGCAGCGTGCCGGGCACTGGCGACAACTCGCTCGGGCTGGGGGGCAGATCGGGCTGGTCTACCCACCAGAATTCGCGCTGGCCCACAAAGTCCACAAGCCGTTCAGCCGCCACCTCGGGCCAGGGCCGATCCAGCGTGTTGTAGCCATCGACCACGCGCAAAGTGTAATCCTGCCGCAGCCAGGGGTAAAGCTGCTGCCACAGTTCAATCTGGTCGGTGACGATCAATCGATTGGGCGCGGTGGTATTGGCTTGCAGATAGGTGATCGTCGCCTGACAGGGATGCTCGGCCCACCGCCGCGCCGTGTACGCCTGGGCCATGCGCGGCGTCGCGGCGATCAGGCTGATCAGCGCCAGCACCATCACCCCAGTGGCGAAGCGCTGGCTGATGCGCTGGAGCCGCTGCCCATGCACCACAGTCGGCCAGATCTGCCCGAGCCATTCGGCCATCAGCAAGAGCAGCAACAGCGTGCGCGTCAGCACCGTGCCAATCAGCAGCCAGTGTTGATCGGGCAGGAGCACCAGATAGATCGCGGACTCGACGATGTTGATCAGGGTCAGAAAGGTGGCAAAGAGGATGCCGCGCCAGGTAGGTTGCAGCAACACCAGAAAAGCGAGAATCCAGAGTAGAAACTGGGGACTCCACCCTTTGCTATACAAAAAGAGCCAGATGATGCTGATGCCGGTAAAGGTGATCGGTGTGCGCGGCTGCGACCAATCATACGGGCGGGTGTAGAGCCAGAGATAGACCACCCCAAAGCCGAGGGTGATCGCGCCCCACGGCAGGCGACTCTCCCACTGCGCTTGCTGCAGGCTGCCGAGGTTGCGGATGTCCGGCACGATGCCGTAGGTGTAATAGCCCTCCAGAATGGCCCAGAGATTTTGCCACGGCGGGCGGATGGTGTTGGCTTGCAGACTGCTGAATGCCAGGGCGAGATTGCCCCCCACCAGCCAATAACCCAGGCCGCCGACCATCCCCAGAAAGATCAATGTGTAGAGCGTGGGGCGCAACAGATTGCCCGGCGAGCGCGGATTGAACCACTCGCGGCGCGCGGCAGACCAGCTCAACTTGCCCCCCAGCCAGCGGATCGCCACCGGCACCAAGATCAGCGGTACCAGCTTGGTGAGAAAGCCCAGCCCCACAGCAACCGCGCTGGCGATCCAGCCGCGTGGCGCGGCCAGGAGCCGATCCAACGCGAGCAGCAAGAAAAAGAGCGGCATCGCTTCGAACCAGCCCAGCAGGGTATAGAATGGCGTAAACAGCAAGGCATAGATGACCGGCGCGGACACTGGGGTCAACAAGGGCGGGTTGGAGGCCGAGTCGGGGGCGAGCCTGTGGGCCAGGCGGTAGATCAGCACAAAGACGCCGCACTCAAAGCCGAGCATTTCGAAGCCAAAGAACAGGTTAAAAAAGAGGCCCGGTTCGACCCACGGCGGAATGCGGCTCGCCCACTCGAACAGAGGCAACATCAACGCGGGGAAGAGGGGCGGGTAGACGGACCAGGTATCCACAAAGGTGCGATAGCCCATCGGCCCGAGTTGGCCCCACGTCCTGTAGACCTCATAGTCGCTAATATAGGCCAGGTCGCCCCCTGGGCGCAGTAAAAGAATCGCCATCAGCCGAAAGGTGGCAAAGAGGAAAAACAGGACCAGAAAGGGTTGATGCCGCTGAAGAAGGCCACGCATAAGCGGCTATTCTAGCATAACTCGCGCGATTGCTGATAGTGGATTGCCATCAGGTGCGATTTGTCCGCGAACGTATTCATCTAGCCAGTGAGGTGGCGGTCTTTGGCCGGTACGCGCAAATGGTAAGCCAGGGGCTTTGATGCTTTCAAACTTTGTTCATTCCTGTGGTATAATGAACTGCTGTAATTGAATCATCATGAACCATTTCAGTTCGTAGCACTCACAGGTTGTGCAGTGGCTACGGCTGGTTTTTGTTAGTGCAGGAGCAGAGTGGATGGGCTACGACGGCCGTGTGCATCAGGTGCAAATTGGCGAGTTGACTCGCTCGTTTCCGATCTTTCAGGTAGCTCCTGGGGTCAAGATCGCAATCTTCAATATGTTGGGGGACACCGAAATTGTGGAGGCGGCTGCCGACCGGCTGGCCCCGCGCCTCCCCGACGTTGCCGATACGCTGATTGTGCCCGAGGTCAAAGCGGTGCCGCTCGGTCATGCCCTGTCGATACGCAGCGGGCTGCCTTATGCGGTGGCGCGCAAGGTGCGCAAACCCTATATGGCCAATTGTCTGGAAGCCGAGGTCGTGAGCATCACCACCGGCGCGCCGCAGACCCTCTATCTGGATGGCAAAGATCGCCACCTGGTGGAGGGCAAGCGGGTTGTCCTGGTCGATGATGTGATCAGCACCGGCAGCACGCTCAAAGCCTTGCACCTGTTGATGGCCGCGGCCCAGGCCGAGGTCGTGGGCGAGGTAGCCGTCTTCACTGAGGGCGACCCAAGCGACTGGCCCCATGTCATCTCGCTCGGCCACTTGCCTATCTTTACGGATTAATAAGTTATGGTTAATTTAAACGAAAAACTCGATAAGATCGTCGCACATTATGACGAGATCGAACAACAAATGGCCGATCCAGCTGTGATCGCCGATTTTAGCCGCTTCAACGAGTTGGCTCAGGAGCGCACCGAGCTTGAAGAGATCGTCACAACCTATCGACGGGTGAAAGCGATTGAGCAGCAACTGCTCGATAACCAGGCCCTGCTGGACGATGGCGATCCCGAAATGGTGGCGCTGGCCGAGCAGGAAAACGAAGCGCTCAGCCAGGAACACGACCAATTGGAGCAGACGATCAAGCAATTACTGCTCCCCAAAGACCCCAAAGATGACAAAAATGTCATTGTCGAAATTCGCGCGGGCACCGGTGGCGAGGAAGCCAGCCTCTTTGCGGGTGAACTTTATCGGATGTATTTGCGTTGGTCAGAAGAGAATCGGCTCAAGGTCGAAGAATTGAGCAAAAATGAGACAGGATTGCGCGGGCTGAAAGAAGTGATCTTTAGCATTCGGGGCAAAGGGGCCTATAGCCGCCTCAAATACGAATCGGGCGTGCATCGGGTGCAACGTGTGCCGGTGACCGAGAGCCAGGGGCGCATCCATACCAGCGCGGCCACGGTTGCTGTGTTGCCCGAAGCCGACGAGATCGAAGTGCAAGTCAACGAGAGCGACATTCGCATTGATGTCTTTCGCGCCAGCGGGCCTGGTGGGCAGGGCGTCAACACCACCGACTCGGCTGTCCGGTTGACCCACATCCCCACAGGGATTGTGATCGAATGTCAGGATGAGCGCAGCCAGTTGCAAAACCGCGCCAAAGCCTTGCGCATCCTCCGCACGCGTCTCTACGACGCCGAACAACAGCGCCAATTCGAAGAGATGGGCGCGGCGCGCAAGAGCCAGGTTCGCTCTGGCGACCGCAGCGAAAAGATCCGCACCTATAACTTCCCGCAAAACCGCGTGACCGATCACCGCATCAATTTAACCGTGCATCAATTAGACGCGGTGATGAATGGCGAGATCGATCAATTCATTGAAGCATTGGCTCAGAGTGATCAGGCCGAGCGCCTCCAAGCGCTGAATGAAGAAGCGTGAGCGTGGCGGTCCACACAGCTATGGTGATCAAATCCTCGTCATCTGTACCACAATTGCCTTTGCCCCAATTGATCTGGCGACTGATGGCCGGCACAACAGTCGGGCGGGCGCTGATTGCAGCCCGCCAGCGTCTGGAAGAGGCAGGCTGTGATACGCCCCACCTGGACGCGCAGGTGATCATCGCCTTTGCCCTTCAGGTGGAACGCACCTGGCTCTTTGCGCATCATGAATACGAGCTGAGCGAGGCCGAGGCCACCGCCATCACCGATTTGATCAACCGGCGGATGCAGCACGAGCCCGTTGCCTATTTGGTCGGGAAGCGTGAATTCTATGGGCTGGATATTGCGGTCGATCAGCGTGTGCTGATTCCCCGCCCGGAGACCGAACTCCTGGTCGATGCGGTGATCGACTACATCACCATGCGCGAAGAGCAGCCAGTAGTCGTGGCCGATGTGGGGACGGGCAGCGGCGCCATTGCCTTGGCCATCGCGCTCAATTGCCCCACCGCCCAGATCTTCGCCATCGATCTCAGCGCAGATGCGTTAGCGGTCGCTCGGGGCAATGTCGAACGATTGGATAGCCAGGGGCAGATCACGCTTCTCCAGGGCGATCTGCTTGCCCCCTTGTACGCCCGCAATGGGCATGAATCGATCACCAGGATCGACATGATCGTTGCCAATTTGCCCTATATCCGCAGCGATGCCTATCAGCAATTGATGAGCGATGTGCGCGATTATGAGCCGCAACTGGCGCTGGAAGCTGGCCCCGAAGGCTTGGACGCGATCACCCGCTTATTACAGCAAGCGCCCCGCCACCTCAACCCGCACGGCTTGATCTTTCTGGAAATCGGCCATGATCAGGGCGAACTGGTGATGGAACTGGCCCAAACCCTCTTCCCCAACGCGTTTGGCATCCGCCTGCGCCAGGATTATCAAGGCCATGATCGGTTGGTGATCATCGCGCTATAAATTCTGTCCTGAATTCGGGACCCGCAATCAGCATTCCACAACCCACCATGACCCAAAAACGACCTTTTGACCTTGTCATTCTGGATCTCGATGGCACGATCCTCGATCTCTACCATGCCGGGGGGATCAGCCCACGCGTGCGCCAGACCATTGCCGCGGTGCAGGCCGCGGGCATCCCCGTAACGATTGGCAGTGGCCGCACCCTCGACTATATTCAGCAGCATCTGGCCGGGGTACTCAACTTAACCGTGCCCGCGATCACCACCCAGGGTGCCGTGATTGGCGACCCGGTCACCGGGCAGATCGTCAGCGAAGTGACTATGCCGCTCGCCGCGGCGCGTGCAGTCGCGGCGTGGATCGACGATGCGCAGCCGACCACGGTCTTTTATTTTAATGAGGCGGAACGGGGTTTGCAGCTTTATCAAAACCGTTTTGCGGTGGACCCGGCCAATCTGGACTTTCACGAGCATGTCTTTGGCGCGCCCCGCGCTTTACAGCCCACGTTTGCGCCGCTGCTGCAAGCGGACGATGCGCTGCCACCGCTCAAGTTCATCATCGACAACGATCCGCACCACGAACCCGACCTGCTGCCGCCCCTGCAAACGCGCTTCGGAGATGTTCTGACGATCACGCGCACCCATCAACGATTGGTCGAAGGGACGGCGCCGGGCATCGACAAAGGCCGCGGCGTGCACTTGCTCTGTCAACACTTGGGGATCGACCCACAGCGGGTCATGGCGATTGGGGACAATGACAACGATATTCCGCTGCTGCAGGCGGTTGGCTTTGGCGTTGCCATGGGCAATGCCACGCCGGGCGCAAAACAAGTGGCGAAGTGGATCGCCCCGTCGATCAGCGAGGATGGCGCGGCTGTTGCGCTCGAACGCTGGATTCTCAACCGCGATGCGTAAGCCGTGAATGGTGAAACATGATGGGGCACAAGGCACGCATCATATTTCACGGTTGGCTCACTCAAATTCACGGATAATTTGGCGAATGTGCTGTTCGTTGGCTTCGATCCGCTCCACCAGGCGGAATTGAACTTGCGCCCGGTGCAGATTGTGTTCAGCGTGCCTGACCTTGAAGTAGACATTCCCCGCCAGGTAATCGGTAAAAAAGCGCAGCCCCAACTCAAAGGTGATCAGCCGGATCGAGTCGTAGATATAGGCATAATCTGCCGGGGTGAAAAAGCCCGCAGCCTCGCTCAGGTACCCCTGTAGAATCTGACGACAGAGGTCGAGATCAAAGTCCACCGTGCTGAGATCAGTCGTCTCTTCCCCAGCCGGGTTGCAGCACGAGCGCAGACAATCGCCGATATCGTAATGCACCAGGCCCGGCTTGACCGTATCCAGATCAACGATGCTGACTGCCCGATCTGTTGCTTCGTCGATCAGAATGTTATCGACTTTCGGGTCGCCATGCATAGTACGCAATGGCAAATGGCCTTCATCTTTGGCGCGCTCCAGCACAGTCGCCAATTCGCGGCGCTGGGCCACAAATTGTTCCGCGGCTGCCACCGCCGCCCCAATTGCACCATCGGGCCGTTGATAGCTGGCCAGCACTTGATCATACTGGGCCAGATAGCCGGGCGTAATGTGGAAACCGGGCAACGTATCGTGCAGGCGGGCCGGGTCCAGGCCGCTGATCAGGCGGTGGAAGCGCCCCAACGCATACCCCGATTCGTAAGCGTGCGCAGCGTTGCGGATCTGCCCATAGGTTTTGGCGTGTTCGATCAGGCTGATCGCGCGCCAGAAACCGCCCGCTTCATCCAGCCAATAATCCTGCCCGCTGCGGGTTGTGAGCACCAGTGGCACTTCCCAACGACGCCCGTTGGAGGCTCCCTCCTGGCGCAATTGCTGGCGCATGGTATCGGTAAAGATGCGCATATTGACCAGAATCAGTTCGGGCTGGGGAAAGACCCGTTGATTGATCCGCTGCAACACAAATCGATCGTTCCCAATTGCGGGGTCGATGGCAGAAAGCGTCACCAGATAGGTATCATTGACATTGCCCGCGCCATAACTGACCACGCTCTGCACGTTGGCCTGGGTGGTAAATTGTTGAGCAACTGCGAAATTACTGCCCACAACGCTCCTTGTCGATTCCAGAAGTCACCGGATGCTGAAAATTAGAGATTTGCATGGTATTGCGAACCCTCAAAATTGCGTTGATGAAGAGCAAAAATCTGCATAATCTCTACAATCTGCGGTTCCTAAGCACTTTTTTTGGTTTGCTCAGGAAAATTTGATCAACTTAAATTCTTCGGCGTACTCACAATTGTACTTTTCGCCGACCTGGCGCAGCCGTTCGCGCATCCGCTCGTCGAGCCTTTGGTGGTCGGTGCCCACCTGGCTGGCGTGATGGATGAGGGCCGCGACGCGCTGGCCGATGGTCTCGGTCACATCTTCAAAGTGATCGGCATTTTCCGTCCAAAAGAGATAGATCTCTTTGATCCGCCAGGGCTCTTCATCGCCCACCAATTGTTCGCCAAAGATGTGCCACTCGCGTGCGGACCAGGCCGCATCCAGCGCGGCAAAGCCCGCGGCCCGGTGATCGGGGTGCAACTGATAATGGCGCCACGGGTCAATCGCCATCACAATGTGGGGCTTCAGCTTGCGGATAATGTGCGTCACCTGGCGGCGCAATTCGACATTATATTCCAGCACACCATCGGGGTGGCGCAGAAAGATCACTTCTTTGACGCCCAGCGCCTGGGCGGCCGCGCGCTGTTCGCTCTCGCGCATCGTCGCCAACTGGCCGGGGCGCATGTTGGGGTCGTGGCTGCCTTTGTCGCCACTGGTCAGCAAGAGATAGGTGATCTCCTTGCCCGCCAATGCCCATTTGGCAATGGTGGCCCCTGCGCCAAATTCGGGGTCGTCGGGATGGGCCGCGATTACCAACACGCGATCAAGAGACTCGGTCGTTTCACTCATTTTCCTGACATACTTTCTGATTTGAAATGGTCGGTTAAGCACGATCTAAAAGCGGGCAGATTCCCCAGATTTAGCGCAGATCTCTTATGTTCATCTGTGAAATCTGGGGATAGATTTTCTAGCAGCATCGCAACCGTCAATCCTCGATCACGACATCGGTCAGATCGGTTTCCGGTTGCGGATAGCTCATTTGCAGCCCATTCAGCCGCTCCACAATGATCTGCGAGACCAGCCAGTTGCGGAACCATTTGCGGTCGGCTGGCACAATATACCACGGGGCCCATTCGGTGCTGGTCTGGCTGAGGGCCTCTTCGTACGCGGCCATATACTCGCCCCAGCGGGCGCGCTCGGCCAGATCGCCCAGGGAGAACTTCCAGCGTTTGTCCGGCTCATCCACCCGATCTTGCAGCCGTTCTTTTTGCTCCGCTTTGGAGATATACAAGAAAAATTTGAGGATGGTCGTGCCCTCTTCGGCGAGCAACTGCTCAAAGGCGTTGATCTGTGCGTAGCGTTTGCGCCATGTCGTCTCCGGCACCAGATTGTGGACACGCACCACCAGCACATCTTCGTAATGGCTGCGATTGAAGATGACGATCTCGCCGCGGCCAGGCGTCTGTTTATGCACGCGCCAGAGATAATCATGGCTCAATTCTTCTGGTGTGGGCACCTTAAAGGATGCCACCTTCACGCCCTGGGGATTGGCCCCGTCGAAAACATGGCGGATCGTGCCATCTTTGCCGCCGGTGTCCATCGCCTGCAACACGATCAGTACGCGCTGTTTTTGCTCGGCATAGAGCAATTCCTGCAACGATTCCAGCTGTTTGTTCAACGGTTTGAGGGCCTTTTTCCCCGCGGCTTTGTCGGCAAAATCGCCTTTGTCGCGCGTGTCCCATTCAGCCAGATTCACCGGTTGCCCCGGCTTGACGCGATACAATTCCATGCTCGTCTCCTCGCTGGCCTTGATTCTTCAAAAGTGCCAATCGCCAAATCTCAGGGTGCGCCGAGCAGAATCCAGAAATTCCTCCACAAACGCATCCCCAGACTTTGCAGTTTGATCTGCCAAATCTGAACAATCAGCATACGCTATGGATACCCAAATGATTGCTGTATGCGCTCAGCAGTTGGACGATTGTCATTGAAGCTGATTATCTCAGTGGCTCCGATGTGGATCAGAGCCATAAAATTATAGCCCCGCCGCGGCGAATCCACAAAGGCGCAGTTTTAGCGATGGACGGTGGACGGGGGACGGTGGACGGTGGACGGTGGACGGGGGTGGGTAGATCACGTATCAGCGCCCGTCCCCAGTCCTATCATCCCGCATCTTTCCCTTACACCGGTCTTTTTGTTACAATAGACCCGCCATCCCCAGCTTTTTGACCAGTTGTTCACACACTTTGGAGTCAGCGCAGATGAAGGATGTTGCTCGCCTCGATTTGGGGCCCATGGTACAAGTTGGCATTGTGGTGCGAGATGCGGCTGCTACGGCGCAAGCCTGGGTAGAGCGTTTTCAGCTTGAACCAGCCCGCATTGTCGATTGGCCGCCGCCGGGGCTCAACCTCGAAGCGACGCGCACCTATCATGGCCAACCCGCGGATTTTCGGATGCGCCTGGTCTTTATCGAAACCGGCCCGGTGCAGATCGAATTTATCGAGCCGCTCGAAGGCCCGAATATCTATGCCGATTTTTTGGCCGAACATGGCGAGGGCCTGCACCATATTCTCTTCGAAGTAGATGATCCCGAGGCGCTAGCCCAGGGCGTCGGCGCCAAAGTTCTGCAGAGCGGCGGCTCCACCCTGCGCCCCGGCGCAATCTGGAGCTACCTGGACACACAAGAATTGCTCGGCTGTATTGTCGAACTCCGGTCCAAGAAGCAACCCACCGAGTCTGCATCATGAAGCTGCTGGCGCTTGATCTTGGCACCACATTCATCAAAGGGAGCGTGCTCGATCTGGAAACCTTGCAGATCGGCTCGATTCGTCGCCAGCCTTTTCCGGCCCCCCTCAGCGGATTGCCGCAGCTTTTCTACGAAGTCGATCCAGCCGCGGTGGTCGCGGCAGTGCGCACCTTGCTGGGCGAGTTATTGACCATCACGCCCGACGCAGCCGGGATTGTCTGGTGTACCCAAATGCACGGATTGGTGCTCTGCACAGCCACGGGTGACGCGCGTTCAAATTTCATCAACTGGCAAGACCAGCGCAGCCTGACCAAAACCGCGCAGGGCAACACCTATCTGGCAGCCATCGCGGCCCAGCTGAGCGACGACGAGCAGCGCACTCTGGGGAATGAATTGCAGCCCAGCCGCCCGTTGGCCTATCTCTACTGGCTGGCTCAGCATGGTCAATTGCCCACGGAGCCAGTCTACCCGGTCGGGCTGGCCGACTTTGTGCTCGCCCATCTCTGCCACGCCGAGCCCAGCATCGACGCGACGGGCGCGGCGGCCCATTGTGCCTTCGACCTCACCACCGGAGATTGGCACTGGGATCTGATCCGCCGCCTGGGCTTGGGCGAGCTGAACTGGCCGACAATTCGACCCTTTGGCGCGCAGGTCGGTACTTTGCAGATGAATGGCCAGGCGTTGCCCTGCTACACACCAATTGGGGATCATCAGTGTGCCCTGGTTGGAGCGCTCTTGACCCCGGACGATCTGTCGCTCAACATCTCAACCGGTTCACAAGCGAGCATGGTCACAACCAGCCTGCGCTTGGGGGATTATCAGACACGGCCCTTTTTCGACGGCCACTTTCTGAACACCATCACCGGGATTCCCGCGGGGCGAGCGCTCAATCATTTGGTCAGGTTGCTCAGCGAATTGGCGCACAGCCAGGGCATCACCCTTGATGATCCGTGGTCGACCATTGCGGATGCGGCCGCGGCTGTGCAACAGACCGACCTCACGGTGAATCTCGCTTTCTTTGCCAGCGTGGCCGGTCAGCAGGGGCAGATTGGCAACATCCACGAGCACAACCTCACCGTGGGCCATCTCTTTCACGCGGCCTTTCAGCACATGGCCGAAAATTATGCAGCAGCGGCGCAGCGGCTTTCCCCCGACCAAACGTGGCGGCAGATTGTCTTTTCCGGGGGGTTGGCGCAGAAGATCCCGGTATTGCGCACGTTGATCCAGCGCCAATTTGGCGTGGAGACACGCCTCTGTCCATCCAGTGAGGATACCATGTTGGGATTGCTCGCCCTGGGCCTGGTGGCAACGAGCCGTTTTGCCACCCTCCGTGAAGCGATCCACCATTTGCGTTTGCATTACCAGGAAGTCTAATCTTTTTCTGTTGTACTCAATCAAGGAGAAACCATGTCGAAAGATTATTTGGTTTTTGTTGGCACCTACACGGGCCGCATGGGTCATGTGGATGGCAAGGCCGAAGGGATTTACACCTATCGGGTGGATGGCCAAACCGGCGCGATGACCAAGTTGAGCGTTGCTACGGGGATCGTCAATCCTTCGTTTGTCACGCTCGACCCGCAAGGTCGTTACCTCTACGCGGTCAGCGAGGTGATCGACGAGAGTGGCAATAGTGGTGGCGGGGTGGCCGCCTATGCGGTGGATCGCCAAAGCGGCGCGCTGACCTATCTGAACACCCAATCAACCGGTGGCGCTGGCCCGTGCTATGCCACCGTCGACGCGACGGGCAAATGGGTGCTGACCGCCAATTACAACAGCGGCAGCGTGATCGTCCACCCGATCCAGGCGGACGGCAGCCTGGGTGAAGCGAGTGACTTCAAGCAGCACGCCGGGTCGAGTGTCAATCCGCAGCGCCAGGAAGGGCCGCACGCCCATTCGTTTGTGATCTCGCCCGACAACCGCTTTGCCTACGCGCCCGACCTCGGCATGGACAAGGTGGTGATCTACCAGCTTGACACGACCAATGGCAAATTAACCCCGGGGACACAACCCTGGGTGCAGACCGAGGCTGGTGGTGGCCCGCGCCATTTTGACCTCCACCCCAACCGCAAATTTGCCTATTGCAATCTCGAAATTGGCAACAAAGTGGTGGTCTTTGCTTACGACGAAGCCAGCGGCAGCCTAACCGAGATCCAGGCGATCTCGACCCTGCCGGAAGGTTTCAGCGGGCGCAGCCACACCGCGGATCTGCACATTCACCCAAGCGGCAAGTTTATCTACTGCTCAAACCGGGGGCACGACAGCATTGCCATGTATGCCATCGATGAAAGCACGGGCAAACTCACCTTCCTGGGCACCGAATCAACCCAGGGCGAGACCCCGCGCAATTTTGCCATCGACCCGACTGGCACCTTGCTGCTGGCCGCCAATCAAAACACCAGCACTGTCGCGGCCTATACCATCGACCAAAACAGTGGCAAATTGACGCCCACCGGCCAAGTTTCCGACGTGCCAACGCCCGTCTGTCTGAAGCTGCTCTGATAGTGCAGGTAGACAGGTAGACGGACTTCTGTGTCCTTGTCTACCTGTTTACCCATTGATTCGAGAGGATATATGAGCGAAAGCACGTTAGAAGCCATCTGGATCAAGCGGGCCCATGGCAGCGTGATGGATGCTGCGCAGCGCGCCGAGCTGGTCGCTGGGCGCGGCCTGGTGGGGAATGCCGATCAAGGGGGCAAACGCCAGGTGACCATCCTGGATCGGGAGGATTGGCAGCGCATCATGGCGGAGGTCGGTGCGGATCTGGAGCCGACGACACGCCGCGCCAATTTGCTGGTCAGCGGGATTTCATTGGTCAACAGCCGCAAGCGCATCTTGCAGATTGGCCGGGTGCGGATCCGCATCTATGGCGAGACCAAGCCCTGTGAACAGATGGAAGCGGCTTACAGCGGGTTGCGCGCGGCCATGTACCCCAATTGGGGCGGCGGTGCCTATGGCGAAGTGCTCGACAACGGCACCATCCAGGTTGGGGATGCGGTCAGCTGGGTCGCGGAAGCGTGATGCGTCTATCGTCTGTCATCAACCGTCAACCGTCAACCGTCAACCGTCTGTCGTCAACCATCCATAATAAACCTTCGTATCGTACTCAAAGGTGACACGTCCCTGCTGCTGATACTGCTCGAAGAGCGCGTGTAGATCGGCCAGCATGGGCGCGTGATTGGGATGGTCGGCTTCCGGTGCATAGGAGGACGAGAGCAGCCGCCCGCGCAGACCAGCAAAGTCGAACTGTTGCGCGTTGCGGTGAATCGCCAATTCGCAGCCCCGCGGGCCAAAAAAGGCGCGCACGTTGGCATCATCATAGTCGGGCCGATGATGCGACACATCCTCGTAATCGTCCGAATAGCGCTTGACAATCGCCTCGTAGGCTTGCATCATCGGCGTGGTTTCGATCCGCCGATAGTTCCACACCAGCACCACCCACCCCGCGGGCCGCAGAATACGCGCAAACTCGCGGCGGGTTGCTTGCGGTTCAAACCAGTGAAACGCCTGCCCCGCGCAGACAAAATCCACCGCAGCATTCGCCAAGGTTGTGGCCTCCGCGGTGCCATCCACACTGACAAAATTGGGCTGAGCGCCCAATAAGTGCTCGGCAGCCTGACGCATCTCCCGGTTCGGTTCCACCGCGTAGACACGGTTGCCATTGCGCAGAAATTGCTCGCTCAGCAAGCCGGTGCCCGCGCCAATATCCGCGATCTCGTGAGCGGGCGTCAACCCGCATTCCTGCCGCAACGTCTCGAGCACACCTGCCGGGTAGGAGGGGCGATAGCGCACGTAATTATCCACGCGGCTGGAAAAACGTTTGGTATTATCACTCATCAGAAGCTCCAGAATACATACAAAACAGCCACATATTTTATATTGCTGCTTTAGCCATACTATATTATCATATGCCTATGCAAACGTCATTCGAGTGGGACGAGCAAAAGAATCTTGAAAATCAACTCAAACATGGAATCTCGTTTGAAGATGCCCAATTTGCTTTTGCGGACCCAGCCCGGTTGATTTTGCAGGATCTGCGCCATAGTACGGCACAAGAGATGCGGTATTTTTGTGTTGGGCGGATTACCGGAGGTTTAGTAACCGTCCGTTTTACCGTGCGCGGCACAACGATCAGAATCTTTGGCGCAGGGTTTTGGCGCAAATTTCGCCAACTTTACTTTACAAATCGTGAAAAAGGAGACTCGTTATGACCAACAAAGTAACGAATCAACAACCCTGGGAGACGGTAGAATATACCGATAACCCAGAATTGCCTGAACTGGATGAAGTTGCGGTCATTCCAGATGTGCTCCCCAGCCCAGAGGCGCTGGTTTTTAAGCAACCACAAAAAGTTAAGATCACCATCACACTGGATGCTGAAAGTGTTTCGTTTTTTAAGGCGCAGGCACAACGTTTGCATACGCCTTATCAACGCTTGATTCGCAATTTACTGACCGAGTATGCAAACGCCCAAAAGCGGCAATCCCAGGGGCGTCGCTAAACCTTCAGCGTTTGGATCACACAGTCGCCGCGTTCGAGCGCGTCGGCGCGCAAGGCCACGCCCAACCCAGGCCGGCTGGGTGGCTTCATGCGGCTCTGCTCGACTTCGAAGGGATGATCCACCAGTTCGCGATAATAGCCCAGCGTGAAATCTCGCACAATCTCCTGCATCCATGTATTGGTGCAGTGAGCGCCCAGGTGCAGCGCCGCGGCCAGCGTCACCGGCCCGGTGCAATCGTGGAAGATCACGCTCATGTTGTGCGTCTCGGCCAGGTTGGCAATCTTGCGCGATTCGGTGATGCCACCGGCCCAGGCAATGTCGGTCATAACCACGTCGCACGCGCCGGCCAGGATCATCTCTTGCACCGCGTAGCGATTCATCAGCAACTCGCTGGCCACGATGGGTGTGCGGGTGGATTGGCGCAGCTTGGCCAAGGTGTGGGGATTGTCGGGCTTCATCAAGTCTTCGAGCAGGACCGGTGCGTAGGGCTCGAGCGCCTCTGCAATGCGCCGCGCCGGTTGCAACGCCCAATAGCCATGCCCTTCGAGGATCACATCCATCTCCATGCCCACCGCGTCGCGGATCTGCTGCCACGGGCGCAACCCTTGTTCGACCTCAGCCCAGGAGATGGTCTGGCCGCGATTGGTGAGCGCGAAAGGATCAAAGGGCCAAATCTTCATCGCTTTGATGCCCATTGAAAGCAGCGATTTGGCGAGCTCCCCGGCGTCGGTGTGCCAGCCATCATAATCACGATATTGGCTGGGCACCGCGTAAGGCTGCTGACGGCGTACCCCCGGCGTTCCCTGGGCATAGCCCGCTTGCGCGCACGTGTTGTAGACCAGTACACCCTCGGGGTGGCTGGTGCCGCCCAAAACCTGCCAGACCGGTTGGCCAACGTGCTGCCCTAAAAGATCCCACAAGGCGATGTCGACCGCGGCCAGGCAGCGCATCTCCAGCCCCTTGTTGCCATAGACGTGCGACCCATCATACGCGCGCCGCCAGAAATGTTCGATCTGCAATGGGTCGCTGTCGAGCAACATCGGCGCGAGCACTTCTTCGATGTAAGCCGCGACCGAACGCGGGGTGTAATAGGTTTCGCCCAAGCCCACCAGCCCGCTGTCGGTGGTCAATTCAAGAAAGGTCACATTCGGGTAAGTCGTAAAGTTGATGGTACGAATCTGGGTAATTTTCATGTTCCGGCTGCTTTCGTTTTGCACAATTGGGTGTGGAGTTTTCTGTGGCCAGTATAGCATGGCGTGATGCGCGCCCCGTGATGCGTGATGCTTCACGGGGCCACGATAGCGAGTTATGACTTTCGGCTACGCAACGAATTTGAGTATAATAAACCCACCTTCTTTTCAGCCTTCATTTTATCTTATCCAGGGGCAAGCCAAAATGAGCAATGAACGTTTGCGAGTCGCGATCATCGGGACTGGCGGGATTGCGAAGTCGCACATGCGGGCTTTGGCGCATGAACAGGCGCGGGTGCAGGTGGTGGCCGCGGTGGATATTGACGCCGAGCGAGTTGATCAATTCTGCGAAACCTATTCGATCCCTGGCCGCTATACTGACGCTGCCACAATGTTGGCGCAAACCCGCCCGCACCTGGTGCATATTGCCACGCCGCCGGGCACCCACTGCGAGTTGATCGTCCTCTGTTTGGAGGCAGGCGCATGGGTCTTGTGCGAGAAACCGCTCTGCGCCTCACTGGCCGAGATGGATCTGATCGAGTCTGCGGAGGCACGCACGGGCAATTATTGCGCCAGTGTCTTTCAGTGGCGCTTTGGGTCGGGCGGCCAACACCTCAAGAACTTGATTCAACAAGGGAAACTGGGCAAACCCTTGGTAGTCAATTCACTCACCACCTGGTATCGCGCCCGCGCCTACTACGAAGTTCCGTGGCGCGGCAAATGGGCCACCGAACTGGGCGGCACCGTGATGGGCCACGGCATTCACACCATCGACTTTTTGCTCTGGTTAATGGACGAATGGATCGAAGTGCGGGCCATGATCGGCACGGTGGATCGCGAAATCGAAGTCGAAGATGTAGCAATGGCGAGCGTGCGTTTTGCCAGCGGGGCGATGGCCAATATCACCGTCAGTGCCTTGTCCCCGCGCGAGGAGTCCTATCTGCGTTTTGACTTCCAGAATGCCACCGTGGAGCTCACCCATCTCTACAGCTACAGCAACGAACATTGGCAATTTTCATCGCCCAAGGGCAACGCCAGCGAGGCCGATCTGGCCGAGTGGCAGACCATCGGCGAGGATATTCCCTCTTCGCACACCGCGCAATTGAGCGCAATGTTGGATGCCTACGAACGAGGCGAGCGACCACCAGTCAGCGGGCCGGATGTGCGCCCGACGCTCGAATTTCTCGCCAGCCTCTACAAATCGGCCATGACTGGTCAGCCTGTCCGCCGCGGCACCATCAATTTGGATGATCCCTTCTATTACCGCATGAATGGGCCGGGGGATCAAAGTTGGCAGTTGCGCGAACTCGAAGCGTAGTGGGGAGTTAGGGGTAGCGGGGAGATAGGGGCTACTTACTGCCTGTTTCCTTGTCTGCCTGTTCCCCCGGTGTTACCTATCCCCAGCGCGGCGGCTGATGACACGTTCATCGGTGAAAAAGAGTTCGCATAAACCGACAATATCATCCGGGCTGGCCATCCAGCGCCAATCGAGGATATTGCTCATTTCGGTGTCGATCACACCTGGCGTGGTGCGGATCCAGCTCATCAGATAGCCGGTGATGGCGGCCTCATTTTTGCCCAGCAGCAACATCATCAAGTCCGCGTCGTTGCTGTGATAACAATTGAGCAGCCAAACACGGCGCACGTCGGGGTGAGGGGGCAACGCCAGCAACGCATCAAAACAAGCTCGATCCGCGCCGGCCTGCACGTCGATCATCACGCTGCTGGCGACGGTCGGGCTGTTCGGGCTGACTTCCATCTCCAGTTCGAGCAGCGCGTCGGTGTCAATATGCCCGCCAAAGCTGAGGATCGTCGTCGTCTCGCGCACACCTTCCACACAGCGCACGACATCCAGCATAAACTCATTGAACTCTGACAGATCGCTCACAGTACAGGCAAAACGCAGATCCGACCGTTCGCGCTGCCAATGCACCCAAAGCGGTGAAACCCCGGGTGTGTGATAGCGGCGCAAGTTGTTGAGCAATTGCTCGCGCGCCAATTCATCACGCCCGCTTACAATATCGGTATCCACAAAAACCAAAACCGGCTTGGGCAGCAACTGGCTCCGGGACGCCAATCTGGGTTCCGGGGCGGGGAGTTTGCCATCTGCGGCAGTGCGTCGTACCGTCATAATTCCTCCTCGATCAACGTTTCGCTATTGTACTTGGGAAGCAAACGCCCAGCAACTTTATTAGCCGTCAGGCGACTTGAGCGGGTAAATTGGCTGGGCGACCTGGCGGGCCGCAGCATTGCAGGCTGGCGTCTAAGAGAGTCGCTAAGCGTTGATAATTGACACTCGCTGCTGTTCTGGCGACAATAAGCCCGATTCGACACATTCAAGTTTGCTGACCGAGGTGTCCCTTGTACGATTATCGGCTTTCCGATGGCCTGCCGAGTGGCAGCCGCACGGTGTGGAGTAATTTATCCCTGCGTCCGCTCTGCAGCGGCGTTTTGACCCCCCTGAGCTACAGCGTATTGTCCGAGATTGCCGGGCGCGCCTGGTATACATATTTTGATCGTCTGGGTTTTGACCCGACCCCGCGCGCGCGGGTGTTGCGCCAGTATGAAGGGCGGGCCTATCTCAACCTGACCATTTCCGCGCAGCGCGATGCAGAGGGTGCAGCCGTGGAGCCAATCACGCTGCGGCTCGACGGCCAGCCATTCCCGATCACCAAATGGGAGAAGCCCGGTTTTCTGGCGGGCATCAAATTTGGCCTGGCACAGAATAAGATCGACCAATTGGCCAAAACGTTTGCGGGTGAGCTCGAAACCCTCACCCAGCAGGCGCAAAGTTGGTACGCCAAGAGCAACGACATCCGCTGGACGCAAGCCGAAGTGCTGCAGATCATGGAAGAGATTGAGAACATTGGCGTGCGCAGCTTCACAGTGTGGTTGGCCGCTCGCCACAATTTGGAGCGCAGCTACAACCGGCTGGTGCATTGGAGTGCAGAGCGCGCCGGGTACCCGGCCAATCTGGCGTTGATCGCCGCGGCAACTCCGCTCGACAAGTTGGTCGAAACCACGATCCTGACCGAGCTGCACAGCCTGGCGCAGACCGTGGCGGCCAACCCAACTGTCCTGGCTTGGCTCCAGGCGGGGGATTTTGCAGATTGGCAGAACACCCTGCCCGATCCTCAGTTCGTTACAACACTGCAAACCTTCCTGAGCCGTTTTGGTCATCGCACGCTGCAGGAAGGCGAACTTCGCCACCCGCGCTGGGAAGAGGAGCCAGCGGCGATCTTTGCCATGCTCGCGGCCTGGCCGCCCAGCCAGCCGATCACCCCGCCAGCGGCCAACCCCGACCCCTTCCTGGCAACCATTGGTGCGGACCGGCGCAAAGAGGCGCAAAACTTACTGCAGCGGATCGGCACCCTCCACACGTTGCAAAGCCAGGCTCAACACGCTTTTGCCTACGTCCTGGCCGGTACACGCCGCTGGGCATTGGCCGCCGCGCGCGACGCCATGGTTGATCAACGGTTGCTGGCTTTGGATGATGGCTTCTTTTATGAACTTGAACAATTAAAAGAGATGATGACCGGCGAATGGAACATCAGCAAACGAGATGAGATCCAAACCGTTTGTCGCCATCGCCGAGCCCGCCACAAAAAATGGGAGGCAGCCACGCCCAGCGAATTATTGATCGGCGAACAAGAAGCACAGCCAGAGCCTGTCGAGTTGCCCGGCTCCTTCATCGGCAGCCTGGCGGCTTATTTATCGAGCGCGGGTTGACGGCAGACGGTCGTGTTCTGTCGTCCATCGTCTTCCGCCCGTCGTCCTCCTTGCATCCCGGTCGCTTTTGACGAAAGGGTTGGGCGCGTGTACACTGTTGCGGTTGCAATGTGCGAAGGAGACAACCATGCAGTCACAGACCGTTGATGCGCTCACACCGTTGACTCACCCCGAGAGCACGCCGTTCTATGCGCCGGACGCAGAAAATCCCAAAATCACCGTCGTGGTTCCGCTCTACAACGAAGAAGAGAGCATCCCCCATCTGCGCCAACAATTGGTCAGCGCGCTGGAGCAAAGCGGTTATACCTTTGAGATCATCGTCGTGGACGATGGCTCGAAAGACCGCAGCTTTGCCTTGCTGAGCGAGTGGGCACGCGAAGACGACCGGCTGGTGGTCGTTCGTTTCCGGCGCAATTTTGGCCAGACCGCGGCCTTCTCCGCCGGGTTTGACCACGCACGCGGGGAAGTGGTGATCACCATGGACGCGGATCTGCAGAATGATCCGCTGGATATTCCCAAGCTGATGGCGCAGGTCGAACAGGGCTACGACATTGTCAGCGGCTGGCGCCAGGATCGCCAGGATCGGTTCTTCGACCGCAAGTTGCCGTCGATGCTGGCCAACCGGCTGATCTCGAATGTGACCGATGTGCGGCTGCACGATTATGGCTGCTCGCTCAAGGCTTATCGCCGCGACGTTTTGCAACATGTACGGCTCTATGGCGAGCTGCACCGCTTTATCCCCGCCCTGGTCAGCCAGGTTGGGGGCACCGTGACCGAAGTGGCGGTCAACCACCGCGCTCGCCAATTTGGCCGCTCGAAATATGGCATCAGCCGCACAGTGCGCGTGATGCTGGATCTGATCACCGTTTGGTTTCTGGGCACCTATGCCACCCGGCCGATCCATGTCTTTGGCACGCTCGGGTTGCTTTCGGCCTTTGGGGGCGGCATGGCCGGGCTCTATCTCACCTATCAGAAACTCTTCCTCGGCTACAATATCGGCCAACGTCCGCTCCTGCTGCTCGCCGTGCTCCTGGTCGTGATCGGCGTCCAGTTGATCACCATGGGGCTGCTGGCCGAAATGGTCACCCGCACCTATCACGAAAGCCAAAGCAAGCCGATCTACATTGTGCGTGAGGTCGTCAACGCACGCGGCTGATCGCATCGACGCTCCACTGTGAACCTTCTACGCTCGTTCTTGTTGCCAATCGCCGCTGCCCTGCTGGGGGTGGCGGCTCATCTTGTTATATGGCTACTCCCGCTCCCGATCATCCAGGCGGCGGCGGCCTTGCTTCTCACGGGATTGTTGCCCGGTCTGCTGCTTGTTGATCTCTTTTTTGCGCGCCATGCGCACCCACCCAGCCGCGGCGAATGGCTGCTCTACGGCCTTGCGGTCGGCTATACCATTCAGATCGTGGGCATGTTGCTGTTGAGCTATCTGCCCGGTGGGTTGACGCAACTTCAGGTGCTGCTGGCCTTTGATCTGCTGCTGCTCGGCTTGATCGTCTGGCGCGTTCGGCATGGCGGCGTAAGCACAAGTTTCAGCATCGGTGGCATATCGGCCTGGAGCGTCGCTGGCCTGGTGATCCTGCTCGGTGTGGCCGGTTTTCTGCGGCTCACCAATCTGGGGTATGCCGAATTTCACGGCGATGAAGCGCGCGGTGTTTTGCGGGCAGCCGCTGTGTTGCAAGGCCACGAAGATGTGCTCTTCCTGCACAAAAAGGGGCCCACCGAGATCGTGCTGCCCGCGCTTTTGTTTGCGCTGTTGGGCCACTTGAACGAAGCCACGGCGCGGCTGCCCTTTGCATTGGCCAATCTGGCCGCTTTGCTGGCAATCTGGCTGTTAGGGCGGCGCTTAGTGGGCAACCTGGCGGGCTGGCTGGCTGCCTTGCTGCTCGCCTTCGATGGCTATCTGATCGCCTTTGCGCGTTTTGTGCAATATCAGAGCGTCGTGTTGCTGATGCTGGTGCTGGTCGTTGTGATCGTCTATCGCATCTGGCAGAGACCCCACGCAGCGGCTCGATATTGGTTGCTGGCCGCGCTCCTATGGGCCGCGGGGCTGCTCTCGCATTATGATGCGCTGGCCGCCGGTGTACCGCTCCTCTTTTTGCTCGGGGCCATGCTCTGGCGAGATCCCGCCGCGTGGTGGCAAACCCTGCGCGCCACCCTCCCCGCGATTGGGCTGGGCGCGCTGCTGCTCGCCCTCTTCTATCTGCCCTATCTGCTTCACCCCGGCTTTGAAAATACCGTCACCTACCTGGTTGATCAGCGCTTTGTAGTAGGACAGCGCTTCCCCTTCAACAGCCTGTACGACCTGATCCGGCGCACCCTGGTCTACAATTCCAGCTATTACGTAGCGTTGATGGGGGGCGGCGTGCTGCTGGCCTTGATCCTGACCTATCGCCGCGGGCTGGGCCGCGTCCGCGGGCTGGCGCTGGGCATTGGCCTGGCGCTGCTGCTGGCCTGGACAATGGGCCAGACCACATGGCTGCGCATCGGCGAGGTCGATTATGCGATTGTGCCATTTGCCCTGGCCCTGCTCGGTGCCTCTCTCTTGCCCCATCAACGGCTCGAAACGCGGCTCCTGTGGGTCTGGTTTGGGGTGCTGGTCGTGGTGATGGTCTTTGGCATGGCGCTGGCCCGCACCCACATCTATGTCTTTTTTGCGCCCTGGGCCTTGCTCGTTGGCCACTTGTTTGCCAGTGCGTGGGAGACCCTTACGCGGCCTGTTGCGCCACGTTTCCGGTATGCGCTCGGCGGACTGGCCATCAGCGCGCTGCTGCTCGGCTTGGGCGTTTATGATTACTGGTATTACGTGCACAGCCGGGTCGAGGTCTTAAAAACCTGGCCCGACCACCATCCACCGGGCTACTGGACACCCAGTTACACCAAAGAAGTGGATAGCCTCTACGGCTTCCCGCTGGCCAATGGCTGGAAGGTCGTCGGCGCGCTCTACAACAGCGGCGTCCTGCACGGCGATTACGAGACCAATCAGCGCTATTTGTGGATTCCCCACTGGTACACGCTGGGGCAGAATCGCTGCGGCTCGACGGCAGAATGGTATTTCGCCATCGACAATCTGGAATCCTGGTCGTTGCGCAGCGCGGATGCCGAAGATATGCTCAAAGAACAGGGCTATGTGCGCTGGGGCCAGGTGACCGTGCAGGATCGCGCCCAGTTGGTGATCTACCAGCAGGGCGACCCGTCCCAGCCACCGCCGGTGCAGACCTTTGCGCTGGAAGACTATGCAGCCCAGTTCGATGCCGCGATGACGCCCGCGCTGCCGCTGGTCTCGCCCATTGTCGAAGAAGCAATCCAAAATCCCCGACGCATCAACTTTGGCAACGATGTCTGGCTGGAAGGCTTTGCCATCGAGGGGAATGAAGGCATCCAGCCGGGGGAAAGTTTTCGGCTCACCCTCTATTGGCGGGCGCAGCGCACGGGCCTGCCTTCGTACAAGGTCTTTAACCAGGCTTTTTACGGTGATGGTGTGATGGTGGCGCAGAAGGATGCCATTCCGGTGTGCGATCGGGAGCCGACTTCGCTCTGGTACCCGGGCGAGTTGATTGTGGATGTGCACGAGATCCCGGTGGCCGCCGATGCCCCGCCCGGCATCTATCCGCTCTACACGGGGCTCTATGTGGAAGAAGGGTTTGTGCGCGCCCCCGTCCTCGACGAGGCAGGCAACCCGGTTGCCGAGTTTGTGCATCTGGCCGACGTGCAGATTGTGGCTGCCGAATGAGCACGCGACCGGTTCAACTCGGCCTGGGCGCGGCGCTTTTGGCTCACTTGTTGCTCTGGCTGGATCTTCCCACCATTGTTCAGGCCGGGGCGCTTTTTGTGCTCACCAGCTTGCTGCCCGGCCTGCTTCTGGTACGCTGGTGGACCGCCGCGGACCCAACGCTCGATCGCCCCACATTCCTGGTCTACAGCATTGGCAGTGGCTATGCCTGGGCGCTCTTGCTCACCTTGCTGATCAGCTATCTGCCCGGCGGCGTGCCAACCTGGTTGCTGCTGCTGGCTTTTGATGCGCTGTTGCTGATCTTGGCGTGGCTGAATGTTCGCCCTATTCAGCCCGCGGCCCATGGCCCCAAGCCAGCAACGCCATCCCCGTCCTTCATCATTGGGGTGAGCGTGGTCTTGCTGCTTGCCGCGCTGCTGCGTTTGCTCAATCTCGGTTACGCCGAATTTCTCACCGACGAGGCCCGTGTCGCCCTGCGCGCGGTGGCCGTGATCCAAGGCGACGAGGATGTGCTCTTTCTGCACCGCAAAGGCCCCGCGGAGATCCTCTTGCCAGCACTGCAAGTGGGCATCACTTGCAGGCTCGACGAAGCCAGCGCGCGTTTCCCATTTGCGCTGGCCAACCTGACGGGGCTGGCCGCGCTCGGGCTGCTGGCCTGGCGCCTGTGGGGCAGCGTTGGTGGGATCACAGCAGCTTTGCTGCTGGCGCTCAACGGCTATCTGATCGGCTTTTCGCGCTTTGTCCAATTCCAGAGTTTGGTCTTTTTGTTCACGATCCTGGTCGTGCTGGTCCTGGTCGAACAGTGGCGCGCGGCCCAGATACTGCGCGGGCGCTTTGCCCTGGCCGGTCTCTTTAGCGGCGCGGCTTTGCTCGCCCATTACGACGGCGGCTCAATACTCGTGCCCGCGCTGATCCTGACGCTCTGGCTGGGGTGGCAAGGTCGTGCATGGCGCGTCTGGTGGCGCAATCTGCTGCTTGCAGGCGCAATCGCGCTGGGCATGGGGCTGCTCTTCTATGGGCGTTTTTTGCTCCACCCCAACTTTCAGGCCACCTACAGCTATCTCGTCGACCAGCGCCTCGTGGCGGATCGACCATTCCCCTTCAACAATCTGGTGGATTTTTACGAGCGCAGCAGCGTCTATAACACGCCGATCTATCTCTGGCTCATGTTCGGCCTGAGCCTTGTCGGGTTGGTGCTGGCTTTGCGGCGCGGCTGGGGTGAGCAGCCTGGCAATCTACTTGGCGGCGGGCTCGCCTTGCTGATCGGCTACAGTTGCTGGCAACCGACCTGGCTCCAGTTCGCCGGGCAAGATTATGTGCTGCTGCCCTTTGTGGCGGCATTGCTGCTGATTGCTCTCGCCCCCCGTTTGACCTTGGGCGAGCGGATCAGTTGGCTCTGGTTTGGCAGCTTATTGATTGCCACGCTCTTTTTGATGGCCTACCCACGTACCCATGTCTACATCTTCCTGGCCCCGTGGGCGTTGGTGTGCGCCGGGGTGGTGGCGACTCTCGCGGCCAATTTACAACGCATCCTCGGCGCTCGACCAGCCAGATTGATCGGTGCGGGTGCCGCCACGTTGGTGATCCTGCTGGTCGGCGGGCATGCCTATTGGTATTTTGCCCACGCCCAGGCCGAAGCATTGCGCACAGGAAGCAGGCCCGCGCCCTTGGCCGATCAGCCCGAACGCCCGACGATCGATGCGCTCTATGGGTTTCCCTTGGCCAATGGCTGGAAGGTGGTCGGCGCGCTCTATGAAGAGGGCACCATTCATGGCGCTTACGAGACCAATCAGCGGGATGATCTGGTTTCGGGCTGGTATACGCATCTGCAGCCGCGGTGTGATAGTACCGCGCAATGGTATTTCGCCGTCAACACCGTGGAATTTTGGTCTACCCATCTGCAACCGAGTGCGGAAAGTCTGGACGGAGAGGGCTATCACCCCTGGGGCACCGTCACGGTGGACGATCAGCCACGGATGACGATCTATGCCCGGGGACTGGCTGCGGCCCCGGCCCCGCAGCAGTTTGCCCTCGAGGAATTTGCCCCGCGCTTTGATCAGCGCTCCCCCACCAGGTTGACCCTGACCTATCCGGTGATCGAGCCGCCGATTCCCAATCCAATCCATGCCAATTTTGGGGATCAAGTCTGGCTGGAGGGGTATGCGATCCACTATCGTGAGCCTCTGCTGCCTGGGGACAAGTTTGAATTGACGCTCTACTGGCGGGCGCAGCGCGGCGGATTACCCATGTATAAGGTCTTTAACCAGGCTTTTTACGGCGACGGCGTAATGATCGCCCAGCAGGATAGCATCCCAGTCTGCAATCGGCGGCCCACCACCGGTTGGTATCCCGGCGAGCTGATCGTCGATCACTACACCATTGCCATTGCCACTGATGCGCCGCCGGGCACTTATCCAGTGCGAACCGGCTTGTACGAAGAAGCGGATTTTGCCCGCCTGCCGCTGCTGGATGCTACCGGCCAGGTGATTGCCGATCATGTACAGCTCGGCGAGTTGCCGATCAGCGAGCGCTGACCATGAGCTGCGTCAGCTCGGTTTCGAAGTTGCCGACCTGGTCGGGCAGAGGGGCCAGCGTCACAGGATCATAGACCACGACCCAGATCCGATAATCGCCGGGCACAATGTCGTCCGCCAGCATCAATTCCACTTGCAACGTCTCGGTGAGATCTGTATCGGCCTGGGCAACGAGTGTGCCTGCCGCATCGAGCACACGCGTCGAGATCTTCAGCGAGCCATCCACCTGCCCGGCAGCGCTCAACCCGAGCAAAAATGGTTCACCCGCGGCCACCCGCGGCGGCAGATCAGCGCCGAGCAGCCGTACCACTCCCCAATCCGCATCCAATGGAATGGTCCTGGCCGCGGCCACTTCCACCGCAGCAATTGGCCGGTCTGCATCCGCAAACGCCAGGGTAAGCGTATAGAGACCCGAGGTGGCTGTCACCGGTACCGTCAAGGCATAATCTACCACCAGAAAACCATTTGCGGAGGTCGGCATGGTCAATGCCTGGCTGCTCTGTAATCGGCTGGTGCCCGTACCATCGCGCAGATGAACCGTGGCCTGATCAGCCGCCGTGGCCTCCCCCGCGCGGCGCAGATAGGTGCGCACGACCAGCGGATCGCCGCTGAGGTAGCGCCGTTGCGCCAGCGTATAGCCCATCAGCCGGAAACGTTCGCCCAGGTCGCCCGCGCCCTCGACCGACAGCTCGGTAAATTCGGGCGCAGTGCGGTCGCGCAGATCATAAATGCGGGCCATGGGTAAACCGGCAACTTCGACCGTGTGCGCAACGGGCAGCCCCGCGAAATAATCGGTCATACTCTGCGAAGGGATCAACCGTTGCCACTGGCTGACATAGGTCACCGCGTAATCGACATCCAGCCAGTAGTCGGGCGACCAAAACGAATAGACGGGCTGATGATTGTGCAGGAAATAAGAGAGGGGCCCATCCCCATACCAGGCCACCACGCGGGCAGTCTCGGCATCCGGCTGCGCGTTGAGCCATTCTGCAGCCGCATCCAAACCTTCGCCCCAGCCAACCATCAGGGTCTGTTCGGCCTGTGTCCCCCCCCCAGCCAGCGGATTGTAATAGGTGAGGTAGTAGGGATAGTGGAGAAAGCCGAGCAGCCCATGCAGCACAACGGCTGCCGCGCCGCCGAGGATCAGGGTCGCTTGCCAAGCCCGCGCGGATGAGCGCAGCAAGCGCTGACCCAAGCCACCCCAGCCCAGCGCGGCGATCACGGCGAGCGCGGGAAATACGGGCAGCAGATAGCGGTCAAACTTTTTGGAGCCGATGCTCATGCCCAGCACAAAGACGAGCGCAAAGAGCGCCAGCCCCCACACCGTGCCGCGGACGAGTGGCTGATCAAACGGGGCGAGGCGTCGCCAGGCCAGCCACGCCGCCGCGATCAGGCCGATCACGGTGGCCGGGGTCGTGCGCAGCCACCAAGCCACAGGATAAAACCACGGGCCTGGATCATCGGTGGTGGCACCCCAGAAAAAATTCGGGTTGACATGCTCAGCCACATATTCGCCCATCTCCATGCCGATCCCGCGCAACGTGCTGAGTGGATCGACCCACATCGCGGGCCAGAGCAGCACGAAAGTGGCCGTGGCAATCGCGCCCCAGGCGATAAACGCGACGAGAGACGAAAGACGAGAGACGGGGGACGGGGTAAACTCGACGTTTGACGTTTGACGTTTGACGAGTGAGAAGTGATGAGTGAACAGTGATGAGTGAGCAGTGACCAGCAAAATCCCCGCCGCGGGCACCAGGAAGATCGCCGGGGCTTTGGTCAGCCACGCCACGCCCATGAGCAGGCCAGAGCCGACCAGGTCGCGCCAGCGTTGCCCGGTATGGAGCCAGGCGAGCAAGAGTAACCAGGCCAGACCCGTGAGGCTGGCGATCAGGCCGTCGGGGTGCAGTTGCCGCGACAGCGCGAGGATGAATGGATCCCACGCGATAAAAAGTGTGGCGAGGATCGCCAGTGGAGCGCCGAGCAAACGGCGCAGCGGGAGATAGCTCAGCGCAATCGCCAGGCTGATGCTCAGAGTAATCCACCAGCGCCCGGCAACGAGTAATTCGAGCGGGGTGTGCGGCGTTGCCTCATAGAGCCATTCTTCCAACGCCTCGCGCTCATCGACAAATTGGCCGGGCGCATGTTCGGCATAAGTGGGGAATGTGGTCAAAAATCCCAGCGTGCCCGCCCACATGATGGTCACCCCGGGGTGTTCGCGCTGAAAAGTGGCGGGCCAGTCACCGTGGACAATCGCCTGATAGAAGTTGGCAGAACGAGTCAACCAGCGGCGTTCATCCGCCGTCACGAAGTGTTCCAACCCGACTACACGCGGAAACCAAGCCGCCATCCACAGGAGTAAAAGCAAGAGCGACGCAGACAAAAATGAACGTTGCATGGGCATAGTCTAGATCCACCAGCCGACCTGCTGCAAATCGACGATGTTAGGCTGACGTTTGACGTTTGACGACAGACGATGGCTAAACCGTCACCGACCAGCCTCCGCATTCCACCATTGCTTAAAGTTGTGGATACACCCATAGCTTGGCAAGAATGCGAACTTTGCATTATTGTATGCTACAATATTGACCATCTTAGTTAGTTTGTGGCTGTCGTTCAATGGTGCTAATTACGTAATGCCGAAGTTGAATCTTCTTGGATGGAGCCTGTTTGCTGCTGCGCTTGCCCATATCTTATTGTGGGTGGGTCAGCCGCTGCTCATCCCTGCCGTGGCCGCCCTGGTCTTGGCCGGTCTGCTGCCGGGGCTCTTGTTTGTTGAATTGCTCTTTGGTCGCCGCACCTCACCGACCTGGGCTGAACGGTTCCTCTACGGGCTGGCAAGTGGCTACGGCATCATGATGGTTGTGATGCTACTGGTCAGTTATCTGCCCGGTGGGGTGAGTTGGTGGCAGACGTTGCTCGCCTTTGATGGCGTGCTGCTCCTCTTTCTGGCGGCTGTTTGGTGGCAACGGCGTGATGCCGTACCGGTTACGACCCAGAGTCCGCACCTGGCCCCAACGCTGGGGCTGCTGGCCCCTCGCCTGGCATTACCCCCAGTCCGCCCAATGGTTGTGATCGGGTTTGCAGTGCTGCTGCTGGTGGCGAGCTTTTTCCGCCTGAGCAATCTTGGCTATTCCGAATTCCAGGGCGATGAAGCCCGCGCCGCCTTACGGGCCGCCGCTGTGATCCAGGGCAACGAGGATGTGCTGCTGATCCACAAAAAGGGGCCGACTGAGATCCTGCTGCCCACGGTGATCTACTCGCTCACCGGCCATTTGAGTGAAGCTACCGCCCGTTTGCCCTTTGCCCTGGCCAATATAGCCGGGCTCTTTGCGATCTGGCTGCTTGGGTGGCGACTTTTCAACCCGCTGGTGGGCTGGGCAGCAGCTTTTCTGCTCGCCTTCGACGGCTACCTGATCGGCTTCGCCCACATTGTCCAATACCAGAGTGTGATTCTGCTCGTCTCGGCGCTGGTCGTGCTGATCGCCTATCAGCTCTATCGCGCTGGTCAGCCGCTGGTGCAATATTTGCTCCTGGCGGCCTGGTTGTTGGGATTGGGCATTCTCTCTCATTACGAAGCAGTGGCCGTGGGCGTGCCGGTGGCCTTCCTGTTGGGGTCAGCGCTCTACCGCAAGCGCGTGCACTGGCGAGCGTTGGCGCTGGCCGCGATCCCAGGGTTGCTGCTCGGTGCGGCGGTTGTGGCACTCTTTTACGTCCCGTTTGCAGTGCACCCCAATTTTGCTGCCACATACACCTATCTGGTCGATCGCCGGTTTAGTGGCGAAGGCAGCATGCCCTACAACAACCTGCTCGACTTTTTTATCCGCACGACCACCTATAACTCGATCTATTATACGGTAACCATGATCGGCCTGACCGTCGTGGCGCTCTTGTGGGCCTATCGCCAGGGGTTGCCCCGCCGCTGGGCGACCGTAGCCGGTGCCGCGGCATTGGCGACGGTCGCCCTCACATTCTGGCGCAGCGATTGGTTGCGCATCGGTGGCGTGGATCTGATCCTCCTGCCCTTCAGCGCGGCGATTCTGCTGGTCTGGTTGCTGCCGCGGCTCAGCGTCGAGACACGCACCCTCTGGCTCTGGTTTGGCGCGCCGCTGCTGCTGGCCTTCTTTTTAATGTCCAAACCGCGCTCGCATGTCTACATCTTTTTCACGCCGTGGGCGCTGATCGCGGGCACGGTTGTGGCCGCGGCCTGGCACCAGATCCAGCGGCGCTGGGGCAACCGCAACGCCTATCTGCTCGGCGGGGTGGCCACCGCGGCGGTGATTCCGCTCTTTGGTTTCTACAGCTATTGGTTTTTTGTCCACAACGAGGTCGAAGTGCTGCGTACCTGGGATGAAAATCGTCCTGCAGGGTACTGGGTTCCCTACGAAGAACCGGACGATAAGGCGATCTTCGGTTTTCCACTGGCGAATGGCTGGAAAGTCGTTGGCGCGCTCTATGAGAATGGCACCATCCAGGGTGATTTTGAGACCAACGAGAAAGAGGCGTGGGTGCCCGCCTGGTACACACGTGGGCAAGAGCGCTGCGGGCGCACCGCGGACTGGTATTTCGAGATCGACAATCTGGAACCATTCAACGACGCCGACCGCTTAAAGATGGAACATTTTCTGCGCAGCGGTTTCGAAAAATGGGGCAAAGTCGAGATCAACGGTGCCGACCGCATGATCATCTACAAAAATACCGGGGCTCGTTCAGATTTTCCGACCCAGCAAGCGAATGAGGGGTTGCAGACCTTCCATCTGAATGACTTTATGCTGCCGTTTGATCTCCTGGCACGCCCCGCGCTGACGTTGACCTACCCAACCATCGCCCCGCCGATCCAAAACCCAATGCGCGTCAATCTGGGCAATGAAATCTGGCTTGAGGGCTACGCGATCTCTTATCCGCAGCCGCTGCGCGCGGGTGATACCATTCGCCTCACACTCTACTGGCGCGCACAACAACCGATCTTCGCCAATTACAAAGTCTTTAACCAGTCGTATTATGGCGAAGGCACCATGATCGCCCAGAAAGATGGCTATCCGGTCTGCGAGACGCGCGAAACCTGGCGCTGGGATCCGGGCGAATTGATCACCGACGAGTACGATCTGCCCGTCGCGCCCGATGCGCCGGACGGCCTCTATCCACTCTACACGGGTATGTACGTTGAAGAGACACTGGAACGTCTGCCGGTTTTGGATGATGCAGGCCAGCAGATTGACAATCAGATCCACCTGACCGACATCCGCGTTGGGGTCGAATAACCCGCCGTGATGGATCAACGCCTGGCAAAGATGAACGCAATTTGGCAGCTAGCCCGCGACCGACAGAGACAGGGCGTTCGATGAAGCAGCGATTGGCAACTGGCCTCGTCTTGATTGGCCTCTTCGTCGCGGCCTGGCTCCCCCGCATGGCCGGGCTCGACGGCTTCGTCACCATCGATGAACGCAAGTGGCTGGCCCGCTCGGCCAACTTTTATCATGCACTCAGCGGGGCGGATTGGCCCAACACCTTTCAGCGCGAACACCCCGGCGTAACCATCATGTGGGCGGGCACCTTGGCCTTCCTGCAGCACTACCCCACCTATCCGCAGGCAGCACCGGGGCAATTTACCTGGGAACGCGAACATTTTGAGGCTTGGCTCACCGCCAATACCACGCATACCCCGCTTGCATTGCTGGCCGCTGGTCGCCACATCATCGCGCTGATCATCAGCCTGGCGATTGCGTTTAGCTATTTGCCCCTGCGTCGGTTGACCGGCACCGCGATTGCTATCGTCGCCACACTTTTCATCGCCTGGGATCCCTTTGCGGTGGCCATGTCGCAACAATTGCACCCCGACGGTTTTGTCGCGGCCTTGATCTATCTGGCGCTGATCTTCTGGCTGAGTTGGCTCTACGCCGGTCGCAGCTGGCGTGACCTCATCGCCTCCGGGGTGATCATGGGGCTGGCCTGGCTGACCAAAACGCCAGCGATCTTTCTCGTGCCCGCGGCGGGGATTTTACTGTTCGCGCATCACGCTTCACGATTCAGACGACCGACGACCGACGACCGACGACCGATAACTCCCGTCTCCCGTCTCTCGTCTCTCGTCTCATTCACCCTCTGGGGCGCGATTGCCACGGCCACTTTCGTGCTGCTCTGGCCCGCGATGTGGGTGGACCCGCTGGGTACCTTGCTGAGCATGAGCAACGAGATGGGCGAATATGTTGAGCGCCACACGACGATCAACTATTTTTGGGGCCAACCCGTGGAAGATCCCGGGCCGCTCTTTTACCCGATTGCCTTTTTCTTCCGCACCACCCCCGCGGTCTTGATCGGCTTGCTCGCCGCCGCGGTGGCCACATGGCACCGAACCTTGCCCAATCCAACTGGCAACATGCGTCACCTGCTCGTCGGGTTAGCCCTGTTTGCCCTGGTGCTGGCCGCGGGGATGACCCTCGGGGCCAAGAAGTTTGATCGCTATCTGCTGCCCGCTTTCCCCGCGCTGGCCGTGATCGCGGCCATCGGCTGGGTGGCGCTGGGGTCCTGGCTCACCCGCTGGTTCAGCCAGTTGCGCCCGACCGTGCTGGCCTTGCTCGCGGCATTTTTTCTGCATGGCTTATTGGGCTTTCTGCACTATCCCTACTATCTCACCTATTACAATCCAATGGCGGGGGGTGCGCGCACTGCCGCATGGGTGATGTTTGCTGGCTGGGGTGAAGGCCTGGATGAGGCAGCGCGCTGGTTGAATGCGCAGCCCGACGCCGCAGAATTGCGTGTGGTCTCCTGGTATGCGGATGGGCCATTCTCCTACTTTTTCCGCGGCCAGGAGGTGATGGTTGGCGAGGAATCGCCGCTCTACTGGCTCGATACCGATTACCATGTGCTCTACATCAACCAGTGGCAGCGCCAATTGCCCACACCCGAGGCCATCGCCTGGTTTGCGGCACAAACACCGGTGCACACCGTGCGTTCTGGCGGTTTGGAGCTGGCCCGCGTTTATGAAACTCGCAACGCCCTCTTGCCCGATTTTGTGGCGCTGGCCAACGAGAGTGCCGCCGATTTTGGCGACCAGATCCGCCTGAGTGCCTACACCATCCCCCAGGCGACCGCGCAACCGGGTGATCAGCTTCCCTTGACGCTCTATCTGCAAAGTTTGGCCCCGATGGAGACCAACTACAATGTGCTGGTGCGCCTGGTGGGGCAAGATGGCAATGAACGATGGCGGGCCGATGGCTGGCCCTGGGGCGCGCCGACCAGTGACTGGCCGCTGCGCGAGATCCGCCCGGATGGGCACACCCTCGAAATTCCAGCGGATGCTGCGCCCGGCCTCTATCAATTGACTGTCGCGTTTTACGACCCGGCCACGCTGGCCCCGTTGCCGATCACCAGTGGCGGCCATCGTGGTGATGGCTCAACCCGCGCCGTGGCCCTGCTTTGGGTCGATCCGCAACCCGCGCCCCCGCCCAGCGCCGATGCATGGCAATTTGGCGACATCATCGCGCTGACTTCGGCGTCCGTGCCGGATCATCCCCAGCCCGGCAGCGAAATACCAATCACGCTGGCGTGGAGCAGTCTGCACTCGACGGCCATCGATTACACTATCTTTGCCCATGTGGTCGATGTTGCGGGCGAAACCGTTGCCCAGCGCGATCAACCCCCGCTGCACGGCTTTGCGCCCACGCGGCTCTGGGTGCCCGGCCAGGCCCTCGCGGATGAGATCCGCATCACCTTGCCCGCGGAGTTGCCCGCGGGGCGTTACGAAGTGCGTATTGGGCTCTACACGCTGGAGAATGGGCGCTTACCTGTGGCGCAGAACGGCCAGGCCGTGGGCGACTATGCCACGATTGGGGCATTCGAGACCCCATGAGCGGCCCGTCACTATCTGCACGCGCCCAGCTGATAGACCGGCGCAGGGTCGGGGGAATCCTGATCCTCGCATTGGCTCTCGTCACTGCCCTCGCCTTTTGGCTGCGCTGGCGTTACGCGGTTGAAATCAGCCTCTACGTGGACGAATTTACCACCTTATGGGCGGCCAAACAGGTCCAGGCCCAGGGGGTTCCCGTGATGCCCAGCGGCGTCTTGTATACGCGCGGCTTGCTGGCCTCCTATATCGAAGCGCTCTTTCTTACCGTTGGCGGCTTTAGCTATCTGGTCGGGCGCTTGCCCAGCCTTTTCTTTGGCCTGGCCACCATCCTCATCACCTTTGCCATCGGGCGGCGGGATTGGCCGCGCCTGGGCTGGGCAGTCGGCTGGCTGGCCGCGGTCGGCCTGGCCTTGCTGCCCGAGGCGATCCTGTGGAGTGGGCGAGCGCGCTTTTATGCCCAGCTACAATGGTTTGCGCTGTTGACCGTTTGGGCCGCGTTTCGTGCCATCAGCCAGCAAGAATCCCAAACCCGCGCCGCGGCAGAGAATTGGCGGGCACATCTGCGCAATCCCGTCTGGCAATTCCCAATCTTTTTCACGCTCGCCCTTTTCTCGCAGGAAGAAACTTTGTTGCTTTACCCGGCCACCCTGCTGGCGGCTTTTCTGTGGCAGGGGCGAGCTTATTTCACCAATCGCGCCCATATGCTCAGCCACTTGATCTGTCTGGTGATGATCGGTGTGCGGTTTGCCATCGAAATTCTGGGGCAGCCGGGCTATTTCGAGACAATCCAGGCGGAGCGGCCCTATGTCGGCTGGGTCTTTGATCTGCGCGGTGCGTGGCAAATTTATGCGCCCTTGCTGGTCGCGCCCGAACGCTTGCCCTGGACCATTGGCGGCGCGGTCGCTGTGGTCGTGGCATTGATCGCCAGCCAGCGAGCCCAGTGGCGTCTGCACGAATTGGCGCGCGACCATCAGGCAACCATCTTTTATGCGCTCCACTTCGCTGCGGTGCTGGCCGCGATCTTTCTCTTTGTGGGCACGAGTTGGCGAGACCCGCGCTACTTGTTCATCATCCAGCCCTTGTGGCTTTTGCTGGGCGCGGCAGGCTTGGTCTGGCTGCTGGATCGAGGATTGGCCTGGGCTGGCAATCCTGGCCGCTTTGCGGGTGTCGGCGGTGTCACGCTGCTGGTTGGCGGCTTACTCTGGGCACCCGCGCAGGGCGTGTTGACCCAGCAGGTCGAAGGGTATGATCTGGCGCTGGCCCGCCTGGCCGAGGCACGCCAGCCAGGGGATCGCGTCCTCTCGCCCCAGCCACCGGCCTGTGCGTTGGTGTTGGGCCAATGCGATTATTACGCGGTGCAGCGCGGTTACGAAGAATATGTCATCGCCCGCAACGGCGTGCTGATCGACCGCTGGACGGGCTCACCTTTGCTGCACCAAACAGCGCACCTGGTCGAGTTGTTGCACGCGGATGCGCCAGTCTGGTTTGTGATCGACAGTTTACGACTGGCGACGCGTTATGAAGCAGACTTTGTCGCGACCGTGATCGATCAATTCACGCTGGTTGCGGAGGAACGCGGGGTGCTGGTGTTGCGTGCGGCGGGGTGGCGCGCGCCCCCGGCCTATGTCGTCGAACGGACGCTCCCAACGCCGCGCCACCTTTCGCCCCTCGCGCTGACCAGTTGGCAACGCAGCGCGGCCGAACCCGGCCAGGAACTTCATGTGCGTCTACACTGGCAGGCCGCTGCGCCAATCACCCAGCAATACAACACATCGCTCCGGCTAGTCGACAGCGATGGCAGCGTGCTCGCCCAGAGTGACGGTCCACCCGCGGCTGGCTTGATCCCAACCACGCTCCTGTTTGAGGTGCCGCGGCCCGACCACAAAACGCTGATGCTGCCCGCGACAGTACCCGCGGGTCGCTATCGTCTGGAGCTGGTTGCCTATGATCTGGCGACATTGACGCCGGTCAGCGAGCCGATTGCCATCGATTGGTTCACCATCGGCGAGATAGCGCGCCCGGTGCCAGACAGCCCCGCGCCCCCCATGGCCACCTGGGCGAATGGGCTACGCCTGGTGAGCATGACCGCATTGCCCGACCCCCTGATCACGGGCGATACGCTTAATCTCACCGTGGCTTGGGCAACCGAACAAGCCCTTCTGAGCGATTATGTGGTTTTTGTGCACCTGGTGGATGCGAGCGGTCAGCCGATTGCCCAGCAAGACCGAGCGCCCGAGGGTGGCTTTTATCCAACTTCAGCCTGGGCGATTGGGGAGCAGGTGATCGATGAGTATACACTCGCGCTGGCACCCGATACGCCGCCCGGGTTGTATCGCCTGCTCGTCGGCTGGTATGATCCCGCGACTGGGGAGCGGTTGCGCACCCCTGCCGATGGGGACGCGCTCCTGCTCGCGACCATCGAGGTGACCAGCGCATCCCCGGATTAGTCGGGGCTGCTATCCGCGCTGCTGCTCTCGCTGCTCTCGGCCAGCGCGGGCAACGATTGTTCGATCGATTCGGTGCTTTCACCCGCTTCCAAACGCCCGACCACCTCATTCATTTCAGCATCGAGTGGCTCGCCCATTTCATCGCTCATTTTGCGCATAAAGTGGGCCAGGGCACGCGGATCTTCACTTTCGAGCCCGGAAAGCAGCGCGGGGTCGTCCAGGCTATCGACGCGGCTGGCTTCGGGTTTGATGACCGATACCCGGCTGACCAAACGGTGTAGGCGATGGTCCGCCCCGTTTGGGCAGCGCGCCGCCTCGTCGCTGGCAACACTAAAGCTGCGGAAAAAGACACTCACTCGTTTGCGACAATCCAGACAAAAATATTCGTAAATGGGCATACAACCTCGATAGATTTCCACAGAGCGACGAACGCGCTTATACTTGCCACAACTCTGTTACGATCCAAGAGTCTGTCCGTACATGCTGCACCAATCTATTCTGGCAAGCCTGGTTTCGGGAGCCGCAACCATTTTACGGATAGATTCCAACCTTGTTACGATCTAAATTTAATGGAATAGGCAAACAGGAATCAAGTACACAGGGAGCGGCGGCTTTTTTGCCACCGGTCTGCGTTGTTTACCTAGACCTCAGCAGGTAGATTATACTGGTGCCTGAAATGCGGAGCAAACAGTGACAGTCCCTTCTTCTGATCGTGATCTCGAAGTCGAAGCACTTTATGCCCGGCTCAACCAACCCAAACCCCTGTTAGTCGTGATTTCGGGGCCAAGTGGCGTGGGCAAAGATGCCACTTTGCAGATCATGAAACAATCCAACTATCCCTTTTATTTTGTGGTGACTGCCACAACCCGCCCCAAACGCCCCACTGAAGTTGATGGTGAAGATTATCATTTTGTCTCGGTCGGTGAATTTGCCGAAATGATCGAACAAGACGAGCTGCTGGAATATGCAGTCGTCTATGGCGATTACAAAGGCATTCCCAAAAAGCATGTGCGCGAAGCACTGGCCAGCGGCCAGGATGTGATCATGCGGATCGACGTGCAGGGCGCGGCGACGATCCGGCGCCTGGTGCCCAACGCGGTCACCATCTTCCTGACCGCGGAGAGCGAAGATGAATTGGTGCGGCGGCTGGAAGATCGCAAAACCGAAGATGCCGACAAGTTGAAGATGCGCATCGCCACTGCTCGGCAGGAAGTCAAACGGATTGTCGAGTTCGATTATGTGGTGACGAATCGTGTGCATCGCCTCGAAGAGACGGTCAACCACGTCGTCAGCATCATGGCAGCCGAAAAGAGCCGGGTAGACTGGTCGCCGGTGGAGTTATGAGTCAGTGACTATTTCGCACAACCCTCGACCCGACAATGAACCAACCGTGACCGTGGATGTTGACCCGACAACCATGGCCCGACCCCAATTTTTTATCCCGATTGCCCCGCCATTTTGGTCGCGTGTCCTCTTGGGCATCAATCTGCTTGTCTTTGTCGCCATGATCATCTATGGCGCTGTGGTCTTTCAAGATTGGGATGGTTCGACCAACAGTTTGGTCCTGGCGACCTTTGGCATGAAGGTCAACGAATTGGTGGCGCAAGGGCAAGTGTGGCGGCTCTTCACCGCCATGTTTCTGCACATCGGCGTCTTGCACCTGCTCTCCAACCTCTATGCGCTCCATGTGCTCGGGCCGATGGTGGAGGGGTATTATGGCCACCGACGCTTTTTGGCGATCTACCTGATCGGCGGGCTGGGCGGCAGCGTGGCAAGTTACGCCTATTCCGCGGCGGCCTCAGCGGGAGCATCTGGCGCAATCTTTGCCCTGATCGGGGCGACGACGGTCTATTTCCTGCGCTATCGCGATAACTTTGGCGCTCGCGGTCGCGTCATCGTTCAGAATATGTTTTTGGTGATCGCCATCAATCTGATCTTTGGCCTCAGCGTGCCCTTCATCGACAACTGGGGCCACATCGGGGGCTTGCTCGGTGGCGCTATCGTGGCGTGGGGGCTGCTGCCGCGCTATCGCCCGCCCGAAGTCGTTCGCTTGGGGCCACAACCGATCCACACCGAAGACCGGCACTCACACGAGATCGCCTGGCTCCTCATCTGCCTGGTTGTACTTTGGTTGGTCGTGCAATGGGTCACCAACACCCGCCTCGCCCCGTTTTAAGGTTCACGAGACTTACCACTCATGATGGATCATATTCGCCGCAGCGGTCTGCTACTCCACCCCACCTCCTTCCCGAGCCGCTATGGCGTAGGCTCGTTTGACCAGGCCGCTTACGATTGGGTCGATTTTCTCGATCAAACCCGGCAGAGTCTCTGGCAAGTCCTGCCGCTTGGCCCCACTGGGTATGGCGACAGCCCCTACCAGAGCTTTAGCTCGTTTGCGGGCAACCCCTACTTGATCAGCCTGCCCGAACTCGTGCAGATGGGGCTGCTGGATCAAAGCAAGCTCGATGAAGCGCCGTCATTTCCCGCCAACCAGGTCGATTTTGGGGCGCTCTACCGCTGGAAGTTGCCCCTGCTGGCTGAGGTTGCCGCCAATTTTGCCAGGCGCGCCACGCCCGATCAGCGGGCCGAGTTTGCCCAATTCTGTGCCGAACAGGCCGAGTGGCTGGCCGATTATGCGCTCTTCATGGCCTTGAAAGATGCGCATGATGGGGCCGCCTGGCATCAGTGGGAACTCGACCTGCGCAGCCGCCAGCCCGCAGCCATGCACCAGGCCGAGCAAACCCACGCCGCGGCGATCCATGCGCATCAGTTCAACCAGTGGCTTTTCTTCCGCCAGTGGACTCGGCTCAAAGGGTATGCCAACGCGCTCGGCATTCAAATCATTGGGGATATTCCGATCTTCGTGGCGATGGACAGCGCGGACGCGTGGGCCAATCCTGCGGAGTTTTTTCTGGACGAGGAATTCCAACCAACGATTGTGGCCGGGGTTCCGCCCGATTATTTCAGCGAGACGGGCCAGTTGTGGGGCAATCCGCTCTATCGCTGGGAAGTCATGCGCAGCAACGGCTATACGTGGTGGCTGGGGCGCATTCAAGCCGCGCTACGGCTCTATGACATCGTGCGGATCGACCATTTTCGCGGCTTTGTGGGCTATTGGGCGGTGCCAGCAGGGGAAACGACCGCGATCAACGGCGAGTGGAAACCGGGGCCCGGCGCCGACTTTTTTGCCACGGTGCAAAACCAACTGGGCGAACTGCCGATCATCGCCGAAGATCTGGGCGAGATCACGCCGGAGGTGATTGCGCTGCGCGAGCAATTTGGGCTGCCAGGAATGAAAATCCTGCAATTTGGCTTTGGCAGCGATGCCAGCGACAAGTTTTTGCCACACAATTTTGAACGTAATTTTGTGGTCTATACGGGCACGCACGACAACGACACCACTGTTGGCTGGTATCAGGAGAGCGCTACCGAAAAAGAACGCGACCATTTCCGCCGCTACCTACGCACCGACGGCCATGATCCCGCCTGGAGTATGCTCGACGCGGCCTTTCGCAGCGTCGCCAATACCGCGCTCGTGCCCCTGCAGGATCTGCTCGGGCTGGGCAGCGAGGCACGCATGAACTTACCGGGGCGGGCAGCGGGCAATTGGGGGTGGCGCTATCTGCCCGAACACCTCAGCAAACAGCTCGGCGCTCGATTGCTGGAGACCACGACGATCTACGGGCGCGACCCCAAAATTTATCGCGAGAAACAGGCCGAAACGGGCGAGCAGACCGAGCAGACCCGCCGATAATCCTATTCACCTCGCAGGTAACGGCGCACATTTTCGGCATGTTCCTCAAAATTTGTCGCAAAGACGTGGGCTCCACTACCATCTGGCAGGGCGACAAAATAGAGATAGTCGTGCTGTGCAGGTTGTAAGACAGCCTCGATGCTGCTCAGGCCAGGGTTGCAGATCGGGCCGGGGGGCATTCCCCCGTACAGATAAGTGTTGTAGGGGCTGTCCACACCGCTATATTCCTCCAGAAATACGGGTGTCTTCCACCACTGTTGCCTGTCTGGCTGGTACCCCATGGCGTATTGCACAGTTGGGTCCGCTTCGAGCCGCATCCCCACCGCCAATCGATTGAGATAGACCGCGGCGATGTCTGGACGTTCTGCCGGGACAACCGCTTCCCGTTCGACAATGCTGGCAACCGTCAACACCTCGTAAAGGCTCAATTGGGTATGACCGGCGGCCACCGCGGCCTCATAGAGCGGGATGATCCGCGCCGTGAAATTGTCGAGTTGGCGTGCCAATAAATCGGTCGCTTCGGGTAATTCCGCGGGAACTTCGTAGGTATCGGGGAAGAGATACCCCTCCAGACTCACACCCGCGGGGCGTTGCTGCAAAAAGCCATAACGCGACGGGTCGAGATCGGTCAGATCACTCGTGAGCACGCGCCGACGATAGTCCTCCAGCGCGGCAGGGTTACTTTCAAACAGATCCGCCGCGGCCAGATAATCGGCAATCTGTTCGACGCGCCAGCCTTCGGGGATCGTCACCGTGACCGCGGCGGCTTCGGCGCGTTGCAACGTCTCGATGACCTCGATCAAGGTCATCGACGGGGTCAGGATAAAGGTGCCCGCGTTGAGGCGTGCATCCAAGCCGTTGACCCGCACATAAGCCTCAAACAGAAGCTCATCCGCGATCAACCCGGCTTCGTGCAACTGCTGACCGACCGCGCGCGCGGGCGTTCCTGGCTCCACGACAAACCGAACCGGACTCTCGCTCACACTATACGGTTTCGTCAGTTGTTCCTGATTGGCGTTGAGATAGAGATTGAGGGCCGGTCGTCCACCTAGTTGGCAGGCGATGGTAGCGCAGACAAACAGCAACGCCACCCCCCACACAATCGCGCGTGATCGATTGTTCATCGGCCCGACCTACTGGCTCACCGGGCTAGCAGCTTCCAGCACAGCCGCGGTGTTGGCGGTGGAGTCTGGGCGCTGAAACCGTGGGTCTTGGGCGATCAACTTACGCAGGCCAGCAGCGAGCTGCGTTGAAGGGCGAAAATCCAACAATTGTTCGGCCTTGCTCAAATCCGCCACCAACCGCCGGATGCCGCCAGACGCTTCACGATTGTGCAAGACGCTGGCCTTCTCGCCCACCGCATCGGCAATTTCAGTAATCAAGGCACTGAGCATGGTCTCTTCGCCACTCCCCACGTTGATGATCTGGCGATCTACGCCGCTTGCCTCTGCCGCACGCATCAACGCCGTGACCACATCATCCACATAGACAAAATCGCGGGTCTGCGTCCCATCCCCAAAAAGGATCACCGAACCATGGCCCAGAATCTGCTGCATAAACTGGGGGATCACCGGCGCGTGCACCGGCGGCAGCGGTTGGCCTGGCCCATACGCGTTAAAGATGCGCAACGCCACGGTTTCAAAGCCACTCAACTGGCCCAGATTAAAGAGATATTGCTCGGCGGCAACTTTGCTCACCGCGTAAGGCACGGCTGGCTGCGGCAGCATCTCCTCGGTTAGCAGGTGGTGGGGCTGATTCCCATAAACGGTGGCGCTGCTCGCCAGAATCACCCGGTTGACACCGACATCGCGACAGGCTTCGAGCAAGACCACCGTCCCGCCCACGTTGACATCGTTGTATTCGCGTGGGTAGAGCACCGAAGCGGGCACACTCACCCGAGCGGCCAGGTGATAAACCACCTCGACCCCTTGCAGCAATGTCCATAATTTGGGCAGATCGCGCACATCGCCGCGCGTAAAGTTGATGCCCGGCAGCAAGTTGGTGGGGTCGCCACTGCTGAGATCATCCAGCACGCGCACATAATGGCCGTTCGTGTGCAGAGTATTGGCGAGATGGCTGCCAATAAAGCCGGCACCACCGGTGATCAAAATCTTCATAATGGTTGATTTTCCGTGGGTAACAAGAGTCGCCTCGCGCGTTGTGAGGGCCCAGGATCGCGGCAAGTCAGCGGATCAAATCTCCCCAATCCGCTGAGCGATTGGTCGACGAATCAGACGTATCGACCTCTTCATCGACCGACGTAGCTGAGGATAAGTGGGGTTGGTCATCATCCATCGGGGCGAAGATGGCATTATAACTCCGGCAGGCCTCAATCAGATTGGCGACCGAACAATGCCCCAGGCTCCAAAAGTGGATCGAAGGTTCTTTGCCAAAGAGGCGTGTTGCCATTTCGGTCACGTTCAGGCCCGCGGCATCATATTTGGCAACTTCGCGCGTCAGTTGGATCAAATTGCCGATCTTCTCGTGCAATTCGGGGCGCGGCGTGCGGCTCACCCGGCCATCGCTGGCAAAAAGCCGCTCCGGGTGCAGACTATCCAACGTGCGCAGGCTGCTGATCACCCCGAACAAGTCGGCCTCGGGCATCCAAGTCTCTTCACGACCGTACATAAAGGTATCCCCACTAAAAACCCAGCGTTGCGTGGGTTCAAACAGGGCAATATGGTCGGCAGTATGGCCGGGAGTCTCGACCACGCGGAAAGTATATTGATCGGTGTGCAGCAAGTTGTTGGTTTCGTCGAGGGTGGCAACGTTGTGGATTGGCTCGGGGACGCCCCAGAGCATCCGGCGATAGAATTGCATTTTGATGCGAACTGGCTCGGCCAGGTAGGGGAGCGCCCGCTCCGACGCATAGATTTGTATGTCTGGGAAATAGCGGCGCAGCGCAGCCAGCCCACCGATCTGCGCTTCGTGGCTGTGGGTGAGTACCACTTGCTTTACGGGAAACCGGCGAAGAACGCTCAGCAATTGGGGGGCAGCAATGCTGGGGCCAGCGTCAATCAACAAGCCATCGATCCAGTAGGCCGTTGTCCACCAGAGCGGTCGCCCCAGAAAGGATCGCGCCATCCGAATTGCGATTATTGGGCCATGTTGTTCAACGTGAATCATGGTTGCTGCCTTTGATGCAAAAAACACTTGCGGCACAATGCCACCACCGGGTCGATCTAGTCGCTTTGGGCCGGCAACCTGAGCGCGCCCTGGATCAACCGTTCAGCCACTTCGGGGGGAATTTTTGCCATCCGGCCTGCTAAGTCTACACAAATATGCTCGCTTACGCCAGTCGCGACGATGGTATTGTCGGCCAGCTTGCGCAACTCGTAGCCAAATTTGATCTGTCGACTGCGCACTTCTTCGATGCGCGTCAGGATGCGGATAGTGTCGCCAAAGCGGGCTGAAGCACGGTACGCGGCGTGGATTCCGGTCACGGCAAAATGATGCCCACCCGCGGCGATCTCGGTGTAGGGCATGCCCACAGCTTTCATCATGGCGACACGCCCAACCTCAAACCAGACCACATAGGCCCCGTGATGGACAACCCCCATCAGATCGGTTTCGGCGAAGCGCACATCCACATCCACCGCAAAACTTTTGGTGGCGTACCTTTCAACATCACTCATGGTTTGCTCAAGTTATCGCGCTGAAATTAGCTGGTAGTCGAGAGCAGATTGGGGATGCGGGATTCGAACATCCCCAATCCTCATGACCGTGAGTTCAGGATGCGGGGACGCGTTTGCGATTTCCCACACCCCGAATTCACGATCAATTGTCGATCCGCAAGCGCTACATATGAATGGCGTGGCCTTCTACGACATGCGCCGCTTCCATGATCACCTCGCTCAGCGTGGGGTGGGCATGGACATTGCGTGCGATCTCCGCGGGGGTGATCTCCATAAACTGGGCCAGGCTCACTTCGGGCAACAATTCGGTCACTTCGGGGCCGACCATATGGGCGCCCAAAATCTCGCCATATTTGGCATCCACCACCAGCTTGATAAACCCATCGCGCTCGTTGATGGCCTGGGCCTTGCCATTGGGCATAAAGGGGAATTTGCCGACCTTCACCTCGTGGCCCGCGGCTTTGGCCTGGGCTTCGGTCATCCCCAGGCTGGCGACTTCGGGTTTGGCATAGGTGCAGCGCGGCATAAATTGATAGCGCTCGTCGGCGATGGGCAGCGTCTGCACACCGGCGATGGTCTCGGCGGCAACCAGAGCCTGCGCGCTGGCCACATGGGCCAGGGCCAGTTTGCCCGTGCAATCACCAATCGAGTAGATGTGGGGCACATTGGTGCGCATGTTGGCGTCGATCTCAACGTTGCCCCCCTTGCCCAATTGCACACCGGCTTTGTCCAGGCCAATGTTCTCGGTATTGGGCACAACCCCAATCGAAATCAACACACGTTCGACTTCGATGGTCTCAGTCTTTTCATCGTTCAGATTTTTCAGGGTGACTTTGACGCTATCTTTGCCTACCTCGAACGCTTCGGTGCGGGTGCTGGTGTGGAGTTTGAAGCCCTTTTTCTTGAAGGCTTTTGTCACCTCGGCCGCGCATTCAGGATCTTCCAGCGGCAAGATTTGGTCGAGCATTTCGACGACCGTGACTTCGGTGCCATACGCGCGATAGAAATAGCCCAATTCAATGCCAATCGGGCCGGCACCAACCACCAGGAGCGACTTGGGCTTTTCGGCCAACCGGATGGCATGGCGCGAGACCATGATCCGCTCGCCATCGACTTCCACATTGGGCAGGGTACGCGCGCGCGCGCCTGTGGCCACGATGATGTTGGCCGCGGTGACGGTGCGTTCCTGGGCTTTGGGGTTGATCTCCGATGGCGTCACCTGAATGGTGTGCGGGTCGGTGAAGACGCCCTGCCCCTCAAGCACATCGATCTTGTTTTTGCGCATCAAAAAGCTCACGCCTTTGGTCTGCCGCCCGACAATATCCAGGCTGCGCTTGACGGCACTGCCAAAGTCAACCTGCAGATTCTCAAAGCTAAAGCCATACTCAGCCGCGGTCTGCAAGGTCTCAAGCACATCCGCATTCTTCAACAGGGCTTTTTTGGGAATACACCCCCAATTCAAACAGACACCACCCAAATTTTCACGTTCAACGATCGCCGTCTTGAGGCCCAGTTGGGAAGCGCGGATTGCCGCCACATACCCACCAGGGCCACTGCCTAAAACGACCACATCATAATCATACTCTGCCATAATTTCTCCTCTAAAGTTGGGGAGCTTGGGTAAACAGGGCGCTCTGGATCAATCGGGACAAGAAGCCGAGTAGACAGGTAGACAAGTCATCAAGTAGCCAGGTGCTCCAGGCTAGCTGTATACCGATTTACCTGTTTGGCCTACATACCTGTAGCCTGAGATCAGCCACCTATGCTCCCCAATTCTCTAACGTCTCTTTGACAACGGTCAAAAACGCATCGGCCTGCGCACCATCCAAAATGCGATGGTCAAAACTAAAGCTCAGATAACACATCGGGCGGATGACAATAGCATCGTCGGCGCTGGGCAGAAGCGAGTTACTGCTGCTGCGCACGACCGCCCGTTTGCTGATCGCGCCAATGCCCAAAATCCCAGCTTGGGGCTGGTTGATGATCGGCGTTCCAGCGAGGCTGCCACTCACACCGTGGTTGGTGATGGTAAAGGTGCCTCCCTGGATCGCATCTGGCCCCAACGAACCGTTGCGCGCTCGGCTGGATAGCTCATTCACTGCCCGCGCCAACCCTTGGAGATTCTTCTCGTCAGCATCGCGGATCACCGGGACGATCAGCCCGTTGGTCAGGGCAACCGCCAGGCCGATATGGATCCGCTGGCGGTAGAGCAAGCCTTGCTCGCTAAAGCGACTATTCACCTGGGGCACAGCTTTTAAGCCCGCTACCGCCGCGGCCACAAAATAGGGGGTGTAGGTGAGCTGAACACCTTTGGCCGCAAACCCGGCCTTGTGGGCTTCCCGATGCTGCACCACCGCGGTCAAATCGGACTCAAAGACCGTGGTGACATGCGGGCTGGTCTGCACACTCTGCACCATGTGCTGCGCAATTGCCCGGCGCATGGCCGTAAGCGGCTCCAGGATCTCGTCGGTGGCCGGTGCAGACCATGCTTCGCTCACCGCGGGCGATGGATCAGCAATCGGTTCCGGCTTGCGAGCGAGGTGCGCCAACACATCCTTCTTGGTGATGCGCCCCCCCAATCCGCTGCCTTGTACTTCGGCCAGATCCACCTGATGCTCGGCGGCGATCCGCCCCACAACGGGGCTGATAAAGGCCCGGCCACTCGGCTTTTCGGTGGAGGCTGCTAGCGGAGCGGGCACCGCTGGGGTGTTCGCTTTTGTAGGCGGTGCTTCCGGGCGGGCGGGTGTCGTGGGGATAGTTTCGCCCGCAGCGCCAATATAGGCCAGAACCGAGCCCGCTTGCACCGTTGCGCCCTCTGGCACAACAATCTCCAGCAAAGTTCCAGCGGCTGGCGCGGGCACTTCGGTATCAATTTTGTCGGTGCTGATTTCGAGCAGTGGCTCAAGTTTGTCGACTGGCTCTCCCGGGGCTTTGAGCCAGCGGGCCACGGTCCCTTCAACGATACTCTCGCCCAACTGGGGCATCTTGACAATTGTCGCCATCTTCGCTCTACGCTACCATCTCACGAATAATCTGCTAAGGGCGTTCGCCCATTGAGTTGTGGCTCGTCCATGGCCGCGCTCATAAAAAGATACTGGCTGCCCGCCACTGTAGTGAAACCGGCATGTTCGCCATTCGGGGTGAGGACGATAAAGTTCATCCGCCGATCATAGGCGTGGTCTAGGGCGTAGAGGTCGCGCAGGGCTTCCAAACCGGCCTCGTAGATGGTCAGGCCTTGTTTCAGGTACAGGATCACGCTGCGCGCGGTTGAAGCCCGAATCGCCAGTTCACCCATGCCCGTACAAGCCACCGCGCCATAGCGGTTATCGCAATAATTCCCCGCGCCGATGATCGGGCTGTCGCCCACGCGCCCCGGATATTTCCAGGCGATGCCGCTGGTGCTGACCGCGGACGCCATGTTGCCCGCCTGGTCGATTGCCAGAAAATTGACCGTCCCAAGCCGATCATCTTTGGCAGGATTGGGCTTGCGGTCGCGCAAGTGGACGGGTTCGCAAAAAATGCGCGCCCTTTCTCGTAAGTTTTCCGTCATCCCAATCGGAACATTTCGCTCACTAAAGCGCTGGCGCCAAATGGTTAGGGCCGCTTCAGTGAGTTGATTGGCCGGTGATTGGTTTAGCTCTTCGGCAAATTGTTCGGCCCCGCGGCCAACCAGCAAAACATGGGGCAATTCTTCCATGACGCGGCGCGCCAGGCTGATTGGGTTCGCAAAGCCCCGAACAGCGGCCACCGCGCCGGAATGCAACGTGCGTCCGTCCATCAGGCTGGCGTCCAGCTCAACATCACCGAGCAGATTGGGCACACCGCCATATCCAACGCTATGATCGTTTGGATCATCTTCGACGACGCGGCAAGCCGCTTCTACCGCGTCGAGCGCGCTCCCACCTGCGCGCAGCAATGCCATGGCAGCCAGCAGGCCATAGCGTCCATTTTCGCTGGCAACCATGATTGGGCTTCCTGGTGTTGCGTTTTGATTCATCACGGTTCAGTTTCTACTGCAAAAGCAGGATAATATCGTTGGCAGGATAGTGAACGCACAACTTACGCAGCGCCGAATGGTGCTCAGGAAATCCAATGTCATCACCAGACCAGTTTTACTCAAGGCTTGCGTAAGTCTGATAGTGCACAACTTACGCAGCGCCGAATGGTGGTCAGGAGATCCAATGTTCTCACCGAACCAGTTCTGATCAAGGCTTGCGTAAGTGTGATAGTAGTATAGCAGCCTGCGAACGGTCGACCAAATCGTAGCCAAGAATTCGGTTGTCTACCCTTTTACCCACTTGCAAGCTCGTTCAACGTTTGTTCAACGTCGCTCCATTATACTGATAAACATCACTGAGTACGTATGATCAACACCCCAGCACCATTGCACCAGGAACCTATCCGTAAACTGGCTGCGACCCCCGAAACTGGGCTGACCAGCATAGATGGCGCAGCATGTCCGGATACATGCTAAGGAGAATCCAATGAACCCCAAAACTCTTGAACAGGCTGTATGGAAAAACCGTTGGCTGGCACTCAAAGAAAACATAGCCTATTGGCGAACCAAGGTAGCAAACGCAGAAAAACCCCAGATTGAACGCCACGCGACCTTGGTGCAGTTGCTTGCCAACCTCGAAAACTTTGGCGAGAGCCAGATGGACTTCTTCCTCGATGGGTTGCGCTGCGAGCCTGCCTATCGGCTGGAGCCCTCCGCCGAATATCCCTGGGAGTATGTCTTCCGCACCACCATCGACCAGATCGGCTATGATCTGGATGTCCTGGTGCGGGCCATCCACCAACGCGACCCACACAACAACCCGCCAGGACTATCTCACACCCTGGCCCTGGCTGATCAACTGGCCTATCAGGCCTTGCTGCCCGCGATCAAGCATCGCCTGGTTGATGCTGACACCACCGTGGTAACCTACTTCCAAAAGTCGGTGAATGTACGCCTGATTCCCTATGGCCCGGTCTTCCTGATCGGCATTCCGGTGAGCGCCACCCGAAGCCCGCGCGACCTGCTGGCAATTCCCCACGAGGTGGGGCACTATGTCTTCCGCGATGGGCGAGTACGCGGCGGTCGTTTTGCGGATAGTCGCTTCTCTGCCGCGCTCTATAGCCGATACGCCCATCAACCAGACTGGTTCAACCTCTGGCTGGAGGAAATTTTCGCCGATATCTACGGCTGTCTGATCGCTGGCCCGGTGATTGCGCACAGCTTCATGGGCCTGGTGACCGATGACCCCGTCAGCGAATTCACCCATGTGGACGACGAGCATCCGGTGGCGGCCATCCGCCCACACAGTTATTTTGGGACTTTGCGGCGCATGCAGGAGCCCAACGAGGGCAAAAAAGCGCGCTATTTTGCCGAGAGTTTGGCCAAACTCAAAGCGCATTGGCAAGAACTCTTCAGCGAACGAGGGGCACCAGCCACGCTCGCCCTGGACCCCAAGGCGGAGCCCATCGACACCCAAAAGCTGATCAAGACGCTGGACGAAGAGGTGGTGGATCTGATCTTGCAGGAGCAATTTTTGGGGAAATTGCTGCCGCGCTCCGAGCAGGATGTGGCGCAGATGTGGAGCAGCGAATTGAGCGCCGACCAGGCGTTGGACACGCTCTATCAGCAGTTCGAGCACTATGCCGAGAAGCTCATGGTCAAGCCCGAACCCTTGCCCGAATTACCCGCAGGGCCGGGGAACCAGGGTGAAACCGGCTTGTGGATTGATGCGATCAAAGCGGCGGCCAAACAGGCAGCGGGGAATCAAGACCCGGTCTTTGTGGTCCCGGCGGACATCTGGGGGGCGCTACTCACCGCGGGTGGCTGGGCAGTCGAAGGCCCGCCCGGCGGCAACCTGCATTCGTAAGAATATACGCGCAGCCAGGCTGCTTGCAGAAGTCTGGCTGCGCTCCACGGGCGGACCTGGTCAAAAAGAGCCATTCGGTTCAGCCGACATCATTTGGTTCGATCTTTGACGCAGCTTCTCCGTCAATGGGTGTTCGAGTTTTAAGGCCAATTCGAGGGCTTCCTGCCAAAAGTGCAGCGCTTGTTCGAACTGGCCTTGTTCTGCCAGAAAGACCGCCAGGTTGTCCAGCACAAAGACCAGATTGAACTGATCGGCCAGGGCCTCGAAGAGATCACGACTCTTTAAGCCAGCTTGCAGCGCGGCTTCAACCTGGCCCGTGCGCCGATAGAGCAGAAATTGTTCATAGAGCGCCATCGCCTGGTATTGCCGATTGCCCATCCACTGGCTCAACTCCAACACATGCGCAATATAGCGCTCACTCTCGGCTTGTTTATCCTGAAAGCGGCTGACCACGGCCAGGCCGTAATAGGCCGCGGCCAGTTCGCTGCGATCCTGCAGTTGTTCGGCCAGGCGCAGACACCGATTGAGCCGCTCTTCAGCCAGTGGATATGTTTTGTGCTCGACGGCAATATCGGCCAGCAAACGCAACGTTGGCAGCGAACCCGCGAGGTCGTCCATCTGCTCCTGGATGGTTAAAGCCTGGCGCGTCAGGGCATCGGCTTGGTCAAAATCGCTGCGCCGATAGGCCAGTAGCCCTTGCTGATAGAGGGTCGCGGCCACCGCGCTCGGGTCGTTCAGTTCGCTGCGCAATTGCTGGCTCAAGGCCAGATGCGCCTCAGCCGCGGGATAGTCGCCCTGTTCCACGGCAATGCGTCCCAACAAAAAGGCCGCATTGGCAATCCCAGCCTCTTCCTCCAACCTTTCGTAGCGCATTAAACATTCGCTGAGCCTGGCCTTGGCTTCGTGATAATCGTTCTGTTCCAAACAGGCCTGGCCCCAGCTCAACAACATCGCGGCTTGATTGGCCTCGTCGCTCAGCGCATGAGCCGCCTCGTAGGCCAGGGCGTATCCCTGGCGGGCTTGTGTATAGCGCGCCCGCACAAACCAGGCCTGTGTCAACGCTTCCGCATAGGTCAACACGAGCGGCCATTGGTGCAACTGGTGGGCGAGCTCGATCCCGGCCATGAGATTTTCCCACTCCGGGCGCAACGCCAGATAATTGGTGCGGTTGCTCTCAGCAAAACTCTGATAGTACAAGGCCATATCGACCTGGGGCAACCGGTTGTCGCCCAACTGCTCGCTGGCAAAGTCGGCCAACAGGGGATGTTGCCGATAGCGGTCGTCGTCCTCTTCGCCAACCAGCGAGAGCGCGGTGAGCGCAAAGAGGCGATCTTCCGCGGTGTAAATGTCCAGCCCGGCAATATGGGCCAGCGCAGGTGCAGTGAATGAACGCCCCGCAAAGACACCGAGCAAGGCAAAAACGCGCCGCTGATTGCCATCCAGCGATTCCCAACTGACCTGAAAAGAAGTGCGCACCGCTCGGTCGCTGATCGAAAGATCCAACCGTTCTTCGACGTGGCGCAAGCGCTCGGCCATATCGGCCAGGCGGCGCCGTGGCCGCGAGGCAAGACGCTGCGCGGTAATTTCGACCGCCAATGGCAGATGTTGCAACAGATCACAAATGGCCTGGGCCGCGTCTGGTTCGGCATTGACCCGGGCTTCAGTCAGAATGCGCGCCAACAAGCGCAAACTTGCCGCATGATCCAACTCGCCAAGCCGATGCGGCTGCGCGTTCAGCGCGTGGGCCACGTCGAGGTCGCGCGTTGTGAGCAGCATGATACACTGGCTGCCCCCAACGAGCAGCGGACGCGTGCGCGCCACGCTGCGCACATCATCCAGAATGAGCAACAGCCGTTTGTCTGCCAGGACACTGCGCAACGCGGCCGCGCGATTTTCCACATCGCCCAGCGTGCTGAAGTCGTAGCCCAAGGCCCGCGCCCAGTGGCCCAGGACATCGATCGGGTCGCTGGTGGCGATATTGGCCCAGAGCACGCCATCGGGAAATTCGGCGCGCAACTGGTGAGCAACCTGACCTGCCAACGTCGATTTGCCGATCCCACCCATCCCCACCAGCGCAATGGTGGCCCCTCCAGTGGCTTGCAGCAGCGCGGTCTGTAGTTCGGCCAGTTCGGCTTCGCGACCGACAAAATGCAAGAGCTGGGCGGGCGCTTGAAATGGGGGCGTTGCGGGCCGGGCCACCAGAGAAACGAGCGTACTGGGCTCATCGGCTGGGTCTGGCCCGATCTCGCCGCTGAGGATGCGGTCGTACAGGGCATTGGTCTCGCTGGAGGGTGGAACCCCATACTCTTCGTCGAGCGCCCGGCAGCAGCGTTCGTATTGGGTTAGGGCCATGCTGCGCTGTCCGGTGCGCGCATAGAGTTGCATCAACTGTTGATGGGCTTCTTCGTGCCAGGGACTGCGCAACAAAAGCCGGTTGGCGTACTCAATGGCCGAGGCGTAATTTTTGTTTTGCGTGTCCAGCTGGATCAACCGAGTGGTCAATTGCTGCGTGGCCTGGCGCAACCGTTCCTGCTCGCTCAGTTGCCATTCTTCGAAGAGTGCGGCCTCACGCACATGGAAATCTTCCAAAAAATCGCCGCGATAGAGATCAAGCGCCGCGCGCAGGTGTTCAGCCGGCGCGTCGGGGGTCTGTACAATAGCCTCGAAGCGGGCAAGATCCAACTGAGAGGACAAATGTCGGTTGAAATACAGGCTCTCGCGCTCGCCGATGACATAGTCGCCAAAGACATTGCGCAGGCGGTTCAGCTCTACCCGCAAATTGCGGCGCGCGGATTCTTCGGGCAATTCCGACCAGAGCAGGCCCGCCAACCCTTGGCGAGAATGAGGTCGTTGCGTCGTTGCCAGATAGTAAAGCAAAGCCAATGCCTTATTGGCATTGATCTCGGTGATCAATTGGCCGTTGAGCCGGAGCTGGGGCTGGCCCAGCAGCAAAATCTCTAGGGTCATCCTGTATTACTAGACAAACAGAGCAGATGCACCAAGGGCAAAGTAGGCTGACGGTGTCGTCCCCAGTTGGCAACCACACCGGCGTACATTCTAAATTAGTGCGGGCCGATCAACGGTTGTTCAACGCGAGCAGGGTATCATCGCTTTACTGACAGACATTCGTTCACACTGGTTGATGCCGAGCAGCGTCTGCAAGTGAGCAGTTCGCCATCAGGATCAGCAAAAGGCGATGATGATTCGTTACAACTTTCCCATTATAAAGCAAATGCGCTGCATCGGCGAAGTTATTGGCGAGGCAAACCGAGCAAGGTGCAGAAGATGCGCTCTCCTGAGATGCAACGCCACGGGCCAGCGGGCGCGCTGGATGGAGCAGGCTAGTGTTTCGCTGGACTCGCCTGGCAGCAGTGATAAACCTAAATCGGCTTTGTTCAATGACGAAGGAATCCGTATATGATCGCTTCCCCACTTTCCCTTTGGCAAGGGGTTACCCAATCGACCCGCACAGTTGATGCTCGCGTTTCTGTCTCTGCTTTATTCAGTGAGTGGCAGGGCCAATTCCAACGGAATCTGACGCCGATGATCATCAATGACAGCACGCTGGATCAAAACAGACCAACGCCCGGTATTCTGCAGCCGATTGGCGAAAGCTCGCCCCATGCGCATGTGAAGGCTTGCATCACAGAAAAGTACCGGAGCCGCCAGGCGATCTCGGCCATACATACGGCCACCAATGGGCTCGAACTGGTGAGTTGGCGAGTCAGCGCGGACGGCTCGGTGATCCAAACCGGGACGAGTGGGGTGCAACGTGATCGCGTCGCGCAATTGGACATGGCGCGTGCCCATAAATTTGTGGTGGCCTATCGTTCGCTCACCCAGCAACTGGTCCTGGTCAGTTGGTCGGTCAGCAATACCGGCGCGATCTACCGCGCGGGGGAACACCAGGTGGGCGAATTTCCGATCCGTTCGGTCAAGGTTGCTGCGCTCACCGATGATCTCCTCGTGACAGCCTGCCTGACGAAAAGCCGTCACTTGCGCCTGACGAGTTGGCGCCTGGACGCGGATGCAGCTTTTACGGCATTGGCTCATCGCGAAGTTACGAGCGAGCACCTCCGCCACTTGACCCTGGTTCACCGCGCAACCCAGGCGGGCGAAACGCAGATTGCGATCATCGCGCGCACAGCCTCTGGGCACGTATTGTTGCAACTGTGGCAAGTTACCGCGGCGGGCCAATTGACCCTCCGCAGCAGCCAACAATTTGCCCTGGAAGCCACCCATGTTCAGGCCGTTCGCACGGACCAGGGAGGCATCATCATGGCGCTACGCACGCGGCAAGGCAAGTTGCGCTTGCTCAGTTGGCAATTCGCCGCAGACCAGGAGACAGTGCAACTTTGCGCTGACACGGGCGAACAGGGTCCCCCCATCCGCCGGTTTGATCTTGTAAGTATTGGCGATCAATTGCTCGGTGCGTTCGCGACCCAGGGGCAGCAATTATGGATGCGACGCTGGCGGCTGAACCGAGATGGCACGCTTACCCTGCGCGAGGAGGCTGCATCTCACCTGCCTGTGACCGGCCCTGTCCATCTCTGCCCCGACCTGCTGGCCGGTAACGCGCCCCTGCTCGCCGGTCTGTTTACCACCCCTGGGGATTATCAATTGACAACCTGGTCAACCTGATGGTTGCCTGACCAGTTTCCGCTATCCCCGCGGCCCCAACCTTGCCGCGGCGGGCAATTGCCTGGCGGCTGGCGTCTACAGTATAATAGAGACCGCGTGCGTTCTCCTCCCCAGCGCTGCCGGTCTATCCTCGCTCGGTATCGTTGGGTCCGCGTACGCAGCATGACACGTAGCGGGCCTGATCACCGCGGCTCGCCCACTCTGGCTCCAACCGAGGACAGTATGACGCCCATTTCTTCCGCCGAACGGCGTGCGGCCCGCCGAGTTCGCCGCATCCAATCACCCTTTACGGGCATTCCCTTTCGCCAGATCCAAAACCACTTTGCCCCGCTGGAAGTGATCACCCCCGAACAGATCGAACAGTTGCACGAAGCATCCATGCACATTTTGGAGAATATCGGCATTGTGTTTATGGATGCCGAGGCGCTGGATGTCTGGGAAAAGGCCGGGGCGGATGTTGATCACAAGAGTCAGAATGTGCGCTTTGACCGCGCCCTGATTCTTGATCTGGTTGCCAAAGCTCCCAGCCAGTTCACGTGGCGTGCCCGCAACCCGGCCCACGATATGGTCGTCGGCGGCAATCATCTGATCTTCGCCCCGAATGGCGGTGTCATCTTTGCGCAGGATCTGGATCAAGGTCGCCGCCCCGGCCTGCTGGAAGATTATTACAACTTTCTGCGGCTGACCCAGCTCTCGCCGCTGCTGCACACCACGGGCGATCAACTGGTGGTGCCCCACGATGTTCCGGTCAGCTTTCGCCATTTGCGCCGCTCGTATGGGGCGTGGACAATCTGCGATAAGGTGGCGATGGAAGCGCCGCATGGCCGCATCATTCCGGCGGATGCGATTGAGATGGCGAACATCGTCTTTGGCCGCGATGTAACCACCCTGCCCGACCCGGTGCTCGGTGGCATCATCAATTCGAGCAGCCCGCTGCGCTATGATGACCGCATGTTGGGTGGCATGTTCACCTATGGCCGCGCCGGGCAAATTTTGATCATGACGCCCTTTGTGCTGGCCGGGGCAATGAGCCCGATCACGATTGCCTCGGCGGTGGCGCAGCAGAATGCCGAGGCCCTGGCTGGCATCGCCTTTGTGCAATTGCTGCGCCCGGGCGCGCCGGTGGTGTATGGCGGCTTCACCTCCAATATCGACATGAAGAGTGGCGCGCCCGCCTTTGGCACGCCTGAAGGGGCCTGGGCCATGGCCATCGGCGCGCAGTTGGCGCGGCGTTACAACCTGCCCTACCGGGGCAGCGGCAGCCTGAACACGTCGAAGATGCCCGATGCCCAATCTGCCTATGAAACCATGTGGACGCTCTGGCCCGCGGTGTTGGCGCGCACCAATTTCATCATGCACGCGGTGGGCTGGCTGGATGGTGGGCTCACCGTCTCTTACGAGAAGCTGGTCATCGACATGGAAAATCTGGGCATGTTTCAACATTTTCTCGGCGGCCTGGAGATCAACGACGACACCCTCGCGCTGGACATGATCGCCGCGGTGCCACCCGGCGGGCATCACTTTGGGACCGCGCATACCCAAGCGCGTTATGCCACCGAGTTCTATCCTCAATTTTTGGGAGATCGCCAGAATTTTGAACTATGGCAAGAGAATGGCAGCCTGGACACCGCGCAGCGAGCGAATAAGCTTTGGAAGCAGATGCTCGAAGAATACGAAGCGCCGCCAATCGATCCGGCGATTGAGCAGGCATTGCGCGAATTTGTCGAGCGCCGCGAACAAGAGCTGATCGGCGTGGAGTTGTATACCTAAGCTTCGTCGCAAAATTGCTGCATGGAGCGCACAAGCGTAGGAAATACCCGTTGCAAACGCCGATCTTCGCTGATCAACGGCACTGCCAGTGTTTGCGCCAAAACCACGTATTGGGCGTCATACGCGCCGACTGTCTGCTGGGAGGCCAATTGGAGCGTTTGTTCGAGGTCGGCTTCGCGGGTACGAGAAGCCAATAAATTGAGTGCAGATTGCCAAATCAGCTTGACCTCGGCTCCGGTAGCGCCGCCAGAGCGAGCAAAGGTAGCTAAGATATTGAGCACTTCATGCTGCCAGAGCGTGGGTACAACCCAAACTGGATCTTTTTGAAACGTGCGTTGGGCGTCGGCTGTTTTATCGCCCATAATCAGCAAATAAGCGATCACATTGGCATCGACCACGATCATGCACGGGCCTCAGCTTTGGCTGCATCGATCCACTCATCATTGAGTTTGAAGGTACCATTGAAAGGGTGTGGCAAGTCCGGCGGCAAAACTGCTTCATTGTTCAAGGCTTCTTCAAGTAGCACAATCGCTTCTTTTGCCATGCTTCGACGATGTTTCGCCGCCCGTTCTTTTAATTGACGATGAAGTTTTTCGGGTAAACCCCGAATTAGTAGGGTAGACATTTTGTTTTCCCAGAATCGTTTCGATATCGTACAGCTATCAAAATGATATCATATGGTTTGAAATTTCGCAAGCCCAACCATTTGTCCGGCTTGTTATTATCAAGGAAGAAGCTCATGACCACCCATACCCGCCTCGTGATCATTGGCGCTGGCATTGTCGGCGCTGCGGCCGCTTATCACCTTGCCAAGCTTGGCTGGAACGATATTCTCGTTGTCGATAAGGGCGCTATTCCCGAAAATGATGGCTCAACCTCGCACGCGCCCGGCGGCGTGGTCGCGCTCAGCCATTCCAAATTGATGACCCAGTTTGCCCAGTATGGCACCAATCTCTACCGCGATCTGGCACCGTTTGATGCGCCGCGCAACACCTACAACGCTGTCGGCGGGTTGGATGTTGCCATCGGCGAGGAGAAGTGGCTGGATCTGGTGCGGCTGGAAGGCAAGGCCAAGGCGTTTCATGTCGAGGCCCATCTGTTGTCGCCTGCCGAGACCCAGGAAAAATTGCCGCTGCTCGACCCGAGCACGATCCGCGGCAGCATCTTTGTGCCGAGCAGTGCGCTGGTCTCGGGCGCGAATGTGGCCGGCGCGCTACTGCGCGATGCCGCCGCAATGGGTCGCGTCCAGACATTGGCCCACACCACGGTGCTTGATGTCGAAGTGAAAGAGGGTCGGGTCACCGCGGTTGTGACCGACAACCCGGAATTCCCGCGCATTGCCTGTGAAACTGTGCTGCTCTGCACCAACATTTGGGGGCCGATCCTCGGCGACAAACTGGGCGTGCCGATCCCGTTGATGCCCTGCGAACACCAATACATTTTCCTCGAGCCGTTGCCGGAATTGGCCGGTTTTGACCACAACAACAAAGCGGACGAAGTGATCTATCCCACCGCGCGCATTCAGGACATCACCACCTATTTTCGCCAGCACTGGAACACATTTGGCATTGGCAATTATTGGCACAAGCCGCTGCTCGTCAGCCCGTACAAGCTGGGCAAAACAGCCATGAATCCCTACACGCCGGAAGATTTTGCCGAATCGTGGGCGCGCTCGCAGGAGCTATTCCCGGCCTTCCGCGGGCGCACTGTCACCCGAGCCTTCAACGGTATCTTCGCCTTTCCGGTGGATGGCTATCCGCTGCTCGGTGAGGCCTCGACGATCAAAGGCTTCTGGGTGGCGACCGGTTCCTGGCTGACCCACGCTGGCGGCGTTGGCAAGTCGATCGCCGAGTGGATGACGCACGGTTCGACCGAGTGGGATATGCGCCAGGTACACTTGCATCGCTTCCACGGCTTTCAGAACACACCGGCCTTTATCCTCAGCGTCAGCGGCAAAAATTACCGCGAAGTCTGGGATCCCGGCCATCCGCGCCAGCCCATCTCGTCCCCGCGCAATGTGCGCCAATCTCCCTTTGCCCCGCGGCTGGACGCGCTCAAAACAGTCTACACGACTTTTGCTGGCCTGGAATTGCCCAACTGGAGCGAAGAAAATGGCCGCCTGCTCGAAAAATATGAGGCACAGATCCCCGAGCGCACAGGGTTTGCCGGGCAATTCTGGTCGCGCATCCAGGGAGCAGAACATTTGGCCACACGCGACAATGTCGCGCTCTTTGACCTGACCGGCTTGTCGATCATCGAAGTGGCCGGGGCAGGCGCGCTCGAATTTCTCAATTATCTGTGCAGTAATCAGATGAATAAGCCCGTTGGTTCGGTGGTGTACACCTGTTGGCTGACCCCTGCGGGCGGCATCCGCCGTGATCTGGCCGTGGCGCGTGTCGAAACCGACAAATTCTGGATGTTCGTGGGCGAAGGTACCTTGCCGCAGGATCTGGTCTGGGTGAAACAATTTGCGCCGAGCGACGGCTCTGTGGTGATCAGCGACATCTCCAATGCGTATACCGCGCTCGGTTTGTGGGGGCCGAACGCGCGCAAGGTGCTGGAAAAAGTCACCGGCAGCGATGTACGCAACGAGGGGTTTCCCTACATGACCAGCCGCTGGATCGATGTGGGCATGGCGCGCGTCTACGCGATCCGCATTTCTTATGCCGGTGAACTCGGCTGGGAACTACACATCCCGCAGGATCAAGCGTTGACGGTGTGGGATGCGCTCTGGCAGGCTGGGCAGGAATTTGAGCTGGTAGCGGCGGGATCAGGCGCGTTTGAATCGTTACGCTTAGAAAAGGGCTATCGCTTGTGGGGTGGCGACATCTACACCGAATACACCCCCTACGACGCGGGTCTGGCCTGGACAGTGCGCCTGAGTAAACCCGACTTTGTCGGCAAAGCGGCCTGTCTCAAATTGAAAGATAAGCCGCTCAAGAAGAAGCTTTGTTGCCTCGTCTCGGACGCGCCCAATGCCTGGGCCTTTGGCTACGAGCCGATCTTCAGCAACGGCGATTGCATTGGTCATGTGACCACGGCCAATTATGGCTACAGCGTGGGCAAGTTTATCGCCTACGGCTATCTGCCGGTGGCCTATGCAGCACCCGGCACACCACTCGAAGTGGAATATCTCGGCGAGCGCTGGTCGGCCACGGTCAGCGAAGAGCCGCTGTGGGATGCGCAGATGGCGCGCTTGAAGAGTTGAGGGAAGCTGTCGCTCATTTCACCAGCGCGACATCGAGGACTTCGCCCAGCGTACGCGCGCCAATCACGTCGATGTCGTCGGGGATGCCGTCGCTCCCGCCACGTTTGAGCGCGCTGCGCGGCACCACCGCGCGTTTGAAGCCGAGCTTGGCGGCCTCTTGCAGACGGCGCGGCAATTGGCCAACGCTGCGCAATTCACCACTCAGCCCCACCTCGCCCACCAACACCAGATCCGCCGCGACGGGCTGGTTGCGGAAGCTGCTGGCAATGGCGACGGCCACGCCGAGATCCGCCGCGGGTTCGTCAATGTCCAACCCGCCAACGATGTTGACAAAAATATCCTGGTCGCTGAGATCCATACCCACACGTTTGCTGAGCACCGCGGAAAGCAACAACAGTCGATTCAGATCAATCCCGTTGGTGGTGCGCCGCGGTTGGCTAAACGAAGTGTGGCTGCTGAGTGCCTGTACCTCGACCAGGAGCGGGCGCGTCCCTTCCATCGACACCGCGATCGCGCTGCCAGTGGCGTTGGGCAGCCGTTCGGCCAGAAAGACCTCGGACGGATTGCGCACTTCCACCATGCCGCCTTCGCTCATCTCGAAGATGCCAACTTCGTTGGTGCTGCCAAAGCGATTTTTCACCGAGCGCAAAATGCGATAGGCGTGAAAGCGTTCACCTTCGAGCTGCAACACCGCATCCACCATGTGCTCCAGCACGCGCGGCCCCGCGATGGTGCCTTCTTTGGTGACATGCCCGACCAGAAAGATCGGAATGTCCCACTGTTTGCCGCTGCGCAGCAACGCCGCAGCACAATCGCGCACCTGGCTGACCGTGCCAGCCGAACTGTTGCTGGAACTGCTATAGATGGCCTGAATGGAGTCCACGATCACCAGCACCGGCTTCATCGTCTCGATCTGCTCGATGATCGCTTCGACTTCGATTTCGGAGAGCACAAAGAGCCGTGCGCTTTGGATGCCCAACCGCGTGGCGCGGCGGGCGATCTGGTGTGCGCTCTCTTCGGCGCTGACATAGAGCACCGGCCCCACGCTATCGGCAATGTCGGCGGCCATCTGCGCCAGCAAGGTCGATTTGCCAATCCCGGGGTCGCCACCCACGAGCACACAGCCGCCGGGCACAATCCCGCCCCCCAGCACACGATTCAACTCGGCAGCCCGCAGCGGCATCCGGTTCATGCGTTCCTGGGGCACCTGCGGCAGCGGGATCGGCCTGGCGGCCCCGCCGGTCACAGGCATCGCGCTGCGATTCTTCTCGGGCGCACGCACAGTCACTTCTTCCAGCGTGTTCCATTCGCTGCAATCGGGGCATTTGCCCATCCACTTCATCTGGACACTGCCACAACTGGAACAGACAAACTGGGTTTTGGTTTTTGCCATCAATGTTTCCCCTCGCCCAAACGAACATTTGTGCGGATATTGTACCCGAACCAAGCTCGTTGCGTCAATCTGGCGGACTGCCCCCAGTGCGGCGCGAACACACGCCGGCGTCAAGGCTCGTTGTAGCAGGCGTTACTTCGCCTTGATGCTGAATGTAATGTACACTCATCTTCAAGCTGACCTGTTTTATTCGTAAGGCACTTGTCTATGACATCTACATTTCGCAATCAACTCATCCCTCCCCAGCCTGCGGAGGTGCAAGCAACGCTTCGGCACTTACAGCAAGATACAATTGTACTGGTCCTGCCTGCGTTCTTTGTCGCTGGTATGATCTTGCTGACTGTGGCGAGTGTCATCCCGGACCCACTATTTGCGGGATTACCGGCGTTGCTTTTGTTTCTTTTGCCCTTGCTGATTTGGCAGCTTTTGCCACGACATTACCCAACGGCAGCCTGGCTTCTGGTCGGCGGCGCGCTGGCAATCAATCTGCTCATTGCACTTTGGGGGCAGATGCCAATAGCGCTTTATCTGCTATGGTTGCCGGTGGGCATAGCCGCGCTTTTTCTCGGCCTTACCAGCGGATTAGGCGTGGCGTTTGTCTGTATGCTGCTGCTGTTTTATATCCAACGCATAGAACCATCCATCGAGCCAGCACTCTGCGCAGTTACTGCGATCGGCATCAGCGGAGCCTTGGGGCTAGGCTGGCTGACTTCGCATCCATTGTTGACGGCTATCAGTTGGTTTCGGTCGAGTTATGAACAAAACCGCCGCGCGCTCGAACAGGCTCGCGATCATCAAGAGCAACTAGGGCGTTTGGTGGCTGACCTGGCAGACGCCAACCTCCAACTGACGCGCCTCAATCGTGTGGCCGGGGCCATGCGTCAGGCTGCTGAAGACGCGCGTCATGCCAAAGAACAATTTGTAGCGAATGTAAGCCATGAATTTCGTACACCACTCAACATGATCATCGGCTTTAGCGAAATGATCACCCAGGCACCAACTCTCTACGGTGGCCATTTGCCACCAGCACTTTTGGCTGATTTTGAAGTGATCCTGCGGAACAGTCGTCATCTCTCGCAGCTGATCGACGATGTGCTGGATCTGAGCCAGATTGAAGCGGATCAAATGGCGGTGACCAAAGAACGAGTCCAATTCAGTGAATTGATCCACGCCGCCATTGTTGCCGTCCGTCCACTATTTCACTCCAAAGGGCTAGATCTGCAAAGCGAGATACCGCCTGCTCTCCCCCCCCCATCTACTGTGACCGCACGCGCATCCGTCAGGTGCTCCTGAACTTACTGAGCAACGCGGGGCGTTTTACTGAGCGCGGCGGCGTGACAATCAAAGCAAAACGGGAGGATTCTTCTCTTGTGGTGAGCGTCGCCGACACCGGGCCCGGCATTCAGGCCTCAGCGTTGGCCCGTTTGTTTCAGCCCTTTCAACAGCTAGACGACTCATTGAGCCGTCGGGTGGGCGGCAACGGGCTGGGATTGAACATCAGCAAACGTTTTGTAGAATTGCATGATGGGCAGATGTGGGTCAGCAGTGAAGTGGGGGGTCGGCACTACCTTTTACTTCCGCTTACCTATCGTTGCGGATACATGGCGCGACACCCTCACCGAGGTGAACCATCTCAACCCCGACTGGGAGTTTCGGCAGCGTCTCCGGCCTTTTGCCGCGCCGCCACCTGTAGTTCGGCCTCGTTTTGTTGTATTGGAAGAGGAAGACAACCTACAACGGCTGTTGCGTCGCTATTGGGACCAGGTGGAGGTTGAGGTAGTGAGCACATTGGCAGAGGCTCGTACAGCTTTGCAGACGACCCCTGCGCAAGCATTGCTAGTCAACGATCCTACTGGGATGCATAATTTTGAGCATCTGCGCACGCTGGCCGAGTTGCCCTATGGCACACCGTTGTTGCTCTGCGCGATTCCCAGCATTCATCAGGTGATCGACACATTGGGCGTAGCGGACTATCTGATGAAGCCCATTACCCGAGAGAATCTCTTCGCCGCGCTGGAACGACTCCAGCTCAAAAACCGAACGGTACTCGTTGTCGACGATGAACAGGATGCATTACATCTTTACCGACGCATGTTAACGACGACCACACAGACCTACCGCGTCTTGCGAGCAGACAATGGACAAGACGCGCTCGAGATCCTCTCGACTCAGCGGCCAGATGCCATGCTGCTGGATCTGGTGATGCCCAAGATGGATGGCTTCCAACTATTAGCTGCCAAGAATCGCGACCCGGTGCTTCGGGAAATTCCGGCCATTGTCATGACAGCGAGCAACCCGGCAGGCCAACTGATTGTGAGTAGCGCATTGACGATCACGCAGTCCGGTGGACTTTCGGTCTCTCAGCTACTGGCTTGCATTACAAAGATCAGCGAGCTTCTGGCTCCGTGGAGCCAATCAGGCGATCCAAATGGGACAAAAGTGCCTGCTGCGTAAAGGGTTTCCGCAAGAATAGGCTGGCACCCAAAGCGAGCGCCAGTGATTCCTGGGGCAGGATGCTGCAAACGATGACTGGCACATTGTGCGTTGTCGGATGTTGGCGCAGACGACCCAATAATTCCCAGCCATCGATCCCAGGCAACATGACGTCGAGTACAATGATCTGAGGGGTCTGTTTTTCAGCGACAGACAACGCCTGTTCGGAGTCGCTAACCCCAATCAAACGGTAGCGACTATGGAGCAGATAGCGTCGCACCAACTGGATGGTATCTTGATTGTCTTCGATCATCAAGACTGCAACACGTTCGATGCAGGGCAGACGCACTTGGACGGTCAAGGGACGCTCCGGCGACTTTGGCAACGTCACAGTGAACACTGCCGCCGAAAGTTCACAGAGTTGTCGGGCTATGGACAACGACTCCAGCGCCATTTCATTGAGCGAAGAATGATTACCATCCACGGGCACCGAGGGAGCCACGGAAATATCGATCTGAGCTATCTGATCGTGACTACTTACCCTGAGCCAAAGCTGTCCCCCTGGCGCAACCGAGATCACAGCACTCAAGATGTTCAACAGTGCATGGCGCATGGTGGCACCATGCGCATTCACCCAAAGCCGCTCGTCTGAGGCAGTGATGCTGAGCTGAACCGAAGTAGTTTCCAACAATGGCTCAACCAGTTGCGCTACGACCTGAAGCAACGCTACCAGGTCCACAGGTTCTTGGCTTAGGGCTTCATTGAGCCTGGTGATCTCCGTGGCCCAGTCGGGCGTCGAGTGCTCTGGCGTCATGGTTTCAACCGGTTGCGTGTGCCCTCGGGGGAATTGCAGCCACCTGGCAGACAGTTGGTATTTCGCCCAAAGTTCTTCGGCAAGCAGCCGTACGGCCCAGCGCTCTTCGCGACGCAGATGGCGGATACTTAGCCCGAGGTCAGAGGCGACCTCCTGCTGTGTGAACTGTTCCTGATAGCGCTGCCGCAGAATCTGGTAAGCGCGCCAACTTTTGGCATGGATCGGGGTTTGTCCTGCTGGCTTTAGCTGCTTGATTGCCTCCAGGAGCAGACCACGTAATTCGCTGGTTGGGTGAGCGTGCTGGTCTAGACCAAAGAGAGCGACAAGCGGGCTTTGACGTAACTCGATAGGATTGTACAGGTGACGCAATGTGCAGTCTACTTTATCCCGGTCATCACCTCTTGGGTTGCAGTTTCATTCATCTGGGTATGGATGTTTGAGCCACGCTGGGGGCTGGTGAATTCATTTCTACACCTTTTTGGGATCACAGGGATTAAATGGTTGGCTTCCCCAGTTTGGGCCTTACCAGCGATCATCATCGTTGCCATCTGGAAAGATCTGGGCTTTGGTATGGTGATCTTTCTGGCTGGGTTACAAGGGATTCCACGCGAACTCTATGAGGCAGCCAAGATCGACGGTGTCAACCGCTGGCAAAATTTTCGCTTCATCGTCTTCCCACTCCTCAACCCGACGATTGTCTTTCTGACCGTAACGGGGGTAATCGGTTCGCTGCAAGTCTTTACCCCAGCTGTGATTATGACCACGACACAGGGTGAAGCAGGCGGCCCCATCAATTCCACACGGGTCATGGTCTACCATATCTATGCGACGGCTTTTCGCTGCAACCAGCTTGGGTTGGGCGCGACGTTGGCCTTCCTGCTCTTTGCCCTGATATTGGCGATTACGTTACTCCAACTGCGTGTCACCCAACGTGAGATTGATTATGGCTAAATTTGCAGAATCGATGCGAATAAACACGATCCGTGCGGCACGTACGCTACGTTGGGGTGTCAGAATTCGTCAAGCATTGGGCCTCGCGCTCCTATCAGTTGGCGGCCTTTGGATGTTGCTGCCTCTGTTCTGGATGCTCTCTGCTTCGTTGATGCCTCTTTCCGAGGTCATTAAGGTGCCGCCAGTCTGGTTTGCGCCGACCAAATATTCGCTGGCCGATTACTGGGAAGTATGGTCCGTGGCCGGCTTTGGGCGTTTCTTCCTCAACAGTAGCCTGGTAGCTGTGGCGATTACCCTTCTACAGCTATTGACCAGTTGTATGACTGGTTTTGCCTTTGCGCGCTACGATTTCCCTGGCCGGACGTTTATCTTTATCATTATCTTGTAGACCTTAATGATCCCCTTCCAGGTGATCATGATCCCACTCTTTATCATGATGGCGCGTCTGGGGCTGGTCGATACCTATTGGGGGATGATCGTACCAGCGATTGTGTCGCCGTTTGGCATCTTTTTAATGCGTCAGTTTATGCTAGGTATTCCCCGATCATTGCTCGAAGCGGCGCGGATTGATGGTGCGCCGGAGCCGCTTATCTTCGGCTCGATCATGTTGCCGCTATGCAAGCCAGCCATTGCTGCCCTGACTATTTTCACTTTTCTCGGTTCGTGGGATAATTTTTTGTGGCCGCTGATCGTTGTCAATCGCAAAGAACTTTGGACTTTGCCCATTGCAATGTCGCGCTTTACCGAACAATATATCTCGCAGACGCACTTGCAGATGGCCGGAGCAAGTGTCATGTTCTTACCTATTCTGTTGGTCTTTTTGTTGATGCAACGTAACTTTGTCGAGGGAATTACTTTGACAGGGATCAAGGGTTAAGAAGGAGCAGCAAACCCAATGAACACACAGACAACTCCAACCTTCAAATCACTCAGCGCCGAGCAAATAGCGCAGTACGAACGCGATGGCTATGTGATCGTGCCCGATCTCTTCACGCCTGAAGAGGCCATCGAATGGAAGCAACAGTTGATCCAACGCCTGACCGACGAGAATTTGCTGGGCAACATTCCTTCCGGTGTACGCGTCTGGATGGCTGACAACGTGGACCCCTATACCAGTGGGCAATTGCAGGCTCCGTCGGTGTTGCGGATCTTGCAGCAGTTGATTGGGCAAGATGTGGAGTTTCTCAGCTTCAAGGCGGTCTTTAAGAACAATAAGACTGCCTTCCGTTCGCCCTGGCATCAAGATTGGGCCTACTGGCTGGGCAGCACCAAGATTTCGGCTTGGATCGCCCTGGACGACGCAACGCCAGAGAATGGCTGTTTGCAGGTTGTACCGGGCAGCCACAAACAGGTAGTGGAGATGGACGAGGTACAAGAGGACAAAGGGTTTGTTCATCGCATCAGCGACGAGCAAATCGGCGACCAGCCTGTGATCACCGTGCCGGTGCCTCGTGGTGGAGCCATTTTCTTCCATGATCTCTTATTGCACGCCTCTTGTCCCAACGTCAATGGACAGGATCGATGGTCTGTTATTCCGACCTATCGCAACGCGTCTGTAGCGGATAGCTCTACCGTCTGGAAAACTGCGACTGTTCTGAGCGGTTCAAGTGTCAATATCTAGGTCCGCAGGACTGCCATAGGCACTGTGTGCATAGCGCGGTGCGGCCCAGACAC
>CAZIRP010000004.1:40447-111692 GCA_964541665.1 uncultured Caldilineaceae bacterium | reverse complement strand
CCTCATTCAGGATGCTCATGCCAGTGAGCCAGAATGGCCCCCTTTGCCCCGATGTTCCCTATTTCGGGCCGATGTAGACAACCTCCATCAACAGGCGGTCGGGCGTCTCGAACATGACCTGGTAATAGGTCGAATTGGCATCGGAGGAAAATTCTGGGCGATGGCGCGGGGTAGAGAAGAGATGCTCGACCCCACGTTCGGCCAACCAGGCCGCGACCTCATCCACCTCGGCTGGGGTGGCGGTGTGCATGGCAAAATGGTTCAGGCCGGGGCCATCATAATCGTTTTCAACGGCCTTGGGAGCCGTGTTAAACCACAGGCTGAGGCCCGAGCCATCGCCAGCAGCCAACATGCCTTCGACATCGTAAAAAACCTGCCAGCCGAGAAAACCGAGAAAGTCCCGGTAAAAGCCTTGATTCTTGCTATCGATATGAAAGACCAAATGGCCTAGTTTGGTTTGCATGGTGTGCTCCTTGTTGTTCGTTTATGGAATTGGCGACACTATTATAGAACAAATGTCCGAAACCAAACAAAGCATCAAGGCGTCAATAGCTGGGCAACTCGATCATTCCGGCGTGACATAGGCCGCGGTGATGCCACCATCGACCATAAACTCGGTGCCGGTGACAAAAGAGGACTCATCCGAGGCGAGATAGAGCGCGCCATAGGCGATCTCTTTGGCTTCACCAAAGCGCCCCATCGGGATATGCACCAAACGGCGCTGTTTTTTCTCGGGTGTGTTGAGATATTTCATCAGCAATTCGGTGTTGAGCGGACCGGGACAAAGCGCGTTGACGCGGATGCCTTCGCGCGCGTGGATCACGGCCAGTTCGCGCGTCATCGAAAGCACCGCGCCCTTGCTGGCCGTATACGCCAATTGTGGGGTCGCCGCGCCGAGCAATGCCACAAACGAAGCCGTGTTGATGATCGAACCACCGCCCGCTCGCCGCAAGGCCGGAATGCCATATTTACAGCCCAGAAATACCCCTTTGACATTGATCTCGAAGGTGAGATCCCACACGTCCAGTTCGGTGTTGATGGCATCATCGTCGGCGGCGTGGCTGATGCCAGCATTGTTGAAGAGGATGTTGAGCTTGCCGTACGTCTCCTCGGCAAAGCTGATCATGGCCTCGGCCGCGGCTGGCTGCGAGACATCCGCTCGCACATAGGCAGCCTCACCACCTGCACTGCGCACCAAGTCGACCGTCTCGGCCCCGGCCGCGTCATTGACATCCGCCACGATGATCTGCGCGCCTTCCTGGGCAAACAAGCGCGCGGTGGCGCGCCCGATCCCACTGCCCGCGCCGGTGATGAGGGCGACCTTATTTTGTAAGCGCATAAAAGTTTCTCCGGGACTATCGTTTGGGTGGGTTGGCGATCGAAGAGATTGTAGAGCGGGTCAGATTCGCTCAAAATAGCGCCGCCGCTCCCAATCGGTGACGGCGTTGTCGAAGGCCTCTTGCTCTTTGCGGAAGAAGTGGGTGTAATGCTCGACAACCTCTTCGCCAAAAGCGTGTTTGGCAAACGCGCTCGCCGCGAAGAGATCGGTGGCATCGCGCAGCGAAGCGGGTACGCGCGGCAGATGCTGCGCGGCATAAATATCGCCCTCGAAAATCGGCGGGGGCTCGATCTGCCTGGCGATGCCATCCAGCCCCGCGGCGAGCGCGGCCGCATAGACCAGATAGGGGTTGCAATCCGCGCCGGGGACGCGACATTCGATGCGCAAACTCGGGCCGCGACCGACCACCCGAAAACCCGCGGTGCGATTGTCGTAACTCCAGGCGAGGCGAGTCGGGGCCCAAGAACCGGCCTGGTAGCGCTTGTACGAATTGATTGTCGGCGCGTAAAAGACCATCAACTCGGGCAGGTGTTGAATCCAGCCGCCCAGGAACCAGCGAAAGGTGTCTGAACAGGAAATCGGGCCAAACGGGTCGTCGCCCTGAAAGGCATTCTGCTCGCCCTGCCACAAACTGAGGTGAACGTGGCTGCTTGATCCAGCGCCGTCGGCGGCAAATTTTGCCATAAAAGTCACGCTGATGCCCAGCTGGTCGGCCACTTCTTTCAGGCACTGTTTGTAGATGGCGTGGCGGTCAGCCATACTCAGAATATCGGCATAGCGCACATTCAGTTCGTGCTGGCCCAAGCCCCATTCGCCCTTGGAACTCTCTACCGGAATGCCCGAATTACGCAGATGACGCCGCACTGCACCATTGAAGGTCTCTTCGCGTGTGCCTTGCAGCGCGTGATAATCTTCGATATACCAACCGGCAGGGGTCAAGTCTTGAAATTTCCTGGCCGCTGCCGCCTGATAAGAATCTTGAAAGATAAAGTATTCCAATTCTGAAGCCGCTTTGGCGCTAAACCCGTCCGCGCGCATCCGTTCGATCTGACGCCGGAGCATGGCACGCGGGGCCACGCTGACCGGTGTATGCGCCCGCTCGTTTTCGACATCGCACAAGACCAGCGCCGTGCGATCCAACCAACTGGCGACGCGCAAGGTTGCGAGATCCGGCACCAGGTGGAAATCACCATAGCCACGTTCCCAGTTGGCGAATTGATACCCAGGCACTGGCTCCATCTCCATATCCACCGTCAGCAGATAGTCGCAGCCATGCGTGCCATGTGTGGCGATCTCGTCCAGAAAATATTCAGCATCAAAGCGCTTGCCCAGGAAACGGCCATAATGGTCGGTAAAGACGACGAGCACGGTATCGATGCTGCCAGCTTGCGCTTGTTCGCTTAATTGTTGCAGGCTTAACATACCATGAAGTGTGGCCATAGCGCTCCTGGGTTATGGGATTCAGGCTTCGGGGCAGAGGATGCGAGGTTCGTGCGACCCGCTCAACCCTTGCCTTGCCCCATTAATTTTTGTTTTTGAAGGTTGGATCAAGTGCATCGCGCAGCCCATCGCCGATCAGCGAAAAGGCGAGTACGGTGAGGGTGGTCATCAGGCCAGGACCGATGAGCAGATGGAGACCAAGCAGTTGTTGCGTTTCAGGATTACGCAGGAAGATAAAGCTGGTGGCGCGATGCAACATATTGCCCCAACTGGGGGTCGGTGGCTGCACGCCCAACCCCAGGAAGCTGAGAATGGATTCACTGAGGATCAGCGAGCCCACATCCAGCGCGGTCAACACGACGATCAGCGGGATGGTATTGGGCACAATGTGGTTGAGCATGATGCGCCAGTTGCTGGCCCCAATTGAGTGCGCGGCTTGGGCGTAATCGAGCGAGCGCACTTTGAACACACTGCCACGCATAAAACGGGCGGTCCCGAACCAGCCCAGAAAACCGAGGAAGAGCGTCAAGGTGGTTGGGCTAGGCGAAAAGATCGAGTTGACGATGATCAGCAAGTAGATCGTGGGGATGGTGGTCATGGTGTTGATAAACCACATCACAGCATCATCCACCCAGCCGCCAAAATAGCCAGCCACCACCCCAACCAGCACACCCAGCACCAGCGCAATGGCCGCGGCCACCAGACCAATCGACAGGCTGATGCGCCCGCCGTACAACAAACGGGCCAGCAGATCACGCCCAAGTTGGTCGGTGCCCAGCCAGTGGACTACACCATTTGCCTTGCCCAGGATCGTCGGCGCGGTGACCGGGTCTGTGCCCAGGCGCCACTCCAGATAGGGCCACAGGTACACTGGCTGATAGGCGTTAACTGGATTGGTTGCAGTCGGATTGACACCCAACATGTCGGTGAGCACACCAGCCCCAATCGAGAGTAGGCCGATCAGAAGCACAAAACCGAGCGCGGCCAGGGTGAGCCGGTCGCGGCGCAGCGTGCGCAACGCAATCTGCCACATACTCTGCGACTCGCGCGGTTGATTTAGAGTGCGCTCCAACTCGGAGAGCGGGGCAGACAAAGGATCTGATTTAACCGCCATGGAACACCATCAATGCTCGTTACGCTAAGCGGACACGTGGGTCCACAAGGCCGTAGAAAATATCTGACAACAGATTGCCGATAATGGTCAACGCAGCGAAAAACATCCCAGCACCCAGCACAAGGGGGTAGTCCTTCTGGAAAACCGCGTCAACCGTGAGCCGCCCCATCCCCGGCCAGGCAAAAATTGTCTCAATCACCACCGCGCCGGACAAAACCCCGACAATGGCTGGCCCCAGGATCGTCATCAGCGGGATCAGCGAATTGCGGAAAATATGCCCAAACCAGACCCGATTGCGCGAGAGCCCTTTGGAGTTGGCGGTCCGCACAAAGTCAGCCTGGATCACTTCGAGGGTTTCGGTGCGCATAATCCGGGCAAAACCGGCAATGCCGCCCAACCCCAGCGCCAACGAGGGCAAAATGATATGGCGCGCGCGGTCGAGCAGATCAAACTGCTGATTCAGCGTCACGGTTTGCCGCCCACTCGAGGGCAATACCCCAACCATCACGGCGAAAATGACAATCAGGCCCAGTGCCGTCCAGAAGATCGGCACCGAGTGAATAATTGCGGTGAAAAAGCGAATTCCATTGTCGTAGACCGAACCATAGTTGACAGCCGCGGCCAGACCGAGCGGAACGCCGACCAACAGGGCCAGGAGCAGACTGGTGACCCCTAACTCGAGCGTGGCGGGCATCCGTTCGACCAAACGATCCCAGACCGGTTGTTTTGTCGACAAACTGGTGCCGAGATCCCCGCGCAAGATCCCGCCGCCCACATCACACAGGGTGAGGTTGACAGCCGCCAGATAAGTGCAATTGGCATTGCGTACGGTCGCAAATTCCTCGCGCACATCACCAATTCGCCCGGTGATACCGGCCAGCCAGCGGATATATTGCACGACCTCGTGTTGGTCCAGGCCCAACTGGCGGCGCATGATCGCCCGCGTCTCTTCGGTGATGTTGGGATCAAAGGTGCGCGTTAAGATGGGGTCACCGGGTACCTGGCTCACCAGAATAAAGCTAATGACGCTGATACCGAGTAAGGTTGGAATCGCCTGCAACAGGCGGCGGATGATGTAGCGGATCATATGCGGCATAGAGAATACGGGATACGGGGTTCAGCGTGCTGTAATCCGCATTCTGAACCCCGCATCTCATATCCTAATCAGTTACGGGGCCAAATACCATTCGTGAATGTTGTAGGCAAAGCTCCACGGGCCGGGGTCGATGCCCTGCCAGCGCGTGTTGTAGGCAGTATTGCCGATCGTGCCGGAAAGCATCACGTAGGGCAGATCATCATGGATGATCTGTTGGATCTCCTTATAGATCGGGGCTCGATCTTCCGGTGCGCACCCAAGCACGGTGACCGCCTGGGTCATCAACTCGTCGAGTTCGGGGTTGTGATAGCTGACAAAGTTGAAGCCGCTGCCCGGCGTATCGAACTTGGTGGTCCAGAGATTCTCATCGTTCGGGTCGGTGCCGGTGTTTGTCCAGCCGATGATCACCATGTCGTAGGTCTGGCCCAACATGCGCTCGACCAACACCCCAAAGTCGATTGCCTCGAAGTTGACATTGAAGCCGATCTGGCTGAGTTGATCCTGCACCAATGCGCCGATATCTTCGCGCACTGTATTGCCAGCGTTGGTCAGGAGCGAGAGTTCCAGCGGTACGCCATCTTTCTCGCGCACGCCATCGCCATCACTATCGACCCATCCTGCCTCTTCGAGCAGGGAGGCGGCGAGCTCTTGATCATACTCGTAAGGCTGAAGCGTATCATCATGTGCCCAGCTGATGGCAGGCAACACGTTCGAGGCCAATGGATAACCCTGGCCCAGGAAAACGCTGTCGATGATCGTCTGATAATCCAGCGAATGGGCAATCGCCTTGCGCACATTCAGATCGCTCAGAATCGGGTGGGGTTCCTGTTCGATCAGATTACCATCGGCATCCTGACCGGGTTGCGGATTCTCGGGATTGGCCTGGTTGAGCGCAATAAAGCTGTAGCCATCATCCTCAAAGCGATAGATATTGATATCGGGCAAGCCCTGCACGGTGGCGAGCTGATCCGGCGGTACCCCCATGGTATCAATTTCGCCATTTTGCAATTGGGTCAATTGCGTACCTGTGTCGGGAATGACGCGGATGATGCGCCCGTCCATGTAGGGTGTACCTTCCCAGTAGGTTTCATTGCGCGTCATCGTAATATTATCGTCGCGTGCCCAGTCCTGGAACTTCAACGGGCCAGCGCTTGCCGTGGGGGCCTGGTTGAGGGCGCTGGTCATGATGTCGCTAAAGTCCGGGGCGTAGAGGTGGCTGGGCAGAATGGGCAGGCCCAGATTGAGCAACCCATCACAGCGGTTTGTTTCAAAGGTGACCACCACGGTTTGTGCATCCGGCGTTTCGATGCTGGCAATCCCTTCCAGATTCGACTTGCGCGGCGTCTCTACCAGATCGCTGGCGATGGCGTCATAGGTGAACTTGAAGTCTTCGGCATCGACCGGTTCGCCGTCGCTCCAGGTCACCCCGTCGCGCAAGGTAAAGGTCCAGACCAGGCTATCCTCTGAAACTTCCCAGCTTTCGGCCAAGGCACCCTCGGGCGTGACTTCCCCAGTAAAGGGATCCGCACCGATCAGCGAAAGGAAGAGGAAATTGGTCACAGCGCTGCTGCCGGTTTCGGAAGAGAGAATGGGGTTGAGATTTTCAGCATCAGCAATGCTGGCTTCGATCCAAACACCACCGGGTTGGGCCTCACCACTGGCAGCCTCGGCAGCGGCGGCCGGTGCTTCGGCTGGAGCGGCGCCACTATCTGCACTGGGGGCAACAGGAATCGGTTGCGCGCAGGCGGTGAGAATCAGCGCAAAAATTGTGCTGAGCACCACGCCGCGGAAGTAAGTTTTTACCATATCGGCTCCTTCTTGAAAGTTTGAACTATCCCACACTTAAGAATCTATCCGTACATTCTGCGCCACCCTGCTCCGATCAGCCAGGTTTTGGGAACGCAGCCCTGCGATGGATAACCCTAAGCTTTGTGTGAAAACCGGATCTTGCCCAGTATGCAGACAAACGAGCCGGTTCCAACGTGATCATAGTATATGCTTAACTGCCGCAATCACCATAACCACACGCAGAGTCTGGCTGTAAATTCTGCCTCAAAGCGGTCTGGTAAGCCCTGTTTTGGGCATCGCAACCAGTTTACGGCCAGGTTCTTAATGATTCCGGACAGGTTTGCTGCTCGACCGTTCAACCAAGTGGCAGGCTGTAAAGTGATTGGGCGTTTTTTCCTCAAAAGCCGGAATCTCCACCTTGCAACGTTCGATGGCCAGGGGGCAGCGAGTGTGAAACCGACAGCCGCTCGGCGGGTTGAGCGGTGATGGCAACTCGCCTTTGAGGATGATCCGCTCGCGCCGAGCACGCGGGCGAGGCAAAGGGATGGCCGAGAGCAGGGCTTGGGTGTACGGATGTTGCGGGTTGCGATACAGATCCTCGCGATTGGCAACTTCCACCAATTTGCCCAGGTACATCACCCCCACGCGGTCGCTGATGTGTTCGACCACGCTCAAATTGTGCGCAATAAAGAGATAGGTCAGCGAAAATTCTTCGGACAGATTGCGCAACAAGTTGAGTACCTGCGATTGGATCGACACATCCAACGCCGAGACCGGTTCATCACAGATGATAAACTTAGGGCGCAAGGCCAGAGCCCGAGCAATGCCAATCCGCTGGCGCTGTCCCCCCGAAAATTCGTGCGGGTAGCGATTGGCGTGGTAGGGGTTGAGCCCCACTTTGTCGAGCATTTCAAGCACCACGGCTTGCCGTTCGCGTCTGTTGCCCATACCGTGGATCTCCAGCCCCTCGGCAATCGTCTCCCCGATCGGCATCCGCGGGTCGAGCGACGAATAGGGATCCTGAAAGACGATCTGCATATCGCGGCGCAGAACTTTCATCTCCCCGGGGCGTTTGTTGAAGAGATCCTCGCCATCAAAATAGACCGACCCGGCGGTTGGTTCCTGGAGCCGGAGAATTGTCCGGCCAATGGTCGATTTTCCGCAACCAGATTCCCCTACAAGGCCAAAGGTTTCGCCAGCCCGCACAGTAAAGCTGACATCGTCCACCGCTTTGACATGCGCGACAACTCGCTGCAGAATTCCCGCCCGCACTGGGTAATAGGTTTTGAGGTTGTCAACAACCAAGAGATCTTTCGGGCTAATCGTCACCGGAATGGTCATGTTCACGCTCGACAAAGATTTCATCACCAACAAAATTCCAATCGGTGCGTTCCACCCCCGCCCAGTGGTGGGCCGTTTCAGGGTGACGCATGTAACAACGTACACTGTGACCGGGTTGGATTGCGACCAGCGGCGGTGTCTCCCCGGTGCACAGTTCTTTGGCATAGGGGCAGCGAGCAGCAAATTTGCAACCCGGGGGCAGATCGATCAAGTTGGGCACCGAGCCAGGGATCACGGCCAGGGTTTCTTTGTGCTCGCCCAGGACGGGAATCGCGGCCAGCAAGCCTTCGGTGTAGGGATGCAATGGTTCTTCGAACAGAGTCTCGACCGCGGCGTATTCCACAATCTGCCCGGCATACATCACAGCAACGCTGTCGCACATTTCGGCGATCACCCCCATATCATGGGTGATCAACAAGATCGCGGTGCCAGTTTCATCGCGCAGAACCCGCATCAGATCCAAAATCTGCGCCTGGATCGTCACATCCAGCGCGGTGGTGGGCTCATCCGCGATCAGCAATTTGGGCTGGCTGGCCAATGCCATGGCGATCATCACACGCTGGGCCTGGCCACCGGAGACCTCGTGCGGAAAGGAGTACACCCGTTTTTCCGCGGCGGGAATGCCCACTTTGCGCAAAAGCTCAACGGCCTGCTGCCACGCCTGTTGTTTGGCCATGCCATCGTGGATCATCAACACTTCGGCGATCTGATCGCCAATGCGGAAGACCGGGTTGAGGCAACTGGTCGGCTGCTGGAAGATCATCGCCAATTCGTTGCCGCGCAATTTGACCAACTCCGCTTCGGGAAGCGTAGCCAGATCTTTGCCCAGAAACCACACCTGGCCATCGACGATCTGGCCCGAAGCCGGCAGCAGGCGCATGATCGACAGCGAGGTCACGCTTTTGCCGCTGCCCGATTCACCCACCAACCCCATGATCTCCCCAGGCTTGATCTGAAAATCCACACCGTTGATCGCCTGGACGACGCCATCTTCGGTATCAAAATAGGTCTTCAAGCCGGAAACCGCTAAGAGCGGCGTTTGCTGCTTGGTCATAATCAAGATTCACGAAAAGAATTTAAGTGAAACACAGAAACCACTTGAAACTCCACAGATTGCACTGATTCTACAGATTTTGATTTTTCATCTGTGAAATCTGCGTAATCTGTGAACGAGATTTTTTAAGACTTTCTGGATTTTATTTAGCGCTTCAAGCGCGGGTCGAGCGCATCACGCATCCCATCGCCGATAAAGTTGAAGGCCAGCGAAACCAGCACCAGCGGAATCCCTGGAATCAGCGGAAGCCACGGGTGTTGAAACATGTAACTGCGCGCTTGATCCAACATATTGCCCCAGGTCGGGGTAGGATCTTGCACACCGAGGGCCAAAAAGCTGAGCGCGGCTTCGGTGATGATCACCCCGCCGATGTTGAGGCTGGCATCCACCCAGATCGGAGCCAACCCGTTGGGGATCAGGTGGCGGAAGATGATGCGGGCATCCGACGCGCCAAAGGCCCGCAACGATTGCACAAAATCTTGCTCACTCAGCGAAAGCACCATTCCACGCATCAGCCTGGCCGCGCTCAGCCACCCAAACGCGGTCAGGATCAGGATCAACACGACGATCTTGTTGGTTTCATTGGCCGCGGTCAGGAAGAGGGCGCTCAGGGCACTGGTGACAAAAGCGGGCACTGGCAATTGAGAATCGGTGCGGATCAAAATCGCCGAGACGATCAGCAGAATCGGCAGGAGCGGAATCGAGAGCATAAATTCGATGATGCGCGAGATCACCGCATCTACCCAGCCGCGATAATAGCCCGCGATGGCACCGATGGTCAGGCCGATCACCTCCGAGAAGAGTGTGACCATCACGGCAATGACCAGCGAAATGCGCCCCCCATAGAGCACACGCGTAAAGAGATCGCGGCCAAGATGATCGACGCCGAGGATGTGCATTTGGCCGTCGCTGCCAAGAATGCCGGGCGGGCCGGGTCGACTCGGCGCGGCAATATCTTGCAGATCGCGCGGGAAGGAGGTGATCCACGGGGCCAGGAACGAGAGGATCAACATGGTCACCACAAAAACCAGCGAGATGACTGCCATCCGATGGCGCACGAAGCGGCGGAGAACCACCCAAAACTGACTTTCCGGCTCTTCTACGGAATGTTCTATCACAGGCGAAAAGGAACCAGCCGCCGTTGCCATAACCTAATCTCCAACCGCTCATTACGATCGATGTACGCAAGTCCACAGCTATGGGCGCTGCGCAGCACGGGCTACGAATACCGAATCCGCGGATCAACCACCGTGTAGAGTAGATCACCCAACAAGGTAGCAATCACGGTCAACACCGCGGTAATAAAAATAAAAGCCAGCGCAATGGGATAGTCACTCTGGTTGAGGGCATTGAAATAAAGCTGCCCCATGCCTGGCCAGGCAAAGATAGTCTCGGTCAGAATTGCCCCGGCGAACAGATTGGGGATCTGCAAAACCAGCACAGTGACAAAGGGAATCAGCGCATTGCGCAGCGCGTGTTTGCTGATCACCAACCGTTCGAACAGCCCCTTGGCCCGGGCGGTGCGGACATAATCCTGGCGCAACACTTCCAGCATGGACGTGCGCACAAAGCGGCTCCACGTTGCGACGCTGGTAAAGGTGAGCACAGTGATCGGCATCAACAGCCGCAACCCACGATCCACCAGCGAGCCGCCCTCGATGCGCGGCAACCAGGAGGCGATCTCATAGCTGCGCACGGCCACTCGCCCGCCGGGTGGCAAATGGGGCACCCAGGGCAGGCTATTTTCCAAAAAGACCGGCATCACCGCAAAAATGAGGATCAGCAAAAGGCCGGTAAAAAAGACGGGCATGGATGAGCCAAAAAAGGCCAGCGTGCTAAAAAAGTAATCAAAGCGAGAATATTGGCGAACGGCGCTGTAAATGCCAATCGGGATGCCGATCAGGAGGGCGAGCACGGTCGAAGTGACCATCAATTCGAGTGTCGGGCCCAGGCGACTGAGGATCTCATCGATGGCCGGGCGCCCCTGGCGGATCACCGTTGAGTTGCCAAAGTCGCCGCGCAAAATCCCTTTGCTACTCAACAACTCGGGGTGCAGGACTGGTAGCTCGGCCAAATAGACATAATCCTCGCATTGGCCGGTCTGGTCGTTGAATATGTAACAGCCAACGGGGATATCGGCAAAAAGCTCGCGCCCGCCGATCACAATTGGGCCGCTGGGGAAGCCAATCAGCCAGCGCGAGAACCGGATCGGGCCATAGAGATCCAATTCGAATTGAGCGCGGATGCGCGCAAAATCCTGGGTGGTCAACCGTTGTTGGCTTTGTCGCAACCCAGTCAGCGGCCCACCGGGAGAGTAATTAAAGAGCATGTAGGTGAACGCGGCAGAGAGCAGAATCACCAGCGCCATTTGGAATACACGACGGATCAGATATGCCGTCATCGGAGTGGCCTCTCTGGGCGGGGTAACAAAGGCGGGGCCAGATCATTGGGAACGATCCCACCCCGCCATGCCTGATACTACTTATCGCAATGAAGGTTCATGAAACGTGATACTCAAACGTGAGGACGGACGCATCACGTTTGTAGTATCACGCATTCCATTTCACAAACTATCGCTCGTACAGGTTGAAGTCGATGTGCTCCCAGGTTGGGCTGGCGATAATCTCGACATTGACCTGGCCTTGCGCCGCGGCATCCAGCACGGTTTGGACTTCGGCCCCAGCACCGAGCGTAGCCTTTTCGAGATAATCGACCTCGCCGCTCAGCAATTGAGCAACGGCCTGATTGGTATCGGGGACGATCAACACGACGATGCGCTGGACACCAGCTCCACCTTCATAGTGGGGGTTGGCTTCCATGGTGATGCTCTGACCACGCACCCACTCGGTGAGCACAAACGGGCCATAGCTCAGCGGCTTCTCGGCAATTTCGGGGAGTGTTGCCCATTCCGCGGCTGGCACATCGGCCAACAGACGGCCATCGCTCACAACCTGATGGCTGGGGTAAACCATCTGGCCAGAGATCGAGAACGGGGCCAGATAATAAGTCGGATCCTGCACGCCCGGCCAATAGGTGATCGTCCACTCCAAGCCTTCACCAAAGGCGATGTTGCCTGTCGTATCTTCTTCGGTACCAAAGGAATTACAAGTGTTGAATTCAGTTGCACCGGATGCGCGGTCGCAGTTGATCTGGTAGGCGAGCTTCACATCTTCAATCGAACCGGGGGTACCATCGCTCCAGGTGTAGTCATTGAGGCTATAGGTCACAGTCAATTGTGGCAGTTGTAGTGGACTGGTGCCATCATATTCAATCGTTTCACCATCCACAATCACCGAAGTGCCAGCTTCCAGCACAACAGGTTCACCATCGACATTGTAAACCGTGTCCCCGGCAGCCACATCGACCAGTTCGTTTGTGGCCAAACCGGCTTCGAGCGTGCTCAATGCGGATTGCAATACCGGTTGGTAATCATAATTGTATTGCGTATTGCCAAGGCCAACCGCCATCTGAGAAATCTGGCGTTGCACGGCCGCGCTTTCAACCAGGGTGAACATCGAAGCGGGCTCTTGCGAGAAGCCAACCACCACCGTGTCGCCACCGTCGGCCAGCGTCCAGGAAGCCGCGCTTGCCGTGCCATATTCGGTCGGGTCACTCACCAGGCCTTGCAGGTTGGAGTTCCAGGCTTCGGCTTCGGCGCGTTGGAACATGGGCAACGAGACCATGTCTTTCGAGAATTCCGCCTGCACAACGTGATACGCGGCAATCCGCTCGTCGCGGTTCAGCGTGTTGTTGGCCTGGATAATCGCCTGGCTGGCGGTTTCATTACACCACCCCATGCTGTTCTGGCCCTCCCAGTTGTTGCTGGGCAGCGGGATTTGATTACAGGCATAGAGCGTGCGGCCACCAGGATCGGACTGACCGACCCAGGCGAACGCGCCCAAATCAAAGTCACGGCGAGCTAACCCAGTGGTGTCACCGAACCACCAGGAGGCTGGCGCATAGAGCGGCACCACCTGGATGCCACACCCGGCCAGTTGCTGGATGGCCACGGCGGACCAGGTCTGGCGGAACTGCGCATTGGTGGTGGTGAACTTCACGGAGAGCGCGTCCCCATTGGCATTGTTGCGAATCCCATCCCCATCCGGGTCGGTCCAGCCCGCTTCTTCAAGCAAAGCAATGGCGGCTTCTGGATCGTAAGGGTATTCTGTAATGTCACCCCCGTACGCCCAGTGCGTCTTGGGCACGAAGGTATCCATCAATAGCGCGGACTTGTCTTCCACATAGGGAAAGACGGATTCGATCACAGCTCCGCGATCAATGCAATAGGCAATCGCCTGCCGCACCCGCAGATCGCTCAAAATTCGGTGGGGGGTCGTATAATCTTCGACACCAGAGGCCGCGGCACCAGAATCGCTGGGCACCGCTGCACCGCCCGGTGAGGCGGGTACAGTACAGGCGCTGAGTACCAACACGAAGGTTGCTATCAGCGCGAAGAGGGCAAAACGTTTTGCTTTCATCGCCTTCACTCCTTCAGAATTAGGGTTTACCACGAAATGTTCTGTCATTACCACTATTCGTAAAGCCAGCAAGCTACATAATGCCCGTCGCCATAATCCTTGAAGGGGGGCTCTTCTGTGCGACAGACATCCATGACTTTGGAACAACGAGTGCAGAAGTTGCACCCTTGCGGCGGGTTGGCCGGGCTGGGCACATCCCCTTCCAGGATCACACGCTGACGGCGGCCTTCGATCGCGGGGTCGGGAATAGGTACCGCGGACAGCAACGCCTGGGTATAGGGGTGCATCGGGTTTTCGTACAGCACATCCCGATCCGCCAACTCCATGATCTTGCCCAGATACATCACCGCAATGCGGTCCGAAATGTGACGTACCACAGAAAGATCGTGGGCGATAAAGAGATAGGTCAGGCTGAGTTCATCTTGCAGATCTTCAAGCAAGTTGATGATCTGCGCCTGGATCGACACATCCAGCGCTGAGATCGGCTCATCGCAGACAATAAAGGCGGGGTTCACCGCCAGTGCGCGGGCGATGCCGATCCGCTGGCGCTGACCACCGGAAAATTCATGCGGATACCGGTTGACAAAGCCGGGGTTCAGCCCGACGATCCGCAATAATTCCTGCACTCGATCCTGGCGTTCTTTTTTGGTGTTACCAATCCCATGCACCTCAAGCGGCTCACCAATAATACTGCCAACGGTCATGCGGGGGTTGAGCGAGGCATACGGATCCTGGAAGATCATCTGCATCCGCCGCCGCATCCGCCGCAATTCCTCACCTTTGGTGTTGGTCAGTTCTTTGCCTTCAAAGTTGACTTTGCCCGCGGTGGGGCGATGGAGCTGCAAAATGGCGCGGCCTGTGGTCGATTTGCCACAACCCGACTCGCCGACCAGCCCCAGTGTCTCGCCTTTGTAGAGGTCAAACGAAATGCCATCGACCGCTTTGATCGCGCCGACCTGGCGTTGAAAGATCACCCCCCGGGTGATCGGAAAGTGCATCTGCAGATTATCAACTGAGAGCAATGCCCCGCGCTCGCCATTACTGGTCGTCATTGTGCCATCTCCTCCATCTCGCTGACCACGCGCACGCTGGTCTCGCCGACTTCTTTCCAATACCAGCAGGCCACACGACGACCTTCATCAACGGTTTCGAGTGGTGGGTTCTCTTGCCAACATTTTTCTTTAGCAAATGAACAGCGCGGAGCAAAGGGGCAATGATGCGGCGCTTCGAGCAGATCGGGCGGTAGCCCTTCAATCGGCACCAACCGTTTCTGGCGGCCAAGATCCAACCGGGGGATCGAACGCAGCAAGCCCAGGGTGTACGGGTGATAGGGCTTGGCGTAGAGCGTATTGACCGAGGCTTCTTCGACAATAAAGCCCGAATACATCACCAGCACGCGTTCAGCCATGCCAGCGACCACACCCAGATCATGCGTGATCCAAATGATCGACATGCCGAGTTCTTGCTTGAGCCGACCGACCAGATCGACAATCTGCGCCTGGATGGTCACATCCAGCGCGGTGGTCGGTTCGTCGGCGATCAGCAATTGTGGGTCACAGCTGAGCCCCATGGCGATCATCACACGCTGGCGCATCCCGCCCGAGAATTGGTGAGGGTAATCATCGATGCGCGCGGCGGCACCGGGGATCCCGACCAATTCGAGCAATTCGATTGCGCGTTTGCGGCTCTGTTCGCGGTTGAGATGGAGGTGCAACTCGAGCGATTCGGTGATCTGGCGACCCACGGTGAGCACGGGGTTGAGCGAAGTCATGGGGTCCTGGAAGATCATGGCGATGCGATTGCCACGCACTTCGCGCAGTTGATCTTCGTTGAGCTTGAGGAGATCCTGCCCGTCAAACCAAACTTCGCCATCCACCACTTTGCCAGGGGGCTGAGGAATCAACCGGATGAGCGACATCACGCCAACGCTCTTGCCCGAACCCGATTCACCTACAATCGCCACGGTCTCGCCGGCCCTTACCTCATATGAGATACCATTCACAGCATGGACGACGCCGTCTTGGGTGAAGAATTGTGTTTTCAAATTCTTCACTTCGAGCAGGTTTGCCATAAAAATAAGCTCCTGAGCAGTTCTAACGATAAGACCATAAAGCTCCGTTTTGGCCGGGGTGCTACGGATTGATCAATCGAGGTATTTACTTTCCTGGGTAGTTAGATTTGTAATCGATGGTATGCAGCGCCTGTTGGTAGACTCGAGTAGCTATGCTGATCGTAAGCCGATCTTCAGTCGAGGCTTGCGTAACGTAAGACAAAAACTGTGTACGCCGCTCCACAAAATTGGATGCGCATCACTGGAAGAGTCAACAGACGGGGTTGCTATCCGAGTATAGCGAGAAATCGTAGCAGACTTTCTAAGCGCTGTCAAACAAGTTTTTAAGCAGACGAGAGACGATGGACGGTGGACGGAAGACGGTGACTTTTGTCCACCGTTCCCCGTCTATCGTCTACCGTCCAGCCATGCCCGCAACTGCGCGACCTGTTCCAGGACCGCACGGCGACTGGTACCGCCCGTCACATCGCGGCGCTCGACGCTCTGTTCAAAGTCCCAAACATCGACCACATCTTCCTCGAAGGCGTGATGCAACTTTTGCAGATCCTCCACCGTGAGCTCGGCCAGCGGAATGCCCTGCACTTCGGCCATGCGCACAGCAGCCCCCGCCAGGTGATGGGTCTCGCGGAATGGCACGCCCTTGCGCACCAGATATTCCGCCAGATCGGTCGCCAACATTTCGGTAGAAAGCGCTGCCTGTAAGGCCGCGGCGTTGGGGGTTAAGGTCGAGATCACGCCGCAGGCAATTGCCAACGCCCCGTGGAGATTCTCCACAGCATCAAATAATGGCTCTTTATCTTCCTGAAGATCTTTGTTGTACGATGTTGGCAATCCCTTGAGCGTGGTCATGAGGCCGGTCATGCTGCCCAGCACCCGCCCCGATTTGCCGCGTAACAATTCGAGCGCATCGGGATTTTTCTTCTGCGGCATGAGGCTGCTGCCAGTGCTGTAGGCATCTGCCAGAGTGACAAAGCCAAACTCGCGGCTGCTATAGATCACCAAATCTTCGGCCAACTGGCTGAGATGCAACATCGTCAGCGTGCCCCAGAAGAGAAACTCGGCAATAAAATCGCGGTCGCTTACCCCATCCAGACTGTTCGGGGTAATGTCGGCAAAACCGAGATCAGCGGCCAGCGCGCGGCGATCAATCGGGAAGGGATTGCCCGCCAATGCACCGCTGCCCAGCGGCATGACATTGACGCGCGCGGCCAATTCGTCCAACCGTTGGGCATCGCGTTGCCACGGCCACGCATGATTCAACAACCAGTGGCTCCAGCGCACCGGCTGGGCAGGCTGCAGATGGGTATACCCCGGCATCAGCAGATCGACCTCGGCGGTGGCCCGATCGGTGGCAACCTGGATCAACATCCGAAGCTGGGTGCGCAATTGGGCGATCTCACCGCGCAGCCAGAGCCGCACATCGGTGGCGATCTGGTCATTGCGGCTGCGGCCCGTGTGCAATTTCCCGGCCAGCGGGCCGATCAACTCGGTGAGGCGCCGCTCATTGGCGGTATGAATATCCTCATCGCCCGGTTTGGCGACAAATTGCTGCGTCGTCCATTCTTCATGAACCTGCGCCAGCCCAGTGACAATTTCTGCGGCTTCAGCCTCGGTGAGGATGTTGGCGCGGGCGAGGGCACGCGCATACGCCTGGCTGCCCTGGATATCCGCGGCCCACAAGCGCTTATCAAAGCGAAATGAGTCGTTAAATGCTTCCATGATGGGGTCGGTCTTGCCCGTAAAGCGGCCACCCCACAATTTGTTGCCCACAGATCAATCTCCGATTTCCATTTTATGGTAGTTGATTTCTTCAGTTTCTTCGGTCACAGCGGGTGGTCTGTAGATAGCAAGGCTTGTGAGCAGGCGAGTCCGACCGATCCGCCAGCGCACCCAGAGCACCGTCAACAAATAGCCCAGCGCGATTGCGCTCATCCCAAGCAGGCCTGCCTCTGGCCCAAACGCGCCGCCCGTCCATAAGATCGGCCCCCCTTGCCGGATCTGAAACAGGGTGGCGCCGTCAAAAGTATTGCCGCTGACCGGGAAACCAAAAATATTGCCCTGGAAAAAATTCCAGGTAATGTGCAGCGCTATTGGAATTGCCAGGCTGCCAGTCAGGACATAGCCCAGCCCCAAAAAGATCCCCGCCACCATCAGGCCCCCAATGCTGTACCAGGTGGTATTGGGGTTAAAGATGTGCAACAAACTAAATAGCGAAGAAGAGAGAAACCAGGCCAATCCCAATGCACCGCGCGGGCCAATGCCCAAGGCCGGCAAATGCAATCCTTCGGCCATGTTGCGCAGGTGGTAGCCGCGAGCCAGTAATTCCTCGGTGATGCCCACGACCACAAAAAGCAGCAACGCCCCCAGAATGGCCGAGCCAAACCCGATCCCAGACAGCCCCACGTGGAACGTATCCACGATCTCGATCCAGCCCATCCACCATTGCACAAAAAAGATAAACGCCATCAAGACCGCGCCTAAGAGCAGCCCAAAGCCAAAGTCCAGCCACCAACTGGGCGACAGCCACAAGCCAAAATCGCGCAACGAGCGACGATCCAACAACTGAGCGGCAACGACTGTACAAATCAGCACCACCAGCAATTTGAGGATCACGACCGCGCTGGCGGGGGCCAACCCGGCCACTGTGGGGAACGCACTGATCAACGGCAGGGCGAGCCAATCGCCGACAAGGCGCGCGGCAATTGCCGGGGCATATAACCAAGCCACGGTATAAAGCAGAATGCGCCAACCTGCGCGCAATCTCTGTTCTCTGGTGGACCAAAAAAGTTGCTGGAGCACGGGTATGCTGAAACCTATACAAGAGCACGCCAGTTTGTGCTGACGTTTACAGGACTATTGTAACCTGCAACAGACGGGGATTCAAGAATACAAGCCAGGTATGATCATAACAACTGAATAACTCGTGATGGTGGGTGAACAGGGCAAGGTGATTAGTCTGCCCATCAACCATGCAGTATAATGGCCCACGATATCGATTGCACCTGCAGCATCGATTGCACCTGCACCTGCAGCGCAGCCCTGACCCCGAACCTGGGCGCCCTGCTTGATGCGCTGAGCCGGGTGCAGCATCATACTTGCGATAAGGACCAGAAATCATCTCAAAATCGATTATAGTGCCTGCGAACCTGTACGGCCCTACCCCTGTGGCACAGAGATTTTGAGTAAATTCTATAAGGGTGAGACGTGATCCAGAGTGCTTTGGTTGCACAAATTGAAGAGATTCGCCAGGAATTTACACGCATCAACGAGTTGCGCGACGAGACGCTGCGTCTGAGCCGAGCCTTGGTGCGCTCCTGCGCCAATAGTATTCGCGCCATCCACCGCCATGAGTGGCGCGAGGCCGAGCAGATGTTAGCGGAAGCCCGCCAGGATGCCGAGCGCATGGTCCAACCATTGGCCGATTACCCGATGCTCTATCATGCTGGCTACACGCAGGATTCTCTGAAAGAATTGGTCGAGGCGCATGTATTGTATGCCGTGGCGCGGGGGGGCGCATTGCCCACGCCAGCCGAACTCTTTGTCACCGGCTCGACCTATCTGCGCGGCTTGAGTGAAGCGGCCACCGAAACACGCCGCTTTGTTTTGGATCTGATGCGCCGCGGTCAGGTCGAGGAGGCTGAACCCTTCCTGGCCTTTATGGATGATGTCTATAGCCTGCTCGTCACGGTGGATTTCCCCGATGCCATCACCGATGGCCTGCGCCGCCACACCGATGTATTGCGCACAGTTGTGGAGCGGACACGCGGCGACATGACCCTGACGCTGCGGCAGGAGCAGATGCGCCGCGCTTTGCAACAATTCGAACAACGGTTGGGCATCCCGCCCACGCCCGACACCACCGCCACCCAATCGGAAAGTTCGTCCACCGAAGCATGAGTCGCACCGATCAGTCATCGAATCTACGGCTTGTACGGGCCAGCGATATTGGGTTGTGGGCTTTCTGCCATCGCGCCTGGTGGTTGGCGCGCGTGCAGCAAATCCCCCATCAGCAACCGGCCCGCTTACACCACGGTCAGCAGCGTCATGCCCATCACGCGCAGCAAGTGCGCTGGGCCCGTTGGCTAGCGGCCAGCGGCTGGTTCCTGTTGATAGTAGCGCTGGTCTGCATTGGGCTCTGGTGGCTGCTGGGCCAGGGAAATTGATTTGGCACTGATGAATGATCTACGCTCTCCGGCCCCGCCGAAGTTGACGCCTTTATTGCAAGCGGCCAGCGCAGCGCTCGATGCGGCCAGTGCGATCGACTCATCCGAACAAGCCCTGTTCGAAGAACGCAGCGTCTGGCAGCCCGGCTCGTGGTTGATCCAACGCTGCTGGGAAACCTTGGCCGATCTGGGTGCCGGGGCCGAGGCGTTGGCAGTCGCTCGGTTGGCGCAGAACCGCCATCCACTGGCTCCGTTGCAGGCCCTCCAGCGCGTGGCGCGCCAAGCCATTTTGCCCTTAGCCCAGCATACGTTTATTCAACACGAGCTGGAGCGATGGACCGGCGGCCTCTTTCGGGAGCCTGCAGCAGGCGAAGAGTTGCTGCTCATAGAACGGCTTTTGCTGGTTGCGGCGACCGCGGCCCGGGTCGACCAATTGCCATTGGCCTGTGCCTGCCTGGAGCGCATCGACCAATGGCCCAAATCGTGGGATCGTATCCTGGCCCGCAACGAATTGCGCAGCTTGCTGGCCGAGAGTATTGCTTATATTGGCCTGCACCCACTGACGCAGAGCCTGTTGGCTGGCGGCATCCGCCGGTTCGACGATGCAGGCGCGCAATTGCTGCATGATGCTGCCGCCTGTGTGGCCGAGTTGGGCGACAATGCGACACGGCGTCAGCGCCGCGTTCTGCAACGCTGTGTGGAAATCTTCCAATATGCCTCGCTCACCAGTTTGCCCAGTCGGCGCCTGGCAGCCATCACCCTGGGCCGGGTAGGCGCGGTCGACCAGGTATTGGCCCAACTGAGCTTGATTGCCAATGTGCAAGAAGCTCGGCGCGAAGCTGGTTTGGCCGCCATTCGGGATGATGCCGTGCTGATCCGTCAGGTCAAGCGCCCCGCGGCCAATGCCGATGTTGATTTCCAACTCTACACCCTGCACCAGACAATCAGCGTGATGCCCGTGCGCGAGCTCAGCCGCGAACAGCGGATCACCCTGGCAGACCATGCGGCCTTTCTTGGGGTGCGCAGCGATGGCTGGACAGCCGCCGGGGCCGCAACTTTGCTCCTGGAACTCGGGGCGCTCAAGTATGCGGTCGAAGTGGTTGAGCGCATTGCACCAAATGACCCCACTCGCGCCGAGGGCATGTTATCACTCGTGCGTGGGTTGCTCACCATCGGTGAAGCCGCGCACGCCGATGAACAAGCCCAGCGCGCGCTGGCTTGGGCGCGCGCCCGGCCAGATCGCAACCCGGAACGGGCCGTCATCTGGGGTCTGGCCGAAATCTATTTGGAACAGGGACAGCCCGACCAGGCCCTGCGCTGGCTGGCAATGTGGCGCGAACCAGTCGATTGGCGGCACCGCTTGAGCCGCTTTTGGCGCAAATCAATGGATGATGACGCCTTGCGCCTGAGCGCGCTGCGGTTGCGAGCGCTCCTGCAACAAACCGAAGCAACCCAGGCGAATTCACGCGAGAGACAAACCTTATTGCAGGCGTTGAGTACCTGGGCCCCACGTCTGTTGGAAGGCGAAGCCCTGGTCAACTTTTATCTGGATACGCTGATCCGCCCCCTGTTTTTGGCCGGGCAACAGACGCCAGCTTTGGCTCTGCTGCCCGATCTGCTGCGTGTCTTGCAGACCACGAATGGCAGCAAACATGCGGCCCAGGTGACAGCAGCCAGCTCGCTTCTGGCCCATCAACTTCGCCTCGCCGCTGTGGAACCCCTCGCCATGCCCGAAGGGGAGCGTGTTTTGGCGCAGCCCGCCGAACAGTTTTTGACCGAGCTTTGGCGGGCCGACGCGCAGCGCAGCATCTGGCAAATTGTCCATGGGTTGGATGGCAGTATTCCCTTACTCCTGGCGCTCGAAGGGCCAGCAGGGATTGCTGCTTTGGCTCAGGCCATTCACCAAAAGCAAGTGCTTTGGGCCTGAGCCGGGCATTCCTCGCTCCAGATCACCCGATTTGGACATGAGTGATTACAAACACCTTGACACCCTCGCCTTCTTGAAAGCCAAATTGTAATCTCACTGTAAATCGTGCTGGTCTCCACGTTCTGCGCCCTGCGCGTGCGGTTGCCCTCCAGCCTCGCTCCCACCAGTGGTCACCAGCAATTCACAGCCCCCAGATCAAATTTCGCGTCCACATTTTGGTTATCTGCTAGACCAAAAGCCGTAAAAATCCCGTTGCCGAATCGACGTGCAGATTCCATCAAAAGCTCGATTGCATCTCACCGCGCCCCCTCTTATGCTGGGCCCACGCAACGCTTCCTCCCAACGGAGATGACATACAGGTGGGTACAAAATGAATGGGCAACCGCGAGCATGGTCGAAATTATGGATAACGAGCAGCCTCTTCCTGCTCTGGATCGGGCTGGGGATCTTTGCCGATCCATGGGGGAAACTGACGATCTACGCGGATGAGGTCGCAACAGCAACCAGCGCGCCGAGTGAAACGGAAACACCTTTCACGCTCGAATCTGCAACGGCCACGCTCGAACCTGCGGCCACCGAACCTGTCCCGCCGCCGGACACAGAGACCCCCACCCTGATCGCGTCCGAAACCGCTAGCGAAACGCCCACGGCAACAGCCTCGGTCACTGCCAGCCCACCCGAGCCGCTGCCAGCGACCGAAACCGCGACGGAGACCGCCACCGCGCCGATCCCGCCGACGGCCACAGAGACACCAACAGAGACACCGACGGAGACTGAGACCGCCAGCGAAACGTCCACGGCAACCACGCTGCCGCCCACTGCTTCGGATACACCCAGCCCGACACCAACCAGCAGCCCAGCTGCGAGCGAAACGCCAACAGCCCCAGCGCTCAGCGAGACATCGACACCGACTGAGACCGCGCCAATCGCGCCGATCACGCCGCCACTCACACCGACGGTGACGCTCAGCCCAACGGTGACGGCCTCACCGGTCGTGACCCACACCCCCACGCTCACCGCAACCGTGCTGCCTCCGATCATGGAGACAGAGACGCCGACCCATACAGCAACGCCAACGCCGCCGGTCGCCACCCCAGCCGGGTTGCGGATCAGCGAATTCCTGGCCGACCCAGCAGCAGTGAGTGACACCAACGGCGAATGGATCGAGCTCTTCAACCCCACCGATTCACCCGTTAATTTATTCGGCTGGATCCTGGCGGATCTGGGCAGCGATCGACATGTGATCGCCGAGGAAGTATGGATTGCGCCGCAAGGGTATCTGGTGCTCGCCCGCAATACCAACCTGGCGACGAATGGCGGTGTCGCGGCTGCCTATCGCTATACCGGGATCAACCTGGCCAACACCACCGACGCGCTCTTGCTATTGGCTCCCGACCAACAGGAGGTTGATCGCGTTATGTGGGGTGGGGGCAGCCCCATCACCATTGTTGCGGGCAAGGCCAATGAGCGGCTGGGGTGGGCAGGAGACGCGCCCTGGGCTCATGCGGAGACCCTCTGGCCCGGCTCGCTCGGGGATCGCGGCACACCGGGGAGCCCCTATTCCCCACCAGCTCCGACCGCCACCGCCACCTTTCCCCCGACCCCCAGCCCAGTGGCGTCGATAACTCAAACGGTTACGCTGACAACAGCCACACCGGCTATCACCCCGACGCCAACGATGACCGCAACACCTGTTGACTTTCCGTCTTTACGGATCAGCGAGTTTTTGGCCGACCCGGCGGCGGTGAGCGACACAGCCGGGGAATGGATCGAGCTCTACAATCCGAGCGCCGAGCCGATCAATTTGCGCGGCTGGGCATTGAGTGGGCTGGATGGCCAGACTCACCTGATCGCGGCGGATCTGCTCATCCCGCCTGCGGGCTATGCAGTGCTGGCCCGCAACCTGGACCCAGCCAGCAATGGCGGGGTGCTCGCCGCGTACCGCTACAGTGGCATCACCCTCAACAACACCACCGATTCTTTGCTTTTGCTGGCACCCGATGGCCGCGAAATCGACCGCGTCCTTTGGGGGAATGGCAGTGAGCTCGCGGTGACAGTTGGCGCCAGTTTAGAGCGCACCGATTGGGCCGACCCAACCGCGTGGGCGGTCGCCTCGGGGCCATGGCCCGGCTCGGCTGGGGATCGCGGCACGCCGGGCGCGGCTTATCTGCCGCCACCACCCACGCCAACCAGCGTGGCCACAATGCCCCCCGCGGCTAGTGCGACGGCGACCCCACCCCTCGGCCCACCGGCAGCCCTGGTGATCAGCGAGTTTTTGGCCGACCCACAAGCGGTCGGCGACAATGGCGGCGAATGGATCGAGTTGCACAATCCCACCGCTGCTCCTGTCAACCTGCGGGGCTGGTACCTGGATCAGCATCAAATACAGGTCGATCTGATCATCCCCGCTGGTGGTTATTTGGTGCTGGCTCGCCACGGAGACCCCACGGTCAACGGCAATGTCGTTGCACACTATATCTACAGTGGCATCTCGCTCGCCAATACAATCGACTCGCTCCAGTTGCTCGCCCCCGATGGTACGCAGGTGGACGCCGTGGCCTGGGGCGGGGATAGCGGGCTCCGCATCCGGCCCGGGTATAGCTACGAGCGCGATCCGAATGGAAGCTGGCAATTGGCGACCAGCCCGTGGCCCGGTTCAATGGGTGATCGGGGCACGCCAGGCAGCGCCTACCTGCCGCCCCCAGCAACAGCGACACCAACACCCCCTCCTCTGCCGAGCGCCGCGCCCAGCACCCCGAGTGGCCCGCCACCGTCTTTGCGCATCAGCGAATTTCTGGCCGATCCCAAAACGGTGGACGATCCATCCGGCGAGTGGATCGAGCTGTACAACCCGACCGAGCACGCGGTGAATCTGCGCGGCTGGATCCTGGCGGATGAGGGCAGCGAGCGCCACATCATTGCTACCGATCTGATCATCCCACCAAGCGGATATCTGCTCTTAGCGCGCAATGGTGACCCGGCGCGCAACGGTGGTATCACCCCGCATTATCTGTATAGCGGCTTTTCATTGGCCAATGGGGATGATGAAATCCTGCTCTTGTCGCCGACCGGCAGCGAAGTTGATCGAGTGATGTGGGGCGGGGATAATGCGCTGGATGTTGTGCCTGGTCGCAGCATCGAGCGGATTGGCGCAACAGAATGGGGTCTGGCCACCCAACCATGGCCCGGTTCGGCTGGGGATTGGGGGACGCCCGGCAGTGCGCCGCTCCCACTGCCAGCCACGCCCACCCCTTTGCCGGGCACGCCGACCCCGCTCAGTGGTGCGGCAACCACCATCCGTATCAGCGAGTTCCTGGCCGATCCCAAAGCAGTGGATGACCGCGATGGCGAGTGGATTGAGCTCTACAACACGGGCAGCGAGCCGGTCAACCTGCGCGATTGGGTGATTGCCGACCTGGGCCGTGAGCGCTATACCATCAAGACGGATCTCTGGATCGGGCCTGGGTTGTATCTGGTATTAGCCCGCAATGGCGACTTTTCGGCCAACGGTGGTGTCTTGGCCCACCATGTCTACACCGGCCTGGCTCTGGGCAACCAACAGGATGCCTTGCTCCTGATCGCGCCCGATGGCAACGAGGTGGATCGAGTTGTGTGGGGTGGCGACAGCGGGTTGAAGCCGCGGGCGGGGATGAGCCTGGAGCGCCACTTGCCAGCGGATCCCTCGGTCTGGGAGGTAGCGACCACCAGTTGGCCCTCGTCCGCAGGGGATCTGGGCAGCCCTGGCGATCCCTACCGGCCAGCCCCCACCAGCACGCCGAGCCCCCCTGCTGTGCCCCCGCTCCAGCCAGGGCAGCGCACCATTTGGATCAGCGAGTTTCTGGCCGACCCCAAAGCGGTCAGCGATAGCAATGGCGAATGGATCGAGCTCTACAATAGTGGCAGCGAAACCGTCAATCTGCGCGGCTGGGTATTGACCGATCTCGGTGGAGAGCGCCATACGATCAGCGCGGATCTGCTCATTGCCCCCGGCGCGTATGGGTTGCTGGCCCGCAATGGGGATGCGGCTACGAATGGCGGCGTCACCGCGGATTATCTCTACCAAGGATTTTCGCTGGCCAATAACGAAGATGAGATCATGCTGCTGGCACCGGACGGCAGCGAGATCGACCGGGTGCTTTGGGGTGGCGACTCCGGGCTTGCGATCAAGGCGGGAAAGAGTCTGGAGCGAACCACCTTCGCCGCAGATGCCGCGTGGGCATTGGCCACAACTGCCTGGCCCAACTCCGCGGGTGATCTGGGCACGCCGCGCGCCGCGTATGTGCCGGGCGCAACGCCATTACCAACCACCACGGCAACCCCAACCCCCGGACCGTGGCCCGTAGCCACTACTGCTGCTGCCCTGGTGATCGATGAAGTGCTCTATCGCGGCAGTGATCAAGAATTTGTCGCCCTGCTCAATCTGGGGGCCACACCTATCGATTTAACTGGGTGGAGCGTGGGCGATGCGCAACGAGCACGCAGCAGCGAAGGCATGCTGGCCCTGCCGAGCGGATATTTACTAGGCCCTGGTGAAACCTTTGTGATCGCCCGCGACGGGGCGGCTTTCCGCAATCGATGGGGCAGAGCAGCCCATGCCGAAAGTAGCGCTTCCGATCCAGACACACCGGATCTGGCGCGACGCCGCGACCTGGCAACCGGGTCCTTTACCCTCAGCGACAGCGGCGACGAGGTAGTTTTGCTCAACCCCGCGGGCGAATTGGTGGATGCAGTTGCCTTTGGCAAGGGCGATTATGCTGCGCTCGGCTTAAGCGGATTGTTGCAGGCACCCGCCGGTTACTCGCTGCAACGCGTGCCCGAAGCACGGTTCCCCGCGGTGTCCGACGTCCGTCACCGCTTTTTGTTCGCACCTCCCCGGCCATTTGAGCCACGCGGGTTGCCGCTGGCACAAATCCACCCCCCGACATTGCTGGATCATGGCCTGCAAGCGGTTTGGGGCTCGCTCGGGGGACAGAGCAATTTCTCGACCGGGCTGACTGCGCCGCCCCATTATCTTCTGGCAGCGGCGGGCGCACACGGGCTAGATTTCCTGGCTATCGCGGACCCGGGCCCGACCTCGCCCTGGCGCCCACCAAATGGGGTGATTCATGTGCCTGCCTGGCATTGGCAAGGCGCGGCTGGCGAACGGGCGATCTTCTATAACATGGACGATGACGCACTGGCAGATCGCGCCGCGCTGATGGCCCATCTGGCGGCAACTGGGGTACTGGCTCAGTGGCAAGGCAAAGAACCGCCGGATGCAGCCAGCCTGACCACAATCAGCGGGGATACGCTTGCGGTGCCGGATGGTTTAGCCAATTTCTACAAAGCAACATGGGCCGGGCGTGGTCAGCCCCTGTTGCCAGTAGGCAATAGCAATCCGCCGCTGCCAGGCGCGGTTGATCCATCGCCGCGCTATACTGGCCTGGCCGTCACAGCAGCAGAGCCAGCGAGCATCCTGGCGGCAGTAGCGGAGCGCCGCGGTTGGTTGACCAGCGCGCCTGGACTCTGGTTAACCTTACAAGCACAACTCACCACTGGGGAACATCGGTGGATGGGATCGCTCGTGCCTGCCAGCAACCAGATCACGCTGGAAGTCCACTATGGGGATCGGAGTGGGGAAGTCGCCGGTCTGGCGATCTGGCAAGACAATCGACCAGTGCATCAATTGACGCTCCCCGCGGTGGATGGTCGCTGGTCGGTCACGCTCCCTGCTGCGCCGGGCAGCATCTTTTATGCCGTAGCAACCCAGGCTGATGGCGATTTTGCGGTCACAGCACCGATCCAGATTGCGCTGGAGACCGACGGCGTGGTGTTGTTGAACGAAGTGTTGCCCGCCCCGGCGGTCGATCACAATGAGGATGGCAAAATCGACGGCGACGATGAATTCATTGAACTGTATAACCCGGGCACTCAGCCAGTCTCATTGGCGGGCTGGCAATTGAGCGACAACACAGGTGATGCCAATCCTGCACGGCGCTTTGTCTTTCCCGCGGGCAGCATCTTGCAAGGTGGCGAATATCTGCTTTTGTGGCGCCAGGCAAGTTGGATCAACTTGAATATCGAGAGTGATTTTGTCCGCTTGTTGCGGCCCGACGGTACCGAGGCTGATTTTGTCGGCTGGGGTGAGCGCCCTCCGCGCACCCGGTCGCTGAGTCGTTTCCCCGACGGACAGGCATGGATCAACGATGCTCGGGTCACGCCGGGCTTACCGAATGATCGTGTCATTCTGCCAGCGGCTCGCTCATCGGAGGGTGGTGGTGGCGGGCCCGCGCCTGATGCGCAGCATTCACGCTATACCCCGATCCGCTCTGGGGGCTGGGTAGGCACGGTGGCAGGGGCCAAACCATGGGGGCTGAAAGTTTTTGTCGAGTTTGACGCGATTGTGACCGTGCCGCCCGGTCTCTTTGGCCGCACCATCTACGTGGCCGACCCGGCAGACTCCACACAGGGGCCGATTGCTGGTAGCGGCATTCATCTCTATCTGGCTCAGGGAGAGTACCCGCCACTCCAGGAAGGGGATCGGATTCGGGTAGGCGGGGTGCTGAGCAGCTATCGCGGCGAGCTCGAACTGTATGTACGCGAGCCCAGCCAGATCATCTATCTGGGGAGCGGGCCATCGTTGCGCCCACTCGCGACGACAGCCGCGGCAATCGGGGAGCCACTTGAAGGCCGCCTGGTCACGTTCCAAGGCATTGTCACCGGCTGGCAAGAGGACAGCATCTACCTGGCCGACCCGGCACAGCCCACCCTGCCCGCGGTGCGCGTGGTTATCCGCGACACAGTGGGTTGGCGACGCCCCTATGTCAACAAGGGCGATCTCTGGGCAGTGACTGGCGTTGTCAGCCAACTCGCCTGGGAATCACCCTGGAATGGCAGTTATCGGGTCAATCCGCGCTACGAGCAGGATTTGGTGCGCATCCGCCGGGCGCAGGCTTTACGCTAAATTCTCTTCGACATGCAGCAAAGCGCCCAGGGCCGTGGCATACCCGGCCCGCTCGGGCAACCAGAAAGGCGTGCTGTAATATTGCCCAACCGACCCCAATACGCGCCGGATGCTGGGCATGTCTGTCAGGTGGCCGATAATCACAATTTGTTCCAGTTGCTGAGCACGCGCGGCCTGGATCGCCAGCAGCCCGATCACCTGGCCGATCATCGTGATCAATGCGGCGGCCAGATCCGCGCGTGTAGCTGTGGTAGCCGCACGGCCAATACGGCCAAAGTTGACGGCGGTGGCCTCCGCAGGCAAGGTCCCGATGGGGCCTGTTACCACGTCCGCCAGGCTCAGATCCACGGCGGATGCTGTACCCTGGCTCGCCAACGCGTCGATCTCCAGCGGATCAACCGTGTGGAGCAAGAGCCGGGCCAGGCCAAGCATGGTCCCGCCCCCTACCGCGGTACCGGTGGCATGGGTATAGGTGGAGCCACGCGCCGAGACCATCGCTGTCCCAGACCCGGCACTGACCACCAGCACGCCAGCTTCGTCTGGCTGGGCCGTGAGCCCGGCCATCGCCTGGCCGCCACGACCAATCGCGGCCAACTCGTTGACGCCAATCACGCGGCACTGGTCGATCTGCGTCGGCAGCAACCGGTGACGCCCTCCCGTCACGGCGAGATGGCTCAACTCTGCGAACGGAATAGCGCCCGCCTGCAAGCTGGCGCTCACCAACTCGGCATCTGGCTGGTGACTATAGGCGCGCGTCCAAGTCTGCCATTTCCCCTGATTTGTCGCGACAATATCGGTATTGCTGATGCCAAAATCGATTGCTGCTCGCACCGAAGATGGGGCTGGCGTTGTGAAAATCGTCATGGAATAGAGTCCTGTATGCTCGTGCGCAATCTGCATGGACGTTCAGAACTTTCAGGCTACCGTAGGCTGAAATGTGGCGTGGGTATAGCAAACTGCACGATAAAATGTATCTATTTCTAAGCAAACTTGTATTGCTTTTGTAACTGGAGCCCTGCATAATGGGGGTAGAACCAATTTATTACCTGACAAAAAGTAATCCAGCAAAATTTAATAAGCTTATATCTGGTTGATGGTTTGTCTGTGGTGATGTTGCAGTATGCAGGAGTATTCGATGATTCACAAAAGCCTTTCTCCGCTTGCTGGTCATGTGCGTGTAGTCTTTGAGTTACCTTCGTGCCTTTGGGCGGACCGGATCTTTCTGGTGGGCGATTTTAACCAGTGGGATAATCAGGCAACGCCCATGCAACAGGATCGAGATGGCGTCTGGCGCGCCGTGGTGGATCTGAAATGGGGCGAGCAAGCCCAATTTCGCTATTTGATTGATGGTCAGTGGCGCACTGATTATCACTCGGATGGCAGTGCCCAAAACACATTTGGCTCGGAAAACAGCGTTGTCTATGCTACCTTGCCGGAAGAAAGCGGCCCCCTGGCCTTGGCCAATGATAGTGTGCAAGAGAGCCTGCAACAGGAGCCGGCCCTGAATCCAACCACGGGTGCGCCAGCCGCGCCGCGGCGGTTGTCCCGGATGCGCCATTCACGTCAGCCGACGCGGCTGGCAGCCTAAACATTCAGCTTCCCACACCGTACCAAGCCCGAAGGGTTTTGAAGCCCCTCGGGTTTTTTATTATAATCCACCGTCTATGTCATCGCACATTCTTCGTGGGTTGCTGGCCGTTGTGATGGTGCTCGCGCTTGGGCTACGTATTTGGCAGCTTGAGCGTTTGCCGCCGGGCTTTCATTTTGATGAAGCATTCGAAGCGCTGGAAGCCTGGCGGATCTATCAGGAGCCCACCTATCGGCCGCTCTTTCTGACTGGTAATTTTGGGGTGTTGCCGCTCAACGTGTATGCCAATACGTTGATGTTCGCGCTGATCGATCAGCTCGGTGGCAGCGTAACGCCAATGATCATGCGCCTGACTTCAGCAATCGTCGGGGCATTGACGGTGCTGGCGCTTTATGGGTTGGCCCACGAACTGGCGAAACTGGACCGGCGCCCGGTGCGCCCATCGCCTTGCTTCCCGCTCTTCGCGGCCACGGTTTTGGCGATCATGCAGTGGCACCTGCACTTTAGCCGCATGGGCATTGAGCCGATCTGGGTGCCGCTCTTGTGGACAGGCTCCACAGCGTTGTTGCTGCGCGGCTGGCGTACCGAACAAGCCTGGCCGTTTGCGGCTGGCGGCTTTGTTTTGGCCAGTGCCATGTATGCCTATCAAGGCGCGTGGATTATGCCCGGGCTGGCCCTGTTGATCGTCCTCGCCTTGCTGACGCAAGCGCAGGATCAGACCGATGGGCAACGTTTTGTTCACTGGTTGCCGCAAGCTTCCAGGCTGCGTGGGATCTTGCTGGCGGGGGTGGTGGCAGCAATCACCTTTGCGCCGCTGGGCTGGTATTTCTGGCAACACCCCGAGCAGTTTTTATTGCGCCCGACCCAGATCGCGGTCGTCGGTGAGGGGGAAGCAGCCGCCACCGCTTCGGTCTGGCAGACAAGTTGGGCCACAGCCAGGATGTTTGGCCCCTTCGGCGCGCCCGGGGATCTTGATCCCCGGCGCAATTTGCCCGGCGCGCCCGCATTAAATCTCTGGCTGGCCCTCCCCTTCTATTTGGGCCTCGGGTTGGCCCTCTGGCGAATTCGCCGCCCCGCCTATACAATCATCCTGATCGGGCTGATCGGCCTGGTCTTGCCCGGCGTCTTTAGCGAATATGCACCTCACTTTCATCGCATTCTGGGCGCGGCCGCGCCAACGGCCTTGTTGTGCGGGCTAGGGTTGGATTGGCTCTGGCAGCGGCGGGCATTCTTCCGCGCCGCGGTGATCCTCTTGCTCGTTCTGGGCGGGCTCACCACCGTGCGCGATTATTTTGTGCGCTGGGCTGCCCTGCCCGATCTCTATTACGCGTTCGACGAAGGGTTGTGGCAAGTGGGCAGGCGGATCGCAGCATTGCCTCCCGATGAGCCACTCTATTTGACGCCACGCGCCGCCGAGCACCCTACCATCGGCTTTGCGCTCGCCACCGCGCCGGGCAATCCCGCAATGCCGGTTTCGTTTGATGGCCGCCACATCTTTCCGCTGACTGCCCGGCCCAATCCAGCGCCCGAACACTATGTAGTGATCACGCCGGAGGATTTTCGCACGCCGCTGCTGCTGCCCGAAGTTTTCCCCGCTGCATCAATCATACAAACGTTCCAGGATTGGCAGGGGCACCCCTACGCTCACCTGTATCAACGCCCGGCGCTGAGCGAAGCACAACGGCCACCACAAATTCCCTGGAGCGCGGCCCTGGGCGATGGCATCCAGTTAGCCGGTTATGATCTGCAACCAGCTACCCTGCGCGCTGGCGAAATTCTCTATCTGCAACTACACTGGTTGGTCGAAGCCAACCCCACGGTGGATTGGACGGTCTTTACGCACCTGTTGGCGCTGGATGAGCAAGGCAATCCGCATGTCGTGGCCGGCCACGACAGCCGACCGGGCGCGGGGAGCCTGCCAACCTTGCGCTGGCAACCGGGCTGGCGCATTCTGGACGAGTATCAGCTGGCCTTGCCCGCGGACTTACCACCCGGTGATTATCCAATCGAAATTGGTCTCTACGGGGCAAACGGCCATCGGCTGCCCGCGACAGAGCCATCACTCATCCTTGGCGAGGTGACGCTTGAGTAAGTATGGGGAAGCATTGCCCGACCTTTACCGGCTGGATCGGATCAACGGCTGGAGCATTGGCATGCGTGCCGTGACCCACGCGCTCCTGGCTTCGGTGAGCCTGCCCCCAGGGCCATTGCTCGAGCTGGGCTGTGGCTCGGGCGTGTTTAACGCTGAATTGCAAGCGCACTTTCCCAACCGCCTGGTGCTGGGGGCGGATCTGCATCCGGTGGCCCTGACGTATGCCAGCCAAACAGTCGGCCAGCCGCCGCCCCTCCTGCGTGCGGATCTGCAGCAATTGCCATTCGCGCCGACCAGTGTAGCCGCGGTTTTTGCGCTCGATGTCTTTGATCAACAGGGCGTGGATCTGCACAGGGCGCTGACTGAAAGCTGGCGCATTCTGCAACCGGGCGGCCTGCTGTTGATCCGTGTGAGTGCTCACCCCTGGCTGGAAGGTGCCCACGATACCGCCTTCAACACTGGTCGGCGTTTCCGGCGCAGCGAAATTGTCGAGCTGCTGACGGCCACTGGGTTCCGGCCACAGCGGCTCACCTATGCCAATGCGCTGCTCTCGCCCCCGCTGGTCGCAATTCGTCTTTTGCAACGCTGGGCTGGCTGGCAAGTTGATGAAGCGGATCTGACCGATTCGGCGGCGAATCGCATCTTTGCGCGGGCCTTGCAATGGGAAGCGGCCTGGCTGAGTCATCGCGACTTTGCCTTTGGCATCAGTTTGTACGCGCTCGCCCAAAAGGTGACGCCGTCATGAGGAGCCCGTTGCCTTTGGTCTGCACGGTCTTGCCGACCTACAACGAACGCGAGAACATCACACCGTTGATCCAGGGTATTTTGGCCAGCGCGATCACGCCCCACGTGGTGCTGGTAGTGGATGACCATTCCCCGGATGGCACGGCGGATGTCGTGCGCGCGCTGGCGGAAACTGTCAACCAACCGGGGCAGACGCGCCTGGTATTGATCGAGCGGCGCGACGAACGCGGCCTGACTTCGGCCATCCAGCGCGGCATTGATGAGGCGATCCACACGCATCAAGCCGATATCGTCACCTGGATGGATTGTGATCTCTCGATGCCACCCGCGGATGTGCCCAAGCTGGTGCGGGCGATCGTGCAAGGTGGTGCGGATCTGGCTGTGGGTTCGCGCTGGATTCCGGGCGGGGCCGATGTGGCGCATGGCTGGATGGCGCGCACGCTCAGTTGGATCATCAACCGTTTTGCCATGCTCCTGCTCGGCAACAAGGTGCATGATTACACCAGCGGCTTTATCGCGGGGCGCGCCGCGGTTTTTGGAAAAATAGGCCTGCGCGGCGATTATGGTGAATATTGTATCGACCTATTGGGGCGGGCGGTACGTCAGGGGTTCCGCCTCACGGAAGTGCCCTATCGCTGTGTGCCCCGCACGAGTGGCGACAGCAAAACCGGTGCCAATCTATGGGATTATCTGGTCAAAGGACGCAAATATGTGGCGACGATCTGGCAACTCTGGCGTCTGCCGCCCACAACGGCATCCTGAATTCTGGATTCCGCATATCAAGAACGGAGGAGTACCATGCTCAAAGCTGCCGAGCTGAGCCTTGAAGAGATGGGTGATTTGGCTGCGATCATCCCTGCGGCGGACCCGGAAGTGAAGGTCTACTATCGCCCGATCCCAGACTTCGAGCACCCCCAGCGCCGCTCGATCATTCCCGTCTGCGAGCCCACATTGGCGGGCAATGAATTGAAATATGTGACGCAAGCGGTCGAGAGCAATTGGATCTCGTCGGCGGGCAGTTTTATTCGCGACTTTGAACATCAATTCGCAGAGGCCTGCGGTGCGCAATATGGGATTGCCTGCGCCAATGGCACGGTTGCCATGCACCTGGCGCTGGCGACGCTGGGGTTGGAACCGGGCGACGAGGTGATCATCCCCACCTTTACCATGATCGCCACGGCCAACGCGGTCACCTACTGTGGGGCGACGCCGGTGCTGGTCGATATGGAGCCCGATTATTGGCAGATGGATGTTGAGCAAGTGGCCGCCAAAATTACGCCGCGCACCAAGGCAATTGTGCCGGTTCACATTTACGGCCACCCGACGGATATGGATCCGCTGCTCGAACTGGCGCGCGCACACGGCCTGCATGTGATCGAAGATGCCGCCGAGTCGCACGGGGCCGAATATCGCGGGCGGCGCACCGGCAGCCTGGGCGACGCGGCTGGCTTCAGCTTCTACGGCAACAAGATCATCACGACCGGCGAAGGCGGAATGGTCACCACCAACAATCGTGAGTTGGCGAAGCTGGCCTGGAATCTACGCGACCATGCCTTTAGCCACGAGCGCCATTTTTGGCATAAATTTGTTGGCTTCAACTACCGCATGACCAACCTGCAAGCCGCGGTGGGGCTGGCGCAGACCGAGCAACTGGCGAACTTTGTCGCTTTACGACGACGCAATGCCGCCGAATATAGCCGGCGCTTGCAGGAGATCCCAGGCATCACCACCCCGCCCGAAGCGCCGTGGGCCAAAAATGTCTATTGGATGTATGGCATCCTGGTGGATGAGCAGGAGTATGGGCTGAGCCGCGACCAGTTGCGCAAGGTGTTGGCCGATCATGGAATCGAGACGCGCACCTTCTTCATCCCGATGCACTGTCAGCCGGTTTACTGGGATATGTTCCGGGGGCAACGCTATCCGGTGGCGGAACGGCTCTGCCGCGATGGCTTCTATCTGCCTTCGGCCACCTCGCTGAGCGTTCAGGAGATCGAGTTTGTCGCGGAGGTGATTCGCGCGGCGTGCTTGAATTGAGAGCGCGGCGTTCCAAAGTCAAACCAAACAAGATTTTAGAAACCACAGAGTACACAGAGGTAGTGGGAAAAGCTGGTTGATGATTGACTACATTTTTTACCACGAAGGACACGAAATACACGAAGGTTTTCTTCGTGTCCTCTGTGCCCTTCGTGGTTCAATGAAGCTGTTTCACCAGCTATCCACTCTCCATTGACACTAGCCACGGATTCACAGATTTTTGTTTTTTCATCCGTGCCATCTGCGCAATCCGTGGCTAAATTTTCTAACGATCTTCTTGGGTTTACCAAGTACAACACAGAAACCACTTGAGGATCCACGGCTTACGCCGATTACCCAGATTTTAATTTTTCGGCTGCGAAATCTGAGCACGCTTACGTTTCATGTTTCCCGTAGCTAGCAACTCTCATCAAAATCGGGCAATATTGTTTGACACAGATTGCCATTGTGCAGTATGCTATCGGTTATCAAGCTTACGCAGTTTTACAGTCAGGGCGATTTGATTTATGCACATGTTGAGGTTGCTGTCCGCGGGAAGCGGACTACAGCTAGCCTAATGTTCCGCAGAGATTTTGCCTGCAGAATCCGTCTTGAGTGCTGCCGCTTCCACTACGCCACACCGGTTTGTTTCACCGGGTGGCGTTTTTTTATGTGACAGAATACAGGAGAGAGGGTTACAGCATAGGGCTGTTCCCGGTAGCTTGTATCCAGTAGCTTCCATTCAAACAAGAGGAAAATCATGACCACACGTCCTACGATCAAAAAAGCAGTGCTTGCCTATTCGGGCGGGCTGGACACGAGCATTATTGTGCCGTGGTTGAAGAACGAATATAAGTGCGAGGTCGTCTGTTTCTGCGCCAACCTGGGCCAGGAGGATGAACTCGTGGGTCTGGAAGAAAAGGCGTTGGCTTCCGGGGCCAGTAAATGCTATGTGGAGGATCTGCGCCACGAGTTTCTGACCGAATATGTCTTCCCCACGGTGCAAGCGGGGGCGATCTATGAGCGCGAATATCTGCTGGGTACGTCCTTTGCCCGCCCGATCATCGCCAAACACATGGTGCGCATCGCCGAGTTGGAGGGCGCCGATGCCGTTGCGCATGGGGCCACCGGCAAAGGCAACGATCAAGTCCGCTTCGAGCTGACGGTGATGGCGCTCAACCCACGTTTGCACATCATTGCCCCGTGGCGCGAGTGGAACATCAAAGGCCGGGTCGATGCGCTCGATTATGCCGCCGAGCACAATGTCCCGGTGAAGGCGACGATGGCCCGCATCTACAGCCAGGACAAGAATCTCTGGCACCTGAGCAACGAGGGCGGCCCGCTGGAAGATCCGTGGAACGAGCCCCCCGCGGACATGTTCGAATGGACCATCAACCCCGAGGACGCGCCGAACGAGCCCGAATATGTCGAGCTGGAATTTGAGCGCGGCTTCCCGACCCACGTCAACGGCGAGCAGCTGGATCCTGTGCCGCTGGTGAAGCTGCTCAACGAACTTGGGGCCAAACATGGGGTTGGCCGCGTCGATATTGTCGAGAACCGGCTGGTCGGCATGAAGAGCCGCGGCGTCTACGAAACGCCCGGCGGCACGATCCTCTATCGCGCGCACGAAGCCCTGGAACAACTCTGCCTCGACCGCAACACGCTGCAATACAAACAGCAGGTGGCGCTCAAATTTGCCGAACTGGTCTACAATGGCCAATGGTTTACGCCGCTGCGCGAGGCGCTGACCTCCTTTGTCAACAGCACCGAGCAGACCGTCACTGGCACCGTGCGCCTCAAGCTCTACAAGGGCAATATTATCCTGGCTGGCCGCAAAAGCCCGCACAGCCTCTATCGCCAAAATATCGTCACCTTTGAAGAGGGCGATTATAACCACGCCGATGCCAATGGCTTCATCCGCCTCTTTGGCCTCCCATTGAAAGTCCAGGCATTGACGCGCGAAGAGAATCAATAGATGACCGACAAGGGACGATAGACGGGAGACGATGGACAGAAAACAGAAGACGATGGACGGTGGCTTGTCACACCATCCCACCAGCCATCGTCCACGGTCAGTCGTCCCCCGTCTGTTGTCCACCGTCCACACAAAGGAGAACCCATGAATCCCAGTGATTATGTTGTACCCGGTTTCGATGCAGCAGGCATTGCGGCCGGGATCAAAAAGAATGGCAACCGCGATCTGACCCTGATCACCAGCCGGACGCCCTGCAAAGCTGCGGCCACCTTCACGCAGAGCGCGTTTGCCGCGGCCCCCGTGCTCTATGATCAACGGGTTCTGGCCGCTAACCCCGAAGGGATCCACGGTGTGATCATCAACAGCGGCTGCGCCAATGCCTGTACCGGCACGCCCGGGGACGCCAATACACGCATCACCGCCGAAGCGGTCGAGCAGGCACTGGGCGCGGGCGATCAGGCGATCTTTGTGATGAGCACCGGCGTGATTGGTGTGCAGTTGCCAATGGATACGATGCTGAGTGGCATTCCCCAGGTGGTGGCGCAATTACGGCCCGACGGCTGGGCCGACGCGGCCGCAGGGATCATGACGACGGATACGCGGCCCAAGCTCTTTACGCGCCGCGCCGAAATCGGCGGAGTGACCGTTCACCTCACCGGCATCTCCAAAGGCGCGGGCATGATCCACCCCAACATGGCGACGATGTTGAGCACCATTGCCACCGATGTTGCGATCAGCCAGTCCTTGTTGCAAAAAGCGCTCACCAGCGCGGTCAACCAAAGTTACAACCGCATCAGCATCGATGGCGATACCAGCACCAACGACACGGTCTTGCTATTGGCGAATGGGGTGGCGGGCAATCCGGAGATCACCGACGCAAATGGCGCTGACTATGCGATCTTCCTTGACGCGCTAACCGGGCTTGCCATTGAGCTGGCCCAGGCAATTGTGCGCGATGGTGAAGGCGCGACCAAGTTTGTCACCATCACGGTCAATGGCGCGAAATCAAACGCCGATGCGCACGCGGCAGCCAACACCATTGCCACCAGCCCATTGGTCAAGACGGCATTCTTCGGCGGGGATGCCAATTGGGGCCGCTTTGTGGCCGCCGCGGGCCGTTCGGGCGCGTACATTGAACAATGGCGGACGTCCATCTTTATCAAAGGCGGCGAGACAGCAAATCAACGCGGCTCCGAGTTACAATTGCTGGAAGGTGGCACACCGCTGGCCTATTCCGAAGCCGAAGCAACCACCATCTTTGCCCTGCCCGAGATCGATGTACGCATGGAGTTGGGCCTTGGCGAGGGTTCGGCTACGGTGTGGACGACCGATCTGAGTTACGACTATGTGAAAATCAACGGCGATTATCGCACGTAGGCTCGGCCAGATCCGAGCGCGACAGCGGAAGAGCCAGATCGGAAGGACGATGATGCGCGCTGCTCATCGTCCTTTTTGGTTGGAGAAGCACTCAGCCCCCAGAATATGTTGATATTGGCAGAGCGAATTGGGGCCCATCATCCCTTGTGATAAAATGTACAAACTCTCCCAGTGATATAGCCTGAGTTTCAAGCATAACTTACGCAGCGCCTCCCTCATCTCTGGAAAGTCTCTGGAAGATGAAAGTCGTCTGCGGATAGGCTTTCAGTTAAGACTAGCGTAAGTGCCATTTGAGGAGAAGATCTATGCGTCAATGGTTTGTCTACCCTGTGCTCACCCTCTTGTTGATTGCGGCTTGTGCTGCCCCAGCCGCGCCGACCGCGCCAGCTGCAACGGCCGTGCCCGCCGCAGCCGAAGAGGTAGCCCCTTCTGTCGAATTGACCAGCACGAGCGAAACTGCACCAGCGAGTACCCTTGCCCCCGTCCGAGTCGGCCATGTGCCGGTCACCATTTATGCGCCGCTCTTTATCGCGGCCGAGAAGGGATATTTCGCCGAAGAAGGCATTGCGGTCGAATTGCTGCCGGTGGAAGGTGGCACCGAAAATGTGGTGCAAGTCTCGGCGGGCAATTTTGACGTCGCAGGCGGGGGCATCGGCGCGGGCATGCTCAACGCTGTGGCCCGCGGCATCGAATTTGAGATCGTCGCCCCGCTGCACACTGAACGCCCGCCCTTGACCAGCCCCTTTGTGGTCAGCAAAAGTCGCTTCGAGAGCGGCGAACTGACGCAGATGAGCGATTTTGCGGGCAAAAAAGTCTCGACAAACTCAGTTGGGGCGGCCACTGAATATTGGCTGTGGCGTGCCTTGCAACAGGGCGACCTGGACTTCCCCGATGTGGAAGTTTTAGGCGTTGGTTTCCGTGAGGTTCCCGCGGCGCTCGAAAATGGCGCATTGGATGGTGGTATCCTGGGCGAGCCCTTGGCAACCCTGGCCGAGGATCAAGGCCTGGTCGTCCGCCTGAGCGAAGATTTTATCGACGGCTTCACCTCGACGGTGATCTATTACAACAAGGAATGGGCCGCGGCCAACCCCGAACTGGCTCAGGGGTTTGTCAAGGCCTTTATGCGTGGGGCTCGTGATCTCAACGGCGACTTGTGGTATAGTGATGAAAATGCAGCGATCATCGAAATCTACACCGGTGTGCCAGCCGACGTGGTCAAGCGAGCCAACCGCTCGTATCATGATCCGAATGGCGCGGTGCCGGTCGAGGACTTGATGGAGCTGCAACGCTTTTTCAGCGCACAAGGCCAATTGAGCTACGACGAAGCGATCGACCTGACGGCCTATATCAATTCGAGCTATGCCGAAGCCGCGCTGGCCGAATTGGGTGGCCCAGTGACGTGGGAATAACTTTTTAACCTGACCGAGCTAACAGTCACTGCGCAGATGGCGGTTGCAAGTGACTGTTAGTTCGGCGACTCTCCTTATCATGCACATGATCGCAGCGACCAACCTCACAAAAAGCTATGTCGGGCCGGATCAGCGCGAATTCCTGGCGCTGGGTCCGCTTGACCTCACCGTAGCGGCGGGGGAATTTGTCTGCCTGGTCGGGCCGAGCGGCTGCGGCAAAAGCACGCTCCTGCGCATCGTTGCTGGGTTGGATCAGCCCAGCAGCGGCCAGCTTGAACTCGCCCCCAGCGCCGACCCCGAAACGCCGTTGAATAGTGTGGTCTTTCAGGGGGACTCGACCTTCCCCTGGTTGACGGTCTATGGCAATGTCGAATATGGCCTGCGCATGCGCGGCATGGGGTTGCGTCAACGGGATGAGATCGTCAGCAATATGTTGCGCACCGTTGGGCTGAGCCAATTTGCCGAAGCCTATCCCTATCAACTTTCGGGGGGGATGCGGCAACGGGTGGCGCTGGCGCGTGCCCTGGCCAATGACCCGCAGATCTTGTTGATGGATGAGCCATTTGGCGCGCTCGATGCCCAAAACCGTACATTGTTGCAAGATGAATTGTTGCAGATCTGGGAACAAGCCGGCCCGGAGCGGCGCAAAACCATTCTCTTTGTCACCCATTCCATTGATGAAGCGCTAGCCCTGGGCGACCGCATCCTGGTGATGAGCGCTACGCCGGGCCGGTTTATTGAAGAGATCCGCGTGCCTTTTCCGCGGCCCCGCAGTGTGTATGAGCTCAAGCGCAACCCCGAGTTTGGCGAACTTGAGTTTCACATCTGGCAAAGTCTGAAAGTCGAAGTCAATGCGGCGCGAGGGTGACCAGTCCAAATGATCAACAGACGCCTATTAGGGTTACTTTTACCCCTCACTCTGCTGCTCCTCTGGGAGGGGCTGGTCGCCATCGGCACGATCGATTGGCGCTTTTTCCCGCCCCCCAGCGAGATTTTTGTGCGGCTCTTTGAGCTGATCCAGGATGGGACTCTGCTCACCGCTACGCTGATCACCTTGCGGCGTATGGTGGTCGGCTTTGTTTTGGCAACCATCCCCGGCGTGCTGATCGGTGTGGTGATGGGCATCAATCGCTGGGCGCGCCTGTTGGTGGCCCCGCTGGTGGCCGCGCTCTATCCTGTGCCCAAGATTGCCCTGGTGCCCATGGTCGTGATCCTGTTTGGGCTGGGCGAAACCAGCAAATATGCGGTGGTGATCATTTCCGTCTTTTTCCTGGTGGCGATCAACACCCTGGCCGGGGTCTTGAATGTCGACCAGCGCTATTTTGACATTGCCCGCAACAATGGCGCACGCGGTTGGGCGCTGCTCTGGACAGTGGCCTTTCCGGCTGCCTTGCCGAGCATCCTCACCGGCATCAATTTGGCGCTGGGTTTCTCCCTGACCGTGATCGTGGGCACCGAATTGTTGCTGCCGCAAGGCGGGCTCGGCGCGCTGATCTGGCAGAGCTATCAGCGCTATGACATTGCCACCATCTTCGCCGGGTTGATCGTAGTCGCCTTGCTGGGTTGGGGCCAGACTGGGCTGATGAACGAACTGGAGCGGCAATTGATCCCGTGGCGCCGCGCCGAAGATGAGCCGCGAGCCCAGCGCCGCGTAACCGATGAGCCGCGCATTCGGCGCTTTGTGCGCACCTGGTGGCTGGCAGTCCGCCCCTTCAGTTTTACGGCCAGCGTCACGCCGGTGGTTTTGGGCACAGTCCTGGCCGGTGATGATGGCGCGTGGCACTGGTGGTTTTTTGCCATCACGTTGATTGCCTCGGTGGTCATTCATGCGGGCACGAACCTGATCAACGATTATTACGATTGGAAGAAAGGGGCCGACACCCCCGAATCGCTCGGCCCAAACCGGGCGCTGCAACAGGGCATGTTGACGCCGCATCAGGTTTTCTGGGGGGGCGTTGTCTGCTTCGCCATCGGCTCGATGCTGGGGGTGTATCTGGTGGCGACTCGGGGCCTCTTTATCCTCTGGCTGGGGCTTTTCAGTGTGCTGGCTGGCTGGTTTTACACCGCTGGGCCATTTGCCTTCGCCTATACAGGCTTGGGCGAGGTCGTGGTCTTCATCTTTATGGGGCCGATCATGGTGGTGGGCAGTTATTTCGTCCTGGCGCAACAAGTGCCAGCCCATGTGATCTGGCTTTCGGTGCCGGTGGGGCTGCTGGTTGCGGCGATCCTCCACGCCAACAACATGCGCGATCTGGAAGGCGATCTGGCCAAAGGCAAACGGACCCTGGCCAATATTCTGGGGCGCCGCGCCAGCCGCATCGAATATTATATCCTGGTGGGTGGCAGCTACGCCTTGTTGTTGATCCTCGTCGTGCTGGGCATAGCGCCCTGGTACACCCTCGTCACGCTGATCACCTTGCCCAACGCCATCGAGTTGATCCGCGCGGCCGCGGCCTATGAGACGCCGCAGCGCCTCAACAAAGTGTTGCGCGGCACCGCCAAATTGCACGAACGCTTTGGCTGGGCACTGATTCTGGGGGTGGTTGCGGCGATTGTGGCGCGCGTGGTCTAAACCAGTTGCACCTCTGGCGTGATCAGCGGCAAATAGACCCAAAAGGTGCTGCCCTCATTCGGTTGGCTTTTGACTTCGATATGCCCACCTTGTACTTCGGTGAAGGTGCGGCTGATCCACAACCCCAGCCCCGAGCTGATCTCTTCGGTAGTCCCATACGAGCGCAGCGCCGTGAATGGCTCAAAGAGGCGATGCACGGCCTCCGGCTCGATGCCAACCCCGGTGTCGCGCACCGTAAAGATCACCTGATCGGGCTGAACAGCAGCGCTCAGCTCAACGGTGCCCCCGGCAGGCGTAAACTTCAGGGCATTTTGCAGCAAATTATTGAGCACTTGCACTGTTTTGGGCACATCCAAATGGACAATGCTTTCCTGGTTGCCTTCGGTGGTGATGCTGAACTGGATCTCGTTGCGTTTGGTGTGCAACTCCACATTGGTCGCAACACGCTCCAGGATCTTGCATACCGTAATTTTTGTGCGATTGGCTTCTAATTTGCCAACTTCAGAGCGAGCAACATTGAGGATACCATTCACCATATCCAGCTGGAAATAGGCCGACGCGCGGATCTGTTGCAGCAGTTTGCGCAGCCGCTCGACATCGGTAACGCCCGCGGTCAGCTCTTCTTCGATGATTTCGCTGAGCAGGAGAATGTCGGAGAGGGGAGAGCGAATATCATGGGAAAGAATGGCCAGAAAATTATTTTTGAGCTTGAGCAATTGCTCCGAATTGGTGATACAAAGCTGGGCATTTGACATCAACACGCCGGCTTCATCGGTGAAATCGGTGGGCAGCTTGGGCACTTTGCGGTATTGCGTATAATCGGCCAGCGCCTGGGCTGTTTCCAAGACCGGAGCCAGCGCTTTGCCCTGAAAGATCAGCGTCAGCAGGGTCCCTGTTAAGGTAGCAAACAAGCCTACCAGCACCAAAGGCAATGCCAGGCCCCAATCGCGCGAGCCAAAAACCACGAAAAACAAGATCGCCAGCATGGGAATCTGCACACCGATCAAGGCGATTAACAACAGCTTACCCGCGTAGGATCTAGGCCAGGGAAGCTTTGCCAGGTGATGGTAGAGAGATAGGCTCGGATTCACGTACGTACTCGCTTTCACTGACAAAAAGTCCGGTCTGCGTTTATGGTTGCCGAACTTCTTTTGCCCCAATCCCTTGTTGAACAGCCCAACACCCACTATTGCATACAGGGCACCCATACCCGTAAACAATCATTTCGGGTAATGCAAAGCTTAAACGCTGTAGCGCCCACATCCAAACTTGCCAGAACAACGCATCATAAAATTTGCAAGCAATCCTGTAAGGGTTGTTGACTATACCAAGAAAGATGCAGCATGGCAAACCATCTCCTGGTATTCGGTGAAGGGATCAGGTTGGGGAGTTAGCTGCCAACAGGGGGCGACGCGGGGGACCGGCTCACAAACTCAGACTCAAGGCAGCAGCCACGACCAAAAGCGCCAGCGCGGCACCGATCAACAAACGATTCTGCTGAAAGACTGTGCGCCAACTGAGCTTGGGATGCGTATGCAGGGGCGGCGATTGATTGATCTGCGGCAGCGGTTGGGAGCCGACCAACAGATTGCGCAATTCGCGTGCGGTGGCGGGGCGCTCATTGGGGTGCATGGCCAGCGCCTGAAAGAGCACCAACTCAACTCGCGGGCTGACGGTGGGGTTGATCGCGGCGAGCGAAGGCAAGCTACCAGGGCGCAGGAAGCGCTCCTTGGCATCAATTGGAGGCTGGCCCGCCAGGAGATGATAAAGCGTAGCCGCCAGGCTATAGAGATCGCTGCGCGCGTCGGTAAACCCGCTATCGCCACCATATTGCTCAAGCGGGGTGTACGCGGCCGTGCCCCGGCCCTGGACCACCGTAACCGTGCGGCTATCCTGGGCTTGCAAAAGTTTGACCAACCCAAAATCGACCAGTTTGATGTCGCCGCGCGGGGTCAGCTTGATGTTGCCTGGCTTGATATCGCGGTGCAGGACTGGCGGATCCTGATGGTGCAAATAATCGAGCGCGTCCAGAAGTTGCACGCCCCATTCCACCACTTGCTGTTCGGTAAAGAACTCGCTGAACCGCTGTTTCTCCTGGAGCAACTCTTGCAGATCACGGCCAGCCACATAGTCCATCACCAGGTATTCGCGGCTGCCGTTGGCGAAATAGTCCGACACTTTGGGCAGAATTGGATGATCCAGCCGGGCCAGAACGCTGGCTTCCATGCGAAACTGTTCGGCGACTTGCTCCAATTCTTCGGGCGAGGCCGTATTTTCGGTGAGATGGGGCAGGATCTCTTTGACCGCGCAAATGCGCCCTTCCAATCGGCGATCCGCAGCCTTATAGACAGCACCCATGCCCCCTTGGCCAACTAATTCCAAGATTTCATATCGTTTGCGTAAAACAGTACCTGACTCTAAAATGGTCTGCATACAAGTCTCCTGGTTAGGATGGGCCAACCCAGCTGGCCGCGTTGCTGGCAGTCAGCTCGAAATCGGTTGCGGCTCGCGTAGGCTTTATCGGCATCACCAGTGGGGCACAGAGATTTTGAGAACGGCACCAGACAATTTAGAGTCTACCCGTAAATGCTGCGCCAAAGCGGTCTGGTACACCTAGCTTCGGGGGCCGCACTCAGTTTATGGATAGGTTCTTCGTACCAAACAACTCTGTACGGGACAACTCTGCACGAGACAACTCTGTACGAGACAACACGGTCAAACTCCACCGCAACCAAACAAGGTTGCAAGCGATCAATAGCGTAGGCTTTCGGCGGATGTGATCCAAACATTTCAGCGAGATTCGGAAGCACACCAGCCAGTCGCATAGGCTGGCATGACAAAATCGCCCCATCGCGGTACAATAAAACGCGGCAGCATTACCATCCCGCTGGATTGCCGCCACAGGTGCAGTCTAATGGCCGTATTATGCGTTAGTCTGACTTTGGTGTCAATCCGCACAAAGTTTCCCACCGCAGAGACGGGCTACACCAGACAAATCAGCAGATTCCCCCAGCCTCGCCTGGGCATGCTGGAATCGAGACCGATGTTTTATATTTATCTTTAATAAATGTGGGCCAGTACGAAAGATAATTGGGCAAAAGTGTAAGTTGACGAGTAGTAAGTAAGAGAGGATATATGACAACTCAGCTTAACGATTCCTTGGACATAGAATCCGGCCACGCTCGACCTCGGCCACGCGAAACGGCCATGCTGGTCCTGCAACGAGGCGGAGAAGCAGGCCGCCGCTGGCCGCTCGATCGCAGCCGCCCGCTCACCATTGGGCGCAGCGACGAATGCGACATTGCCCTGCCCGACCGTCAGGTCAGCCGCTATCATGCTCGGATAACCTGGCAAGGGGATAGTTATATCGTTGAAGATCTCGGCAGCAAAAATGGAACCCACATCAACGGACAAGGAGTCACCACGCCGTCGCCTTTGCACGATGGCGACGAGTTGCAGATTGCCTTACGCTTCAAGCTGGCCTTCGTAGATGCCGGTGCAACTGCCCCGCTCACCCTCAATAATGATAATCAAGGTTTACGTCTGGATAAAGAGACCCGTCAGGTGTGGATCAACGGGATCCTGGCCGACCCCCCCTTGAGCCTGCATCAATATCGCCTGCTCGAAGCCCTGTGGGATTCAGGTGGCAGTGTGGTGACCCGCGAGCAGATCATCCAGGCCGTCTGGCCCGAAGCCAGCAGCGAAGGGGTGAGTGAACAGGCCATCGACGCGTTGGTGCGGCGGTTGCGCGAACGGATTGCCGAAGCCGACGACGACTTCCGCTACATCATTACGGTGCGCGGGCATGGGTTCCGGTTGGATAATCGCTAACATTTCGCTCGTCCGTACCTGATTGCCGCGCTCAAAGCTAGCCCCCAGCGGCACTGAGCACAAGAGGTACGGAAGACGCTTAGCAAGGTTGTACATGGCAGTAAACACAATCACTGGAGCAGAGGCTCCGCTTGGGCTTTATCTCCATATTCCTTTTTGCGAAAAGAAATGCAGCTACTGCGACTTTAACACCTACGCGGGTCTGCAGGATCACTTTCAGGCCATGGTCGATGCGCTGTGTCGCGAAATGAATCGCTGGCATGATCCGCTCGCTGCGCGTCCGCTCCGTTCAATTTTTATTGGCGGCGGCACGCCCACAGTGCTCTCTGCGCCCCAATTGACGCAATTGTTCGCGGCAGTCCGGGCAAATTTTCAACTGGCGGCCGATTGTGAGATCACCTGTGAAGCCAATCCTGGCACGGTGGATCAGGCCAAGTTTCAACTATTGCATGACCTGGGGGTCAACCGGCTGAGCCTGGGTGTCCAGAGTTTTCAGCCCTCCGAATTGGCATTCCTGGGGCGCATTCATAGCGTGGCAGATGTACTAACAGCGTTCGCCACAGCCCGTGACGCCGGATTTACCAATATCAATCTCGACTTTATTTTCGGCTTACCCAACCAAACCCTGGCCACCTGGTCAGCGACATTGGATCAGGCCTTATCGCTCCAACCAGAGCATCTCAGCCTCTACAGCTTGATCGTGGAACCAAATACACCGCTGCATCACTGGGTGGCAACCGGCAGCATTGCCGCACCAGATGAAGATCTGGCAGCCGAACAATATGAACTTGCCATGACCACCCTCGCCGCGGCTGGCTACGGCCATTACGAAGTTTCCAATTGGGCACGTCTGTTGCCCGGTGAGCAGCCAACCTCAGTCCCCAGACAGGCGAGCCAGCACAATCTGCTCTACTGGCGCAACCAGGAATATATTGGGATTGGCCCCGGTGCCCACAGCCATTTGCAGCAAACCGGGGGAGAATACCGCTGGGGCAACCGCAAACCAGTGCCCAGCTACATCAAACGCACCCTGGCCGACCAGCCGGTCGAGGCCTTCCGCGAAGAGATCGACCCCGCGCTGGCCATGGGCGAAACCATGATGTTGGGCCTGCGTGTGCTGCCAGAAGGGGTGCGCTTTGCTGAATTCCAGGCCCGCCATGGTCAGGAGCTGCGCACAGTCTTTGCCGATGAACTAAACTACTTGCAGGCTGCCCAGTTGCTGATCGTTGACCAGGAACGGGTGCGCCTGAGCCAGCAAGGCCTATTATTTGGCAACCAAGTTTTTGCTCGATTTCTACCCAATTGACGCGCCATCAGCTCATGGTCCATCAACCCACGAGCTGCCAGTGCATTGGATCAACAAATGGGAATTCGGGCAACAGCCATGAAAGGACAACGCGAATGACACGGGCGCTCTATCCCGGTACATTTGACCCAATCCACAATGGACATCTGGATATTGCGACTCGTGCGGCCACCATTTTTGACGAAGTGGTGCTGGCCCTCTACGATGCACCGCCAAAGAAATTGCTCTTTACCACAGAAGAGCGCCTGGCCCTCGCTCGTAGCGCACTGGCTCATTTACCCAATGTCCAGGTGGTCACCTATACAGGCCTGACCGTGGAATGTGCTCGCCAAAACCAGGCCCAGGTGATCGTGCGTGGCTTGCGCAATGTGGGCGATTTTCAATTTGAATATCAGATCGGCTGGGCGAATCATCAATTGGCGAGCGAGATCGAACTGTGTTGCTTCTTTTGTGATGGGCAATACGCGCAGTTGAGTGCCACCATTCTCAAAGAGGTTGCCAGCCTCGGGGGTGATTATGCCCAGTGGGCACCGCCGATCGTCGTCTCGGCTTTGACCGAAAAATTCGCGCAATTGACCGATGGCAAACCGACCCAGCCAGTCGGCGGGCGCAAAAACAAACTCTCGCGGCGCGGGTAAGGGCTTCCTGACCTCGCGCGCTGCGAAGTAAAACCAGGAAACTGCCTGGAAATCCGCAGCTGCTAAAGATGACCCAGCTTTCTGCTGTAGAATCTGGGCAATTCCGTCTGGAAGTCGTCTCAAAAATTGGTTGTACCTCCCGTGAACAAAGGTAGCCCAACCAGTGTGGTACAGAGATTTTTGAGATAAGGATTAGTTTGTGGCTGGCTTTTTAGCGTGTACGTAGCCGTGAATCACCAGGAAACGGCTTCAAATCCGGATGTACGAGTGCCAACATAACCATAACCAGAATCTTTACTGCCGTAGAAGCCAAGCCAGACTGGTGCTGGATGCCCACTGCGTAACTTCTACTGGGGGAAGATTCGGATTCGTTGGGGAGGTGCGTTATTGCCATCTTACAATTGATTGATCAACTCGCTGACTCGCTCAATCGCAGTTGGCGCATCCCCTTATCATCGTTGAGCATGATCAACGCGAATGAGTTTGCGCATCTGCTCGAACGAATGCGGATCAATGTGCCCAGTGCGATCATGGAGAGCGAGCGCACGTTGGCCGAACGCGACCAGATCATCGCCGAGGCCCAGCGCGAGGCCGAACGGATCCTGAGCGATGCCCGCCAACGGGCCAACGAATTGCTCAGCGACCAGGCCTTGGTCATTGCCGCTCACCACGAAGCCGACCGCATTCTTGAAGAGGGGCGCGCGGCTGCCCAACGACGCGCCGCAGAGGCAGACCAATATACCATGCAGGTATTGGAAGATCTGGCGCGCAAATTGCAGACCATTACCAGCCAGGTAGAAAATGGGATGCAGGTGATGCGCAGCAATCCACTCGCCGACCCGCCAGTGCCCAGAGAAAAAACACAAAACAATCTCCAACCCGACGAAGAAGAATAAGCGCCGATACCACACAACAATGACCGCTTACTGGCCCGAGTCTTAAGCGCATTTGGGCCTCAAGTTTGACAGGCGGTAGTGGGCGGGCTATAATAATAATTCGTTTGTCGATTTTTAGTGCACTTTGACATGTCCAAACCTGGGCAAAGAGCGTACAATGCAATTTAATGTTGCCCAATTACTCAAAGAACCCACGGGGAGCATTCGGCGCTTCGACCTGGCCGAAGATATCAGCGAGATCGACCCAGACCTCGCCATCCTTGGCCCGCTGGTTGGCACGTTGAAAGTGATGCGCATCAACAGCGGCATCCTGGCAACGGCCGAGTTGAGTACCGCGGTTCGCTCGACCTGCAACCGCTGCCTGGAGCCGATTGCTGTCTCGCTGCGGTTTGAGCTGTTCGAGCATTTCCACTCGCTGACTGAAGTCGCAACGGGTCGCTATCTGCGCCCCGACGAGTTCGAAGGCGAAGTGGACGATCTGGAAGATGCCGCCTTGTCGATCAACGAGCAGCATATTCTGGACATCACCGAAATTGTTCGCCAAAACATCTGGCTTGCATTGCCCCGGTACCCCGGTTGCAATTGGGAAGGGGCCGGGCCATGCCCCAATTTGGTCGATATGTTGGAAGATCTGGAAGATGTGCGCCTGCTGAGTGACGAGGAAGCAGAGAATCTGGATGAACCCGTGATTGACCCCCGCTGGGCCGCGTTGCTGGCCCTGCGCGATCAATCCGACCAAGAGGAGCAAGAATAGTTGGCTTTGGTAAAAAATGCTGCTATTGATAGCAGTCGAATAAACTCGCCAGAAATTTCCGGGCTCATTTTGTATAAAACTGGCTGCCCACGGCGAGCATCCTAAAATCGAAATTATTGGGTCGCTCAGACTAAATTCACGAGGAGAAAAAGATGGGTCCGCTGCCAAAACGAAAATTGAGCAAAGGTAAAAAAGGTCGCCGCCGCGCCCACGACGCGATTGGACTGCCGAAGCTGGTTGAATGCAACCAATGTCATCAGATGATGTTGCCCCACCGGGTCTGCCCGCACTGTGGGTATTACCGCGGTCGGCAAGTCATTGAAATCGGCGACGCGGCAAAGGCTGCCTAAAGGTATCGTTCATCCTTGCCGGTTGGCATAGTCAGGGATCATCACGAAGGGATTTGGAAGCTAGCACCAAATCCCTTTTTTATTCATGCCACGAACCTATCCCACAAAATCATTATGGCCGAATTTGAACTCATTCAAAGCATACCCCAGAGTGCATTTCTCTTTCCTGGGCAAGGCAGCCAAACCGTAGGCATGGGTCAGGATCTGATCAGCACCTACGATGTGGCCGCCCAAACCTTTGCCGAAGCCGATGATCTGCTGGGCTTTGCCTTGAGCCGTCTCTGCTTTGAAGGCCCAGAAGCCGAACTGACCGATACGATCAATGTGCAGCCTGCCCTGCTGACCGTTTCGGTCGCCTTCCTGCGCGCCATTGCCAGCGAATTTGGCAGCGATCTTGCAGCCCCAGCCAGCGGCAGCAGTTTTGTGGCTGGTCACAGCTTGGGTGAATATACCGCGCTGGTCGCGGCTGGCAGCCTCAGCTTTGCAGACGGCGTCCGCCTGGTGCGCGAGCGCGGGCGGTTGATGAAAGCCGCGGGCGAGCGCCAACCGGGCCTGATGGCCGCCATTCTCGGCCTGGAGGAAGCGCAAGTCGCCGCACTCTGCGCCGAAGCCAGCCAGACCGGCGGGGTCGTCCAGGTGGCCAATGACAATTGCCCGGGGCAAGTCGTCATCTCTGGCGACCGCGTGGGCATGGAAGCGGCAATGGAAGCTGCGCGAGCCGCGGGGGCAAAGCGGGTCATGCCGCTGGCCGTGAGCATTGCCTCGCACAGCCCGTTGATGGCTCCCGTGGCGGATGAGTTGCGCCAGGCCATCGAAGCAACGCCGCTCTACGCGCCAGCTGTGCCGTTGATCGCCAATACCAGTGCGCAACCGCTGACCACGGTCGAGGCCATTCGTGCCGAATTGGCCGCCCAATTGACTGGCAGCGTCCGCTGGACCGCGTCGATGCAAGCCTTGCTCGCGGCTGGGGTAACCCATTTCATCGAAATTGGGCCCGGCGAGGTACTTTCCGGCCTCATGCGGCGGATTGATCGGGCGGCGGGACGCGTCACCATCAATTCAGCGGCGGGTGTGCGCGAGTGGGTGGCCAGCCAGAAAGCCTAGGCCTTTGTGGTCGCTTCATCGGGCAAGAAGCCAGCCTTAAGGAAAACACAGAAACTGCCTGGGAAGCCACAGATTCTAAAGCGTACACAGATTTCTGGCTTTGCTGCTGTGGATGGGGTTTTGAAAGAAATTCTGGATTTCCCAGGGGGTATTCGCCCAAAGTCTTGGCGGACACAGAATTTATGAATCACATCTAAATAGGATATACTATCGTTATGAGCATGGATCTTTCCGGAAAAGTTGCGTTGGTGACTGGAAGCAGCAGCGGCATTGGGGCGACCATTGCCAAAGAATTGGCGGCCAACGGGGCGCGGGTTGCCTTGCACTATCGGGGCAACGCGGCTGGCGCCGAACAAACCGCGGCCGAAATCCGCCAGGCTGGTGGCACCTGCGCCATCTATCAGGCCGATGTCAGCCAAAACGAACAAGCCGCTGACCTGGTCAAACAGGTCCAGAGCGAGTTGGGCGGGCTGGACATTCTGGTCAACAATGCGGGGACCACACGCGATACGCTGCTGGTGACCATGAAGGAAGATGATTGGGATACCGTCATCGACACCAACCTGAAGAGCATCTACACGGTCACGCGGGCTGCGCTGCGGGGGATGATCAAAAATCGCTGGGGGCGCATCATCAGCATCAGCAGCGTGGTGGGGCTGACCGGCCAGGCAGGTCAATCCAACTATGCAGCCAGCAAAGCTGGGATCATCGGCTTTAGCAAAAGTTTGGCTCGTGAAGTTGCCAGCCGTACAATTACCGTCAATGTTGTGGCCCCTGGGTTTATCCCCACGGCGTTGACCGATGTGCTGAACGATGCCCAACGCGCGTCAATTTTGCAAAACACACCGATGGGCCGCATGGGCACCCCGGAAGAAGTTGCTTGGGCAGTCGCCTTTTTAGCGAGTGAACGCTCTGGATTTATCACCGGGCAGGTGCTGACTGTCGACGGTGGTCTGGTTATGATGTAACAAGCAGGTGGTATGGTTGAACATCCGAACGGTGCGCCGAATGGTATGCCTACGCTGACATCCCCCTCCCAGACGGTCTCAGACACAACTGCGAATCCAGACCTTTACCAACAGTGGATTCGCGAACGCCAACATGCTCGTCGCTTAGCGCTCCAGGCCCTCTTCGAGCTGGACGTCACCCGGCATCTTGCTGGTCCCGTGCTCGAGGAGCGTTTAGCGGAACTCGACACCGCCGGGGTTGGCGATTTTGTCGAAGGTGAACGTTTTCTGCGCTGGTTGGTGAGTGGCGTGCTCAAATATAAGGCGCTGCTCGACCAGATGATCCAGCGCTATGCACCGGATTGGCCGGTGGATCAGCTCGGGGTGATCGACCGCAACACCTTGCGGCTGGCGCTGTTTGAGCTTGGCAGTCAGCAGGCCGATACACCACCCAAGGTGGTGATCAATGAAGCAGTTGAGTTAGGAAAAGCCTTTGGGGGCGATAGCAGCCCGCGCTTTATCAATGGGGTGCTAGGCTCGGCGTTGGACGAAGCTCTGCGAAAGCCATTTTAGCTATGGACAGTTTCTTTGGGATTGGGATAGCCGAACTGTTTTTTATTGCCGTTTTGGCGTTGATCGTGTTGGGGCCAGAGCGGCTGCCAAGCACCCTGCGTCAGATCGCCAAATGGTGGGGGTATGCGCGCAATCTGGGCCGTGAATTAACTTCGCAGTTTGGCGAAGAATTCAAAGCTCTGGAGGATCTCAATCCGCGCAAGATTTTGAATGAGATGGCCGATGAAGAGTTGGCGAAGGAGCTCAACTTAAAGCCCTCTGCCACGGCCAGAACAACCACCAACAAAACAACAATCAAGCCAGCTTCCAACACAACCACAAAGAGTACTGCGGCCAAACCGGCCACGAAACCAGCGCCTAAATCCACGACGACAACGGCCAAGACAACGACGGCCAAATCCACCCCAGCCAAGCCGAGCACAGCGGCCAAATCGCCTGCCGAGCCCGCCGCCGAATCCGCAGAGACCGGCGCAGAACCAGCGAAGTCAACCGCAGAGACGGAACCCACCATCCTGCCTGATACCCTTGCGGAACCAGCCGCAGATTCTCCAGCCCCGGCATCGACAACGGCCAGCGATGATGCATCCATAGCGGCTGCCGAGACGCCCACCGTGGACAAATCCCCCCTTACCACAGCGGCGACCAGCTCGAATGTCCAGGTCAACGGGGGCGCGGCCAACGCGGATCCGTCGGAGAACCAAGCATGACCCAACAGGCACCGATCCTCGATCCAGTCGAAGCCAGCCAAATGACGCTGATGGAGCACCTGAATGAGCTTCGGGTGCGCTTGACATGGATTGTGGCTGGCATCTTTGTGGGGACCATTATTGCGTTTCTCTTTGCTCGCCCCCTGTTAGAATTCATCAAAACACCGCTTGGCGGGGCGGAATTGATCTCAACCGGCCCAACCGATACGATCATCAATGTCTTTAAGATCAGCTTTATGGTCGGGGCCTCGCTGGGGATGCCGCTCATCGTCTATCATGTGATCGCCTTCATCTCACCGGGCATGTACCCGCACGAACGGCGCGCACTTTTGTTGACGTTACCAGCCATTTTTGCCCTCTTCATCGGGGGAATGGCCTTTTCTTTTTATGTGATGTTGCCGGTAGCGATCTACTTTCTGCAGAACTTTTTTGCCGAAGTCATCACGCAGTTGTGGACGTTTGAGCGCTATGTCGGCTTTGTCACCCGGGTCGTCTTTTGGATCGGCGTCGCGTTTGAGATGCCAATTGTCCTGGCCTTTTTGGCCCGCACCGGTATCCTGAGTGGGCCCCAGTTGCTAAACTTTTGGCGCCACGCGATCGTCGTGATCGCGATCATCTCGGCGGTGATCACCCCGACGATCGACCCGATCAACATGGCGATTGTGATGGCACCGCTGATTGTGCTCTATTTCCTGAGCGTCGGGCTTGCCTATTTGCTCTACAGACCGCGTACGCCACGCGATTTTTCCGAAGAACCGTTCAGCCAGGAATAAGCGAGTGATCGCCATGGCCTGGGGTCTGCAACCGGAAGACAACCGTGCAGCGCTGATCGCCCAGAAACAGCAGGTGCGGGCGCAGCTTGAACAGATTCAGCGGCAACTGGCACAAGCGCGCACCCAGGGGAACCGGCGCAAGATCACGCAGCTCGAAGCAACCCTTGAGCGCTTGCAGGCCCAGGAATATCAATTGCGCGTGGCGATTGACCAAAGCAGATAGAGCCCCACCAACGAGAGGCGACAATGTCGCCTCTTTTTCTATCAACCCACAAGGCCCGCGTTGTTATGCAAACCCAATTCGATGCCGTGCTCCTGGCTGGTTTTGATCCAACCCAGCCCGATCCTGTGGCCCAGGCTGAACAAGTGCCCAACAAGGTGCTGATCGAAGTCGGCGGCCAGCCAATGATCTGGCACGTGGTGCGCGCACTGGCCGCCAGCACCCAGATCCGGCGGATTGTCATTGTCGGCCTCGCGGCTGAGGATGCCCCCGAGTTTGGCTACCCTGTGCACTATTTGCCCAACCAAGCCTCGCTGCTCGACAACGCCATCCACGGGTTGGCCTGGCTGGCGGAATCAAGTTCGCCGCAGCATTATGCGTTGCTGCTCACCGGCGATATTCCATTATTGACCACGGAGATGGTGGATTGGTTTCTGGCGGCTTGCCAGCCCCTCGTCGAGGATGTGTATTGGGGGATTGTTGAGCAGCGGCAGATGGAGACCACTTTTCCCGGGAGCCAACGGAGTTACTTGCCTGTCGTGGAAGGGCGTTTCTGCAATGGCAGCCTCTTTCTCGGTAAGATCGAAGCCGCGCTCAGCCAACAGGGGTTGCTGCAACAATTGGTTGCGCAGCGCAAGAATATTTTCCAGCAGCTCTGGCTGCTCGGCCCCGGGGTGATTGGCAAATTTCTCTTGCGCCGCCTGCGTCTGGCCGATCTGCTTGGGGTAGTCGAGCGGTTGCTGCACTTGCGCGGCCACCCGATTGTGCTGCCTTTTGCCGAGTCGGGCATGGATGTGGACAAGCCGCATCAACTGGCCCAGGTGCGGGCAGCCTTTGCCCAGCGCTCATCCCCTGAGGCAACTGGCTAGACGCGTATGACGGAACACCTCTGGCGTTTGGTTCAGCACCTCGCGGCGTGGGATCGCACACTCAGCGCCCAGATCGCCTTGCCCGCGGAGCAGCAGGGACGCACCTGGCTGACGCTCTTCGGGGCCCACCTGGGAGATTCCTGGCTGTGGGCGCTGGTGGTCGGCTGGCTATTCCTGGACAAAACCCGCGCACCCGCGCAAAGCATACCCCCCACCAGGGCGCGCCCACTCGCGGCCTTTTGTTGCTCGCTACTGCTGCAAATTGTCCTCACCCTGGGCATCAAACACGTGATCAGGCGTCCGCGCCCGCGCCAGGCGCAGCTGCTCTACGGGGGCGGGGCCGATGCGCACAGCTTCCCGAGTGGCCACGCGATGCGCATGGCGGTGATCAGCGCGTGGGGGGGGCAATTGTGGCCGCGCTGGGGTTGGTTGCTCTGGCCCCTCAGCGGGGTGATTGGCTGGTGCCGAGTGCGCCTCGCCATTCACTATCTGGGGGATGTGCTCGCCGGGTCGCTTCTTGGGTGGCTGATTGTGGCGCTTGTGCGGAGACGCGTACGGAGCAGGTGAAACGTGATGCGTCAAACGTGATCATTCACGCATCACGTTTGACGTTCGCTAAACCAGCCTTACGCGACTCTCTCAGCCTGGGCGAGCTTGGCCTTCTCTTCTTCCACCAACAAGCGGCGGATCACCTTGCCCACCTGGCTCTTGGGCAACTCGGCGCGAAACTCGAAGAAGCGGGGCACCTTATACGGGGCCAATTGTTGGCGACAAAAATTCTCCAACTCGCTGGGAGTCGTTTGCTGTCCGTCCTTCAAGATAATATACGCCTTCACGGTTTCACCCCGGCGCGGGTCGGGAATGCCCGCGACCGTCACTTCGCGCACCGCGGGATGCGTATAGAGGATCTCTTCGATCTCGCGCGGCACAATGTTATAGCCACTGGCGATGATCACATCTTTCTTGCGGTCCACGATATAAAAATAGCCATCCTCGTCGCGATAGCCAATATCCCCGGTATAGAGCCAGCCACCAATCACCGTGCTGGCCGTATCTTGTGGATGGCCCCAGTACCCGGACATGACTTGCGGCCCCCGAGCGATCAACTCGCCGGTTTCCCCGATCGCCACCGGCGGGAAATTGCCCGTTGCATCTGATTCCAGCGCGACCACCTTTACCTCGGTATTGGGCAGGGGCAGGCCGACCGAACCGACACGCACCTGACCATTGATCGGGTTGGCGGTGAGCACTGGCGAGGCTTCGGTCATCCCATAGCCTTCCACAAGCCGCCCTCCAGTCAACTTCATAAACTTTTCGGCCACCTCGACCGGCAAGGCCGCGCCACCACTGAGGCAGGCTTTGATCGAGCGCAGATTATAGTTGGCGACTTTGGGATGATTGATCAGCGCGACATACATGGTCGGCACGCCAGGATAGAGACTAATCCCTTCGCGATGAATGATATCGAGCATCAGATCGATGTTGCGCGGGTCAGGGGTGATGATCACCTCGGAGGCAGTCGAAAGGCCAAAGAGCATCGCCACCGTCATGCCGTAGATGTGGAAGAAGGGCAGCGCGCCGAGCACCTTCTCTTTGCCGACTTCGCAGGTGGCAAACCAACTTTGGATCTGAATGGTATTGCTGACAAGATTGCGGTGCGTGAGCATAGCCGCTTTGGACATGCCCGTAGTGCCACTGGAATATTGGAAGAGCGCTGCTTCGTCTGGCTGAAGCGGCACCCGCGCGGGCGAGCCACTGGCTTGCCGGATCAGCTCGTCGAACCGATGAAGCCCCGGCAACTGGGGAATATCTTTCAGCAACCCTTTGGCCCGCAACTGGCGAGCGGCCAATTGCTGAAATGGCCACCCGAGCGAATCGGGGATGTCGGCCAGGATCACCGTACGAACCGACGTTCGTTCCTGAATTGCGGCGAGCCGCTCGTAGAACCCGCTGATCAGCACAATGGTTTCGACGCCGCTATCGTGCAGGAGATAGTGCAATTCACGGGGCGTATAGGTAGGATTGACATTGACCACAATGCCGCCAGCTTTGAGGATGCCAAAATAGGCGACCACCTGTTGCGGCATGTTTGGCAACATCAACGCGACGCGATCTCCTTTGCGGATGCCCAATTTCTGCAGAGCAACGGCAAATTTGTCGGTAGCCTCTTCGAGTTGACGATAGGTCAACGTCGATTGGATGCGTAGCCCCAGCGGGAGATATTTTAGCAAAAACCGTAATGCAATATTATTGGGAAATTTTTGAGCTGCGTCGGCCAGCAATTGCGGCAGAGTGAGATCAGGCAGATCAAGCGAGGTTGGCACTCCCTTTTCGTAGAACGCAAACCAAGGTTGTGTGGACATGGCCTCTCCTGGCATTAGATACGGATGCGACTAGCTGGCTATTCGCCATAGAATTCCCCGGATTATATCACAAGCGCCGATGCTTTTGACAGCCTATGCCAGCGAACATATACTCCACTGGCATGGCCGGGTGGCGGGATGCACCCCCGCTCTTGTAGCCGGTGATAGCGGGGTCGGTCGGGTGGAGGCAGAATGAGTGCACGTGTCAAGTGGATTGAGGGCAAAACCATGCTCGGGGTTGATGCCAACGGTCATGGCCTGTTGATCACCGCGGGGGGCGATGGCCCTGGCCCCAGCCCGATGCAATTGTTGTTGCTGGGGTTGGGTGGCTGCTCCATGGCCGATGTGGTCAGCATCTTGCAGAAGCAGCGCCAGCCCATTGTCGATGTGCAAGTGATGCTGGAGGGCGAGCGTGCGCCCGAGCATCCCAGAGCGTGGCAAACCATCCACATGCACTTTATTGTGATTGGCCAGGCGTTGGACGAGGCCAAAGTTGCCCGAGCGATTGCGCTCAGCGTGGAGAAATATTGTGGCGCTCATGCCACGCTGGCCGGGGTGGCGACGATCACCCATGATTTTGAGGTGCGCTCGCCCGAAGCACTCGCGGCCGAGCCCCAGAACGGAGTCTAAGCACCATGTTCAAACAATTGCTGCGTGCGGTCGGGTTCCAGCGCCCAGCGCCTGAATCTCCGCGGCCAGTTGAATCAGCATTGCCAGTGCAAGCGACCATTCACGAAGCGAGCGACGCCACCTTCGACGGATTCGTCGGTGCCGCGTCTGGCCTGGTGATTGTCGATTGTTGGGCGGAGTGGTGCGAACCGTGCGAGGTCATGTCGGCCCATGTGGGCTTTTTGGCGCAGGATTTTGCCGAGCAGGTAACCATCCTGACGTTGGATGTGGAAAGCAACGCCGAGACTGCGGGGCGCTTTCAGATTCTAGGCTTGCCCACCTTGTTATTTTTGCACAACGGCGGCGAGATCGACCGCCAGGTTGGCATTCTACCCTATGAGCAGCTCAAACAACGCGTGGCGGATCAGCTTGCCGCGCTCTTCTAGATAACAGCCCCTTACAACTTCTGGCGTATCCATGCCTCCTTATCTAAAATCTATGCCTGATGATTACCAAATATGCATTGAGATTTATAACTGCTCCTAGCCCCATAGCGACCAAACGGCGAGCATCTGAAAGATCAAATAGTAGCGAAAATAGATAGCCAAAGCCTAAACCTACTACCACATGGGCCAGCAAGAGAGCTCGTCTGATTTCGGGAAAACGGAGATGAACCTGAAACAGCAATATATCGACAACAAACATGGAGAGAATCGCAAGAATCAAGCAAAGCCCCATGACTACCTCGCAATGCCAGGCGGATGTTTTATGAAGGGCCGCAAGGTGAGGAGACGGGTTTTATCCCACTAGCAATGCTGTGGGCGTTCCCGATCGTTTTAATCTTCTTGGGTCTATTTTGGTGGTTGCTGGCGCAGTTTTTCCGCTACTAACCGGACGGCCACCAGCACATCCCACGTGCATGTACCGGCGTAAGTCAGCAAAAAGGCAAACCCGAAGAACATCGAGCTATGCCACCACGGGGCAACTTCAAAGTAGATAAGCGGGTCCAGCGGGTAGCGGCCCACAATATACGTCACCATCCAGATACCAGCCAGTAGTACCACCGCCAGTAGGTTGATGACCAGAGGAAAAAGCAAGCAGAATAGCCGCTCTCTGAGCGTGCGGTCCTCTAGTGGTTTGACGGAGAGATCGCCGAACTGGTAGGCACAGCGCTTACCTATCATGCGATAAGCAACCACGTGCATCAATTCATGCGGGATGGCCAGATAGCCATTAAGTCTCTGGATCATGGCTGCACTACTACAACTATGAACGGCCCCATCAGGGCTACCGGAATTGTGGCAGGCGACCCATTGATACCATCACCATCCACCTACAATCTGTCCGCCAAGAAACTTAGTAGTACAATTAAATATTCTATCCCACATGGCGGGAGCTTTATCGGCCCACTGTGTTGCGGTTTGTATAGCAGTGGGACCAGTTGTAGTTACCCACGTTACCACCTGACAGCCCACTGCAGCGATTGGAATTGGGGCTAAGGCACCACATGCAGGCTGATTTCCCGTAGGATCATTATACTTCATCGGATTCCCGCGCACATACATCATGCGGTTGTAATCCCACACAATGGTCGGATCTGGGATCAATATATCCGGCGAGATAAACTGGCCGATGGTGCGTGTTGTTTGCGTCCCTGCCTACTCATCAACATTGGGCACCGTAAGGCCGGTCACACGCAGGTAATGGGCCCGGCAGATACACCAAAGCCAGGGACTGCTTTGCTCATGGCGCAACTTCGGGTAACATGCCACTATCCACAGAGGGTACGCTCTTCCCTCGCAGTCAAACCTCTGTGAGAAGCCTGATTGCTGGATCCTGACTAGAAGTCATCTCAAAAATCGGTTGTGGCTCCTGGGAACAAAGGTGGCCCAATCAGTGGGGTACAGAGATTTTTGAGATAAGTACGATACAGAGAGAGAGTATTTACCGTGCGGATGAGTCAATTGTTTTTCCAAACATTACGGGAAGCCCCAGCCGACGCCGAAGTCGCCAGCCATCAATGGATGGTGCGGGCCGGCCTCGTGCGCCAAATGGCAGCCGGGATCTTCGATTGGTTGCCGCTGGGCGTACGCGTCAAGCAAAAAATTGAACAGATCATCCGTGAAGAGATGGATGCAATCGGCGGCCAGGAGCTAAGCCTGCCGATGGTGCACCCCGCGGAGTTGTGGCAACGCAGTGGGCGCTGGGATGCGATTGGCGATGATATGGCCCGGCTGCAAGACCGCAATGGCCGCGACCTCTGCCTGGCCATGACCCACGAGGAAGCCATGGCCGATCTGGCCCGCCAGATTGTCAGCAGCTATCGCCAATTGCCGCTGCTGCTTTATCAAATCCAGACCAAATTCCGCGACGAGCCGCGCCCGCGGGCTGGCACCATCCGCGTGCGCGAATTCACCATGAAAGATGCCTATTCGTTTGATCTCGACTTTGCCGGGCTGGACGCTTTCTACCCCAAAATTTACGCTGCTTATTTTGCCATTTTCCAGCGCTGCGGCCTGGCAACGGTGGCGGTCGAAAGCGACACCGGCATGATGGGGGGCACCCAGGCCCACGAATATATGGCGTTGACACCCATCGGCGAAGATACGCTTTTGCTCTGTGCGGCCTGTGATTACCGCGCCAATCGCCAGGTTGCGACCTTCCGCAAAGTGGTCGATGCGGCGCAGCCACAAGACCCCGCGGCATTGAGCGAAATCCACACGCCGAATGTGGCAACAATTGCCGCGCTGGCCGACTTTTTGCAGATCCCAACGACCGCAACGGCCAAGGCCATTTTCCTGGTGGCGCAAGTCGAAGATAAGAATGGCGAGTTGCGCGAGCAATTTGTCTTTGTGGTGGTGCGCGGTGACATGGAACTCAACGAGACCAAACTGACCAACACGATTCACGCCCGCGCCTTGCGCCCCGCCACCGCCGAGGAGATCCGCGCAATTGGGGCCGAGCCCGGGTATGGCTCGCCCATCGGCATCCAGCGCGACCAGGTGCTGCTGGTGGTGGATGATCTGATCCCAGCCAGCCCGAATTTGGTGGCGGGGGCCAATCGGGTCGATTGGCACTATCGCAATGTCAATTATGGCCGCGATTACATGGCCGATTTGGTGACCGATCTGGCAGCCGCGGGGGACGGTCATGCCTGCCCCCACTGTGGCGAACCGCTGCGTTCGGTGCGCGGGGTCGAGGTGGGCAATATTTTCAAGCTCGGCACCAAGTATAGCACGGCCATGGGCGCCACTTATCTGGATGAGAAAGGGGTGGCGCACCCGATGGTGATGGGCTCGTATGGGATCGGCGTGGAGCGGCTGGCGGCTGTCCTGGTCGAGTTGCATCATGACGAGCAGGGCATCCAATGGCCAATCAGCGTGGCGCCCTATGCAGTCTCGCTGGTCAGCCTGGCCACGGCCAAAACGCCCGAAGTGACCCGCGCGGCCGAGGAAATCTACCAGACGTTGCAGCGCGCGCAGATCGAAACCTTGTATGATGATCGTGAAGAGCGCGCGGGCGTAAAATTTAATGATGCCGACCTGTTGGGCATGCCAATCCGCCTGACCGTCGGCGGCAAAGGCCTGCAAGCGGGGGTCGTTGAGTACCGGGTACGGCGCACCGGAGAGAGCGGCACCATCCCCCTTGATGACCTGGTCAATGGTGTACAGGCCCGCCTGGCCGCGGAATGGGCTGCATTAGAAACATTGCGTCAACCAGAAGGATTGTCGTGACCGAAGCTAATTTTCCGTACTACAATGTTGTTGATCAAATCTACAATGCTGAATGGGCCATCCACAAGTTGGCCCGTCTGGAATTGTTGCGTGAATCGATTGCCAGCCTGTGGCCCAACGGCCACCCCACGCGGTTGATCCATGTGGTGGGCACCAGTGGCAAGGGATCGACCTGCCGCTTTCTGGAAGCAGGCTTCGGGGTGATGGGCAAGGCGGGTTCGTTCATGAGCCCACATTTGTATGATTATCGCGAACGGTTTAGCATTGGCGGGGAGTTTGTCGCCCAGGAAGATGTGAGCTGGGCGTGGGAGCGGCGCATCAAGCCCCATTGTCTGCGCGTGGCCGGACGGAACAGCCATCACGCCCACACCTTCCACGAAGTGTCGATCTTGCTGGCCCTGGCCATTTTCGAGCGGCATGAAGTGGCGTGGGCCGCGATCGAAGCCAGTGTGGGCGGGCGTTATGATCAAACGCGTGCGCTCGATGTGGTGGCCACAGTTCTGACCAATGTGGGCACCGATCATGCGGCGTTGTTGGGGGCGGAACAGTGGCAACGGGTTTTGGACAAAGCGGGCAGTGCCCGGCCCGGTGTGCCTTTCTTTACGAGCGAGCCCGACCCAGCCAACCAGGTAATTATTGCCTCGGTTTGTGCCGAAGCCAACGCGCCCCTGCATCTGGTGGGGCAACGCGCGGTCGATGCGCTGGAAGCAGCCCTGGCCGAGCAACCCACCCTGGCCGAAGATGGCCTGATCCGAGCCAGCTACCAGAAATGGAATGCCGCGCTGAGTTTGGCGGTGATCCGCACACTCTGCCCCGAGCTGAATGAGCCAGCGACCGTGGCGGGCCTGGCCGCGGGCCATCTGCCTGGCCGACTCTGGCCGGTGGGCGATGGGATTTTTGCGGATATTGCCCACAACGCCGAAAAGATGAGCGCTTTGCTCGGCGAAGTGGCAGTCCGCTTTCCGGACCGAGGAAAAATCTTTGTCGTCGGCCTCTCTGGGCAGCGCGCGGCCCGCACAGTCTTCAGCGCGCTGGCACCAGTCGCCAAAACCCTGATCGTCACTGGTGCCTCGTTCAAGGGGCAAGACCCGCACCAGGTGCGCAACGAGATTATGGGCTTGTTGGGCGATACCCCGGCGCTGGTTGTGGAAGATCCGCAACAGGCGCTGGCCGTCGCCCGTTCTTTGCGCGGGCCAGATGACATCATCCTGCTCACCGGCTCTACCTACACGATCGAGCAGGCGCTCAACCCCGACCCGTATCTGCGTTCGTTGAATGGTGCGTTCGGTTGGCGCACCGCGGTGGATCTGACGGCGCAGGGCACGGTACAATTGACGCTGCCCAAGCCGCCGCCACCGTTGCGCTGAGCTGTGATCCGGAGGAAAACCGAGCATGACTGAAGCCGAAATTTATCCACAACCAGAAGCTGTACCGCCCGACTATCGCAGCGGTTTTGTGGCGGTGATTGGTCGCCCAAACGTGGGCAAATCTACCTTGCTCAACCAACTGCTGGGCCAGAAAATTGCCATCACCAGCCCCAAGCCGCAGACCACGCGCGACCAGCTTTTGGGCATCTTCACCGATGAACAGATGCAGATCCTCTTTTTGGATACGCCCGGCATTCACGCGCCGCAAAACAAGCTGGGCACCCATATGGTGCGCGTGGCGCAAGAGACCATCGAAGGCTCGGACCTCGTGCTGTGGGTGATCGATGTCAACACGCCGCCCAAACCAGAAGAGCAGCAAATTGCCGAGCTGTTGCAGCAGGCCCATCAAAAACGGGCTTTGCCGCCGCTGATTTTGCTGCTGAACAAGATCGACCAGAGCCCGAACGCGGAGATCGTCCCAGAGCGGGCCGCGGCCTATCTCGACTTGGTCCCCTGGCTGGAACCAGCGCGGGTGACGTGGATCACCGTGAGCGGCCTGACCGGCGCGGGCATCGACGAGCTGATGGCGTCGCTCCACGGGCGTTTACCCCTCGGCCCGCGCTACTTCCCGGAAGACCAGGTGACGGATATGCAGACGCGCTTCATCGTCGCGGAGTTGATCCGCGAACAGACGCTGCATCTGCTGCAACAAGAGGTGCCGCACAGCATCGCGGTCGAGGTCGATGAATATACGGAACGCAGCGACCAACTCACCTACATTTCCGCGGTCATTTATGTTGAGCGCGAGAGCCAAAAGTCAATTGTGCTGGGCCAGCGCGGCGCGATGATCAAAAAGATCGGGCAGGCGGCCCGGCCCGAAATCGAAGCGCTGATCGGCACCAAAGTCTATCTGGAATTGTGGGTAAAAGTGTGGGAACGCTGGCGCACCCGCGAAGGTATGTTGCGTCGCCTCGGCTACGCCATTAGCAAGGGGTAGGTGGGCGACAGCAGCTTGACAATAGACGAGGGCATGAATCGCTTTGGAAGAACTTTACGCGCTGTGTTATGATCATCATCTGGTGATTTTTCCGAAGGGCAACCAGCCTGCAATGATCACTGCACGTGCGAACTTTCTGGGTTCCAGCTATTCGTTCATGAGAACAAACCGAGTATGAATCCGCGCACACTCAAGGTGCTGGAATACAAAAAAATATTAGAAAAAGTTGCCGACCATTGCGCCTTTAGTGGCGGCGTTGATTTGGCGCGGGCCCTGCTGCCCAGCGATGATCTGCCGACAATCCAGCAGCATTTGGCCCAGACCGACGAAGCTTTTCGGCTGCTTGAGCAAAAACACGACATCAACTTTGGCGGGGTGAAAGACCTCAGCCCTTATTTGGATCGAGCGGAACGGGGCTCCATGCTCTTTGCGCCCGATCTGCTTGAGGTGAAGAACACACTTTTGCGCGCCCGCAGCCTGCGCAATCTGCTCACCCGCCTGGATCATGCCTACCCGCTGCTGGCAGAGATGGCGGTCAACATTGAGCCGTGCGAAGAGGTGATCGCGCAGATCGCCCGCTGCATCAACGAGCGCGGGGAAGTGATCGACAGTGCCAGCCCAGCATTGGCCAGCATCCGCCAGGAATTGCGCGTCGCCCAGGAGCGTTTGCTCTCAACGCTGGAGCGGCTGGTACAAGGCTCCGACATCAAGCCCTATCTGCAGGATGCAATTGTGACCCAGCGGCAGGGGCGCTATGTGATTCCCGTCCGGCAGGAGTACAAGGGTCATATCGACGGTATTGTGCACGACCAATCTTCGAGCGGGGCAACGCTCTTTATCGAGCCGCTGCGCGTGGTGCAACAAAACAATGCCGTGCGCGAGCTGGAATTGCAAGAGGACAAGGAAGTCCGCCGCATCCTCACCGAGTTGACCCAGGCGGTGGGCGAAGAAGCAGTCTATATTCGGCGCAATGTGCAGGTGTTGGCCGAGCTGGATTTCACCTTTGCCAAAGCCAAATATGGCTATCAGATCGACGCGACCATTCCTGAAATGGTGGCCTTTCGTAAGCCATTTGCGATCCAGATAGCGGCAGAGGACATTGATGCGGATGAGCGAGCCGCGGTCGGCGAATTGCTGCACCCGGGCTCGGTGATCGACCTGCACCGGGCGCGCCATCCCCTGCTGGACCCGGCCCACGTTGTGCCGATCGATGTCTACCTGGACGAACAGACCTACCTGATTGTGATCACCGGCCCGAATACAGGGGGCAAGACGGTCACGCTGAAAACGGTGGGCTTGTTGGCCTTGATGGCGCAGTCGGGGTTGATGATCCCCACGGAGCCGAACAGCAAATTGTCAGTCTTCGAAGGCATCTACGCGGACATCGGGGATGAACAGAGCATCGAGCAGAGTCTCAGCACCTTTAGCAGCCATCTCACCCACATCATCGAAATTCTGGAAGAGGCCGACCCGCAAAGTCTGGTGCTCTTTGATGAGCTGGGCGCGGGCACGGATCCCGACGAGGGTTCGGCGTTGGCCATTGCCCTGCTCGACAATCTGCGCGACCGCGGGATCACCACCTTTGCGACCACCCACTATAGCGACCTGAAGCTGTACGCGCACAACACGCCGGGCGTGCGCAATGCCTCGGTCGAGTTTGATGTTGAAACGCTCAGCCCCACGTACGAGTTGAGCATCGGTCTGCCCGGGCGCTCGAATGCCCTGACCATTGCCCGCCGCCTGGGCCTGAACCCGGCAATTGTCGACAAAGCCGAAACCATTGTCCGGCCCGACACGTTGGAAGCCGACGCGCTGCTGGATGACATCAAGCGTTCCAAGCAAGAGGCATTGGCCGCCGAAGCCCGCGCCAAAGATCGCGAGCGCCAGGCACAATTGATCGAGCGCGACCTGCGCTACCAGACGGCTCAGATCGAAGAAGCTCGCCGCGCGGTGATCGCCGAAGTGCGCGCCACCATGCAGGCCGAGTTGGAAACGCTGCGCCGCGAGATCGACCAGACGCGGCGTCAGTTGCCGCGTGGCACGGCCAGCAGCAGCGCGCACGAGGAATTCCTGACCCGCGCCGCGCAGGAGGTCAACCGTCGCCAGCAAGTTGGCGCGGAAGTCAACCGCGAGGTGATCATTCCGGGCGCAAGTGGCGAACGCCTGGCTGGCCCGATCGAGGTGGGTGATCGAGTGTTTGTGCCCACCTTGCAGGCCAGCGGCGAGGTCTTGGGCATCACGCCGAATGGGGAAGTTGATGTGCAACTGGGCAAATTCCGGCTCAAGTTGCCCGCCAAACGGCTGGAATTGCGCCAAAAGGCCGTCAAAGAAAATCCTGCGCCCCCTCTGGCGGTGCGGGGTGGCAGTTTGCCGGACAGCCCCGGCATTGAGTTGGATCTGCGCGGCGAACGTGTGGAAGAAGGGCTGGACAAGCTCGAACGCTATCTCGACAATGCCTCGCTCGCCCGATTGCCGTGGGTGCGCATCATTCATGGCAAGGGCACCGGTGCCATGCGCGATGCCGTGCGCAACGTGCTCAAGGGCCATCCGCTGGTGCGCGATGCACGTTTTGGGGAGGCGGGCGAAGGGGGCGATGGCGTCACCGTGGCTCGTCTCATTACGGAGTAACAAGGTACACAAATTTTGAGTGGATTAGGAATGGCTATGACCACATCGGGGGAAAAGCTGGTCTGCAGCGTAGGGATCACAGCTTACAACGAAGAGAATAACATTGGCCAGTTGCTGGTCGCCCTGCTCGATCAATATCTTCATCAGGTGGAGATTGGCGAGATCATTGTGGTGGCCAGCGCCTGCACCGACCGCACCGTGCCGATTGTGCGTGAGCTGATGGCGCAGCACGACCGCATCAAGTTGATCGAGCAAGAGCGGCGCGAAGGCAAAACCAGTGCGATCAATCTCTTCTTGCAGGCAGCCCAGTACGATATTTGCGTGCTCGAAAGCGGCGACACCATTCCCCACGAACGCGCCATCGAAAGCATGGTGCGCATGTTTGCCGACCCCGAAGTGGGCATGGTGGGCGCGCACAAAATGCCCGTCAACACGCCTGATCACATTGCCGGGCTGTTGACTCACATTCGCCTGCGCATGGAGCACGAACTCTGCCTGGAGATCCCGCGGCTGGGCGAACTGATCGCCTTCCGCAAGGTCTTCGAGCGCATCCCTTACGATGTGGCCATGGACGAGGCCTTTGTCGAAGCGTTGGTGATCAAGCATGGGATGACGGTGCAATACGCGCCCGACGCGCTGGTCTACAACACAGGCCCCACGACGATCAGCGATTTTGTGCGTCAGCGCCGCCGCAATCATGCCGGTCACCTTTTCCTCAAGCACAAATATGGCTATGCCGTGAGCAGCATCCAAAACAGCCGGGTGGTACGCATTGCCCTCAAAGAATTGTGGGGCGTGGTGCAGCTGGTTTGGGTGCTCTTTTTGCTGGCCATACTCGAAGGCTGGAGCCGCGTGTTGGGCTGGTATGACTTTGCCATCAAGCGCGACCGCCATGTGGTGTGGAACATGGCCTGGACACAAAAACAAGATGTGCAGCGCATCCGCCGGGGTACCCACGTTTGACCGCCGCCATGCAGCCACCACGAGCATTGATGCGGGCAGCGGTTTATGTGATCCTCTGCCAGAACGATGAAGTTTTGCTGGGCCGCCGCTGCAATACCGGTTTTCACGATGGCGATTACAGCCTGGTGGGCGGCCACATTGAAGAAGGCGAACCAGTCACCCAGGCGGTCTTGCGTGAGACCCAGGAGGAAGCTGGGATCAGCCTGGCACTGACCGATTTGGAGCTGATCCATGTGATGCAGCGCAAAAATCAGGAAGGGCCGCTCTATTTCGACTTCTTCTTTGTCGTGCGCCACTGGTCGGGAACGATCCAGAATGGGGAGCCGGAGCGCTGCGATGACCTGCGCTGGTTTCCGCTGACCGAGCTGCCGCCCAACCTGGTGCCCTACGTACGCAATGTGCTGAACAGTCTGCGGGCAGGGAGGGCGCACGAACAAGTTTTCAGCGAATTCGGTTGGCCACAGCCTGTTAACGTGCCCCTCTAGCCATGAATGCCACCTTGCGCGAACAACTTTTTAATCTGCTCAAATTAGCCCTCAGTCTCGCGCTGATCTACTTTTTTTTCTCCCAATTGCAGGATCCGCAAACGCTCTGGCAGCAGTTGGTGAATGCCAATTGGTGGATGTTGCTGGCCGGTGCAGCCTGTTATGCCAGCGCGGTGGCGCTCAGCGCGCTCAAATGGGGAATTTTGTTGCGCGCCGTGGGGTTGCCGGTGCATCTGCTGCGGCTCTTGCGCTATCAATGGGTGGCGGAATTTTTCAACAATTTTCTGCCTGCCCAAGTCGGCGGCGATGTGATGCGCGGCTATGCCCTGGCCACTGATACGCATCGCCGGGCCGATGCCGCGGCCAGCATTCTGATCGACCGCTTTTTGGGCTTGCTGGTTTTTATGGTCTCGGCCGCGGTGGCTTCGCTGGCCATGTTGCTGTGGGGGCGCCCCAATGGTCAGCCCTTCACCGGCGAAAATCTCCTCTTTATGCGTTTGATCGCGCTGGGCAGCAGCGGGGTTTCGTTACTCTTTTTGGCGCTCCTGGCGGCCTTGCTCAGCCGTCGCCTCAAACAGGGAGTCGAGTGGTTGCTGCAGCGCTTGCCATTCGCCAGCCGCACCGGGCCGATCTGGCAGAAATTGGCGCAAGCCTTTAACGCCTATCGCCATGCCTATACCGCGCTGCTGCTTTCGGCGCTGCTCAGCTTTCTGATCGTCCTCTTGACCAGCGTGAATATCTGGTTGATCACCAACGGCATCTTCCCGGGTGGTATCGATCTGGCCGAAGTGGTGGTCATCAACCCCATCATCGTCTTTATTGGTCTCTTTGTCCCCTTTCTGCCCGGTGGCCTGGGCATCCGTCAAGGGGCGTTTTATTCCACATTTTATCTGATCGGTCGCAATGGCGATTGGGGGTTTGTCGTCGGCATCCTGCAACAGGTACTCGGGCTCCTGGTCAGCCTGCCGGGCGGCTTTTTGTGGATCTATGGCCGCAACACGCTCGCAGCAACGCCCAACTCCCGCCCACCCGAACCGCCGGTAGAGCCGCTCTTGCGCTGAGCGATTGGCTATGCTGCCCACCCACCAACTGCTGCGGACCTCGATCATCGTCATGGTGATCCTCGGCTTAAACAAACTGACCGGCTTTGTCAAGCTGCTCCTGATGACGAACAGCTTTGGCACCGGCCCCGAAGCGGATGCCTTTACCGCGGCCAATCAACTGCCCGAACTGTTCGACACCATGCTGGCCGGTGGTGCCCTGGCCGCGGCCTTGATCCCCGTCTACACCGCCTACCTGGGTCGCCAGGCCCACAGCGAGGCCCGCGCGTTGGCCAATACAGTGGTCACGCTGACGCTGCTGGTCATGGGGGGGATTGGCGCATTGGCCGCATGGTTCGCGCTGCCGATCACCCAGTGGCTGCTGGTGCCCGACTTTTCGCCCGTGCAGCAACAACTCACCGCAGCATTGATGCGCATTATTCTGCTGTCGATGACGCTCTTCAGCATTGGCAGCATCTTTGCCAGCCTGCTCCAGGCCCGTCAACACTTTATTGCCCCGGCCTTTGCGGGTTTTCTGGTCGACCTGGGGCAGATCATCGGGCTCTACTCGCTGGCCCCCCAGTGGGGCATCTATGGCGTTGCCTGGGGCAGCGTGATCGGCGCGGCCCTGGCGTGGCTCATCCAGATTCCGCCATTTCTGCGCCGCGGGATCGCCACTCGCCTGCAATTGGCCTGGCGACTGCCCGGTCTGCACGAATTGGCCCGCCTGATGGGCCCACGCATCATCACACTCGGGGTGGTGCAATTTGTCGACTTGATCTTTCTGCGCCTGGCTTCGCCGTTGCCCACTGGCAGCATCGCGGCCTATTATTATGCGCTCTTGATCATGGTGGCGATGCCCAAATCGCTCTTCGGCCTGGCGATCACCACAGTTTTTTTCCCGACATTGTCCAACCATTACAACGCTGGGGATCGCGCTGGCCTGCGGCGGCTCGTCCAGAATGCTTTGTTGACCGCGTTGCTGCTGGTCATCCCCGGCGCGATCGGCCTGTTGGCGCTGGGCCCGCCCGCGGTCGCCTTTTTGCTGGAGCGGGGCGCGTTCGATGCCGCGGCCACCCAATTGGTCTACACCTTGTTGATCATCTTCGCGGTGCGGTTGATCGCCGAAACCGCGCACGATATTTTGGTGCTGCCCTTCTTTGCCAGCCATAATACCAGAATTCCCATGTGGGTGAGTTTAGGGTCGATGGGGCTGAATATCGGGCTGAGTTATGTGCTGGTCGGGGCGTGGCAGATTCAAGGCCTGGCCATCGCGGCAACAGCAGCGGCAGCCGTCGCGGCCATGGCGCTCTATCTGCTGGCCCGCGCCCCGGCTGATCGCGAACAGGAAAAGGCGCTATGGTGGGGATTGGGGCAGATTGGCGTGGCCTGTCTCGGTATGAGCGTGACTGTGGTCGCGTTGCGTACTTTGGTTTTGCCGCCGGTCGTCTATCTGGCCATGGCGATCAGCGCCGGGGGCATTGTTTATCTCGCCCTTCTGCTGCTCCTTGGCGGGCGTTCGACCTTAACACACCTGGCCCACCTGTGGCCGCGCCGAGCGAGCTAA
>CAZIRP010000004.1:0-40347 GCA_964541665.1 uncultured Caldilineaceae bacterium | reverse complement strand
TAAGTTTGCAAGGGGCACGGACGCTGGCGTGACAGCCGCGCAATCCGTGCCCAAAATCCGCTGACAGATCCTGCCAATATTTTCCCATAGGATTGCTTCATGACTGATCTTCTCACGCCCCACCCCAACGAGCAACGGGCGCTCAGCAAGGCGCTCTGGCGCATCTATCACCGGCCCGATCAGCCAACTGCCTGGGTCGATGGCGGCAATTTGCCCTGGAATGACCCGGACTTTTCGCGCCGCATGTTACGCGAACATTTGGACGAAAGCCATGGCGCGGCCTCGCGCATCACCGCGGAGCGCACGCTGCAAATCGATTGGAGCTGGCACAAGCTCGGTTTGCAACCGGGCATGAAGCTGCTCGACATCACCTGCGGGCCGGGATTGTACGCCACCGAGTTGGCGCGGCGCGGCTGCCTGGTGGATGGCATTGACTTCAGCCCGGCTTCGATTGCCCATGCGCAGGAGTTGGCCCACCGTTCCGGCGTGGCTGAGCGCATCACCTACCGCGAGGCCGATGTCCGGTCCGCCGATTTTGGCACAGCCGACTATGACGCGGCCCTCTTTTTGTACGGTCAACTGGCGGTCTTTCCCCAAACCGAGGCGCAAACCCTGTTGCATAACGTGCAGCGAGCGCTCAAACCAGGCGGCCAATTGGTGATTGAACTGCTCGATCAAGAACGCGTTGACAAGAAAAATAGCACCTGGTGGTACACCGATGACCAGGGATTATGGGGCGATGCGCCCTATCTCCACCTGGGCGAACGATTTTGGGATGCCGAGGCCGAAATTTCTATCGAACGGTTTTATGTGCTTCACTTGGCCGACGGTCAATTGGACGAAATTACCCTCTGCGACCAGACCTATTCGACCCCAGCATTCTGCGCCATGCTCGAACAAGCAGGGTTCGCGGCGACGACGAGTTATCCTGCCTGGGATGGTGTGCCGATCTACGATGCGCAGGAGTGGATCGTCTATATAGCCCAAAAACTGTGAGGCAGCCGCTTGAGAGGCTTCGAATCTGACGCGGACCTGTAGCCAATCTTGAAATTGTCGGTGTTGATTGGCTATACTACAGCCATGAATCAGACATTTTGGCAATCGCTGCCCCGGCCAATCATCGGTTTGGCACCGATGGATGGTGTTGGTGACCAGCCATTTCGCTATCTCCAAAAAAAATATGGGCAGCCAGCCCTGATCTTTACCGAATTTACCAGCGTCGAGGCGCTCTGTTATGGCGACCGTTTCTCGATGCTCAATCTGCTTTATGACGAAAGTCAGCGCCCGATCATTGCGCAGATCTATGGCAAGCGCGCCGAATATTTTCGGCAGGTGGCGGTCTTGTTGTGCGAATTGGGCTTTGACGGCATCGACCTCAACATGGGCTGCCCAGCGGCCACCGTTGCCAGCAAAGGCTGCGGCGCGGGGCTGATCCGCACACCCGATCTGGCGCAAAGTTTGATCCGCGCGGTGCAACAGGGCGTGCAGGATTGGCAAAATGGCATGAACGCGGCAGATTGCCCCGACATCCCCGCCAGGTTCGCGGCCGAAGCCGCGCGCATCCACCAGCAGTTGCCCGAACGCTATCGCGAGCGCCACGCCGTACCGGTCAGCGTCAAGACGCGCATCGGCTATGAAGAACCAACCGTGGCCGAATGGATCCCGCGGCTGTTAGAGACCGAACCCGCGGCCATCAGCCTCCACGGGCGAACCTTGCGCCAGGCCTACGGCGGCCAGGCCAACTGGGATGAAATCAGCCATGCCGCGGCGCTGATCCGCCAGACCGACACGTTGATCCTCGGCAATGGCGATGTCCATTCCTGGCAGGATGCGCATCAGCGCGCCGCCACCTATGATGTAGATGGTGTGTTGATTGGCCGCGCCAGTTTTGGCAATCCCTTTGTCTTTGCGCCGTCCCCAGCGCCAGCAGGGGAAGCCAAATGGGCCCGCCGCCAACAATTGATCGCGCTCGCCATAGAGCATGCCCATCTCTACGAGCAGACCTTTGGCCAGCTGCCCTCCTATCGCTTTTTGCCCATGCGCAAACATTTGGGCTGGTATGTCAAAGATATTTTTGGCGCTCGCCAGTTGCGGGCAAAATTGGTGCAAACCAATAGCGCCAGTGAAGCCGAACAGTTGCTGCGCGAGCAAGGCATACTCGCCACGCAGGATCTGGAGCCGCGCCGCGCGGTGCCAGCCTGATTCCACCATTGCACCACAGGAGAGACCAAACCATGAGTCAGCTTCCCATTGCCCTCGAACTCTATTCCGTGCGCAACGAATTGGCGCAAGATGTGCGCGGCACGTTGCAAGCCGTCGCCCAAATGGGCTATCAGGGTGTTGAATTTGCCGGGCCGCCGCGCCATGCTCCCGAATTGCTGAAGGGCCTGCTCGCCGAATTTGGCTTGGCCTGCGCGGGGTGGCACGTCCCCTTTGCCCTGGTGCAGGACGACAAACTTGCCGAGACCATTGCCTTTCACCAGACGCTGGGCAACGACAAGCTGATCATCCCCGGCATTCCCGCGGAATTGCGCCAAAGCCGCGCCGACTGGCTCAAACTGGCCGATTTCTTCAACCAATTGGCGGCCAACCTCGCGCCCCATGGCATGGTCACCGGCTACCACAATCATCACGTGGAGTTTGCCCCGCTCGATGGCGAATTGCCGTGGGATACATTCTTCGGCAATACCGATCCATCGATCATCATGCAACTGGACACGGGCAACGCGGTCTTTGGCAAGGCCGAAATTTTGCCGCTCTTTGAAAAATACCCGGGCCGGGCGATCACCGTTCACCTCAAGCCCTATTCCTTCTCCGCGGCCGAGGCCAATCCTGCTGACGAACACGCGGGCTTCAAGCCGATCATCGGCCAGGATGAAACACCGTGGGCGGAAGTCTTTGCGGCCTGCGAAGGCGTTGGCGGCACACAATGGTACATCGTCGAATATGAGAGCGATGCCTATCCGCCGCTCGAAGCGGTGGATCGCTGTTTGCAGGCGCTGCGGGCCATGGGGAAGTGAGATGAAAATTACCGCAGTCAAAACGTTTATCGTTGATGGGGGTTTCCGGCCGTGGACGTTTGTCAAAATTGAGACAAATGAAGATGGCCTCGTCGGTTGGGGCGATTGCACCGATTGGGGCGCGCCCGGGCCGGTGGTGGCCACCGTGGAACGCTACGCCGAGCTGATCCTCGGGCGCGACCCGATGGCGGTTGAAGCGATCTGGTGGGATCTGGTGGCCGCGAATATGCGTCACGTGGGTGGCATCGCCTGGAAAGCGCTGGCGGGGATCGACTCGGCGCTCTGGGATATCCGCGGCAAGGCGCTCGGCGCGCCGGTCTGGCAGTTGCTCGGCGGCAAACTGCGCGATTCGCTGCGCCTCTATTGGTCGCATTGTGGCACGGTGCGCTCGCGCTGGGCCGAACGCCTGGGTTTGCCCGCGGTCAGGACCACCGACGATATTGCCCGATTAGCCGAAGAAGTGCTCGAACGAGGCTACACCGCCATCAAAACCAACTTGTTCGCGCTGGATGATCGGCCAGACACCATGCCGCTCATGAGCCGCATGACCCATCACACCGGTGACGCGCCGCCCGAGGCGCTCCGCAGCGCGGAGGCGATTGTCGGCACCTTCCGCGAACATCTCGGGCCAGACGTGGGCATCGCGCTCGACGTGGCCTTCACCTACAAACTCGGCGGCGCGATCAAGCTGGCGCGGGCGCTGGAACCATTCAACATGATGTGGCTGGAGACCGAAACGCTCGACCCCGACGCGCTGGCCTTGATCCGCCAATCGACGCGCACCACGGTTTGCACCGGCGAGAGTCTTTTTGGCATCCACCAATACAAGCCCTATCTCGAGCGCCACGCGCAGGATGTCCTCATGCCCGATTTTGCCTGGAATGGCATCACCATGGGCAAAAAGATCTGCGATTTCGCCCACGCCTACGACACGTTGATCGCGCCGCACGCCTGTCACAGCCCACTCAACACGCTGATCTCGGCGGCGGTAGCAGCGACCGTGCCCAATTTTTACATCCTTGAAATCGACGTGGATGATGCGCCGTGGCGCAACGACATTCTGAGCCATCCGCTGGAAATCGAGCAGGGCTTTCTCAAGCTCAGCGAGCGGCCCGGCCTCGGCGCAGACTTGATCGAAGCGGAGCTGCTCAAGCATCCACCGGTGGCCTACCCAGGGGCACGCTGAGCCCACTCGGATCTGTACCTCGGTCCGTATCTGCCTTCCTGAGCGTTGCAGATTGATCAAATTGCTCATTCGTTCGATACTCAACGGACGAGTGAGCAATTTGTGCACCCCTTTGTGCCGGAGAAAACCAAAGATGAACTGGAAGCAACAAATCTGGCTGCTGGTGGCGTTGCTGAGCATGATGGCGGGCTGTACGCCCATCAATCAGCCAGCCGCGACCCCAGCCGCGTCCGCAACGGAAACACCCCTCAGCGATGACGCGTTTACAATGCGCGTGCTGACCAGCGGTCTGGAGCAGCCGTGGGAGCTGATCTACGGGCCGGACGATCATCTCTGGCTCACGGAACGCGCGGGCAAGCGGGTGCTGCGCATCGACCCGGTGGATGGTTCGAGTGACGTTGCGCTCACCGTGACCGACGCCTATCAGCAGACCATCCACGACGGCGTGCTGGGCATGGCCTTGCACCCCGAATTGTTGCAGGGCACGGGCAATGATTATGTCTATCTGGCATCCATCTATAATGGGGGCAGCGCCGCGGCTGTGGAGCGGCGGGCCAGATTGCAGCGCTACACCTATGATGAGGAAAGCCAAACACTCGGTGAGCCGCTGGCGCTGATCAGCGATTTGCCAGCCAGTGTGGATCATAATTCGGGACGGGTGGTCTTTGGGCCGGATGCGAAGCTCTATTACACGATTGGCGACCAGGGGCACAATCAATTTACCAATACTTGTCTGCCCATTCTTGCCCAGGAATTGCCCACGGCAGCCGAGATCAACGCCGCGGATTGGACACACTATCAAGGCAAAGTGTTGCGGCTCAATCCTGATGGGTCGATCCCGGAGGACAACCCCACCTTCGACGGCGTGCAAAGTCATGTCTATTCGCTTGGGCATCGCAACGCGCAAGGGTTGGTGTTCGGCCCGGACGGGACGATCTATGCCTCCGAACATGGCCCGAAAACCGACGACGAGATCAACGTGATCGAGGCAGGGGGAAACTATGGCTGGCCGCAGGTGTCGGGCTTTCAGGATGACCGGGCCTATGTCTATGGCAACTGGTCGGCCGCGCCAGATTGTGAAAATTTAGAATTTAGCGACTTTGCCATCCCGCCGTCCGTGCCCACCACAGCCGAAAGCGAATGGGCAGACGCCAATTTTGTCGAGCCAATCCTCACCTTTGGCACGGTGGATGATGCGCACAATTTTCAGCCAACCGCATGTGCTCCCCATTTTTGGATGTGCTGGCCCACGGTTGCGCCGTCGGGGCTGGAGTTTTACGCGGTGGCAGATGGGGTGCCTGGCTGGGCGAACTCCCTGCTGATCCCTGCGATCAAGACCGGCACGATCTATCGGCTGGCCGTGACCGAAGCGGGAACATTGATCAGCAAGGAGCCGATTCCCCTATTCCGCACGGTCAACCGCTACCGCGACGTGGCTTTCAGCCCGGATGGCCGCACGTTTTACGTGATCACCGACAGCGAGGGCTTTACGCAGGATCGCGATGGCCTGCCCACCAACGAGTTGGAAAACCCGGGGGCGATCCTGGTTTTTGAGGTTGAACAGTAAAAATTCGCATTTCAGCGGGTGGGGGGCAGGGTTGTTGTCCCCCACGCCGAGCACTCAGCCCTGTAATTCCACAACCCCACGGTTTAAGCTGGTGAGCAGGTTGACTTCGTCTGGGGTCAGGGCCCGGTTGAAGAGCGCCAGGTCATCAATCATGCCCACAAACTGGGCCATCCCCAGGCGGATCGTCGCCCGGCTCGGCTCCCAGGTAAAGGGCTCGCGGATGAGGCCACTCGCGCCGTAATAATCACCATCCAGATAGAGGCGGGCCCGCCCAGCCTGGCTCGTGTTCAACCCTGCCCAGGTGATCACCACGTGCGTCCAGCGCCCTTTGGCGAAGGGTGGCTCTTCGATCTTCAACAGGCGCCAGAAAAATTCCAGCGCATCACCGCTGCGGTCGGTCACATCCCACACCGCACGATTGCCAAAGACGCCCATACGAAAATCTGACGGGGTGTCATTCTTGGTGAAATCGACCCAGATGGCGTCGTCACTATAGCGCTTGTCGGTGAGTTGGATCGGGTCGGAATAGTGGCTGGGGATCTCAGCCGGGTCGAGGTTGAGCCAAAACGAGAGCGTCCCCTGAAAGTCGCTGGCCGAATAGGCAACATTGCGCTCGGCTTTGTAGAGCACAATCTGGTCGGTTGGGGATTGGAAGGCGAGCGCGGCGCCAAAACGACCGGCCCCCTGCACCAGGGCCAGGGCCGGGTCGGAAAACCCGAGTTGATGCGCGGCAGGATCTTCGACCTCGCTCAAGGCACAGCTATACAACCGCTTGTCACCCAACGCAAAATCGGCGTCGCTGCTATGATCAAACGAAGCGTGAAAGGTCAGCGCCCGGGCCAGCGATTGGCGCATTTCAGCGGGTGAGGCAGCTTCAGGGGGGCGAGTGGTTGGATTGGGGCGATTGCGTTTCATGCGACATTCTCTTTGGGCTGTTGGTGGATTGATCACAACGTTCAGCCCATTGTAGCACACCGCAGCTACACCACCCCTATCTGCCGCCTCCCCAACCCCGCGCTCAGGCCGAAAGCCGCGGCCACTCCTGCACCATCAGCGGCAATTCCCCGCCCAGCAACGTCTCCCAGAACTTGATCTCGCGTTTACCCGCGGTCCAGCGATAACGATGCCAGACATTGTTCGTCACATCCTGCACGAGCAGCGAATCGTCCAGCGTATCGCGGTAAACGACGCCGTCGAAGCCTTCGGCCAGATCCATCAACGTGGCATAGGTTTTGATAGCCATAATAAGGGGGGAGACTGGAGACTAAAGACTGTGGTGAGTCCAGGCTCTAGTCTCCAGTCCCTAGTCTCCAGTCCCTAGTCTCCAATCTCTAATTTCCGCAGAATCTCCGTCACTTCTGCTCGCTCCTGCTCGGGCAATTCCGAAATCGGTGGCCGGACGGTTCGTTCGCACAGGCCGAGTTGCGCCATGGCTTCCTTGACCGCCGAGACGTTGTTGGCGTTATCGCGGCGAGCGCGCAGATCTTCAAATGCTTTGACCGCGGCCCAGATATCCATCGCTTTGGCATAATTGCCTGCTTCCAGCGCGGCTTGCATCTCCAACGAAAATTCAGGGGTCAGGTTGACCAGGCCAGAGGTGAAGCCATGCGCGCCCCCGGGCCAAAAGAAGGGAGCCCACGACTCGGCAATACCGCAGATCCACGCCAGCCGATCCGGCCCGACTTCGCGCACAATTCTGGCAAAGAGCGGGGGATTGGGCACGGCATATTTGATGCCAATAAAGTTTGGGCACAGGTCGGCCAATTGGCGGATCGTCGCCCCACTGATCGACGGATCGCGCACATAGGGCACAATGCCAACATCGGGCACGGCGTCGGCAATCGTTTTGTGATAGGCGATCCAGCCCTCGTCCGAGCGATACGGATGCACCGGCTGATGCACCATGATCGCCTCGGCTTCCATTACTTGCGCCAAAAAGGCCATCTCAACCGCGGTTTGGGTGTCGAAACCAACCCCGGCCAACACCAAAGCCTTGTGTTCGCTCTCGTAGCGAGCCATTACGGTTGCTTCCAGTTGCTGACGATGCTCGACTGGGTTGAGCGAATAAAATTCGCTGGTATTGCCATTGGGTGTTATCACTCGAATGCCTTGATCAATCATTCGGGTGATCAGACGGCGATACAAGGGGAAATCAACAGCGCCATCTTGCCCGAAGGGGGTAACGGGAATTGCCACCACCGTGTGCAGGGCAGCTTGGGTTTCGGCTAGTTTCATGGGTTTCCTTCTCCACCCCGATGGGGATAAACGTTTGTAGACGCGACGTTGCTTTGCAGAGCAACGCGGCCTAAAGGTCAATCCATTATATACCGATGCAGGCCCGGAGCGCGTATTCGTCGTCTGGTCGTTGTCGCCATACAGCAGTTGCGGGCCAGTGCAGCAGCTCGGCGCTGTCCCCTGTAACTTATTGATAACTTGCAGAATCCACTTGATTATGCTGTAATACAGACAAAGCGCCGGCCATGCATGATCAGCGTTTTATGCCCTACCCCCAGAGGTTAGGCCTCATGCCTTGTACCTTACAGTAGAAACATTCGTAAATTCAGGAGGATAGGAAGCCCATGTCAAGCTATTTGACACGTCGTCAGTTCTTACAGTGGACTGGCACGCTGACGGTTGCTGGTGCAATTGCAGCTTGTGGTGCGCCGGCCGCTAGTCCCGGTGCGGCGAGCGACAGTGGCGATGCACCCGCGGCAAGTAGTGACACAATCCTGCTAAAGTGGGATACGTTCCGCAACCCTGGCACCGGTTGGAACGAAGAACGGATCGATTCGTTTAAGGAAGTCAATCCAAACGTCACGGTCGAATTTCGTCCCTTAACTGGCTCCAGCCAACAAGACAATTATGGCAAGATGTATGCCCAATTCGCGGCGGGCGATCTGGGTGACATCTGCGCCTTCGATCCTTCGCACTTCCATTTCTGGCGGGCGATCGAGGGGCAGGTCATCGGGCCGCTCGACGATCTGGTGGCGGCAGACAACACCGACCTCGACCAGTGGTTCCCCCAATTCATGGAGCTCCAGCGCTATCAGGGAGAACTCTATGGGTTCCCAAGTTGGGGTTGGGCTGGTTGGGACACCATGGTGATCAACGCCGTACACCTCGAAGAAGAAGGCATCGAATTGCCCGATCCCGTGGGCTACGATACCTCCATGGAGGTCTATGGCGAATGGGCGCGCCGCTTCTATAGCGAAAACGAACGATTCGGCCTGAACCTGGCGTGGGGCGAAGCGTTGCTGGCCGTGTTGACGCGCGCTTTTGGTGGCGAGTTGATCAATGCAGAAGGCACCCAATCGCAATTGCTGGACAACCCAGGCTCGCAAGAAGCGCTGCGCTGGGCCTATCAACTGGCGGTTGAGGAGAAAGTGTTGCCTGCTGCTGGCACCTTCGATAATATCAACGTTGCGCAGGCCGAGGGTCGCATCACCATGAACTGGGGTGGCTCGCTGAATGTGCGCACCGTCAAGCTGACCGCCCAGGACCCGGCTGTCGCTGTTGCGCATCAGGGTTTGCTGCCGCTGAACCAGGATGGCAAAGCCCCTTCGCAGCTCCGGGGTGGTACCTGGAACATGCTGCGCGCCACGGCTCACCCGCAAGAGGCGTTCGAGTTCCTCAAGCATATCACGAGCGACGAAGGCTGCTATGGCTTCAACCTGGTGGCTGGGAATGGGGCATTTGTCCGCCCCGACACACTTGGCCGGCTGATTGAGGAAGATCCCGTCCACGAATGGTTCATCCCGAACCTGGAGAATGGCATCGTTGCCCACGCGCCGGCCAATTCACGCGGCCGTGAATACACCGACGCCATTGCCCAGTGGATGACGATCCTGATGGACCCGAACGCGCCAGTGCCGTTCGAACAAGGGTTGCAGGATCTGCACGACAACATCCAGGTTGTGTTGGATATGGAACCATCCGTCTAGGCTGTTAGTGCTTCAAAGCAGTGAATCACTAGAATCAGATTTGTTGTAGATAATAATTGTTCCTGGTGGGGCGGGGCAGCTTGCTCTGCCCCACCAGGACGATTTAACGGAGAAAAGCATGGCCAATGCGGCAACCGCTATGAACGGGCGACCAGCGAAGCGCCCCTATTCTCGCGTCAAACGGCGCGAAAATTTCTACGGCTATCTCTTTTTACTGCCGTGGTTGATCGGCTTTTTTGGCTTATTTATTGGACCCGGTATCGCCTCACTCTATTTGAGCCTGACTGACTACTCGGTCCTCGGTATGCCGAAATTTATTGGCTTCGCCAATTACATCAAAATGTTCACCAATGATGTGCAATTTTGGCCTTCATTGTGGCGGACCGTCTATTTTTCGGTGATTGCCGTACCGACAGGCGTCATTGGCTCAATGATCCTGGCGATTCTGTTGAATGCAAAATTACGTGGCGTTTCTGTCTATCGCACGCTCTTTTTTATGCCGTCGCTAGTACCGCTGGTCGCGTCCGTGATTCTCTTTAAGTGGCTGCTCAATGCCGACTTTGGGATTGTCAACCAGGCCTTACGGGGCATGGGCATTGATCCACCCGGCTGGTTTAGCGACCGGAATTGGGCCATCCCCTCGCTGATCCTGATGCGTCTGTGGGGCACCATCGGCGGCACACAGATGATCATCTTCCTGGCTGGCTTGCAGGGTATTCCCGTCGAACTCTACGATGCAGCTTCGATCGATGGGGCAAATTCCTGGCAACGAATCCGCAATGTGACCATCCCCCTCTTGACACCCACCATCTTCTTTAACACAGTCCTGGGGATCATCGGCGCGTTGCAGACCTTTGCCGCGGCCTTTGTGGCGACAGAAGGAGGGCCGGGTTTTGCCACCTGGTTCTACGCCCTCCACATTTGGAAGAATGCCTTTGATTACTTCAACATGGGCTATGCCGCTGCACTGGCTTGGTTTTTTGCTCTCATTATTGTGGCGTTGACAATTGTGCAGATGCAGTTGTCGAAGCGCTGGGTCTTTTATTACGGAGATTAGGAAGAAACAGCGATGGCAACCACAACCAAACCAGTAATCGCTCCCTCTTCGGCGCGCGCCGACCGCTCCAGTTCGGATGCGTCGCGCCAGCGCCGTCTGATGGGCACGATATTCAACTATGTTTTCCTGACAGTCGCCGGGCTGATTTTTGCCTTCCCGCTCTTTTGGACTGTGTCGAGCTCTTTGCAAACCTGGCAAGAATTACGCTCATACGAGCCTCACCTCTGGCCAGCAGTCCCGCAATGGACCAACTACGCTCAGGTCTTTGACGCTGCACCATTTGGCCGCTGGATGATCAATAGCTTCTTGATCATTGCCATCACCATTCCAGGCACGATCTTAACCGCGACGATGACAGCGTACGCCTTTGCCCGCTTTAACTTCGTGGGCAAAGAAGTCTGGTTCATCCTGTTGCTGGGCACCATGATGATCCCGTCCACGGTGACGCTGATTCCGCAATATCTGCTCTGGTTCTTCCTAAAGATGATCAACACCTATGTCCCGCTCACGGTTGGGGCATGGCTGGGCGGCGGCGCGTTTATGGTCTTCCTGCTGCGCCAATTCATCCTCAGCATCCCGCGCGATCTGGATGAAGCAGCCACCATCGACGGGGCGAACCCATTCCAGATCCTCTGGCAGATCATTGTACCGCTGATGAAGCCCGCGCTGACCACGGTGGCAATCCTGACCTTCCTCAACGATTGGAACGACTTCTTCGGCCCCTTTATCTATCTCAACACGTCAGATCTCTACACCGCAGCGGTGGGGATGCGCTTCTTCCAGTTTATTCCGCTGGAGAATCTCAATCCCCGCGACCATCTGCTGATGGCCGCGGCCACGATGATGACCGCGCCGGTGTTGATCCTCTTTGCCGCTGCACAACGCTATTTCATTTCCGGCGTGGTGATGAGCGGTCTGAAGCTATAAGCCTCGTTCAGGTGACGAAATTCCTGCAGAAACCCGGGCTTCTCGCAGAAGCCTGGGTCCTGCAGGAATCTGGAACAGGGCCAATTTTGCTGGAGCCTGCATCCTGCCTATAATGGACAAATGTTGTCTGAATTGGAACGGTTGAGGTTTCGAGCAGAGGAAGCAGCGAAGCACCGGTCACTGCGCAGGCCAGCCATGTTGCCGCAAAAATTTACGGTCACTGGCACTGAGTTCCGCAACCGCCAGCAGATCTGGCCGCCGCTGCAAGGTGCGTAACAAAGCTTGTTCGCGGCGCCACTTATCCACATTGGCATGGTGACCACTCAGTAACATTGCGGGGATCGACTCACCCCGAAAAGTATGCGGTCGGGTATATTGCGGCCCTTCGAGCAGGCCACCAAGGCCGGGCGAATGGCTATCCTGATGCGCACCGAACTCATCTCCGAGTGCTCCTGGCAACAAGCGGGTAATCGCATCCACCAGCACCATGGCGGCTAATTCCCCCCCACTGAGCACATAGTCACCAATGCTGATTTCGTCGGTGACCAATTGACGGCTCACCCGCTCGTCTACGCCTTCGTAGCGCCCGCAGATCAGCGCCAGCCGGGGATAAGCACTCAGTTCGTGGACAACCGGCTGTGTCAGCAGCCGCCCTTGTGGGGAAAGCAGGATCACAGGCGTATCGCTCGGCAAAGTCGAGGCCTGTTCCGCGTCCCAGGGGGGTAGATCCACATAGGCCGCGCTGGCGGGCAATTGCCACCCGGCGGGCTGAGTGAGCACCGTTTCAACCGCCCGGAAGATCGGCTGTGGTTTCATGATCATACCGCCGCCGCCGCCGTAAGGTGTATCATCGCATACATGATGGCGGTCGGTCGTATAATCCCGAATGTTGTGCAGCGCAAGCGAGATCAAGCCGTTGGCGAGCGCACGCTGGATAATACTCTCGGCAAATGGCCCGCTAAACATCTGTGGGAAGAGGGTAAAGATATCAAAGTGGCAGGAGCGAGCAGACGAGAGCAAATTTGCCCCTTGCTCATCTGGATGCAGAGCATCCGTTTGGGTCGAAAGCGCCAATGGTTCAAAACCTCGCTGGTCAAGCTATAGGACGGTTGCCTTAAAAACCGGACGATTTTCTGGGTTGTGCACTGGAAGTACCCAGCTTTTCAAACAAAGTTGAGCCTGGGTTACTCAGCGCTGTAGCGTTTTTGGTTGATTGAGTTGATCGGACGGTTCAAATCAATATGCAGAGTACTGGTCCAGAGCATACGGACGAACATTCGACAGTTACCGCGGACGCGCCGGTCGATGCCATTGTATCACAAGATGAGTTTGCCGCGAAGGGGATTACTCGCTTAAAACAGACGCTGCCGACCCCAGCCCGGTTCAGTGTTTTGGGGCTCGTGTTAGTGCTCATCTGGTGGGGTTGGCCATGGGCGAGTGATAGCCATGAAGTTTCGCAGGCAGAGATTGCCTCGGCTGTCCAGGCGGCCCCCCTGACCAATGCGCTCTCCCAAGCGCTGCCCACAGCCGCCCCCGCGAGTGATGTGGTCAGCCCGACGCTCGATCTGTCTTCAGCCGCTCAGGCAGCCCCCCTGGGCGATCAGTTGCTCTTGACCCCGACGCTGCAAAGCGAACCCATCCTCGCCCAGCCCGATACCATTGAACTGGCCGCGCCCCTGCCCACCAAAGTGGCTGTGGTCCTGGTGCCCACCCCGACCCCGACGGCCACCCCAACCAGCCCCCCAGAGGTCGTGGATGCCACTCTGCCTCAGGTGCGCATCATTCCCGCGGTGGGCATCAAGTTGCCGCCCACCCGTCCGCCGCGGGCAGGGGAAACGGTTGAACCACCGACGCCCACTCCTGTTCCATTACCAATCGAGCCGGGACGCTTATGGTCGTCCTTCACGCCGCGCCCACCTGCCGAGAATGATCATTTCTGGGTTGGCTCGCCTTTCCTGCCGTCGGCGCCCAATCATGTGGGCAGCCCCAGCTACCAATTTGGCTCCACCGCTGGGGATCGCTATCGCCCGCACCACGGGCTCGACATCTCCAACCCGATGGGCACCCCGGTTCTGGCCGCGGTGGAAGGTGTGGTCGTCCATGCCGGCATGGATGATGTCAATCTGCTCGGCCCCTATGGCAATTTTTACGGCAACACGGTGGTGATCCAGCTGGATCGTCGCCTGGTTGTCGGGGATGGCGAGCTGGATGTTTATCTGCTCTATGGCCACCTGAGCCAGGTGATGGCAACGGTTGGGCAACGAGTAATGCCGGAAGATGTGGTCGGGGCCGTCGGCATGACAGGCATTGCCATTGGGCCCCATCTCCATGTTGAGATGCGACTCGGCGCCAACACCTATCGACACAGCGTGAACCCCTATTTATGGTTGCGACCCCTGGGCAATACCGGCGCGGTTGCCGTGCGTCTGCTCACCGCAGATGGCCGCACCTGGCCGGGCGCGCGGCTCACGCTGGCCCGCTTTGAGGGTGGGCGCGCTACATGGGCGCGGCAGATCGAAACCTACCTCGATACCGAAAATATTGGTCCCGACCCCGCGTGGGGCGAAAATGGCGCTATGGATGGCGCGCCCCCCGGCGCGTATGTGATCGTCGGTACGGTCAACGGCGAGAGTATCCGCGCGGATCTGACGGTTAATGCTGGGGAGACTACCTTTGTTGAAATCCGCACGCGGCAGTGATTCATGGCAGCAGCAAACACTGTAATCATCTACACCGATGGGGGCTGCATTGGCAATCCGGGCCCCGGCGGCTGGGCTGCCCGTCTGCAATACGGGGACCAGAGCAAAGAATTGAGTGGCCGCTTTCAGCAGACCACCAACAATCGCATGGAACTCCGAGCGGCGATCGAGGCGCTGGAAGCACTCAAACGCCCATGCCGCGTGGAGCTTCATACCGATAGTGCCTATGTACGCAATGGCATCACGCAGTGGGTTCACACCTGGCAACGCAATGGCTGGCGGACGGCCAACAAACAACCGGTGAAAAACCAAGACCTCTGGCAGCGTTTGCTGCACGCACTGGCACGACATCAACCGGCTGGCGGCGTGGAATGGATCTGGCTTAAGGGCCATGCGGGCGAAGAAGGCAACGAGCGGGTCGACCAACTGGCGAATACGGCGGCGCGCAGCGTCACCAGCAGCGACCCATTTGACCAGCTTTGATGATTCTCGTATACTAACAGGCAGAACAAATGTTTGGGCGAGAGGTCAAATTATGAGTTTTGCTAATCAAATTCTTCATGGTAATTGCGAAGAGGTTTTGCAATATTTTCCCGATAACTCGGTTGATTTAATTTTTACGTCTCCACCTTATGCCGATCAGCGTCAACGTACCTATGGCGGGGTCTCGCCGGATCATTATGTGGATTGGTTTCTACCCAAGGCTAAACAATTTCAGCGGGTTTTGAAGCCGACGGGGACCTTCATCTTAAATATTAAAGAGCGCGTTGTGAATGGCGAACGCCATACTTATGTACTTGAATTAATTTTAGCTATGCGTAAACTTGGCTGGCTATGGACCGAGGAATTCATTTGGCATAAGAAAAATTCCTACCCTGGCAAATGGCCCAATCGATTTCGAGATAACTGGGAACGTTTGTTGCAGTTTAACAAACAAAAACGCTTCAAGATGAACCAAGAAGCTGTGATGGTTCCGGTCGGAAATTGGGCAAAAGAGCGGCTTGCTAACCTTAGTGAAACAGATCACACCCGTGATGAATCCAAGGTCGAAAGCGGTTTTGGGAAAAATGTTTCCAATTGGGTAGGACGTGACTTAGTTTATCCCACGAATGTTATCCATTTGGCAACCGAGTGTGCCAACCGAGATCACAGCGCAGCGTTTCCTCTTGCTTTACCCACCTGGTTTATCAAACTGTTTACCGATCCGAATGATCTCGTTTTAGATCCATTCATCGGCTCGGGAACAACGGCAGTAGCTGCCTTGCAATTGGGTCGATCCTATGTGGGAATTGATCTGGACAAACGCTATATCGAACTCGCCCAGACCCGAGTGGGTGGGGTACAAATCGCTCTGCCTGGTATTCAGGACGCAACGACTCCTTACCCAGTTGAAACTTCTACTACGCAATGACTAGTGCTCCTTTGCCGGACATCAACCAGCCGCTCGGTGGGTAAGCTGCTTACCTGTCCGGCTTCAGCACAGCCTGTACCATCTAGCAGGAATTGAATAACTCCTGTCATGAATCCACTACTTTTCGAACAAGTACAGCAATATGTTAGCGAGAATGTGGTCGATTTCCATTTGCGGCGTGCACGCTCATTGGAGGCACTGCGTCTGCGCAGGTTGATCAATAAGAATCCCTATTTATTTCGTGCTAAATATGTCACAACAGCGAGCGAACTAATTCAAGGCCTGCTTGATGCGTTCTTATCTTCTTCGGAGGAAAAACTATTTGGGGATTTTCTAGAAGGGTTAGCAATCTTTGTCGCGGAGCAGACCTGTCAAGGTCACAAATCCACTGCACCGGGTGTGGATTTAGAGTTTTTTAATCAAGGCATTCACTATGTAGTTTCAGTCAAATCAGGGACAAACTGGGGAAATAGTTCGCAATAAAGACGCTTGGAGCAAGATCTCAGGGATGCGGCGAGCAGGGTGCGCCAGTCAAGACGCGGGCTTAATGTTCAGCCAGTCTTAGGGATTTGCTATGGCAAAACGCGTACCAGCTATATCCGAGGTTATTTGAAAGTTGTAGGACAGAATTTCTGGTATCTGATCAGCGAGAACAAAGATCTTTACACAGAAATTATTGAGCCCCTGGGCTATCAGGCCAAAGAGCATAACGAGACATTCTTAGCTGGAAAAGGTCGTGTCTTAAACTTACTTACAAAAGAGTTTCTGAATGAATTCTGCGATGAGTCCGGAGCGATCGATTGGATCAAGTTAGTAGAGTTTAACAGTGGTAATTATGATCTTGATAACTTTCTACCTGATTAGCCTCGACGCTCTAATGATGCGCCAAATCGCGGGCAATCAGTGCGGGCAAGATGGTCGGCCCGTAGCGGCGCACCAGCCGACCATGGTAGATGGCATAAAAGCCGCTCAACATATCTTCATCGCTCCACTGAAAGCGGTAGCGTAGATAACCCAACACTTCCCACCCATACAAAAGCGGCACAGCAAGAATCGAAGGCAGCCAGAAAGCCACAAAGAGAAAGGCTGTATAATGGCGCGCTGGATTGGCGTCTCCTTCTTCGATCAAGGCGGGATTAAACCCCGCGGTCCCAAAGGAGATGGGGGGCGCACCTTCGAGTTGCCGCAAGAAGCGTATCGGGTTGAATAGATCTTGCAGCCGGATATAGGCATAGCGTTCACCGATGCGCAGCATAAATTGCGCGGTTCCCCACCAGCCAGGCGTGGCCTGGGCCGCATATGCACTCAGATCGGCGATCCAACCGTCCACGCCGGGGTGAATAGGCACCGCAGCCGAGGATGAGTTGAGAGGTGGTCGCGTTGCAGATTGATCCATATATTCTCTATACGACAGCATGAACCAAAAGTCGCAGCAGGAGCAACCATGAGCCGCTATCTACTGGCTATTTGTTTGGATTCGGGTGATACCCTGGTGGACGAAGCGACTGAGGTCAAGGATGCGCATGGGGTCACCCAGCGGGCCGAATTGATCCCCGGTGCGCATGAGCTGGTGCTGGCGCTCAGGCAACGGGGCTATCCACTGGCCCTAGTCGCCGACGGCCCGACCGGGACATTCCGCAATGTTCTGCCCGCGCATGGGTTGTGGGATGCGTTTGATGCCTTTGCGATCTCAGGCGAGGTCGGCGTCGAGAAACCCGATGCGCGCATGTTCCGGGCCGCGCTGGATCAATTGGGGATTGCCCCTGCCGAGTATGGGCGCACCCTGATGCTGGGGAACTATTTGGCGCGCGACATCAAAGGGGCCAATGCACTCGGCATGATCAGCGTTTGGCTGGACTGGGCACCACGTCGCCCCAAAATCCCCGTGGACGCGAGCGAGCGGCCGCATTATACAATCAAGCAGCCGCTCGACTTATTACCACTTCTCGATGAATTGGAGCAACGAGGTGTCGGCGTTTAGCAGCCGCAGCGCTCACCAACCCCAGAAATAGAACCCCAGGATCAGGGCCGAAACCCCGACGAGATTCATCCAAAGCTCCCATTGCTCATTGCGTTCGCTGGGCAGGCCGTCGATCACGGTACCCGACGCGGTGAGTTGCCAAACCAGATCCTTATAAAAGAGATTGAGCAGGCCCACCACAAAAAGCAGCACAGCCAATAGTGTGATCATAGCGGTAATTCCTTTTTTTGAAGAGCGATAAGGCAATCATAGCTCATGTAGAGTCTATTCGTAAATTCTGCGCCAAAGCGGCCTGCCAAGCCCAGCTTCGGGGGCCGCCCCCTTTTGCAGATAGGGTCTTAGTCGGCCAGACCAAGATCATCCCCACCGGCGCGGGCGCTGATCGGCATCGGCTTATGCACCTCTACCGGTGTGACGAGTTTGTCGATCAGGGCTCGGGTGTCAACAACATTCAGCTTTTCGTAGAAGAAGCGGAATTCGTCTTCCAGCGTGCCATAAATGGCTTGCTTCTCGTCCGGCGTCAATGCCCAGGATTCGGGTTTGTAAGGGCCGAGCGCATTTTTACGGGTTTTGTAATAGAATTGCGCATCGGTTTCGTTGGCTTTGCGCTCCTTGGCGTTTGCCACATCCAAATGGCGATAGAGTGCCTGCTTCAACCCCGCCGGGAATCGGCTATGGTCGAGGAAAAGATTCATAAAACCGGTGGCCAGATGGATCTCCAGCGTTTGCACTTCAGGGAATTTGTTGAAATAATCGCGTGGCAAGGTGCTTGCACCATGCTGCACCGCGCCCCCAGCCCCGAAATCACGCGCGCGGGCGCCAAGAATTTCCAGCGTCTCAAAATCGACCGCCACATCGGCGATGCTGCCGTCGGGCAAGACAATGCCCCCGTGGCTGGTGCCGGTTTGCACGCTGATCTTGCTCAGGCCAGCATAATCACCCAGCTCGGCCAGGACATTCTTGTAATTGGTCATGTAGGCTTCCAGCTCTTCGGGCGTGGAATTTTTGTGACCAACCTCGCCAATCTCGCCGCCCAGGCTCACCGTGACCCCGGCCGGTTCGAGTTCACGCACGAATTGGGTGATCTCCGCTGACCGCATGTAATTGTGATATTGCTGCTGGTTGAGGTCGTCCGAGTCGAGCTCAACGAGGGTGCTGGTGTCGATGTCGATGTTCCAGAAGCCCGCTGGCACTGCTTCGGCGATCAGATCCTTGACTTCCTGGATCGCGCCCTCGGGGTTGCTTTTGAAGGTCGACGCCTTGACCTGGAAGTGATCGCCCTGGATAAAGAGCGGGTGAAAGTAACCTTCCTTGATGGCTGCGGCAATCGCACAGGTGGCATATTCCGCGGGCGGCTGGTCGGTATAGCTCATCTCGCTGCGGGCGATCTCGAAGATCATCGCGCCGGTGTTTGTCGCTCTGGCAGCCCGCAACGCAGCGCGGATCGTATCATAGGTCGTGAAGCGAATGTTCATCGCGGGCACGGTGCGATCCTGCCACTGGTTGTGGGCGCGCGCTATGTAGAACTCGTGGATGCTCGCGGGGCGTGCGCCCAGACTTTGGCCCAGTTCCCAAATCAGCCAGCGGCTGAATTGCTTGACAGGTTCCGTGCCAAAGACCGCATCGCGCACGAGGAGGTCAATCCCCTGGCTGCGCAGTTTTTCCAAATCCACTATCTCCACCGTACCATCAGCAATCTTCAAATATGGTCGGGTTTGCTGGCGCAATTCATAGACCGATTCGTGGATCATACAGAGTTCCTTTCATCCCAGATAGCGCCTTTGGTGGCTATTTTAAATCACCAAGCTGTCTGCCAACTTGCTTTCCAGTAGGGTAACGAAAAAGCCCGCAATCTGCAACCTGCACTGGGTCTGGATTCGCTCTGCCCTGGCTGGGCCGGATGACAGCAGGCAGATGGCTCAATAGCACGGTGCTTATTTGTTCTGTTTGTTGAAATGAGGATCTGGCTGGGCCAGCATCAGGGCCAATTCGCGCAACTGCATCCACCATTGTTGCTTGGGGCGCTGATGGGTGAAATCGAAGATGCGCGGGATGTCGTAGAAAGGGGTCAGGGTAATTTGCTCGGCGACAATCCCCAAACAGGCGGCTGCCGCATCTTCCCCGTTCCCAACACACTCACGCTCGATAAAGTCGATGGCTTCGCCCGCCATGCGCGCGGCCATGATCCGGTCCAGCGGCGACGGATCCCCGCCCTGCTGCATATGCCCCAAGACCGAAACCCGCACATCAAAGAGGTCTTTGGCCTCCTGTTCAAAGAGCGCGGCCAGAAAAGGGGCCGTGTAGAGATCGTTGGCGCGCTCATTGCGGATCATCAAACCGAGCCGCTTGCCGTGGCTAAAGCCAGTGACGAGCAGATCAATATCGCGCACCAGGTCGGCGAGCTTGACCCCTTCTTCGTTCAGGTAAACCCGTTCGGCCCCGGTCGCGATCGCGCTCATCAACGCCAGATAGCCGCAATACCGGCCCATCACTTCGATGATAAAGCAGCGATTGGAGGCAACCGCCGACTGTTTGATCTTGTCCACTGCTTCCATGATCACATTCAGGGCGGTGTCTGAGCCAATGCTATATTCTGCACCGGGCAGGTTATTGTCAATTGACGCGGGAATACAGAGCATGGGCACATGAAAGGCCGGATAGCTGCGGCGCTCTTTCCACAGGCTCAACATGCCTTCGTAGCCCGACCAGCCCCCGATCATGATGATCGCATCCACTTTTTGGTCTTCCAGGTGGCGCGCAATGGCGTAAAACTCGCGGCCAGTTGGGGATTTGCGGTTGGTGCCCAATTCCGAGCCGCCGGTCGGGGCCCAGCCATTGACCGACATCCAATTCAATTCCTGGATCTGCCCCTCGATCAGGCCGCGGAAACCGTGCATCACGCCGAGCGGAATGTGCCCCCGATCCACCGCCAGGCGCACGATCGCGCGCACAGCAGCATTCATGCCGGGTGAGGGCGCGCCAGCATTCAACACGGCAAAGCGCAATTGTCGCTGGCCGGGCCGCGGCGGGTGGGGCGCGGTGCGCACCAAAGTCCGCAAGATATTGAAGACTGCCTGGTAGCTCGGCCCGCGCAGTTCCATCGCTTTCGCGAAATTCCGGGTGCGGATCGCCTCGTTGATCTCGGCATTTTTGCGCACACATTCGATCAGTGGGCGTTCGCTGACCCGGTTGTTGTGGATGCCGATCAGCATCGGCTCGCTGGTTTCGGTGGCGCGCAAGGCGGCCAGCGCGGCCGCTTCGCCCATCAACGTGCTCATGATGCGGTCGTGCGCGGTCGGCGAGCCGCCACGTTGCACATGGCCCAGCACAGTGATGCGGGTATCTTCGCCCATCTTCTCGCTCAACACCCGCTGCACCTGCTCCGACGTGATCGGATTCCCCTCGCGGTCGATCGCCCCTTCAGCGATGATCACAATGCTGTCGCGGCGGCCCATCTTGAGCCCGGTGCTTAAGATCTCGCACATCTTGGATTCCCAGTCTTCCACGTCCGGGGGGCTTTCTGGGATCAAGACAAAATCGGCGCCGGTAGCCAACGCGCTCATCAAGGCCAGGTAGCCACAATTGTGCCCCATCACCTCGACGACAAAAGCGCGCTGATGGCTGGCCGCGGTGCTGGAGATTGCATCCACCGCCGCGGTGATGCGATGAAGCGCCGAATTGGTGCCAATCGTGGTGTCGGTGCCATACATATCGTTATCGATCGAGCCGACCAAACCGGCCATGCGCAAAAACGGATGGCGCTCGGCCATGGTCGCGGTGATTTGACCAGTTTCGACCAATTCGCTGAGCAGACCTGGCCACTCGCGGCGTAAGGCGTCTGCGCCGGTCAGGCTGCCATCACCGCCGATCACCACCAGGGTGCTGATATCGTGCGCCAACAGGTTCTTTGCGGCCATCAGTCGGCCTTCGTGCGTACGAAAACCATCGCTACGCGCAGTGCCGATGATCGTGCCCCCTTTGTGCAAAATCCCCCCAACACTGTTCCAGTTCATGGGGCGTATGCGCGCACCGCCATCAATCATCCCCTGATAGCCTTCATAAATTGCGTAGACTTCGGCTCCCACATCCAGCGCAGTTCGCACCACAGCCCGCAACGCGGCGTTCATGCCTGGCGCATCACCGCCGCTGGTCAAAACCGCTAAACGTTTCATGACTGCCATGATTCCCTTTCCGATAAAGTTTCTGATCGGTTACAACGAGGCTGTCGCGAGCGGACAGCTCTGGTTCAACGCAACATGCTGCTCATCACAGGCAAAGCTCTGGCGGAACCGGCGTGCGTCATTGCAAGAGCCGTGGTATAGACAGAGGAGAGAGAGGGTAGGTTATCCAGCCAAGCGTGGGTAATACCTAGTCCTATAACGCAGGATGAGTCTCAATCATTCAGGACTACAGACAATTCACTGAGGGTACGCAAGCGCAGCGGGGAAGTAGCCTGCTCAATGCTGCGCCTACCTCTGGCCGAACGATTGGCGCTGCGTACCACGAGTTATTCAGTATAGCACAAAAGTGCGTCGCTTTGAAGCGCCACTGTGTTGAAGCGGTTAGCCGGATGGGAGACAAGAGACGGGGGCTTCTCAATTGCCGAGTTGACATAATTTCTATCTCTTTGACAAAGTTAACCCGATCCTGGTATACTCGCCCCCAACCAATGACTTTCGTGATGCGTGAGGACATCACAGGCTAAGGAGGCATGATGGCAAGACGACGCAGCGCCGTACGCATCGGCATGACCGGGCTGGGGGAACGCGAAGAATTAGCGCCGGGGATCTTTATCAACACCAATTATCGCGGCTGTACCCCGGGCTTTATCCATACCGACGAAGGCATCATCATGGTAGATGCGCCGCTGATCCCCAAGCAGGCGATGGATTGGCGGGCGCAGATCGAGGCCGAGTACCCGGATTCGCCCTTTCTGTACATGATCAACACCGATCATCATCGCGGCCATGCCCTGGGCAATCAATATTTTATGCCGGTCAAGGTCATTGCCCACGAACGGGCACACAAAGAGATGTCGGGGTATACCGAGAACTTTAAGGAGCGCGTGCGCAACAGCTTCAAACGCGAGCCAGAAATTCAAGCCCAGCTCAACAACATCATCATTGTGCCGCCGCACATTACGTTTACCAATTGTGCCACGCTGCTCTATGGTGACCGCCGGGTGGATCTGATCTACGTTGGCGGCCATACACCGGCAACCAGTTTGGTGTGGCTGCCCGAGGAGAAAATCGCCTTTGTCGGTGATATTGTCTGGGTCGATCAGCACCCTTACATGGCGCAAGGCAATACACTCGAATGGCTGCGCGCGCTGGAGCTGATCCGCGACCTGGGCGCAACCCAGTTGATCCCGGGGCATGGGCCGGTCTGCACGCCGGAGGCCACCTACCGAGTGGGCGAATATATCGAGTTTATGCGGCAGCGCGTCCGCGACTTTTATCTGGAAGGCAAAAACAAGAACGAAACCAAAAGTGGTCTCGTTGCTGAAATGCTCGAATGGTTCCCGGTGCCGCTGGAGCGCAAAGCCAAGATCGAAAGCCAGATCAAATCTGGGCTCAACCGAGTTTTCCGCGAAATTCAACGCGAAGAAGAGGAAAAAGCGGGGATCGTCAGCAACCTGTCTGACGATGATGAGGACGACGAATAAGCGACAGGTAGATAAACGGTACGGGATAAACGACCTTCATGGCTCATGCAATTGAATCACGCGCCAACAGTGCAGCAAATGATCTGCGCGACCAGCTAGAACTGGCCGAGCGGTATATCGTCTCCTTGAACGCGACCAATAGCGAAGCTTTTCTGCGCCTGCTCGACCAGATCGAGCACCACTTTGAGAATCTGGCCCAGACCGATTTGGATCTGCGGGCGGAAGAAGGGCGCTGGGAAGGGCTGCTCAATCGAATTTCCGCCAAAGCCGGGGATGTTGTGGCCGCGGCCAACAAAGCCGGCGGGCTGGCAAACCTCCGCGCGGCCAATCCCCCGGCTGAAAATTTTTGGTGGCACCTGGACAGTGAAGTAGTCAAACGGCGCAACCGCACCATCCGCCGCCTATTCCTCAGCTTGATCACGCTCGTGGTTGTGGTTGGCGGCAGCTTTTGGGCAATCGACTATTTCTTCCCGCCCGACCCGCGCGCGGTGCTCGTGGTTAGCACCACAGGCGAAGTAGCTCGGTTGGTGGCCGAACAACGGTGGGACGAAGCGCTGATGGTGATCGAAGCTGCGCAAGCCGAGTTGCCCGATGACGCGGAATTAGTGGTCTGGGAAGCGGTGTTGGCCGAACAACAGGGCGATGGCGCGCGAGCGGACGCGGCCCTGGCCAATTTGCGGCAGCTCACGGCCAACAACCCGATCGACTTCTGGCTGCTGCTGGGCAACCATCGTGTGCAGGTTGGTAATCTGCCGGGCGCGCAAGCCGCGGCGGAAGAGGCCCTGGCCCTTGATGCTGAGAATCCGCAAGCAAACTTTTTGCTGGGCGATGTGGCCGAAGCCAGCGGCAACATTGGGCTTGCCATCGAACAATTTGATCGCGTCTTTGTGCTGGCGGAAGATAGCAATCCGCAACTGGCGGTGATCGCCCGCGTGCGCATGGGGACTCTGTTGCAAAACCCCAACTCGCTTACCGCGAATGAAACGGTCACGGCCACCGTGCCGATCACGCCGTAACGCCAGTCTCTTAAGGGGATGAGGAGGTAGGGCGATGGCAGTTTTCTACCCCCATCACCCTACCTCCTGGCGCTTGATCGCCCGCACCCAAATCACTCCAATCTCTATTCGTTATGCGCCGTCTTCATTCCTGGGTCATTCTCGTTTATAGCGTGGCCGCGCTGCTCCTCACCTGGCCGCTCGCTCGGCACTTCACTACCCACATGCCGGGCAACGCAATTGATGACCCTGCGCTCGGCTGGAACCTCTGGTGGATCAAACATCACCTGATCGAGCAACGCAATTTTGATATCTTCCACGTCGGCTGGATGTTCCACCCGGTCGAGATCAATCTCGCCTTCTACACCCTCACCCCGCTCAATGGGCTGCTCAGCATTCCGTTGCAAGCAGTTTTTGGCCTGATCGTTGCCAATAATCTCGTGCTGCTCTCGTCGTTTGTGCTGAGTGGGTATGGAGCGTTTTTGTTCGTCCTGGAGGCTTTGCGGCGAGAGACTAAGAGACTAGGGATTAGAGATTTCACACCAGTCTCCCGTCCCCAGTCCCCAGTCTCCGGTCTCTATCTCGCTGCCTTCGGGGCAGGTCTTGTCTATGCTTTCGCCTCGGCCAAACTGTTTTACGCGGCGCTGGGACAATTTAACATCGCCAGCAGCCAGTGGATTCCCTTTTGCGCGCTCTATGTGCTGCGCATCGGTCACCGCGCGGATCTGCGTGGCAAATTGCGCAATGGCGCGCTGGCCGCCCTCTTTCTGCTGCTCCAAGCCTGGGCCGAATTGACCTACGCCAGCTTTTTGCTGATCTTCATTGCGCTCTATTTCCTCTGGCTGCTGCTGGCCCACCTCCGCCCACTATCCCGCCTGGCGGTTAACGGTTCTCGCAGCACGGTTCAGGTATTCCGGTTCGCACTGCCTTTCCTCCTCATGGCGGGGCTCTTTCTCATCGGTCTGTCGCCATTCCTGGGAGCCATGCTGCCAGATATGCGCGCCGAGGGGGACTTTTTCACCAGCGGCGGCGGCTTCAGCGACACCTTTAGCGCCGATCTGGCTGGCTATCTTGTGCCAACACGGCTGCACCCGCTCCTGGGTGATTGGGTTGCCCGCTTGCCCTTTCCCAACGATGTCGGGCAACAAGTCTATCTTGGCTATTCAGTCTTGGGGCTGGCGTTGATCGGTGCCTGGCGCGGCCTGCGCACTCCCCACGCCGGGCTCCGCACGCACCCCTGGTTCTGGCTAGGTTGCACCATTTTCTTCTGGCTGATGACCCTCGGCCCGCGCGTCCGCTGGCTGGGACAGGAGACCGCGATCCCCGGCCCCTTTGCGTTGATCAGTCTGCTGCCCTTTTTTAATGGCAACCGCTACCCCAGCCGTTACAGTGTGATGCTGCTGCTTTGTGTGTCCGTGCTGGTGGGGCTGGGGCTCGTGGGGATTTGGGCATGGGTGCGTAAACGATGGGGAGAGGAAGCGGCGAGGGGCTGGAGAGAAGGTCACCGTCTCCCTCCCTATCTTCTCATCCCCGTAACGCTCATCGCGCTTTTCACCGCCGAACATCTCTCTGTGCCCCTGCCAATCAACGACTTTCGCGTACCGGCGATCTACCAGACACTGGCCGCGCAACCGGGTGATTTCGCGGTGCTCGAATTGCCGACTGGCTGGCGTAACGGCGCGCGCGTGCTTGGCCGCTCCCACGAGCTGATCATGATGCAGCAGTGGTATCAGACGGTGCATGGCAAGCGGCGATTGGGGGGCAACACCAGCCGCAATCCTGCCTACAAGTTTCAATATTTCACCGAGGCCCCGCTGCTCGGCGACCTAATCGCGCTGATGGTCAACGAGGGCGAGCCGCGCTATCGCGCCCCGGTGATCGATGCTGAGCTTGAGCGGATGATCGCCCGCAACCAATCTCGGGCCGCAGAAATTTTGGCCGATCTCGGTGTGCGTTTTGTCACGGTCGATGTCGACCGTTCGTCGCCCGCGCTCCTTCGCTTTGTGGATGAAGCCTTGCCCCTCACGCTGGTCGAAGAATGGCAGGGCAGCGATTGGACGGGCAGCCCCAACACGATCCGCTTGTACGCGGTGCAGAGCGCACCTTCTGCCCCGCCGCGGGAGATCAACCTGGCAACCGCGGCAGGGAATCTCTACCTGGGCAAGGGGTGGTCAACGGTGGTGGATCGTGCGGAGCATCTTCGTTATGCCACGCGGCCCGTTGCGGATCTGCTGCTCAATTTGCCGGAAGAGGGTGGCACGCTGGCGCTTGAGCTCTTTGGCCCAGCCAGCGAAGTTGAACTCTGGCTGAATGGACAATTTCTGGCCGCGACCAGCCTCACCGCCGCCAGCGACGGGCAATGGACAACGCTCGCGATACCGCCAGGCATGGCCGATCAACTCATGGATCGCCTGGAAGTTCGCTTCCAGAGCCCGGTGACGCCCGTAACCGAATTGTCCGCAGCAGACGGACAACCGATCATCGTTGTCCAAAGCGCGGGCAAAGATGTGGGCGATTTTGCGCAGATTTGGCTGAATGGGGTGGATGTGGCTGTCGGCACCCTTGGCTATAACCTGGCCGCGATCACGCCGGACGGGCAATTGCTCGATAGTGTGGCCTTCAATACGCATGGGGAACCAGGCGCATCGCTCGCGCTGGCCACGTGGATTGCCCAGTGGCCGCGGGGCACGATCATCGCCGGGGCCGTGATGGATGAGGCCAGTTATGCGCTCCAGGCGGAGGCCGTCGCCGCGCTGGCACAGATCGGCGTGATGGGCGATCTGCGCGACAAATTCCGCTGGAGTCAGGCCTTTATCGCCACTGTGGGCGAGGGTGCAGAGGAAACGCAAGAGCGCAGCGACTTGCTCCAACCGACCACCGTTTACCGCGGCGCGCCGGTGGCTGGGACCGCGGTCAGTGGTGGTGTAGGCCGAGTGCGCTGGGAGGCATTGCATCCACCAAATTGACAACCGTCACGTTACAACCACTCCATGATCCAAACGTTTGCAGCTAACAAAACGCACCGATTTGGTGAAACGTGATGCGCGAAGATTTCACGCATCACTCGATCCGCCCCAATTTCTCCGGCTGCGCACAAGTACGCAAGAGACCTTTAGCGATGAGCTCCTACCCCAGCTTTGGATAATGCAGCAGCCCTTGCCGCTCGGTCCTGGCACGCAGCAAGTGGCCTTCAATCGAAGTGACGTAGAGCGTGCGCAGATCAGCATCCCCAAAGGTGCAATTGGTGGGGCGCTTGCAGGGCACAGGATGGGTCTCCAGCACGCGGCCATTGGGGGCAAAGACGTAGATCATGCCGCCGGGGCCGCTGACCTCCCACCCAGCCGTGGCAATGATGTTGCCTTCACGGTCGAGACACATACCATCGATGCCGCGGTGAGGGGCAAAGTTGTGCAAAACCTGATGCTCGCCCAGTGAGCCATCGGCCAGGATGGGGTAGGCGCGCAATTCACGCTTTTCGCCATCGCCATATTTGCTTTGCGCGACATAGAGCGTTTTCTGGTCGGGGGAGATCAGCAGCCCGTTTGGGGCCGTAGTGTCGTAGGTCATACGCATGATCGACCATGAGCCATCGGCTTGCGGATCGGCCCGGTAGATCGATTCGTGGTCGAGTTCCATGTCGCTGCGGTCATCGCCATAGCGCGGGTCGGTAAACCAGATGCGCCCTTGCAAGTCAACCGCCAGATCGTTCGGGCTGTTGAGCTTTTTGCCCTCAAATTGATCCGCAACCACGGTGACGCCGCCATCGGGCTCATACCGTACAATGCGCCGCCCACCGGGCTGCCCCGGGACGCCGCCTTCGCAGGCATACAGTCGTCCTTGTGGATCGAGCATCAGCCCGTTGGCGCGGTTGGTGCCTTCGCGGAAGACATTGATCTGCCCGCTGCTACCCTCATAGCGCAAAATACGATTCTGGTTGATCTGGGTGAAGAGCAGCCCGCTACCATCCCATGCGGGGCCTTCGGTGATGCCGTTGGGTTCAAGGAGAAGTTCAAATTGCCAAGCCATGCTGCCTCCGCTCTGTGCAAAGTGGGGTGATGATATCGCTGTATAAGAGATAGGGGGATTATATCACACCGAGCGACGGGCAGTGGCCTGGCAAGTCTGGCAAGTGAGGTGGGCTTCTCCGTTAGCGCACAATAAACGGGAGATGCAATTGCGGGGTCAGCACGGCCCGGCTGGTCGCTGTGGGACTTGGGCCCGGGAATGTTGCTGTGGCCGTGGCCGTTGGTTGAGATGGAACACGCGTGGCCGTGGCCGTTGGCTGAGACGGGACGCCTGTGGCTGTCGCCGTTGGTTGAGATGGAACACGCGTGGCCGTCGCCGTTGGCGTAGGCGCACTCCCGCTCAGGTTACGGCATTGATCTTCCGCCTCGCCGTGAACCGTATTGGAGCCACCGGTGGGGGCTGGCTGATTGCTCTGGCACTGAAGATTGCCATCCACCGTATTCTCGGCAATGTGGACACCGCCGCGATTCTGGAAAACCTGGATGTTGCCACCTACCCTGTTTCTGGTAGCCTGCAGCGCGCCTTGATTGGACTCAAACTGGATATCGCCATTGACCTGGACCAGATCAATATTGGCCGCGCCGCCTTGTTTGAGCTGAATACTGCCATCCACGCGCGAATTGCCGGTCACATTGACCGAGGTGGCTCCTTCGGCCTGCACATTCCCATCGACCCGCACCTGTTGGGCGTGCAGCGTGCCATTTGTCTCCACCACAATGTTCCCCTCGACAATCGTGCCATTCAACTGGCAGGTCGCGTTCGGGGGCACGCGGACATTATCCACCGTGGTTACCCCCAATGAACCTTGACAGGTATAATCTTCTGCCCGCACCACCGGGGCCGCGACAACCCAGCCTCCCAATATTGTGCCGACAACCAGAAGAATTGTACTGAGTTTTTTCATAGAGACTACCTTTTTGTGCTACTTCACCACATCCAACACGACCTTGGCGACCGTGGGAGGGTGTAACAACATATTCGCGTAATTGGCGTTGGCCATGGGGCAGGCGCACTCTTTGCGCTTGATGCTCCCACGCAGTTGTTCCATGGCCTGGCTACGCCAGATTGGGGTGATGTCGTAATTGTGTTGGCGCAGATTGCCGACTGCTTCGGCGCGGATGCAGCAACTCCACAAATCCCCATTCGGCGCGATGTGGGCGCTGGCCCAGCCCGCATAACAGGGAATGACCTGGTCGCGCTCGTGCAGCACCCGTTTGGCAAATTGATAATATTGCGCACGAAAAGCCTGCGTAAAGCGAGCAATACCCTTGGCTGGCGTCTGCCTGGCCTGCTGGCTCAGAAAATCCGCAATTGGATCGTAATCCTGCGGGCGCGGGGTGATGCCCCAGCCCACGGTATCGAGCTCGACCCGCTCTTCGGCCACTTCGGTAATATAGCTATCCGGCTCCAAAAACTTGAGCCCATTGTAGATCTCTTTGAAGCGATGCACATTAAAGCGGCTGACCACGGTATGCACGGTCAGCACCAGATTTTTGTGCTCTTTTTGCAGCGCTTTGAGTTGTTGCCAGGTCTGGAGCGAAAGTTTCCAATTGCCCTCGACCCCGCGAATATCGTCGTGTTCATCGCCCACCCCATCCAGGCTCAGGTTGATCCCAATGCTGCTCGTGGGGCATTCGCGACACATGCGCGCGGTCATCTCGACCACCCGCTCGGTCAACATCCCGTTGGTCGGGATCGTGATCACTTCGGGGCGGCAATGGTTGTACGCGCTGATCACCAGATCATCAAGATCCTTGCGCAAAAAGGGTTCACCGCCGGTGAATGTCATGTAAAAGGGCGAGCGCCCGAGGCTGGCAAAGACTTTGTCCCACTCTTCCACGGTCAGATCATCGTTGGGTTTGCGCCAGACATCGCAGGTGCGACATTTGCTATTGCAGCGAAACGAGATGCTGATCACAATCGAAAAGGGTTTGACTTTGGGCCAGCCAAAAGCACGAAACGCCCAATAGAGTGGCAGTTTTGGGATGAGTCCGAGCATGATTTTCTCGCACAAAAAAGCCTGCCTTGCGGGGTGGAAGGCAGGCCATCACTGATTGCAAATTGCCATTCCGGCTTATGCAGCAACCTTGCGCTGCGCAGCCTTTTCCGCTGGGGCCATCTGATCTTTGTTGCCGATAAAGAAACGTTTGATCTGCGATAATGTGCCGGGGATGTTGGTCCAATTCTCTTTGAACATCATCTTTTCCAGCACCCGCTCAGGCCGGTAGAGGTAGAAACGGCGATAGGCTTCGCGCCATTTCTTGAGCACAACGTCGGGATCGTATTTGCCATCGTGCATCACAAAGCGCGCCTTCTGCTCGTGAATGGCAAAATCCGTCCAGTTATCGGCAAAGACCTCGCCCCCTTCTTTGATCTGGTCATACATGACCGTACCGGGGAAGGGCGCGGCCAGCATAAAGTTCGCCAGTTTGGGGTCCAGCTCCAGCGCCAGTTGAATGGTCTTTTCCATCGTCTCTTCGGTGTCGCCGGGCATACCAAAGATAAAGAAGCCCATGGTTTGCAGATCAGCCGCTTTGGCATTGGCAAAGGCTTCGCGTACCTGATTCAGCGTCTGGCCTTTGCGGATCACATTGCGCAGCATGTTCTCATCGCCATTTTCGACGCCAAAGCCCACCCGCTTACAACCGGCAGCTTTCATCAACTGGAAGAGTTCAAGGTCCGTGTGATTAACCTTCATCCCGTGCACCGTGACCCACGGCACATGATTCAGCCCTTCTTCGATCAACCGGCGGCAGAGTTCTTTGGCACGGGGCAACTTCAGGTTCCAAATGTCATCGGTCACCCCGATTTCGGTGGCGCCGAGACCGTTGACCAGCCACTTCCACTCGGCCACCACACTCTCGACCGAGCGGGCGCGCCACGTATCACCGGTCACCGGTTTGGAACAGAAGGTGCACTTGTACGGGCAGCCGCGGCTGGTCAGAATCGTGAAGCTGCGAGCGTGCCGATCCAAGCCATCGGTCAAGGGTTGCAGATTGGTATAGCGGTCGATCTTGAAGAGATCGTGCGCGGGGAAAGGCAGCGCATCCAGATCCGGAATCATCGGGCTTTCCGGGCTGGAGATCAGTTTGCCGTCGCGCTTAAAGTGGATGCCGGGAATAATGCCCGGTTCGCGGCCAGCTTCGAGCGTATTGACCAGCTCCAAAAAGCTATATTCGGCCTCGCCTTTGAAGGCATAATCGACATATTGATCATGCGGCGGCTCAAACGATTCAAAGGGCATAATCGTCAGGTGCGGGCCACCCAGCACGGTGATCAAGCCGCGGGCTTTGGCTAATTGCGCCATCTCCCAGGCATCGGCAATCAGCGGCGTTGTCGCGGTAATGCCGATCAGATGGTAGGGTTTGCCCTGGGCCTCGCCCTGGTCAATATAATAGTCGACGCCCACATCTTCGATGGCGGCATCATAAATCATTACCTCGTGGCCGCCCTCGCGCAAAACCGCGGCGAGATAACCCAGCCCCAACGGAATGTGTTTGCGTTCACTCCAGACTTTGGCTTCGGGGCTGGCGAGAATAATCCGCATATTAGATGGCTCCTTCGGCCTCGATCTGTTTGCGCAGACCCGTCTTTTCCTTCTTCGGGAGGAAGGTACGCAGGGCAATACGCATATTGCGCGGCAGATTAAACCAGAAGTCCTTGGTCTTGAGGCGGCGGATGATCGGCGACGGGCGCAGGTAAAATTGGCGATAAGCCTTGCGGTACATCTCCTCGACCAGTTCGGCGGTCATCTCGCCCATTTCGTAGCGCGCCTGCTGCTCGAAGAAGACATAATCTTCCCAATCGTTGATCAGGAAACGCCCTTGGCGCTTGACAATCTCGTAGACTTTGGTGCCCGGGTAGGGCGTCATCATCGAGAAGTTGGCAATCAGTGGGTCGAGCTCAATAGCAAAGTCGATGGTGCGTTGCATCGATTCGCGGGTTTCGCCCGGCAACCCGATGATAAAGAAGCCAATCGTCTCCAGGTCGACCTCTTTGGCATTCTTGAAGGCCTGACGGATCGTGTCCATGTCGATCTTTTTGTCGATCGTCTTCATGATCTCCTGATCGCCAGTTTCGACCCCAAACGCGGTGCGCTTCAACCCCGCTTTCTTGAGCAGGGCCAGCAACTCTTTGCTCGCCAGGTTGGCGCGAATACCGTTGACAAAGATCCACGAAACATGGTTCAGGTTGTTCTCGATGATCAGGTTCGCCATCTCTTCGAGCCGTTTGACCCGAATATTGGCGCTGTCGTCGAGCACCCCGATCTCTTGGGCGTCAAACTTTTCTACCAGGTGCCGCCACTCGGCCAGTACACTTTCCGGGCTGCGGCTCCGCCACTTGATCGGCATAATGCTCTGGCTGCAGAAGGTGCAGCGGTAGGGGCACCCCCGGCTGGTCATGATGCTGAAACTGCGCGCGCCATCCACATGGTCGGTGGCGGGCTGCAAGTTGGTGTAGCGATCCATCTTGAAGAGATGATAGGCCGGGAAAGGCAGGCTATCAAGATCGGCGATGGTGGGCCGGTCGGGATTGTTGTGGATCTGCCCGTCGCTGGTTTTGTAGCTGATGCCGAGGCAGTCGCGGAAGATCTCGTTCTCAGGATGGAAAAAGGCATCGCCATGATACTCTGGCTGGTCCTGCAAATATTGTTCCAGGCGATTGCAGATATCGACCCAGGTGTCTTCCCCTTCACCGCGCGCCACAATATCCACATAGGGCTTCTCGCAGCTCTCTTCGGGCAAGACACTGACATGAGGACCACCGAGCACAATTGGGCAGTCGTATACTTCTTTGATCTGTTTGGCCGTGCGCCAGGCTTGTTTCACTTGGGGGGTGTTCGCCGTGATCCCCACAATGTGAGGGCGGAAACGCTGCACAAACTCAGTGACCGGCTCGGTTTCAATATCGCAATCAAAGATCATCACTTCATCGCCACGCCGCTCACTCACTGCCGATAAATAGGCCAAACCCAAGTGGGGGGCGGTGCGAGTGTCAATAGGTAGACGAAAGCGCGGATTGATCAACGCAATACGCATGATAACTTCCTCCGAATCGGATGAAGGGTGGAGGGCAGACGAGGCCACACCCAGAGTTGCCGCGCATTCTATCACGGCTTTGGCATCTAGCCAAATTATTCAAAAAGATTTCATAAAAATTATTTGGTCAATACGTTCCGACGTCGGGGTCGATCTCCTCGGCCCAGGCACCGATGCCCCCCGCCATGTTGTGGACGTTCGTCCAGCCCTGCTGGCTCAGCCAGGCTGCAACTTGCGCGCTGCGCCCGCCATAATGGCAAAAGACGATGACCTCCTGGTCTTTTTCGGCTAATTCTTCGGGAATGGCATCCAATTGATAAGCGGATAACCGGCTCACCGGCAATTCAACAACTCGCTCATCATCAATATAAGCGGCTTGCAATTCATTGGGCTCGCGCACATCGAGCCAAACGAACGATTCACCCGCTTGTCGCTTTTTTTCCACTTCTTGCACGCTGAGTTCAGCGACGCCATAAGGATTGGGCATGGCTCACCTTTATCTTGAATGACTTACACGCGCCGGGCATGGCCAGAAGCGCTGCCGACCGCGCAAGTCGTGCCTTTATCTGCTCGATGATGTGTACCTGGTGATGTGTACCTGGTGATGTGTACCTGATCGCGTTTACGTGGGTGCCCCTGCTGGGTTGGAGCGCGCCGATCCGCTAAAGGCCCAAAGCGCACTGGTCGTATCAACAATTTGGGCGAGGAGCGCGTTGCGACTCCTCGCCCAAATGGATTCCTACACAGATACGAGACCCTTCACCCGGAATGGTTGTTCCTCGTTTTACGCAGAGAGCCCAGCAGCGATCACTGATGTCCGCAGCTCTCCGGCATCTCTTCGCCGGTGTGCGACTTGGCCGTGCGGAAGCTGCTGCCGCAACCACAGGAGCTGGTCGCTTGTGGGTTGTCGATGTGGAAGCCGCCGCCCATCAGGTTATCGACATAATCGATATTGGCCCCATCCACATAAAAGAGACTGGTACCATCCACGACAATGCGCAGACCATGCTGATCCCACACGTTGTCGTCTTCGCGGACATTGTCATCGAAGGTCATGCCATATTGCATACCGCCACAACCACCGCCTTTGACAAAGACGCGCAGGGCATGGCTTTCTTTCATGCCCTTTTCCGCCATAATGCCGCCGAGCTTATCTGCTGCATTTGATGTGAGTGTTACCATTAGAGAGTGACTCCTTGAATTCAGTAAGACGATCAACGATTGTTGGCAACGATTGTTGGTGCCGAATTTATTTTGCTCATCTGAGAGATTTGGCGGGATTTCAGGAGCATCGAGAAGTGTAGCATCTGCCGTTGGGCAACTCCTGCGAATTCCTATCCATCCCGGGAATCTCTCACCCTTTATCCACCAATTTGGTTCATCGCCCGTTTTTCGGCGATCACCCCTTGCGCCAGCGTGTGGCCCCACGGTTTGTGATAGGCACCATCACGCATCAGCTCGCGGATCTCTGCAAAGCTCGCGCCCGCGCGCAAAGGCGTCAATAAATCTACCTCATCATCGCGCAAAAGGCAAAGCCGCAATTTGCCATCCGCGGTAAGCCGGACTCGACCACAGCCCTGGCAGAAGGGCTCGGTAACACTGCTGATAAACCCGAGCGTGCCCATTGCCCCGGGGATGCGGAAAGGCCGACTGGGGTCTACAAAGTCGTAGCTGGCCTCTTCCAACGGGCCAAATGCAGCCTCAATGCGCTGGCGCATCTCTTCATACGTGACCACATTGGTCTGCTGAAAGTCGGTGATCTCGCCGAAAGGCATCATTTCGATGAAACGCACTTCCCAATCGTTCTCGAGGGTCAAGCGCGCCATCTCGATCATATCTTCGCCGTCGTTGAAATGACGAACCACGACGCTGTTCAGTTTCACCGGTGTCAATCCGGCTTCTTCAGCGGCGCGGATCCCAGCCCACACCTGGTCGAAGCTGCCCCACCGGGTCAGTTGCTGAAACTTGACCGGGTCGAGGGTATCCATGCTGATATTGACTCGCTTCAGCCCGGCTTCGGCCAGCGGCCTGGCGAGCTTGGGCAGCAGCAGCGCATTGGTCGTCATGGCGATGTCTTTGATGCCCGGGATACGAGCGATCTCGCGCACAATTTCGACCACATTGGGGCGGATCGTCGGTTCGCCACCGGTGAGCCGAATTTTGTTGACGCCCAGGCTCGCGCCCACCTTGACCAAAAAAAGCACTTCCTCATCGCTCATCAACTCGTGGCGCGGGCGAAAGTGCATATCTTCAGGCATACAGTAGACGCAGCGCAGATTGCAGGCATCAGTCAGGCTGATGCGCAAATAGTTGATGCGGCGCCCAAAGCTGTCGTGTACGGGTTCAATGCCAAGGTCGCCCGGCAGGGCTGGAATGCTTACCCGCCCATATGCTGTGTGATGAAGCTGAATCTTCGCGCTCACAATCCACTCGCGCCTTCCCCGCCCATCCCCACCAGGGGGATTTCGTTGCGTACGCTGCCATCGGCTGGCAACTCTTGCACCTGATAGGTACAACAACGAGCATCATCGGCCATCGATTGTAGCCGCAGGCACGATTGCCCCAGCAATTCGTCCACCAGCGCCTGGTCCATCAGGCAGAGCTCGCGATGTTCGCCAGCCACCCCGGCATAGGGACAATTACACTTGTGCAAGAGATAGCCATCCGCCGGGTTGGTCGAGACCGGTTCCCAGCGAGCCAAATAGCCCCGCTCGGTAAGAAACTCAGCCACGCGGGTCAGATGGTTGGGCAAGGTTGCGGCAGATTCATCCGCCTCCTCAAGTTCGCTGGCGATCTCTTGCGCCATGGCCCGAAAAGCACTGGGGATCTGTTCGGGGGGCAACACCTGCTTGAGTTGATGGGCCAATTTCCCGGCCAAAGCTGCAAAATTATTGGGGAAATAGTCGGTCGCCTCTTCGGTCAACTCATAGACCTGTTGCGGACGCCCCACACACCCCTTGCGCTGCACTCGATCCACACAGATCAACCCATCCCCTTGCAGAATATCCAAATGATGACGCACCGAAACCGGGGCCATTGTCAGCTTTTCGGCCAGCTCGGCAACCGTCGCCCCGTCATTTTCTTTTAGGATCTCAAGGATGTGTTTGCGAACTGCGTGCACCGACTACCTGCCTTTTTGCCCACCGCCTATATAACGCTGCCAAATCCCCTTGTTCACTGCGAAGCAACGCTGTTCTTCTGCGTCAGCTTACACAAGCCTCGGCTGAAACATCCAGCCATAAGGAGTGTGCGAGAAATTCGCTTCGGTGAATCGCTGGGTTTGCCCCATCGCATCTCAGGAGGATAGCACAAATGTTGCGTTCTGTCAATTATTATGAAAATTTCCCCAAATATTCGTGCCGCATCAGGAATCAAACGCGCGTGGCCCCACTGGCAACGACGCGGTCGGGCGGAGATCGGCTGCGATCTGGGCTCCCTGAGGAGTCAGCAAAAAGACCGCGGCGGGGAATTTCATATTGCTTTCCAGCAGACGCCCGGCGAGCAATTCACTCACCAGCCGTCCATCCACTTCACTTGGCGGGGCCCCATCCAGCGGATGCAAACGATAACGCTTAGCGCCATCCACCTCACGATGCACCTTGAGCGTCTGCCCGTCGATCAAGGCCAGTAAGAGGGCTTTATGCGCCGCTGTCAACCGCATGGTCACCCCAACTCCGACACATGTTTCTGCAAATCACGCTGCAAAATTTTGGTGTATTGATCAGTCAGGATCTCAGCCATCTCGGCATCACTCAGGCGGATGCGCAGAATCTCCAGCGCGTCTTCGGGCGATTGGCCATAGGCTAATTTTTTCTTGCCATTCCTGAGCTCAAAGAGATACATATAATGTGGATTGCTAAAGCTGCTCATGGTAGTCCGTAGTCCTGAGTCCGTAGTCCTGGGGTCTATGCTTTGGCCAGGCTGCCCTGATACAGCTCTGCCCCGTAACCGGCGAGATTGCGCAGGCCGCGATTGATCTCGTCGTCGTATTTGCCGGCCAGCAGCTCGCGATACCATTGGTAATCGACCCCATGCACCTTCTCATCGTCGGGGAAGCGGTGATAGTTGTCTTTGGACATGCGGCTCTTGCCTTCGGCGATCAACTGGTTGCCCAGCGCCGAACCCGGATAGGGCGCATAAAATGAAATCGACGGGAACACACGTTTCATGCTCTTCAACATGCGCATAGTCTTGAAGGCATCTTCATGGGTCTCGCCCGGAATCCCCAACATGATATTCGACCAGAATTTTGGCGGGGTGCGTCCCTGGGCTTCCAGTTCATCGCCCAGCCGATTGACCAGATCGATGGCGAAAAAGTTATCTTCCTCGGTGCATTCTTTATTCAGAAGCCGCAGAATGCGGTCGCTGCCCGATTCAAAACCAATCGAGATCGTTGTCCAGTTGGTCTCTTTGACCAGCGCCTCGAAGAGATCCGGCCATTGGCGCACGGTATCGGCTCGGCCTGCTGCCCAATACGGCCAGACCTTGCGGGCCTTGCTCGGGTATTTTTCAATCCACTCGCGCAGCCATTTGGGATTCTGGAAGAACATCGAATCGTGGATGACCAGCGAGCCGATGCCATATTTGCGATCCAAAAAGTTCAGCTCGTCGATCACCGCTTCGACCGGGCGGCGCCCCATGTTGGGGATGTACGAATTTTCGTTGCAGAAGACACATTGCCACGGACAGACACGGCTGGTCATCAAGGTGACAACCGGGCCCGGCCCCCAGCCGCATTCGGGTTCGAGCGGCCAATTAAAGCGTCGTTTGGTCTTCCAACTGGCCGGTTTGGGCCACAAAGTACGGTCGATCATCGGCCATTCGGCCATTGATCGCGCCCCGACACCTTGCACCACACGCGGGAACGAATCCGGGTCGCTCACCAGATCGATGATGATCTTCTCGCCCGGCCCCTGGCAGATTTTGTCAAACTCGGGGATGGCTTCCATCTCGTCGAGCGCGACGGTGGCGTGCATCCCACCAGCCATGATCAGCCCAGTGGGGTTCAATTCCTTAAACAATTGCGCAGCGCGATAGGCAACCGGAAAGGTATAGCTCCGCACATTCATCAACAGGATCTCATAGCCTTTGATCTGTTTGGCGAGCTGTTCCCAGGAAGTCACGGCGCGCGTCGAGGCCAGATCGGTCATGATGCCATGCTGGTGCATAATCGTGCGCAACAACCCCACCCCATGATCCTGCCACTGTTCGTGCGGGCCGGAAGGATTGACCAGATCGCCCAGGTCACCCAGATCCAGCCAGAGGATCTTTGCTTTAGGTTTTGCTACCCACGGCCACGTAATTGCCACTATCGTCTGCCTCCTGAACTCGTGCGGGGAAAAGGGTTTCACCCGGCGGGATCTTGCCATTCGTGTGATCGGCGCGGAGTATAGCATAAGAGGGTGATCATGTCAATTATTATGAAAATTATGATAATTATTCCAGACCCTCACCCATAGCCCAGCGCATTCCTCGGGATGATTTAGGCACCAACAAAAAAGTATAGACCACCGGTGATTCGCCGCGCAAAACGCGCTCTTCCCATTTACTTAACGCTTTCTTCGCGCTTTACAAGACGCCTCGTCTGTTATTGTGGCATTTGTCAAACCAACTGGCGGAATATAGTTTGCAGCCTCGCCAAAAAGAGCCAATACAGATGAAAAGAGAATATTAAGGAGAGCAGGATGAAGAGCCTCACCTTATCGCGTCGTGAATTGCTGGCCGCCGGTGGCGTCACCGCTGCTAGTCTGGCTTTGCTCAACAACCGCTTTACCCATGCTGCGCCGCTCAGGCAAGAAGCCGAAGTGTTGCCCTGGCTGGATCAGCCGACGGAGAACCCTACGGGTGGGCGCGTCACCAATCTACTCGAATGGGAAGCGCTGGATTCATGGAGTACGCCGCCTGACCAATTTTTTACTGTCTCGCACTATGGTCGCCCCGAGCTTGATGTGGACACCTGGCAACTGGAAATCACGGGCCTGGTCGAGCATCCTATGATATTGAGCATGGCCGATCTGCAAACATGGCCCCGCCAGGAGCTTGACTTCACCATCGAGTGTTCTGGCAATCACGGCTTTAATTGGAATTTTGGTCTTATCGGCAATGCGCGCTGGGCCGGTATCGCGCTGCTCCCGCTATTGCAAGAGGCTGGTATCCAAGATGATGCGGTTGAAGTCGCTTTCTATGGGGCTGATGTGGGCGAGGAGACCGTGCGCGAACAGACGATCCCCCAGCGCTTTGCGCGCAGCATGTCGATCGAAGAGGCCACCAGCCCCTACAACATGCTCTGCTACGAGATGAATGGCGACCCGCTGCCCACACGCCATGGCTTTCCTCTGCGGCTGATCGCGCCGGGCTGGTATGGTGTGGCCAATGTCAAGTGGCTGGAACGGATCGAGGTACGCAGTCGGCGGCTGATGAACAAGTTTATGGCACGTGACTATGTGACACTGCGTAAAGAAGAGCGCAACGGGGAAGAGGTCTGGAGCGAGAGCTCGGTGGGGCGCAGCCTGCTCAAGTCCGCACCGGCACGAGTGGTACGCAGCGACGCCACCTATCGCATCGAAGGCGCGGCCTGGGGACAACCCATCGCCAAAGTCGAAGTGCGAGTCGACGACGGTCCGTGGCAGGAGGCGACATTGGATACCACCAACGTGCGCCGTTTCTCCTGGCGCTTCTGGTCGCTGGATTGGCCCGACGCCGCGCCGGGTGAACACGCCATCACCACACGGGCGATTGACACCGAAGGCAACAGCCAACCCGCGGCCGATGACCCACTGATCGCCAACAAGATCACCTACTGGGAGAGCAACGGGCAGATCACGCGGCGGGTG